>CAVVPU010000106.1:0-39281 GCA_963750015.1 uncultured delta proteobacterium | reverse complement strand
ATGTTCTTGCCGCCTTGAGCCCGTACGTATTGCTGTTCCATACCGGTATTCCCGTATATACCTTCGGCTCCTCCTGGCCGGTGAGCACCCTGAGCGCTCCGGCTGCCAGGGCCTCCATTTCGAATTCACCGGCATAGACCTTGATCGGCGCGATGTACCCCACCATAGCCTTTACGCCTTCTACCAAATGGGTCTCATGGGCCATGCCGCCGGTGAGGAGGATGGCATCCACCTGCCCCTTGAGGACCGCAGCATAGGCGCCTATGTACTTTCCGATCTGGTAGATCATGGCGTCGTAGATGAGCTTCGCGTAGGAGTCGCCCTTTTCGATTCGCCCGACTATCTCGGTCAGGTCGGATGTGCCGAGATGATCGACGAAGCCTCCGGTCTTCGTGATCCGGTCGTATATATCTTTTTCCCGGTAAGTGCCTGAATAGCACATCCTCATGATCGCTGTTGCCGGCAGGGCGCCTGCTCTCGTGGGTGCCATGGGTCCGTCACCGTTGATGACATCCGTCGAATCTACCATCCGGCCCTTTCTGTGGGCCGTCACCGATACGCCGCCGCCCATGTGGGAAACCACGAGATTGAGCTCCTCGTAGGGCTTGCCGATCTCAGCGGCATACCTTATGGCAACCTCCTTTTGGTTGAGAGGGTGGCCCCTGCTCTCCCGGACCACATCAACAAGGCCCGTGACACGGGCGACAAGATCGAGCTCATCTACGTCGGGTGGATTGACCACGAAGGCTTGCCCCCCGTAAGTCATTGCAAAGTCCCGGGCCAACTGGCTTCCGAGCGTGGCCGGGTGCCTGACGGTAAAGCACGTTCTCGCATGATGCAAGAGGACCTCGTTGATTCCATATGTTCCGCCCTCGCAGCCCACAAGACCGCCTCCCCTTCCCACAAAGGCGTCGGTCCCCTTCAGGGAAACGCCATTTTTTTCCAATTCGGCCAGGATAGTCTCTTTTCGGTAAGAGAACTGGTCGGAGATTTCAACGAACTTCGCCAGGACCGCGGCATCATGAGAGACATTGGCCGAAAAGAGCGGTTTGTCGTCCCTGAAGAGGGCTATCTTCGTCGATGTAGAGCCCGGGTTTATGGCAAAAATACGGAAATCCTTCACGATACGGATCACCTTAAAGGTAGTGCGCCTTCACCTGATGCTCATTGCAAACCAGGCGTGGGTTTGCAATGGGACTTCCCGGTCATTTGCTCTGTGCGCTCACGGCTACCATGGTGATGGCGCCGACAATCTCCTCCACGGGCGCTCCACGGGACAGATCGCTCACAGGCCTGGCCAGGCCCTGGAGAAGCGGACCGTAAGCGACGGCCTTTGCGAAACGCTGAACCAGCTTTACTCCGATGTTACCTGACTCCAGATCGGGGAAGATAAGCACATTGGCCCTGCCCGCCACCGCACTTTCTTCCTTCACCTTCTTGGCAGCCACTTCCGGAACGATGGCAGCATCGAGCTGAAGCTCCCCGTCGATGAGAAGCTCCGGTCTTCGTTCCTTTGCCAGGCGCAGGGCTTCCAAAACCATGTCGACCCGCTCGTGGCCCGCGCTTCCTTTTGTCGAAAAAGAAAGCAAAGCTACCCTGGGCTCCCACCCGAGAAGCTTCTTCACCATATCTGAGGCCGATATAGCGATATCTGCAAGCTCTTCGGATCCCGGCGCTGCGCAGACGGCGCAGTCGGCGATGGCGAGGAGGTCGCCTTCCGGTCCCTCATAACCCGGTATCGCCAAGATGCCCATGCTGGAGACCGTCGAGATGCCCGGACTCATACCCAATATCATCTGCCCGGCGAGGATGACGTCCCCCGTGGTGTGGCTCAGGCCCGCGACCATGCAATCGGCCTCGTCGAAGCGCACCATCATGGCTGCAAAATTGAGAGGGCTCCTCAACATACGCTTCACGGCCCGGGGAGGATAATCGCTGTTCTCTTGAGAAAACAAGGCTGCGAAGCGGTCGACCCTCTCTTCATCGGTGTGGTCGACGATCGGGATACCTTCGAGCGATACGCCGATGGCTCCTGCGGCGGCGGCTACGCTGTCGGGGACGCCGACCAGCACGGGCGATGCGAGTCCCCTATCCTTGACCTCCCGGGCGGCCCTGAGTATCTTCTCCTCGCCTGCCTCGGGAAGAACGACCCTCTTGGGGTCCGACCTTGCCCGGGCCTCGAGCCTTTCCATAACATTCGTGGCCATCCCTCGCTCCTTATCTATCGAAGAGCAGGTCCTTTAAGTCGATAGGACTTGTTCTTTTTCTACCTGTACACGTAGTCTCCCGCCACGTACTTCGGCGGAATAACCGGAATCTGGAGGTACGAGTCATATCTGCCGCCCGAGTGAATGACGTGCATGCCTTTGTTGTTCGTGTCCCAGAAAAAAGGCTCGAACCAGCCTTCGCGAATGTAATGGCCCGATACGAGCACCCTGAGCTGTTGTCCCTTGTGCCAGATCCTGCTGTGGGGCCATATCTCGATGTCAACAGGGACGATCTGGCCGGGTTTCAGCTTCTCTTCTTTCAGGTGGGCCTGAACAGGCTGAAAATCGGTTGAGAGCTTGGGATCGAGCTCCCTGTGGGAAACCCTCATCTTCCCCCATGCTCCCGGATGAGGCTCGCCGAGCACGTTGACAGGGAGCCAGTTGCCCTCCTCATCCAGCTTCTGAATGGCGATGAATAGGTCCATATCGTCGTTGCCTTCAGCCTCGACCCAGAGCCGGAGCTTCATGTATCCCGTGATCTCCGTATCCTTGTCGAACTTGATATCGAAGGTCGTGAACCCTGTCTCTCCCTCGTAGGAGACCTTCGACTCCTCTGCCACGGGCTCGGAACTGAGGCCCCTTCGTGCTGCGTCCACATAGAGCTTCTCGTAAGTGGTCCTTGCGAGAGGAAACTCCTTTTCGGGACGGTTTGTCTGGAAGTCGTACTCGTAGGCATCCATGACCTCGAGGCGCACCCTCGGCGTCAACTCCCACCCGTTGCGGATCTCTTTGAGATAACGGTCAAAAAAGTGTCTCAGGTCCTCGAGCCCTGCCGAGCAGTAGGTGTCGGGCCACTCGAACTCCCTGTGCGCCCTGAGCCACTTCTTCTGGGTGCGTATTCTTCTGAAGCCCTCCATCGATCCCCGGAGGTGAAAGTGGTTCCAGCAGACTGTCGTGTACGTCGGTATCCGGATGTCCTGCCACCTGGGAATCTTGTCTGCCCAATAGGCATTCATGAACGGGTACTTCTTGGCCATCTCCACGTTGTCGTCCACGTACCCGGGTCCGGTGAGGGAGCCGACGATAAAGTCGCTGAAGCCGAGCGCGGGGATGCCTCCTTCATAAAGGGATTCGCGGTAAAGATCACCCGTGCCCTCCCACGGCGCTATGCAGACCAGGTGCGGCGGCTTTTCCGCCGCAATCCGCCACTGGGTCATGGCAACGCCCGAATTGCCGCTCATGCCCACCTTTCCGTTGCACCAGTATTGTGTGGCGAGCCACTCCACGAAATCGTAGCCGTCACGTCCGTCCTGGGCGCCGAACATATTGATGTCCCCCTGGGAATGGCCTACACCGCGCGGGTCTGCGTTTGCCACCGCATAGCCGTGGCGGCACCAATAGGCCGGATCGGGAGACTCGAACTTGGTCATGCGGGAGACCGTTCCCGGTGGAACACCCATGATCTGCCACTCGTCGAAACCATCGCCCGGACGTTTGCCGAAGTAACTCCACGATATGATCGCCGGAATATTGGTTTGCCCGATGGGCCGGTAAATATCGGTATAAATGATGGTACCGTCACGGAGGGTAACCGGGATATCCTGCTCGCAGATAATACCATCCTCCGCCACGTATGTGCGCTGGTTGAAAGGCGGACAGAATCCGTGGCCCATTCTCGCCATGGGGTCGTCACTCGCCCCTTCCTCTCCCTCTTTCTCCTCAGGCGGCACAGGACGCCTCGCCGCCCTGTAAATGGTTTCTATTTCCACGTCACCGAAAATCTCCTTCTTTCTTATCTTGTCGGCCATCAACGAACCTCCCTTTGGGCTCCCATTACCCTTCGACTCCTATTCGTGGTCTCTCGCCCGCTTCCTTTTGACCCTGGGCTAGAGCAAAAGCGACGGCGTACTCGTTTTCATAAGAGAGAGAAATAAGGACTTCCGTTATGCCTCTGTCTCCGGCTATTCCGACAAAGTCGCCCAGGAGGGTTACATAGGGCTGGCCGGTCTCCCCGTCGAGTACTTCTATCTCTCCTAACCGAAGGTTCCCGAGAATCCCGAAGCATTTGAAGACCGCCTCTTTTCCTGCGAATCGTGTGGCAAGGTAGGCCAACTCATCCGGGCTTCGGGCTGCCTGACTGCGCTCTTCGGCGGTAAAGACCTTCCGGACGAAGGCATCCCTGTCCGCTTCGAGGATATTGCTAAATCGCTGCATGCTCAGGATATCGGTCCCCACTCCCACAACCATCTCACTGCCCTTTCGCGGCCTTAGCCGTCCATATTCTCCCGGTTCCGACCTATGAGATGCTCCGCCAGCCGTTTCCGGCACTGCCCCATGCTCTCCTTGTCCCATTCGTAGAAGCCCCTGCCCGCCTTGAAGCCCAGTTCTCCTTTTTGCACCTTGTCCCTAAGCACCGGGGACGAGACCTGAGACCTATCAATATGGCGCAGTATGTAGTCATGAATCTGTAGCGTCAGATCGAGACCCACCATGTCTGCTGTTTCGAGGGGAGCGAGCACCGGCATCCTTATACCAAAGCTATTCTTTACCACGTCGTCTACTGTCGCCGGATCGGCGATCCCCTGTTCCACGATCGACATCGCTTCGCGCCAAAGGGCATGCTGGAGCCTGTTTCCCACACATCCGGGCACATCCTTCCTTATCTTCACAGGATGCTGGCCCGCGGTCTTGAGGAGGTCGAAGGCATAATCAACGACTTCCGACGACGTGTACTTTCCGGGTACCACCTCGACGAGGGGGATCAAGCAGGGAGGGTTCCAGAAATGGGTTCCCACGATCCTTTCCCTCTTCTTAACCTTCGCCGCGATTTCCGTGATACTGATGACCGACGTGTTGGTGGCGAGAATCGTCGCAGGCGCCACAAACCCTTCGATGGCCTGGAGCAATCCCTGTTTCAGGGCCGCGCTCTCAGGGACTGCCTCGATGACGAAGCGGGCTCCTCTTACGGCATCACCGAGATCGCTGGTGCTCCTTATGTTCCTGACGGTCGATTCGACGTCCTCTTCGACACCGATGCCGTGAGAAGCAAGAAAAATCAGATTGGATCGGATCTTTGCCACGGCCCCCGCAAGAACGCCGGGATCCGTGTCGGTCAAGGCCACCTCGTTGCCTTTTGCAGCGAAGACCTGGGCGATCCCGTGTCCCATCAAGCCGGCTCCGACCACGGCTATATGCTCCGACCTCATGGATTCTCCGTTATGTCGGTAAATAGAATATTGACCGGTACCGACGGCTACCTCGGCGCGGCACTCGCTTCCGGTCCTCCCCAGTCTATTCAAGCAGCGTGCCCGGCGAAAGGCGTCGGGCACGCTAGCGAAAACTGCCCTGATTTAGGTCATCTTCTCTCTACAAGGGGTGATGGGATGCAAAGGCAGAAATAGAAAAAGGACCACCATATATCGCGGGGGCCGCACGATACGGTGGGAAATGATGAGACGGCCGGCTGAGTCCGACTGCCTTTAGCCGGGCTGACGGCGAGGACGATGGATGTCGAGCTTCTTTGCCCGGGATCTGAGGGTGCTGGGTTTCAGTCCCAACCGGCGTGCAACTCCGTTCGGACCCTCTATGGTCCAGTTTGCCCCTTCAAGTGCTTTCAGGATGTGTTCCCTCTCGAATTCCTGCAAAGTCTTTTCAGAGTCGGCCACCGGCTCGCTCCAGGCAGGCACCTCGATCTGGAGAGTGCCGTCAGGGCTCGTGATAACCGCCCTTTCCACCAGATTCTCAAGCTCCCTTATGTTCCCGGGCCACGGATAATTCTGGAGGTTCCGGATCGTCTTGGAGGAGACCATGTCGAACTGCTTCCCCATCCACGTTCCATATTTCTTCACAAAAGAACTGAGAAAAAGAGGAATATCATCCAACCTTTCCCTCAAGGGGGGTATGCAGATCGGGAAGATGCTGAGGCGGTACCAAAGGTCGCGTCTGAACCTTCCTTCTTCGACCTCCTTTTCGAGGTCCCGGTTCGTGGCAGCGATCACCCGGACATCGCACTTTACGGTTGCAGTGCCGCCGACTCGCTCGAATTCGCCGTCCTGCAAGACACGGAGCAGCTTCGGCTGCAATTCGAGGGGCAGATCGCCTATCTCATCGAGGAAGAGCGTCGTGCCGTGAGCAGCTTCGAAACGACCTATACGTTTGGACATTGCACCGGTAAAGGCGCCTTTCTCATGGCCGAAGAGCTCGCTCTCAATCAGACTGGGTGTGAGGGCTGCGCAGTTGACTTGCATGAACGGGCGGTCCTTCCGCTTGCTCGTGTTGTGAATCGCCCGGGCAATGAGACCCTTTCCCGTACCCGTCTCGCCAAGGAGCAGAACAGTCGCGTTTGTCGGCGCCACCTGCTTTGCCTTTACGAGTATCTGTTTGAGGGCGTCGCTCTTGCCGACGATGTTTCCAAAATCGTGCTCGAGGTTGATCTCTTCCCTAAGGTAAATGTAGTCTGCCTCGATCCGCTCCTTGAGGGACCTTATCTCAGACAATGCCGACTGAATCTCTTCCTCATTTCTCTTACGCATGAGGGCGTTAGCAAAGACTTCGCCGAAAAGACGGAGCCTCGAGATGAGATCGGGAGGCCAGACGCGATGAACGTGGACTGTGGTGACCACAAGGGCCGCAATGGTAGTTCCGGCAACCGAGACAGGGACCGCTATGCCCGACTTGACGCCGAATCTCCCATAAAGCTGCTTCATCTTCTCTGCTTCAGAGGGCAGATCATCGAGGCGCGTCCACGCCAAATGCTCTCCCCGATACCATTTATCGAAGCAATACTGAAGGTTATCGAACAGGTTGGGCATTTTCGCCCAGAACCGGTCCAGCTCCTCGATCGCGTCGGCATCCTCGTCAGGACACCAGAAAAAGGGTTTCTCCAGATGGGTAAAGCGCTTGTTATCGTCGACCCGATAGAGTATGCACCGGTCGACACCCAGAAGGCGGCTCAGACGGCCGAAATCCTCTCGAAGGACTTTTTCCACCTCGTCGCGGGGCAGATTGATATAGGTGGCCGACACTTCCGAGAGGAGCCGCTCGTACCGAAGCATCTCGTCGATCCTCTCGATCACCCTTTTCCGTTCCAGGGCACCTGCCAATATTTTGCCAAGGTAACCGAAGAGCCTTATCATCTCCGCCGGCCATAGGCGCACCTGGCGCACGGAGAGGGCGAAGAGCACCAAGGAACCGGGCGGCGAAGCTCCTGTACAGGGTATGAAGAAAGCTGAGTCAATGGCATGACGCGAAAAAAACTGCCTCTCCCCTGTAGCCGTCTCCGGAAGATCCTGTGGCAGTCTTGAGAGCACGACCGCCTCTCCTTTGTCCATCTGATCGGCGACCCACGGGATTTCGTGGCCTCCGTCCCCCAAAGAAACTATCTCTGTTCCCGGGGCGTGGAAGGCGCACGTTTCTCGCATATTTCCATCACCAGAAGTATCCAAAAGGATGAGTGAGTCGAGACCCCAAAACCCGGCGGCATCCCGGAAGCCTATTTCGATTTCGTCACCGATCTGAGAAGGAGGAACGCTGATGAGTCGCGCGGAGAGGTCAAAGAGAGCCTCCCTGAAAGATCGTACTCTTTCGTAGAGTCGATCGTCCCTCTCGTTTCCTGCAGCCTCAAGAACAATTTCCCGGGGCTTCACCCGACTCGGACCCCTCGGCACCTTCTGTGATGCCATAGTGCACCTCGCAATCTAAGTCGCCTTCGAAGCAAGAGCTAAGATCATCGTGGCCGAAAGGCCGATATACCCAACGATCTTTGTCTTATAATCTTATACCACAGGGCCGCCGATCATTCATCAGGAATAGAAAGGAGAGAGGTGGCATATTTTCTGCAAAAAGATTCGACGCGCTATCCGTGACCAAAAGGGTGAGAGCATAGATGAATTTTGAAGAAATCGTCGAAAAGGCCCGATCCGAGTGTAGATGGGCGACCAACAGGCAGTGCACGAAGGTATATGTTGCAGGGGCCTCGGACAGCGGCGCCGCAGATGCCTTCACCGATCTTTTCGAGAATTGGGCGAAAAGAACAGATGAAAAGGGAAAGGTAATCAGGACGGGCTCCTTCGGCTATTACGACCTCGAACCCATAGTCGTCACGGAAAAGCCCGAAGAGCCCGCCATACTTTACCACCGGGTCACGGGTGAAACCGCCTCCCAGCTCGCAACCGATTGCTTGAAGAAAGCAGGGAGAAGGCCCGATCTCGCCTTTTGCAGTATGGGCGACGAGGCGCTTGAAGCCATTCCCCGTGCTTCCGATGTGCCCCTGCTCGCCCTTCAGAACAGGATCGTCCTGCGCAATTGCGGGTTGGTCGACCCGCAGAGTCTGTATCATTATGTTGCCGCCAGACATGGTTACGGGGGTCTGGCAAAGGCTCTCCGATCAGACCGAAAAGGCGTCTTGAGAGAGATAAGGGATGCGGGCCTGGGGGACAGAGGCCGCAGGGCAGCCGACACGTGGCAGCTCTTCCTCGACGCCCCTGCTCACAGCGGCGGGTCCGCGTCCGGACGGGTCATCGTATGCAACGCGATCGACGCAGATGGGCGAGGCCGGACAGCGCGTCTTCTCCTCGACAGCGATCCCCACACGGTTTTGGAAGGGCTCCTGATCGCTGCGTACGCCCTTGGTGCTTCTGCCTCTATTCTCTGCATAGCCCAAGAGGAGGAAGCCACGCGGGAAAGACTCATTAAGCTGGTCCGACGGATGGGGGAATATAGCCTTCTCGGAGCGAAGATCCTCGACTCCTCCTTCGGTTGCGACATAGAGATCAGGACCGCGCCGCGGTCGCTCGTTCTCTTGGACGATTCTGCCCTGCTTTGCGCCCTCGAAGGCAAGCAGGCCATGCCCGATTCACGGTACGCCTATCCGGCGGGGCGGCTTGAAGAGAAAAGGGCCCTTGTCTGCGACGCGGAGACCCTCGCGAGCCTTCCCGCGATCCTCGATAATGGTGGTTCATGGTTCTCAGGGTTTGGAACGGCATCGTGCACAGGAACCAGGGTAATCACCCTTACGGGTGATGTTTCTCATCTCTACACGGTCGAGGTGCCTTTCGGCACCGCCATAAAGAACATCATCAATCATATCGGAGGCGGGGCCCCAGGCTCAGGTATCATCAAGACAGCGCGGCTCGGTCCGCCCTTTGCAGCCTTTCTCAGCCAGGACGAGCTCGCGTCCGCTATCGATTGCGGCCCGGCTCTCGGGGGCCTCGATACGGCCTCGGGGGTTCTCGAGGTCATATCGGGCGAGAACTGCGGGGTGGAGATGGCAAAGAAAGTGATTTCTTTCCTTCAGGGCGAGTCGTGCGGCAAGTGCGTCTTCTGCCGTGAAGGTACTTTACAGATGTCAGAGGCCCTGAAGGATATTGCACAGGGTGACGGCAGGCCGGAAGGTCTCAATCTCATGACCGGTCTCGCCGGGGCAATGGCGGAGGGCTGCCTCTGTGATCTGGGCAGAAACGCGGGCCGCCCGGTGGTCAGCAGCATCAATCTTTTTCAATCTGACTACGGGGCCCATATCGAGCAAAAAAGATGCCCGAAGAATCCATGAGGGACATGCGCCTGCTGTTGCAAGGAAGTGAGGCTTGGAGATAATCAAACTGTCTATAGACAACAGGCAGATCGAGGCCAAGAACGGGACGAGTCTCCTCGAAGCGGCCCTGAGCGGCGGCATCTATATCCCCCATCTCTGCCATCATCCCGATCTCTCGCCGATCGGCGCATGCAGGCTTTGCCTGGTCGAGGTGGAAGGTATGGAAGGCCTTCTCCCCTCATGTACGACGGCGGCCTCCGAAGGGATGGTGGTCCGAACGAAGAGCGACGCCATCGACCGCATGAGGAGGCTCGCGATGGAGCTCATGCTCGCCGGCCATCAGCAGGACTGCACAGCCTGCGTCAAATACCTCAATTGCGAGCTCCAATCGCTCAAACAGTACCTCGCGTGCGACCATCTGAGCGTGAAAAGGAGATCGAAGCTTCTTCCAACAAGATCGACCAACCCCCTCTTTGTCCAGGATCCCAACAAGTGCATTCTCTGCGGACGCTGTGTGCGGGCCTGCAGGGAACTGCGCGGCGTAGGGGTCCTCTTTTACAAGAAGGAAGGAAACGAAGCGTATGTCGGGACAGAGCACGATCTTCCGCTCGCCGAATCAGGCTGCAGGTTTTGCGGTGCCTGCGCCGAGGTTTGCCCTACCGGCGCCATCATGGACAAGGGAGAACCGACTAAAGGAAAGAGCCGAAAAGCGGCCCTCGTCCCCTGTCGTCACGGCTGTCCGGCAGAAATCGACGTGCCCCGCTATCTTCGTTTTATCAAAGAGAAGAACTATGCGGCTGCCGTGGCCGTAATAAGAGAAAAAGTGCCTTTCCCGAAGGTGCTCGGCTATGTGTGCGATCACCCTTGCGAGGCGGCGTGTCGACGAGGTGAAGTGAACCAGTCGGTCTCGATCAGGGATCTCAAGCGGTTCGCGGCAGGCCATGACGAAGAGGCTCTTTGGAAAGCGAGCGCTCGAAGCAAAACACCCACTGAAAAGAAGGTGGCTGTCATCGGCTCCGGACCGGCCGGCCTCACGGCAGCCCATTACCTCAACCGCCAGGGACACAAAGTAATCGTCTTCGAGGCCCTTCCCTTTGCCGGAGGCATGCTTCGATATGGCATTCCAAGCTACCGTCTGCCCAGGGACGTGCTCGAAGAGGAGATAAGAGAGATCGAGAAGGAAGGTGTGGAAATCAGGACGGGCACCCACAACGAATCGATTGACGCCCTTTTCGCAGATGGCTTTGATGCGGTTCTCGTCGCTGTAGGGGCTCACAAGGGAACCAGGCTCAACCTCCCGGGAGCCAACGGAACTGAGGTCTTGATCAACACCGATTTCTTAAGGGATGTGAACGAAGGAAAAACAGTAACAATCGGAAAACGTGTCGTGGTGCTGGGCGGCGGCAACGTGGCCTTCGACTGCGCCCGGGTCGCCCGCCGTCTCGGGGCGGATGAAGTTTCTATCGCCTGTCTCGAAGGCATGGCTGACTTGCCTGCTGCAGACGATGAGATCGATCAGGGAGGAGAAGAAGGTATTACCTTGTACCCTTCGAGGACCTTCATGGGCATCGCCAGGAAGGATGGGGGAATAAACGGTGTCGAATGCCTTGAGGTATCGAGCTTTAGTTTCGATGAAGAGGGGAACCCGGAGATAGAGACAATCGACGGTTCGCGTCACATCATCGAAGCAGATACGGTAATCTTCGCTATCGGCCAAAAGCCCGACATACCGACAGGATTCGGCATAGACACCACTTCCCGCGGACTCGTGGAACTGGACACCTATACTCAGGCCACAAACAGGGATGCTGTTTTTGCAGCTGGTGACGCGGTCACCGGAACCGCATCGGTCGTGAAGGCTATCGCCTCAGGCAGAAAAGCGGCTACGGCAATAGACAGGTTCCTCGAAGGTCGCGGGGACATCGACGAGAAGCTTGCGCCTGTCTCCAAGCTCGGCCCCTGGCTTGGACCCGATAAAGACTTCGCTAGGATGAGCCGCTGTGAGCAAGTCTGCCTCCTCCCCGACAAGCGCGTCCAGGGCTTCTGCGAGGTCGTGGGAGACATGGACGAGGAGACTGCAAACAGTGAAGCGAAGCGCTGCCTTCAGTGTGATCTGCGGCTCGCCATCACTCCCGTCAAGTTCTGGGGAAGCTACTCAGGGCGGGGGAGGGATTTAACGCTATGGCCGCGGTCCTGCCGAATCGACGCACACAAAGCTTTCCGGGTAGAACGAGAGTTCGTCCAAAACATAGGCCGGGAGGTTCGACAGAGGGCCTGTTTTCTTGAAGGCTCGTCCGATGAGGTCGCGGTTCGCCTCTCTCGAGTAGGTTACAAAGTTACCGCTTACGTCGCCTGACAGGTCGGCTTGTATATCGAGGATCTTCGCAGGTTTCGCACAGGAAAAGTCGAAGGCCGCGAACGAAAAATAGCGTAGATTCGGCTTCTCGGCCGTGCGAAAGAATACGCGCAGGTTCTTAAGATCATATACGATAGTCCACTGGGTGCTGTGTTCGACTTTCTTCAAGATCTCGAAGGCGAGGCTCCTTTCCGATTCTGATACTTGCCTGTCGATAGCCGGAACCATAGCCGCCGCCTCTTTGAAGCGGCGCACAGAGCAATCCTTATCCGGTTCAGGCATCTTGCCCGTATTCAAGAAGTCAAGGCAACTACTGTAGATGCTGTTCGTGAGCACCGGCACTGGTACATCCTTCCCGGAATGGTAAACTGGCTTGCCTTGGAGAGACTCAATAACGGCGCAGTCACCGGATTTGTCGCAGACAAAGAAATGCTCAGGGCTGCTTATGCCGGGGATGCTACTTATCCTAATCCTCTTGTCGCTCTCGATCACCTCCTTGATAGTGCTGGCGGTATCTACAGCTGGTACTGTAACCATTGGCCCGAACGGATCGATGGCCGTGAATCCGGGGGAGACCATTGGGTCTCTTCAAGCAACAGACCGCCGACGAACAGCCCTGCCTCGTTCATACCGCTTTGCACCAGTTCCCGGCCATACTGTCCGAAGGTGATGCTGCCGTACTTCGATGTCCAGGAGGCCAGGGACCGGGACTGCCGCCATTAGCGATCTTAAACGCCCCGCGCTTGTTCACGGTGATGGCGCCGTCTCCGAAATACCAATCATAGTTTATTCCCACAACCGGCGTGCCGGTGCGATTGATTGACAGGGCTGTGCAGGCATCACTATTCTGATAAGTAGCCCAATAACAGGACAAAAGCCCCGGCGAGTATCAAGAGAAATTCTTTCATAATTCCTCCGTATATTGACACCCTTGAGATACGATCCGCTCACTTTGGGCGTATGCCCTGGTTGTCGAGCACTTCACGCACTTTCGCGAGCAGTTTCGCCGCCGATAGGGGTTTCTGCGGGAAATCCGGATTCTCTTCCCGAAGGCCCTTGCCGGTCACGATGTTTCCCGCGTAGCCGCTCACAAAGATGGCCTTGGCAAAGGGATGGGCACGGGCGATATCGTCGAAGACCTCCCCGCCGTTCTTACCCGGCATCACCACGTCAAGGATAACGAGAGCTATTTCTTCTCCGCGCCCGTCGAAGACCGCCAAGGCCACGTCTCCATCGGCCGCCTCGAGTGCGGTGTAGCCATGATTCGAGAGGAGCATCACCATCATGCGCCTCACGTCCGGATCGTCCTCAACCACGAGAATCGTCTCGGAACCTCTCTTGACCCCGATGTCGGCGCCGGGAGCGACCTGTTCCGCGATGTCGACGATGGGGAGGTATATGTCGAAAGCAGTACCCTTGAGAAGGCCGCTCGAGACTGAGATATAACCATCGTGTTGCTTTACGATGCCGAAGACGGTGGAAAGACCTAATCCTGTTCCCTTACCGACCTCCTTGGTCGTAAAGAAAGGGTCGAAGATGCGTGCCATGGTGTGTGTGTCCATGCCGATGCCGGTGTCCGAAACGGAGAGGCGAATGTATCTGCCCGGTTTTCCGAATCCGTGAGCCTTGTCGAACGTCTCATCAAGCTCCGCTATTTCCGTTCTGACAGTAAGTTTTCCCCCCTTATGCATAGCATCCCGGCCATTAGCCGCAAGATTCATGAGTACCTGTTCTATCTGGGTGGCATCGAGAAGGGCAACCGCGTCATGGCTGTCGAGTTCCATCTTGAGTTCGATGTCCTCGGGGAGAAGCCTTTTCAGGAGCTTTACGGCACTGTCGATGATGGTATCCACTCGGCGCGGACTCAGCAGCGTCCGCTGTTTTCTGCCGAAGGCGAGGAGGCTTTGGGTGAGATCGGCCGCTTTCTCCGATGACGCGACGATCTGGTCAATAAGCGGTTTCATTTGCGACCCGGAATCGAGAGACATCTGGATAACGTTGCCGAGGCCCATGATAACGGTAAGGATATTGTTGAACTCGTGGGCAACGCCGCCGGCAAGGGTTCCGATGGCCTCCATCTTTTGGGACTGTCGGAGCTGCTCCTCCAGGTTCCTACGCTCGGTGATGTCTCTCTGATATGCGAGCACCGCAGGTTGTCCCAGATAGGTGATTCCAACGACCGAAGTTTCGACGTGGATCTCCGTCCCGTCTTTTCGCATTCCCCTGAACTCGAACCGTGAAGGGGCAGGCTTTCCGCTCTGTCGCTTATCGTTTTCATCCTGGACCCTTTTCCGGTCGTCGGGATGTATGATCAGACCGACGTCCTTCCCGACGACCTCTTCCCGTCCATAGCCATACATGTCGAGGAATTTCTGATTGACATAGATACGCTCGTTACCTCTTACGAGGGTCACGCCGTCGTTCGAGCTCTCTATGGCCACCCTGTATCGTTCTTCGGATTCCTTAAGGTGCGTCTCAGCCTCTCTTCGCTCGGCGATTTCAGCCGTGAGGGCGCCATTCACGGCAGAGAGGTCGGCGGTCCGCTCCCGGATGCGTCTCTCCAATTCAGCGTGAGACTCCATCAGGGCCTTTTCCGCGCTTTCGCGCTCGCTGCTCCTCTTCTTAACGAGAGATGCCATCTCGTCGAAGGAGCGGGCCACACGGCCGAGCTCGTCGGCCGTGTGGGGCATTCCCGTCCTCGCATCCATGTCTCCCTCTCCGAACCGCTGCAGAGCCGTAACGAGCCCGTCGAGAGGTGCGACAAACGCGATGCGCCCGAAAATCCATGCAAGGCCCAAAGCAATAATTGCGGCAATCCCGAGGATCGACAGGTTTCGAGCCATGTGAAGAGTCCCCTGATGGAGGATCGTATCCTTCGGCATGCCGACGATCATATAGAGGTAAGGGGGGTCGTTCTCTCGAAGACGGAGCCGGCTAAAGGCATATACACGGCGCACGCCGTCCTGGGCCGTCAATTCGTAGTATCCCTGATCCGGTCCCTTGCCCGATATCTGTTTCATCGTATCGGCGGGCAGAGAGGTGCCGGGAGGAAAGCTATCATTCCCGGGCAGCCGGAACAAACGCGTCCCGCCTTTGTCGGCGAACACAACCGCGTAGCCTTCAGGCAGGTTGGCTTTTGACACGAAAAGGTTATATTCATCGAGGTTGAAGCCCGCCATGAGGACGGCCACAATTCTTTTGCGAGCGTCGAAGACCGGGAGGGCAAAATTGAGAGATCTCAAATGGGTAACCCTCCCCACGATATATCCGCCGGCGGAAAAATCACCAGTCCTTATGGCTTCTGTGAAATGCACCCGACCCGAAAGGTCGGAATGGCCGGTGATGGGTACGGAGGAGGCAAACGCCTTTCCGTCCGGAGTGGCTGCCACAATAATGGAGTAGAACGGGTACTGATCGTGCAACTGGCGAAAAAGCTTGCTGCAGGAGGCCCCGTCGAGGGACTGAACCTCATGCAGCCGGGCGAGGGTACCGAGCAAGGTCCTCGTAGTCATGGCGACCTGTTCCTGCTTGGCCACGAGACCCTGCACGACCAACCAGGCCTTGTACTGTGCCTTCCCGATCTCGTGACGGCGCTCGCTGACGCCCGTGATAAGAATGCTGCCTGCCACGGGCACAAAGACAATCAGCAAAAGGAACAGCAACTTTCTTCGGATTGACCACGAGGCAAGAAAGGGTCCCATCTTTTCCTCTCATTCGGTGCGGCAAAGGGAGAACCAACGCCGATTATTGCAGCGCGGCGTCTTATTGCTTGGATACAGTATTGCGGCGACCTGTAAATTGTCAAATCATTTGTTGATCATGAAGAGGCTTGACCTTCGTTCCGCCTTTTGCAATAAACCCGGGGACCCGCCGTCTCCTATAGTAGACAAGGAGGCACGGTCATGGATTCCATAAGCGACTTCGGGTGCAGAGAAACGAGCGTGGGAGTGTTCACGCCTGGAGGCGCACGGCCTTCTGCGAGAGACAACGGATGGGCGAAGACACTCGGATCTCGGGTACGGGCACTATTCAAGGAAACGTCACGCCTTGCAGGCCGGTTCCTGGCGAACCGATACGCTATTCTCACGATGAGATGGATCGTGGCCTCTGTGTTCATCCTATCGGCGGGCGGCAAGCTTGTCGACATCGGACGTTATTCCGTGGGCCCGGTCCTGGAATTCGGCATCCTTCCGGTCCCTCTTGCCTATGTTTTCGGCACAGTCCTACCTTTCATAGAGGCTCTTTGCGCCCTGGGACTTCTTTTTGGAGTGCTCACCCGCCTCTCATCTTTCGGCATCCTGGCCATGAGCACGAGCTTCTTCGTGGCGAAGGAGATACTGCTTCTGAAAGGAGGCGACTTAGCCTGCGGATGCTTCGGCGCGATCGCGACCACCTTTGTGTCTTTCACCATCTACATGGATCCGCCCATAATGATCATGTCTCTGGCTATCCTGCTGTCTCCCCGTTCCGGCCGGGACTCGGTCTCCCTGGCAGCAAGCTCCACCAGTCGGTTCCATTGAATAGGTTCGTCTCTTCCTTTTCGTAGGGCGGGCCGGCAGGCCCGAACCGATGGCCGCCACATAGGTCTCATCTTGGGCAACTCAATAAAAAGGGGGGCATGCCGAGGCATGTCCCCCTTGAACCGATCTTCCTGACTTCTTAGAGTCTGTTCTTCACGATCTCGTCGACCACGGAAGGATCGGCGAGGGTCGTGGTATCGCCTATTTGGTCGATCTCGCCCGATGCGACCTTCCTTAAGATCCTTCTCATGATCTTTCCTGACCTCGTCTTCGGCAGGCCTGGCACGAACTGGATCTTGCCGGGGGAGGCGATAGGTCCGATTTCCTTTCTCACGTGGGCCACGAGCTGCTTCTTCAGGTCGTCGCTGCCTGACTGACCCACTTTGAGAATAATATAGGCGTACAGGTCTTCGCCCTTGACGTCGTGGGGGAAGCCGACAACGGCGGCTTCCGCCACCGATGCATGGGACGCCAGGGCGCTCTCTACCTCTGCCGTGCCTATGCGGTGTCCGGACACGTTGACGACATCATCCACGCGGCCGAGGAGCCAGAAATATCCGTCCTCGTCCCTGCGCGCGCCGTCTCCCGAGAAGTAGAAACCGGGCTGCTGGATGAAATAAGTGTTGTAGAAACGTTCCGGGTCCTTATAGACGCCTCTCATCATGCCGGGCCACGACCTCCTGATGCACAGCTCGCCACCCTCGTTGACTCCTGCCTCTACCGCACGGTCGGTGGCATTGGTCCTCGGTCTGAGCACTACTGCGTCCACGCCGAAGAAGGGCAGCGTGGCTGAGCCGGGCTTGGTCGGCCACGCGCCGGGAAGCGGAGTGATCAGTATGCCGCCTGTCTCGGTCTGCCACCACGTGTCGACGATGGGGCATTTTTCCTTGCCGATATTCTTGTGGAACCACATCCAGGCTTCGGGGTTGATCGGCTCACCCACTGAGCCGAGGAGTCTCAAGCTTGATAAGTCCCTCTTGGCCGGCCACTCCTCGCCTTCCCGGGCGATAGCCCTTATTGCGGTGGGGGCGGTATAGAATATGGAGACCTTGAACTTCTCGATGATCTGCCAGAAACGATCCGGCTGCGGATAGGTGGGAACCGATTCGAAGACGAGCGAGGTGGCTCCGTTCGTAAGAGGACCGTACACGATGTAGGAGTGTCCGGTGACCCAGCCGATATCGGCGGTACAGAAGAAGACGTCCTTGTCCTTGTAATCGAAGATATATTTGAAGGTGCTGTACACGTAGACCATGTAGCCGCCGACGGTATGCATGACGCCCTTCGGCTTGCCTGTGGAGCCGGATGTGTAAAGGATGAACAGGGGGTCCTCGGCATCCATCTGCTCAGCCGGGCAGGTGTCGCTGATGTCGGGGGCAGCCAGCTCGTCTGCCCAGAAGGTGTCCCGTCCTGCGGTCATGGGCACTTCAAGCCCATCCAGCCGCTTCACGACAATGACGTTCTCGACCTTGTGACCCTGTTTCGCGCAGAGTTCGCAAGCCGCATCAGCGCTCGCCTTGGAGCTGACGTGCTTGCCGGAGCGCCAGTAGCCGTTCGCTGTCACGAGGGTCTTAGCCTCGGCATCGAGGATCCTGTCTCTCAGGGCCTCTGCAGAGAAGCCGCCGAAGACTATCGTGTGAACCGCGCCTATCCGGGCGCACGCGAGCATGGCGATGGGAAGCTCCGAGATCATGGGCAGATAAATGGCAACCCTGTCGCCCTTCTTTACGCCCTTCTTCTTAAGGACGTTCGCGAACTTGGAGACCTCTTTGAGCAACTGGCTGTAAGTATACTTCTTCACGTCGTCATCGGGTTCGCCCTGGAACAGAATGGCGACCTTGTCCCCTTTCCCTTTTTCGACCTGGTAGTCGAGGCAGTTATAGGATATGTTCGTTTTTCCACCCAGGAACCATTTGATCTCGGCTTTGGCGAAGTTCTCCTGGTTCACCGTATCCCATTTCTTGAACCAGAAGAGGTCATTTGCAATGCCTCCCCAGAACTTCTCCGGATTTTCGATGGATTCCTTCCACATCTTCTCGTACTGTTCCCTGCTGCTGACGTATGCCTGGTCGACGAATCCCTTGCTCGGTGGGAATTTCCTCGTCTCCTCCATCATACTGGTAATCGTGGATTTATCGTCCGCCATGTGCAACCTCCTCTATTCGTAGAATAGCTAATTTCCGAATGATTAAAGGGACCGCTAATAGTTTTATGTGAACGGCCGGACTTTGTCAATAAAATATTGTGCAAGTTATCACAAGAACAACCTTGCCCGTGTCGATTGAAGGCCCGTATGACGCAGTTTCCCGCATACGCCAACGAATATTGCTGTGGAGGTGAAGAGCGACTTCCGAAACGTGTAGATTGGCACAAGCGGACTATTAATGGGGCTCAGCGCCCCCTCGACCGGCAAAGCCGGATCGAGCCTCCCCGCTCAAGCTCGCTTGCGCTCGTATGGTCGTTGGCTCAGCGCCCCCTCGACCGGCAAAGCCGGATCGAGCCTCCCCGCTCAAGCTCGCTTGCGCTCGTATGGTCGTTGGCTCAGCGCCCCCTCGACCGGCAAAGCCGGATCGAGCCTCCCCGCTCAAGCTCGCTTCGCTCGTGAAGTAATCGCTCTCCATAGTAGGGACCGGCTCAAGCTTTCTCCCCGAAGCGCGAGGGCCAGGCTTGACCTCGCGGATCTTCGCCATCGGCGAGAGCCTGGTCCGCGATAGACGCTCGCTCTTATTCAATCGGTGCTGGCATCCTATGAAGGCCGGAGCCGCGCTCTCTTTAATGATACGGCGTCCCATGTCACCGACCGGCCACACCTCGTGCCCTCGTTCGCCTCTTCGTCGTCTGACCCAGCCATACGTCTCTCGGAGTCACCCTTGGATATCCAAATGCGTTCGCCCTCGGTTGTCCGGCAATATCTGTTGACATGGGGCGAGGGAGCGGGTACAATGATAACCTCGTCTTGAATATTCTGCCCTTCGAGGGGTCACCGATAGTAAGGAGTTACCATGGCAAGAGTTTGTGAGTTGTGCGGGAAGGGGAAGCAGGTCGGTATGAATGTAAGCCATGCCCACAACCGGACAAAGAGGGAATGGCTGCCGAACCTGCAAAGTATCAGGGTAGTGAAGGACGGCGCCACAAAAAGGGTTCGGGTCTGCACGAAGTGCATCAAGAAAGGAAAGATCCAGAAGGCGCTCTAAGGCCTACCGGTTACTCCTCAGTCTCTCGACCTTTTTTACCCCCTTCACCTTCAATACGGACTTCATGATCTTCTGCAACTGAGAAGCGTTCTGGAGTTCTATCTCGAATATCGTCATGGCAGACCTGTCGGGATAGGTAGTCGCCTGGGCCTGGATTATGTTGGCCTTGCCCGCCGACATGACGGTGGTGAGGTCCGAAAGAAAGCCTTTCTTGTCATCCCCCGAGATACGCAGCTTCACCGTATAGGTGTAATCCTTGTCCAGCTGCCATGACACTTCCACTTTCCGCTGATTATCATAGGCAAGCACGTTCGGGCAGTCTTCCAGGTGGACGGTCAGCCCTCTTCCCCGGGTGATGAAACCGAAAATGTTGTCTCCAGGTATGGGGTTGCAGCACTTGGCGAACTTGACCACGAGCCCGTCAATGCCCTTGATCTTGATCGCGTCGTCCTTGCTCTTCCTTATGTTTATAGAGCTGAGGATCTTCTTGAATCTTCCGACCTTGGGGGCCTCGGGTACGACTTTTCCGAGGACCTGGAGGGGCGTGTTGAGGCCGTAGCCGATGCTCGCGAAGAGATCTTCTATGGTATTGAAGGAGAATTCCTTGGCTAGGGCCTCGATCTCTCCCGACTTCAACATCTTGGGCATGCTGAGGTCGTGTTTGACCATCTCCTTTTCCATGAGGGACTTCCCGAGGTTTATACTCTGCTCCCTCTGCTCCTCTTTTATCCACTGGCGTATCTTGGTCTTCGCTTTGGAGGTGACCACGAACTTGAGCCAATCCTTGCTCGGTTTGTGGGCAGGGTTAGTGAGAATGCCTATGGTATCGCCGCTCTTGAGGGGCGTTCTTAAGGGAACGAGCTTCCCGTTCACCTTGGCCCCCACGCATTTCTGGCCCAATTCCGAATGTATGGCGTAAGCAAAATCGACGGGAGTGGCGCCCTTGGGCAGCCCCCGCACATCGCCTTTGGGGGTGAAGACATATATCTCGTCGGGAAAGAGGTCGATCTTGAAGCTCTCGAGGAACTCCTTGTTGTCTTTCACCTCTTCCTGGTGCTCGATGACGCGCCTGAGCCATCCGAACATCTTGTCTTCCCGTGCGTCGAAGACCTTTCCCTCTTTATACTTCCAGTGGGCCGCGATCCCTTCCTCGGCGAGCTTGTGCATCTCATGGGTCCTGATCTGGATTTCGATCTTTTCACCGTGGGGACCAATGACCGCCGTGTGGAGCGACTGGTACATATTGGCCTTGGGAAGGGCAATGTAATCCTTGAACTTACCGGGGATGGGCTTGAAAAGGTCGTGGATGAGGCCCAGGGTTTCGTAGCATTCCCTCACCGTGTCGACGAGCACTCTGAAGGCGGTGATATCGTAGAGCTGGTCTATGTCGAGCTGGTCCTGGATCATCTTCCGGTAGATGCTGTAGAGCCTCTTTGCCCTCCCCGACACCTCGCACTTGAGATTGACCTGCTCCAGCTTCGCCTTGAGGAGGTCCTTCACCTCCGCTATGTAGGCGTCCCTCTCGCTCTTCTTTCTGGCTATGTTTTCACTGATGATCCGATATTCGACCGGCTTCAGATACTTGAAGGTCAGATCTTCGAGCTCCCCCTTCAGCCATTCGATGCCCAACCGATGGGCAAGGGGCGCATAGATGTCGAGGGTCTCTCTCGATATCTCGGCCTGTTTCTCGGGAGACATAAAGTTGAGGGTTTGCATGTTGTGGTAACGGTCGGCGAGCTTGATGAGGATGACCCTGATATCCTTGCTCATGGCCAGGATCATCTTGCGCAGGTTCTCCGCCTGCCTGTCTTCTGAGCCCGACATCTTGATCCGGCTGATCTTGGTCACGCCGTCGACCAGCTCCGACACCTCGGCCCCGAAATACTGTTTCAGCTCTTCTTTGGTCAGGTAGGAATCTTCGAGGGTGTCGTGGAGGAGACCCGATGCCACGCTCTGCACGTCCAGGTTCATCTTCGTCAGTATATAAGCCACCTCGAGGGGATGAATCAGATAGGGCTCCCCTGAGAGCCTGACCGTGCCCTTGTGCGCCTTGGCCGACAGCACGTAGGCTCGCTCCAGCAGATCGACGTCTGCCTGGGGGTTATACCTGAGCAGCTCTTCTACTATGTCGTTGAACCTGATCATTATATTGTTCCAAAATAGTATACTATAAAAGGTGGCCCCGACATAGGCCGCTTTCAAGGATTACCTCATCGGGTGAAGCCATTTCCAGGGCAGAAAAGAGATACTGCAAGAACAGATGCACGACCTTGAAGTCTCGGCGGGGGAGGTGTATGAAAGTTTCTTGTCCAAAAAGGGAGAATAGGCTCGCCGGCGGGCAGTCACTCCGAGACCTGAAAGATTGTTCATAGGTCCTATAGGTCCGATTCGACCTATAGGACCTATGAAACGCCCTAAGAAAACTTCGCGACCCGAAAGAAGTGCCTGCCTAAAGATACTTGTCGCCCAGTATCTCCGCGATCTGGACGGCGTTGAGGGCTGCGCCCTTCCTGATGTTGTCCGCCACGATCCACATGTTGAGGCCGTGGGGGACCGATTCGTCCGTCCTTATCCTCCCGACAAAGGTTTCGTCCGTCCCTGCCGCATGGATGGCAAGAGGGTAGATGTTTTTCTTGGGATCATCGACAACCTTGACGCCGGGGGCCTTGGAGAGGATCTGCCGGGCCTGGTCGGGGGTGATCGCTTTTTCGAACTCCACGTTCACCGATTCGGAATGGCCGTAAAAGACAGGTACCCTCACGGTCGTCGCGGTGACGAGGATGGAGTCGTCTTCCAGGATCTTCTTCGTCTCGTTCACCATCTTCATCTCTTCCTTCGTGTACCCGTTTTCGAGAAAAACATCGATATGGGGAAGGCAGTTGAAGGCTATCTGATGGGGGTAAACCTTGTGCTCGATTTCCGTGTTGTTGTAGATGGCGAGCACCTGCCCCTCGAGCTCCTTGATGGCCTTCTTGCCCGTTCCCGATACGGCCTGGTACGTGGAGACGACTATCCTCTTGATGCGCGCCACATCGTGAAGGGGCTTGAGGGCGACCACCATCTGGATCGTGGAGCAGTTGGGATTGGCGATGATGCCCCTATTCTTGTAGTTCTTTATGGCATGGGCGTTGACTTCCGGCACCACGAGGGGAATGTCGGGCTCCATGCGGAAGGCGCTCGTGTTATCAATGACGACACAGCCGGATGCTGCGGCTATGGGTGCAAACTTTTGGCTCACCGATCCGCCCGGCGAGAAGAGCCCTATGTCGACTCCCTTGAAGGAGTCTTCGGTGAGGACCTCGACCGGCAGGTCGTGTCCCATGTATCCGATGCTCACCCCGAGACTCCTTTCGGACGCGAGGAGCTTCAGGTTCTTGACGGGAAATTTCCGCTGCTCGAGGGTTTCGATCATCTCGTTCCCGACCGCCCCCGTTGCACCGACGACAGCTACGTTGAACAGCTTCATCTGCCTCCCTCCAATCGTTTTCTCAAAAGATTTATCAGCCCGCCTTCCTGGATCAGCTCCAACATGAAGGTAGGAATCGGCTTTGCCTTGACTTCCTTGCCCCCTGCCCTGATAAGGCCCGATGAAAGGTCGACCTCGATGGTCTCTCCCTCCCGGACATAGTCATATAAGTCTGCTTCGAGAAGGGCGAGGCCCTTGTTGAAGGAGTTCCGGTAGAATATCCTCGCGAAACTCCGCGCTATCACCACGGGAATGCCGAGGGCCGCGATCGCGATGGGCGCGTGTTCTCTCGAGGAGCCGCAACCGAAATTGGTGCCGGCAACGATCATGTCGCCCTTCTGAACCTTCTTGGAAAAATCGGGCACAAGAGGCTCCATGCAGTGCTGCCCAAGCGCCGCGTAGTCTGTCAGGGCCAGATAGCGTGCCGGAATGATGATATCTGTATCGATATTGTCGCCGAATTTCCAGACTCTTCCTTTCAGCATTATAAGACCTCCTCTGGATGAGCGATTTCTCCTTTTATGGCGCTCGCCGCTGCGACCGCCGCCCCTGCGAGGTAGACCTCGCTCTCCGTGTGGCCCATCCTTCCCACAAAGTTCCTGTTGGTCGTCGAGATCGCCCTCTCGCCTTTGGCAAGCACTCCCATGTGTCCGCCGAGACAGGGACCGCACGTGGGAGGCGAAATGATGCAGCCGGCGTCCAAGTAGGTCTCGAAGTAGCCCCGCTTGAGGGCAGTGTGATAGATCTCCGGCGTGGCGGGGATGATGATGCATCTCACGCCACGGGCCACCTTGTGCCCTTTCAGGACCTCATTGGCGATCTCCAGATCCTCGAGTCTGCCGTTCGTGCATGAGCCGATCACCGCCTGGTCAATGGCGATGTTGCGGACCTCCTTGACAGGCTTCACGTTGGAGGGAAGAAAAGGCAGGGCCACCTGAAGGTCGAGCTTGCCTACGTCGATCTCCACGACCTGCCGGTAATGGGCATCGGGGTCGCTTTCGAAGACCGTGGGCTTCCTCTCTCCTCTTTGGGCCATGTATTCGAGCGTCTTTGCATCTGCCTTGAATATGCCGTTCTTCGCCCCTGCTTCGACCGCCATATTCGCGATAGTGAGCCGCGAATCCATGGAGAGGGAAGCGACTGCCTCGCCGTCGAACTCCATCGCCTCGTACCTGGCCCCCTCCACGCCGATCAAACCGATGATGTGGAGGATCAGATCTTTTCCCGTCACGTATCGCTGCCACTTTCCGGAGCAGACGAACTTGATGCTCTCCGGCACCCTGAACCACAGGGAGCCCATGATCATGGCGTAGGTGAAATCGGTGCTCCCTACGCCCGTGGAGAATGCGCCGAGGGCTCCATAGGTACAGGTATGGCTGTCGGCGCCTACCACCACATCGCCGGGAACCACGATACCCTGCTCGGGGAGGAGTGCGTGCTCTATGCCGCAGGCCCCGCCTTCATAGAAATGGGTGATGCCGTACTTGGCCACGAACTCGCGGATCGTCTTGCAGTTCTCCGCGGAGAGAATATCCTTGTTCGGCGTGAAGTGGTCGAGGACAAAGACCACCCGGTCCGGGTCGAACACCTTTTTGGCGTGGGCCTTTTCAAATTCTTCGAGCGAAAGAGGGGCCGTGATATCGTTGGCCAACGCGATATCGACCCGTGCCTCCACGATCTCTCCCGGCTCCACATGCTCCTTGCCCGCATGGGCCGCCAGTATTTTTTCCGTCATTGTCATTCCCATGTTCCGACCCCCTTATCTTAAGCCTTTCGCCCCTTCACGAACTCCAGTTTGTTCAGGGCATTGATATACGCTTTTCCCGATGCAACGATAACGTCCGTGTCGGCGCCTTTTCCGATTACTGTAGAGCCGCCTTCCTCCAGCTTCACAAAAACCTCTCCCTGGGCATCCGTCCCCCCGGTGATCGCGTTCACGTAGAACTTGATGAACTTGCTGTTCGTCTTGATGATCTTCTGGATGGCCTTGAGAGTGGCGTCCACGGGACCGTCACCGAAGCACGCCTCCTGATAGGTGCGGCCGTCCATCTCTATCTTGATGGTGGCCGTAGGAATCGCCATGTTTCCGCAGACCACGCTCAGGTAGGCCATTCGATATTTCTCGGGGACGCGGACGACCTCATCCATGATGATCATCTCTATGTCCTCGTCATAGACGTCCTTCTTCATGTCGGCGAGGGCCTTGAACCTCTTGAAGGCGAGGTTCAGCTCCTTCTCGTTGAGGGAATAGCCCAGGTTCTCGATCCTGTCCCTGAATGCATGCCTCCCCGAATGTTTGCCGAGTATGAGGAAGCTCTTGGGTATGCCGACAGACTCGGGCGTCATGATCTCATAGGTCGATTTGGCCTTGAGCAGCCCGTCCTGATGGATTCCCGACTCGTGGGCAAAGGCGTTCGTTCCGACTATGGCCTTGTTTGGCTGGACAGGCGCCCCGGTTATCGAGGTGATGAGCCTGCTCGTGGGATAGATCTTCTCGCTCATGATCCGCGTATCGAGGGAGAAGATGTCTTTCCGGGTCCTGAGGATCATGACGATCTCTTCAAGGGCGGCGTTGCCCGATCTCTCGCCGATACCGTTGATGGTGCATTCGACCTGCCGGGCGCCATTCTTGACGGCAGCTATTGAGTTGGCCACGGCGAGACCGAGGTCATTGTGGCAATGGACGCTCACCACGGCCTGCCCCACGTTGGGTACGTTCTTCATGATATACCGGATCAGCCTGCCGAACTCCTCGGGCACCGTGTATCCCACTGTATCGGGAACGTTTATCGTGGTCGCCCCCGCATCGATGGCCGTCTGGAAAATGCGGCAGAGATAATCCCAGTCACTCCTTGTCGCGTCCATGGCCGAGAATTCGACATTGGACGTGTAGCCGGCCGCCCTTCGCACCGATTCCTCGGTGATGACGAGGACCTCCTCCCTGGTTTTGCGAAGCTGGTGCTCCAGGTGTATGTCGGAGGTGGAGATGAAAGTGTGTATGCGCGGCTTAATGGCGTCTTTTACCGCCTCCCACGCCCGGTCGATGTCCTGAGAGTTGGCACGGGCGAGCCCCGCTACCTCGCTTCCCTTAACGGTTTTCGCGATTTCTCGTACTGACTCGAAATCACCTTCGGAGGCGATAGGAAAACCGGCCTCGATGATATCGACGCCAAGTGTCTCGAGTTGTTTTGCGACCCGAAGCTTTTCCTGCGAGTTCATGGTGTTCCCCGGGGATTGTTCTCCGTCCCTCAGGGTAGTGTCGAAAATAAGGACCTGTTCTTTCATCTTATATCCCCGCCTTGGTCAAGACCAGATCGATGAAACGTGCCTCGTCCTCGATCTCTGCCTCGATTGAAAGGTAGAAGAGGTTATCCTCCACTTCCATGTGTTGGATTTTCACCGCGTCCTTTTCGGTAGTCACGATAATCTCCGCATCCTTCCAGGAAGCCAATTGCAACAGGTCTTTCCGGGAGTATGAATGGTGGTCGGGAAACTCCACGGTCCTCACCAGATCGGCCCCGATCTCTTTGAGAAGGTTGAAAAAGGAATCATTATCTCCTAGCCCAGAAAAGGCGAGGGTCTTCTTTCCCCTCACATACCGGTAGTCGGTCATGGCGTCTCGTTTCAAGCTGTAAAGACAGAGAGGCCGGTAGCGAACGTGAAAGGCCGGGATGTGCGCCGTGGCCTCCTCAACCGGTCCCGTGAGTTCGCCCTTGTTGATCAACAGCGCATCGGCCTTTGTCACCATTCTCAGTGGTTCTCTCAAGAAACCGAGGGGGAAAAGATGGATGGCCTCCTTTCCCTCCTGACCGTTCAACACGAGCAACTCCACGTCCTTGCGCACGTTCCGCACCTGGTATCCATCATCGAATATGGCCACATTTATACCGAAGTCCCGGATGCCTCTCTCTATTCCTTCTTTTCTTCTCTTTCCCACCATCACCGGAAGCATGGTTCTCCTCGCGAGCATGGCCGCTTCATCGCCCGCGCTTTCCGCGGTATCCTTTTTCGGATCAACGGCGAAGGCGCCCGCTCTTTTCTTCTTATAGCCCCGCATGACGATGCCGGGGCGCAAGCCTCGTCCTTTAAGCTCCCTTGAGAGCCTCTCCACCACTGTGGTCTTGCCGGTACCCCCGAGGGATATGTTGCCCACGCTGATGACCGGTATGGGGGCCTTTTCCGTCTTCAGGAAACCGGCCCGGTAGAGCGATTCCCGCACAAGGAGGGCCGCGTGGTAGAGTCCCGACAGGACCAGCAGTGGAAGAAAAAGGAACCCCCTCAAGCCAGGGGCCTCCCCCTTCCAAACCCTTACCATCATCCGTCGCATGGGTATCCGTTATCCGGCAGCCACCGGGATATTTCTTAAGCTTCGGCTTCCCTCAATTTATCTCAAAAGAGGAGTAATGTCAAAGCGAAAGGGCGAAACAGAGGTGCTGCGCAAGCCTTCCTTCGTCACAACAAATGGGGGGCCGAAAAGGCCCCCCACCGAATATTCCCTTAGAAAGATGCGTCTCTTAGTACATCCCTTCCATGCCGCCGCCCGGAGGCATAGGAGGAAATGGCGCCTTTTCCTTCGGCTTTTCCGCGATCATTGCCTCGGTGGTGAGCAGGAGCGAAGCAACGGAGGAGGCATTCTGGATAGCGGTTCTCGCGACCTTCGTCGGGTCGATGATGCCCGCCGCCATCATGTCTTCGACGTATTCCTCTTTCGAGGCGTCGAATCCGAAATTGCCCTTTCCGTTCGACACTTTCTCAACTATTATCGAACCGTCATGGCCGGCGTTCTGGGCGATCCATCTGATGGGCTCTTCCAGGGCCTTCTTTACGATCTTCACGCCGAACTGGCGTTCGCCTTCCAGCTTCAGTTCGTCAAGCTTCTTGATCGCACGTATGAAGCCCACGCCGCCGCCCGGGATTACGCCTTCTTCCACGGCCGCCTTGGTGGCATTCAATGCATCCTCGACCCGGGCCTTCTTCTCTTTCATCTCCGATTCGGTCGCTGCCCCTACGTTGATGACTGCGACGCCACCCACGAGTTTCGCGAGCCTTTCCTGGAGTTTCTCCCTATCGTAGTCGGATGTCGTCTCTTCGATCTGGGTCCTGATCTGTTTGACCCGGCCTTCGATGTCCTTTTTATCCCCGGCGCCGTCCACGATCGTGGTGTTCTCTTTGTCGATAACGATCCTTTTCGCGCTGCCGAGGTCCTTGATGCTGATATTCTCGAGCTTGATCCCAAGCTCTTCCGAGACCACCTGGCCTCCGGTAAGGATTGCGATATCCTCGAGCATGGCCTTTCTTCTGTCACCGAATCCCGGCGCTTTAACTGCTGCGACTTTGAGGGTTCCTCTCAGCTTGTTCACGACCAGGGTTGCGAGGGCCTCGCCTTCCACGTCTTCGGACACGATCAGAAGGGTCTTTCCCATTTTCGCGACCTGCTCGAGGATAGGCAGGAGGTCTTTCATGTTGCTGATCTTTTTCTCGTTGATGAGGATGACCGGCTCGTCGAGAACCGCTTCCATCTTATCCGGATTGGTGACGAAGTAAGGGGAGATGTAGCCTTTGTCGAACTGCATGCCCTCGACGATATCGAGAGTGGTTTCCATGCTCTTCGCTTCTTCCACCGTGATGACGCCCTCTTTGCCGACCTTGCTCATGGCCTCGGCGATGATGTTGCCGATTGTTTCGTCGTTGTTGGCGGAAATGGTCCCTACCTGGGCGATCTCTTTCTGATCCTTCGTGGGCTTGGAAAGTTTCTTCAGCTCAGCGATGACCGTCTCCACCGCCTTTTCGATGCCCCTCTTGAGCTCCATGGGGTTATGGCCGGCTGCTACCAGTTTTGCACCTTCCTTGTAAATCGCCTGGGCGAGAACGGTGGCTGTGGTTGTTCCGTCGCCGGCGACGTCGGAGGTTTTGCTCGCCACCTCTTTCACCATCTGGGCGCCCATGTTCTCGAATTTATCTTCCAGCTCTATTTCCTTGGCGACGGTGACTCCGTCCTTGGTTACCAAGGGTGAACCGAAGCTCTTTTCGAGGATTACGTTTCGTCCTTTGGGACCGAGGGTCACCTTTACCGCGTCGGCGAGAGTATTGACCCCTTTCAGGAGCGATTCCCTTGCCTTTTGATCATATACGATATCTTTAGCCATTTAACTCCTCCTTGAATATTAATCTTCGATTACGGCAAGAACATCGTCTTCCCGGAGTATGAGATGCTCGTCGCCATCGATCTTTATCTCGGTTCCCGAGTATTTACCGAACAGAATCTTGTCACCCACCTTCACTGATAGTGCTACTCTCTGGCCACTCTCGAGGACTTTTCCGTCACCTATTGCCACCACCCTTCCTTCCTGGGGTTTCTCTTTGGCGGCGTCGGGGATGATAATACCACCCTTCGTCTTCTCTTCTTCCTCGATCCTCTTGACTACGAGTCTGTCCTGTAACGGTTTGACCTTCATCGTATCACACTCCTTTCTTGTTTTTGGTGATAATTAGCAATCAGCAATAACGATTGCTAAAACTAATATAATTGTACCTGCGGTTTCTTGTCAATAGCAGACCGGAAATTTTTCAGGCAGGCAGTATTGAGAGGTGACATCCTCCGCGCCTAAAGGCCTCGTTGCGAGCCGCCTTGATTAGGGGACCCTTTGGTATTATAATCTGTCACTATGAAAAAACTCTTTTCTATTCTCTTTCTCGCCAGTTGCCTAGTCGTTTTCATCGCTCCTTACGGTCGCGCCTCTGATTACGACAATGCGCTGAAGGCGGCCAAGGGTGAAAACAAGCCGGTCCTGCTCTACTTCTTCAGCAAGACCTGTTACTACTGTTCTCTCATGGATAAGAACACCCTCGCCGACAGCGACGTAAATGCAACGCTGAAGAAGGATTTTGTCTTTCTCCGGATAGATTCTGACAAAGCGGGCGACCTGTCGACGCTCTACAGGATCGAAGGCACACCAACATCCTGGTTTCTGGATTCCTCTGGGAAACGTATTCTCCCCGTACCCGGATACATTCAGAAAGCGACTTACAAAAAGGTGCTCGAATTCGTGAGGGGCAAATACTATAACAAAATGGACATAGAAGCCTACCTCAAGAAGAAATAGAAGGCCTATCGGACGAATCCCTCTAGGCTCAGCGGCTCGCTTCCCTTCACAGAATGCGGCGGAAGTGGGAGAAATTTCTTCTCCAATAGGGGGCCTCGACACTATCTATGACAACCCCTCTCGACTTCGATGCGTGAATGAACTCGACTCTGTTGATCATTATCCCCACGTGGTAATCCCCACTTATCCTGAAAATCGCAAGATCGCCCGCAGCGACGTCGTCTTTCGATATGGCATAACCCGTTCTGTTGAGACCCGCGGTGGAAACCGGGACGGCCACATTGAAGCGGCCGTACACGTAATAGACAAACCCGCTGCAATCGAAGGTTTCCGGACCCTTTGCCCCGTTTCTGTAGTGTTTTCCGAGGAGGTTCATCGAATAGTCGACGATGTTTCCTCTGATGCCCGAAGCAGAGGTCGGCTCGTAAACCCTAACGCGTTTTGGCCCACAACCAAAGGCGACCAGAAGGAAGTAAAAAACAATGAGGCCAAGAAGAATACTGGGGACCCCGGGCCGTTTCCTGGTCGTCTCTCTCATTCGTAAGCCCTTATGATGTCCAGCACCTCCCGAAAGGAACCGTTGTCGAGGGCATGATCGAGGGCAGCCATTATTCGCTCGCTCGGATGATAGCCTATGGAGAGCCCGACGGCTTGAAACATGGCGAGATCGCCCTCCCCGTCACCCACGGCTGCCGCCTCCTTTTTGTCGATGCCTCTGGACGCCAGTATCTGCCTCACCCAGTCTCCCTTGTGAAGCCCCTCGTGCCCTTGGCGCTCACGGTCGTCATGTTGCACGTTGATTCTGATCTTGCCTGAAAGGACGCCTTTTTCAACCAGCAGCTCGTTGGCGATTGCACGGGTGATGCCCAGTTCCTTCTTAACCCTGTCCACAAGGAAGGCAAGACCCGTCGAGAGGACCACCGTCTCGACGCCCGTTTTTTGCAGCCCTTTCACGGTCTGCCTCACTCCGGGATGGTATTCTATTTCCCTCAAGATCCCTTGCACCCGCTTCCCCGGCAAGCCCTTCCAGAGCTCGGCGTCCCTTCTGCAGAACTCCTCATAGTCGATCTCGCCTGCCCGGTACCTGTGCTGGAAGGCGTCCGCGTGGTCGTCCCATAGTCCGAGCCTTTCGTGAAGGTACTGCCAGCTGCTCTTGACCTTGGTGAGAGTTCCGTCGCAATCAAAAAAGACGATCCGTATAGCCATGAAGTCCTTATAGCACGCCATTCGGAAAAAATCTATTTCTAAAGGAGCGCCATGGACCTATAATAACCGTATGCCTGTTCTCGATGCCCATACACATCTGTTTCCGCCCGAAGTGATAGAAAAGAGGAGCGAGATAGCCGCCCGGGACCGCGCCTTCTCCTTGCTCTACGGCGACGCACACGCCAGAATGGCGGAGGCCAAGGATTTGGCCGCCTATATGGACCGGGAGGGAGTCGATATGGCGGTTGCCACCTGTTTTCCTTTCCAGGACACAGGGCTCGTCCGTCTCGCAAACGATTATGTGCTCGAATGCGCTCGACTTGACCGACGTATCCTGCCGCTGGTTGTGGTCGACGGTCTCGACGAAAAAGCCGCGCTTTCCGAGGCCGAGCGCTGCCTTAGGAAGGGAGCCCGCGGCGTGGGAGAGATGGCCTATTACGAGACAGGTTTTGGCTCGGAAGAGCGTGCGAGGATCGAGGGTCTATGCCGTTTCCTGGAGCATGAGGGGCTTCCCCTCATGCTCCACCTGAACGAGCAAGTCGGCCATGAATACCACGGCAAGACACGAGTCGATTTCGCCGAGGTCGTCCGCTTCGTGGGGGCCCACCCCTCTCTGAAGATCATCCTTGCCCACATGGGTGGCGGTATCTGCTTCTATGAGTTCATGCCGGAGATAGCGAAGGTTTTCCCTCTCGTCTATTACGACCTTGCCGCAGTCCCTTTTCTTTATTCCGATTCCGTGTATGCCTTTGCTGCCAGGTTTCTTGCCAAGAAGGTCCTCTTCGGGTCGGACTTTCCGCTCCTGACCCTCGCCCGATACAGGCCCGGCATCGACCAGGTGGACGAAAAGGAGAAAAGGCTCATCCTCTATGAAAATGCGAGACGCCTCTTTGGAGCCTGATTGGGATAGGCGTTATAGGGAAGGATTTTATGGGGAAAAGTCAGGCCCCCACGGCCTCGTGAGGCGATACTCGGCAGTAATAGCGAAAGATAAGCCGGTCATAGATGTTGCCATGGGGCGGGGCTCGGATCTCCTGTTCCTTGCCAATGCTGGGTTTCACGCATGTGGGCTCGAGAGGTCCAGGGAAGCGATTCGCATCGTCGAAGATGCAGCCGGGAGGGAAGGGGTCAGGATAAGCTGCGTCCTCGGCGATGCCTGCGCCCTGCCTTTCAAACCGGGCACTGCGGGTGCGGTTCTTGTCTTCTACTTTCTCGAGAGAGAGATAATGGGCGCACTGGCCGGATTGCTCGCCCCGGGAGGCATTATTATTTACGAGACGTTTCTGAAAAGGCAAAATGGCCTCGACAGGCCAAGAGATCCTCGCTACCTGCTGGAGGATGGAGAGCTGTACGATTCTTTCAGGGGACTCGAACCCTTGGTCTACGAAGAAGGTCTCTTCGTCTCCGGGACAAAGCAACGTGCCCTCGCGCGATACGTGGGGAGGAAGAAATGATCGTAGAATGGGATCCTGCGAGGCCTCGGAAGAGAACTGCGGACTTTATCAGGGAAAGTCTCGAAAACGGAGCCATAATCGGCTACCCGACAGATACCTTCTATGGGTTGGGGTGCGATCTGTTCAATATAAAGGCGATAAAGACGCTCTATGCCATGAGAGGCCTGAGCGAGAAGAGGCCCCTGAGCCTTATGTTTAGGGATATCAAAGATATAAGCAACTATGCCATCCTCACCAACTTCGCCTTTCAGGTCTTGAAAAGCACCCTTCCAGGCGCGTACACCTTTGTCCTTAAGGCGAAAAGGATCGTGCCGCGGCTCCTTCAAACGGCCAAGAAAGAGGTAGGTGTGAGGATGCCCAATCACCCGGTGCCCCAGTCTCTCGTGAGCCTTTTAGAGCGGCCGATCCTCAACACGACGGCGAAGCTCATCGGCCAGGAAGCCTTCGGCGATCCGCGGGATATAGAGCGGTATTTCGGCGAACAGGTGGCGTTTGTGATCGATGGCGGTATTATCGTGGGCGAGCCGTCAACAGTGATAAGCCTGGTGGACGATAGGGTGAATGTGCTGAGGGAGGGGAAGGGGGCCCTTACAGATCTCCTCCGGGGATAGTTTGTTCCGACGTAAGAGCTTCCTCCATCTCGCTTTCGAATCCTTCGCCCAGCTCCTCGCCGAACTCGTTCCCCATCCTCTTCATCAGTCTTTCCACGGAGCGCGGGTCGTTCTCATCGAGACCACCGAGACTGCCGGGATCGAGAAGGCTTTCCATTCTCTTCTCCTCGCTCTTAAGCACGGCGACTCGGGAAATCAGGCGGGTCACGTCAGTCGACCCACAGTATTTGCAGCGCGGCTCGATCTCCTCAGTCGCCCTCAGGAGGAGGAACGACGATGTTTTCTTGCAGACCTTGCAGGAATATTCATAGATGGGCATGCAAATATTCTATTTTTTTTCGATGTGAATTGCAAAGCCTTTGGGCTATAGTGTTGGATTGTAGAGGTATCGATGAAGGCGCGCCCTGACTGCAAGGATTGTCTCAAAGGTCTCGGCCGGCAGGTGGTGAACCTGTCCGGCGGAGACGTTGACCTCCTCGCCGCCGTTTCAGATCTCGTCGACAGGCTCTTTGACCTCACCCTTCCCCCTACCTTCGTTTCCAACCGCCTTCTCCGATATGTCCGGCAGGAGACCGGACTGGAAGACCCTTTCGCGGATCGCAAGGCCCGTGAATTTCAGCGAGCACTGGATGCAGCCGGAAGAGTGAAGGGGGGGTTCCCGGATACCCTCGAAGGAGCCCTCGGGTCGTCGGCCTTCGGCAATGGAGGGGACTTCTTCCTCGAGCACGCCTATGACGCGGAGGGGTTCGTGCTCCAGGGAAACGTAGCCAAAATAGCCCGTGCGGTTTATACTAGTGAAAAGGTACTGATCCTGGGGGACAATCCCGGCGATTTCGTCTTTGACCTCCCCCTCGGGAGGCTTCTCGGGACAATGGGAAAGAAGGTGCTCTATGGGCTCAAAGAAGGTCCGGCACAAAACGATATGTCGATGATTGATGTGAAGCGGTTCCAGGTCGAAGACAAGTACGAGGAAATCGTATCGATTGGCACGGACGAGGTGGGCCTGAACAGGGACAGTATGTCAGACACGGTGCGTACCTGCTGGGATGACGACCGTCGCACTCTCATCATTGCGAAAGGGATGGGCAACTATGAGACCATATCGGAGTTCGACGGGGAACGGCCGGTGGTCTACGTCATGAACGTCAAATGTGTAAGCGTAGCCGAGGCGCTCAAAAGAAGGGTCGGCGAATACATCGCTATAATGGGTGAAGAACATGGCTAAGAAAGATTACTACGAAATTCTCGGTGTTCCGAAGAGCGCATCAGAGGACGACATAAAGAAGGCGTACCGGAAGCTGGCGCTCAAGTTCCACCCGGACAGGAATCCGGGGAACAAGCAGGCCGAAGAACAGTTCAAGGGGATAAACGAGGCCTACGCCGTGCTGAGCGACAAGGACAAGAGGAAAGAATACGATACGTACGGCATGAGCGGCTTCCAGCAAAGATACTCTCAAGAAGACATCTATAAGGGGTTCAATATAGGGGACCTCTTCAAGGACCTGGGGTTCGGCACGGGAGATATATACAGCATGATCTTCGGAAGACAGCCCGGAGGCGCTGAGGGGGCCAGGGGGAGGGGAAGGCCAGGGGGAGGGCGCGTCCACGACTTCGGCGATTACGTGACGAGAGACCGCACGCCGTCCGCTGAGTTGGACCTCCAGTACGAGCTTGAAATACCTTTTATGGATGCCATGAGGGGAGGAGAAAAAGTTCTTGCCTTTACCGGCCAGCAGGGAAGTGAAGAGATCAAGGTAAAGGTGCCCAAGGGAATAAACAATGGCCAGAAGCTGAGGCTCCGCGGCAAGGGGAGCAGAGACCCTTATACGGGGAGGACAGGCGATCTGTACGTCACCATAAAGGTGGCGGAGCATCCGGTCTTCAGAAGGGTGGAAAACGATATCTACGTGTCGGTCGAGGTCAAGATCACCGACGCGTGCCTCGGAGGAACGGTAGAGGTCCCGACCATTGACGGGCCGAAACAGATCAAGATCCCCGCGGGCATGCGGAAAGGGGCGAAGGTGCGCCTCAAGGGATTAGGCGTGCCCGACATGAAACAAGGAAGGGGCGACCAGTACGTTGAAGTGACCGTGGACGTGCCCCGGAAGCTGACGGATAAGCAAAGGATCCTTCTCGAGAAGCTAGGGGAGGAAGGATTATAACCGTTAACCCATGGGGCCTTCTGTGAGGGATATTTGAAGGCAGGCCCGACAAGGCCTGCCTTTTTATATTTAGATCTTTACGACGTTTGCCGCCTTGGGGCCTTTGGGGCTGTCCTCTATGTCAAAACTTACTGCCTGACCCTCGGAGAGCGATTTGAAGCCCTCGTCTTGAATGGCACTATAATGAACAAAGACATCTCCGCCATCCTCCTTCGCAATAAAGCCAAAACCCTTGGATGCGTTGAACCACTTGACGGTTCCTTTTGCCATACCCAAAACACCTCCTCACAAAAAAATGGAAGATACCGGAGCCATGCCACAAAAACCCGCGATGTCTCACTCGTTGCGACACTCAACACGCCCCAAAACTTCGGGTACTATGATGGCACATAACAGAAAAAAGGTCAAAACAATTTTGTGATGGTTCTTGGTGTTCCGGCCCCTCTTTTTGACCGTGAGTGAGGCCCGGTTGTCTTGACGGAGCTCTTCTGTTATCCTTAGTGTATCGTTCACTGACAGGCAGTTCTTCGGAGGTAATTTGCATGTCCATACTCTCTGCCATAGGCAACACACCCCTGGTGCAGCTGACCCACCTGGACTGTAGCGAGAGGGTCAGGGTTTTCGCTAAGCTGGAGGGATGCAACCCGGGCGGCTCGGTAAAGGACCGCCCGGCTTTCTACATGATCAGGCAGGCGGAAGAGACAGGCAACCTCACCCACGACAAGGTCATACTGGAGCCGACGTCCGGGAACACGGGGATCGCCCTTGCCATGATCGCGGCGGCCAAAGAATACAAGATCAAACTTTTCATGCCCGAATGCGTAAGCTCAGAGAGAAGGATCATTCTGGAGGCGTTGGGAGCGGAAGTGCTTCTCACACCGGCGAAGGAAGGCACGGACGGCGCGATACGGCGCGCGCATCAGCTCTTCGAAGCAGAACCGGGCAAATACTACATGCCCAATCAATACGATAACCCGAGCAACGTACTAGCCCACTACGAGACGACAGGCCCCGAGGTATTCGCGCAGACCGAAGGGGAGGTGGATGTGTTTGTGGCGGGCATGGGGACGAGCGGGACCCTTATGGGAACCGGCAAGTACCTGAGAGAACGAAAAGCCAAATGCAGAATCGTCGGCGTAGAGCCCACCTTGGGACATGCCATTCAAGGCCTGAAGAACATGCATGAATCGATCGTCCCCCACATCTATCATCGGGAGGAACTGGACGAGAAGCTCGTGGTGGAGGACGGGGAAGCCTTTGAGATGACAAGGTTTCTTGCCCAGCAAGAAGGTGTCTTCGTGGGCCTGTCGAGCGGGGCGGCCATGGCAGGCGCCCTGAGGGCAGCCCGCGATATGACCGAAGGGACGATCGTCGTAATCCTGCCCGACCGAGGAGACCGCTACCTGAGCGTCATGCAGTTCCGCTCTATATGCGCAAAATGTCCGCCCTGAGACTTTCGGCAAGAGCCTATTCGTCCGTCCCTCTTCTATTTTCCTCTGAAAATGTCCCCGATCAAGGCCTTGGCCTCCTCAATCTGACGGGGGCTTAGACTCTTTCCGTCTCTGCCCGAGTCCGGGCTTGAGGTAATCGAATAGATCCTTTCCGGCTGGGTTTCCTGACGCCGTATGCCCGCCGGGACTTCAGGCTTGATCCCGATAGCCTTTTCAACATCCGTCGGAAATTTTCCGGGGTCCGCCGTTTCATAAATAACGGCAGGACCGGGCTTCCCTTCAGACCTGTAAAGCTCCAGGGCACGCCAACCGACGGCGCCGTGGGGGTCCAGGATGATGCCCCATCGGTCGTACACTTCTTTCATGGTGAGGTAGTGTTGGGGATTGTCGACGCTTATCGAGAAAAGGTCTTTCCTCATCTCCTCCATGTCAGGCATCCTGTCTATGATACCAGCCCTAATAACGTTGCCCGTGGCCTGGTCGCGCTCATCAAACATGTGCCCCCCATAGAAATCGATGAGACGGGCAAGGTTGCTCGGGTGAGAGACGATCATGGCAGAAGATGGCGATGGTATGGAAGGGGCGACCACATAGGAGTTCGTGCTGAGGAAATCGGCGAACTCACGGTTCTCGTTGACCCCACACAGGATTCGGGAAACGGGGAGGCCCATGGCCTTTGCGATGACCGTACCCATCATGTCCCCGAAATTCCCCGAAGGCACGCTCGCCACCATTCCTCTTTCGCCGGCAGTCATCCGGGAATAGGCGAAGAACGGATAGACCGCCTGAGGCAGGAGCCTGCCGAGACTGATCGAGTTGGCCGAGGTAAGGCGACCGGGATCGCCGAACAGGCTCTCGGCGAAGCCCCTGTCGCCGATCAGATGCTTCGCGAGGGCCTGGCACACATCGAAATCTCCGTTTACCTCAAAGGCATGTACGTTCTCGCCGAGAGTCGTCATCTGCCGTCTTTGACCCACGCTTATGGAGCCTTTCGGGAAGAAGACTATGTTGTCCACACTCTCCAGGCCCCACAAGGCATCGGCCACGGCGCCTCCCGTGTCGCCGCTCGTCGCCACTAGGACGACCCGGCGTAAACGACGACGGGTCAGGAAGTAGTTGAGGGTTCGGCCGAAAAAACGCGCCGCATAGTCCTTGAATGAATAGGTCGGGCCTTTCGTGAGCCACATGATATAAGTATCTTCGTCGACCCGCTGGACCTCGGTTGGGATCTTGTCGACCCTGTAGGCATCGTCGAGCAGGGCTGCGAGGTCCTTGTCAGGAATCTCGGCGGACAGATAAGGCTGGAGCACCTGGAAGGCGATCTCTCCGTAGGACATGTCGCGCATCGCATTTATCCGGTCCACGCCAAGCCTGGGGATGTCCGGCCTTGCCACCATGTAGAGGCCATAGTCGGGCGCCAACCCACGAAGCAGGCCTGTCTCGAATCCCACCCTTTCGGCGTGGTTGTTCGTGCTCCTGAAGGGAATGGGTGTCGTCATCTTTCCACCGGACCATAAGATACACGATAAGCCGGGATTTCTCAAGGCGAGAGAGTGCTTTGCGCCGTTGCCACAAGTTGCGGAATCAGGAGGAAAGGTATAGTTTTGTAAAAGGGCCCGGAAGCGAAGCTCCCCAGTCGAAAGGCGCGGAGTTTCCCGGGAAGGAACATGGTTTACTGCGAGGGGCCTCCTTGATTTCGCGCGCGAGGCGGGTTTGCGGAGCGTTCCAGGTCAAAAAGGGGACACAAGACCATATGGCGTCAAAAGAAGAGATTGACCTCGATGGTTGTAACTGGTTCGGTTGCGTATTGCTGATGAATGGCAAGGCGCTGCTTGAACACTACCGCGAGCGTGGCTCAGCCAAGAACCACATGGGCGAGTTGATGGACGTCTTCGACCCCGGCGCTCTCCTCGTCGCCCGTAGCAAGACCAGCTACCGCCCGGCCACAGTATCAAAGCCGCCGCCCCGCCGTGCGAATCCTTCGCGCACAACGAGACGATTCTCCTGCTCGGCGATTGGT
>CAVVPU010000105.1:0-3727 GCA_963750015.1 uncultured delta proteobacterium | reverse complement strand
TAGGCCGCCGAAGAGGCAACCCCAATCGGCCCTACGTGGGCCAATTGGGGTAAACAAGGAAAGTGCAATTGGAATAGGCGGCGGCCTGCGGGCCGCTCAAAGGGGTAGAGCCGCTGCCCATGAAGGCATCGGGGCCGCCTAGGGCGGCGGACGTGAAGACGACGCGGCCTCAATAGAGGCAATCGACCCTTTGTTTGCAAGAACGCGCGTACGGATGAGTGCAGTTCGAGGGACGAGTTCATGATAAGTCTTGGAAGAACTCCTGAATTATCCTGTTGGCTCGATTTCGCGTTCAGGACGAGGCGACAAGGAGCAGCCGACGAAGGCGTACGCTTTGTACGTCGAGGAGAGTTGCGACGCGGTCAACGAAGTTATGGACGCGAAGGCGGGCCAACAGGATGATCGGTAAGATTATCGAGTATAGTGCCAGAAATAAGTTTATCGTGTTCCTCCTGGTTTTGTTCGCCCTCGCGTGGGGTTATTACGCCCTCAGGAACATACCGCTCGACGCGATCCCCGATCTGTCGGACACCCAGGTCATCATCTACACCGAGTGGGCAGGCCGGAGCCCCGACCTTGTCGAGGACCAGATTACATACCCCATCTCCTCGACCCTTCTGGCTGCGCCTCATGTTCAGGCGGTCCGGGGCTTTTCATTCCTCGGAAGCTCTTTCATCTACGTGATCTTCGACGAGGGGACCGACATTTACTGGGCGCGCAGTCGCATTCTCGAGTATATCCAGGCAGTGCGGAACAAGATTCCCAGCGATGTCAACCCGATCCTCGGTCCTGACGCGACGAGCCTTGGCTGGGGCTTCGAGTATGCCCTTGTCGACGAGAAGGGTAATCTCGACAACAGCCAGCTTCGCTCGCTCCAGGACTGGAATCTGAAGCTCGCCCTCGAAAGCGTGCCCGGCGTCTCTCAGGTGGCATCGGTCGGTGGCTACGTCAAACAGTACCAGATCACCGTCGACCCGAACCGGCTCCTCGGCTACAACATACCCATTACCAAGGTGATGGATGCGGTCCGCAGGAGCAACCTCGACGTGGAGGGGAGGGTCCTCGATTTCTCCGGCTTCGAATATATGATCCGCGGACGGGGCTATATCAAGAGTATCCAGGACATAGAGAACATTGCCGTGGGCGCCAATGGAACGGGCACGCCCGTCTATCTGAAGGACGTGGCATCGGTCCAGCTAGGCCCCGAGATAAGAAGGGGCGTGGCAGAGCTTAACGGTAAGGGCGAGGTGACGGGCGGCATCGTCATTGTCCGCTTCGGCGAGAACGTGCTCAACGTGATCGACCGGGTCAAGGAGAAGATCAAGAACGACATTGCGCCTTCTTTGCCGTCCGGCGTGAAGATCGTTACCACCTACGATCGCTCGGACCTCATCAGCCGCTCCATTACCAACCTGAGAGACGAGATCATCAAGCTCGCCATAGCCGTGAGCGTGGTCTGTCTCGTCTTTCTCTTTCATCTGCCGAGCGCCCTCGTCATCATCCTGACTCTTCCCGTGGCCATCATCATGTCTTTCGTCCTCATGTACTACCTGGGGGTCACTTCCAACATCATGAGCCTCTCAGGCATCGCCATCGCCATCGGGGCCATGGTGGACGCGTCCATCATCATGGTCGAGAACGCCCATAAGAAGATAGAGGAATGGGAAGAGGCGAAACGGATGATGGGAGAGGGGAAAGGCGAGAGGGGAGAGGGGAGCACGGACGACGGGCATCTCGCGAGCCTTGCCCGCATGAGCAAGAGCGAGGTGATCGTAGAGGCCGCGAAAGAAGTGGGTCCCTCTCTCTTCTTCTCCCTTCTCGTCATCACCGTCGGCTTTCTGCCGGTCTTCACCCTCCAGGAGCAGGCGGGAAGGCTTTTCAAGCCGCTGGCGTACACCAAGACCTTCGCCATGTTCTTCTCGTCCTTCCTTGCAATCACCCTGACCCCGGTGCTCATGACGCTCCTCATCAGGGGAAAGATACGGCCCGAGGAGAGAAACCCGGTAAGCCGCTTTTTCCGCTGGGCTTACGGGCCTGTGGCGCGTTTCGCCCTGCGCTTCAAAGTCGGGGTCATCGTCGGTGCGGTTCTCATACTGATCGTATCGATCTACCCATTTTTGAAGCTCGGCTCAGAGTTCATGCCACCCCTGTACGAGGGGACCCTCTTCTATATGCCTGTGACGTCGCCGGCCGCGTCCATCTCAACCGCCACCGATCTTCTCAAGCTCCAGGACAAGATCCTCAAAAGCATACCCGAGGTGGAGAGCGTCTTCGGCAAGGCCGGAAGGGCAGAGACCGCAACAGACCCCGCGCCTTTGGAGATGTTTGAGACCGTCATCAACCTCAAGCCCGAGGTTGAGTGGCGGTCGGGTGAGACCGTGGACAAGCTGAAGGACGAGATGAACGACGCTCTATCCATTCCCGGCGTCTCCAACTCCTTTACCATGCCCATCAAGGCCCGCATAGACATGCTCGCCACAGGCATAAGGACCCCAGTGGGCGTCAAGATACTGGGGCCCAATCTCGATGAGATCGAGCGTCTGGGACTCGAGATCGAGCCCAGGCTGAAAAATGTACCGGGCACGCGGAGCGTCTATGCAGAGCGCGTGGCCACGGGCCTTTTTCTCGATATCGACGTGAACCGGGAGGAAGCGGCCCGCTATGGCCTTAATGTGCAGGACGTGCAGGACGTGGTCGAGTCTGCAATCGGAGGCATGGACCTCACCACGACTATAGAGGGCAGGCAGCGCTTTCCTGTGAACGTCCGCTATGCCCGTGAGTCTGAGGGGCAATATAGACCAGCTCAGGAAAGTGCTCGTCCCTGTCATGGCCGCCCCCAGTCAGGCTGGAGCCGGGCAGCCGTCCGGCATGGGGCAGGGCATTGGCACAGATCAGGCCCCCGGCCTCGGCCGCAGTTCCGCATCCTCCCGGGTGCCTTTAGGCCAGCTTGCCGACATCAAAGTGGTGCGGGGACCAACGAGCATCAAAAGCGAAGAGGGACTTCTTTCGGCCTATGTCTACATTGACTTCACCGGAAGCGACGTAGGCGGCTACGTGAATGCGGCCAAAAAAAGCCTCGCCTCGGTCAAGATCCCCGAGGGCTACCGCCTCGAATGGAGCGGGGAATACGAATATATGCTCCAGACCGCCCACCGCCTCAAGCTCGTCATCCCCCTCACTCTGCTCGTCATATTCGTGCTCATCTTTTTTAACACCAAGTCGGTGACCAAGACGATCATCGTGCTTCTCGCAGTGCCCTTCTCGCTGGTCGGCTCCTTCTGGTTTCTCTACCTCCTCGGCTACAACATGAGCATCGCGGTGTGGGTGGGCATCATCGCCCTCGCAGGGTTGGATGCGGAAACAGGAGTCGTCATGCTCCTCTACCTGGAGCTTTCCCACGAGGAATGGAGGGGCAAGGGCATGCTCAAGACCATGGCCGACCTCAAGGACGCCATCATGCACGGGGCCGTGAAGAGGATCAGGCCCAAGATCATGACCGTGAGCGTCATCCTCGCGGGCCTCATCCCCGTCATGTTCTCCACCGGCACGGGCTCGGACATCATGAAGAGGATCGCGGCCCCCATGGTCGGCGGCGTCATCACCTCGACCATCCTGGAGCTTGTCATCTATCCTGCCATCTACATGCTTTGGAAGGGGCGCGAGTTCAGGAAGGCACGGGTGCAAAGGGGTGTGTGAGGTGAGGACGGATCGATAGCAGATGGATCGC
>CAVVPU010000104.1:0-10514 GCA_963750015.1 uncultured delta proteobacterium | reverse complement strand
ATGTATTGCTGTGCGCGCGAAACAAGGCGACCCATGACCCGTTGGACGAGGCCATGTGAGGCCATAAAGGTGAAGAATGATGACCGAAACAAGAAGATGGGACTTACGGAAAACCGATTACCTGGAGCGCATGAACGCCGCGGCACCCTTCGTTCGTCACGGAAAGGTGATAGAGGCCTCAGATGTGACGAAGGTGCTCGAAGCCGTTATACGCCCTTTTGACCGGGTCAACATAGAGGGCAATAATCAAAAACAGGCAGATTTCCTCGCCGAATGTCTGAAAAAGTGCGACGTGGCCAGGGTCCACGACCTTCACATGGTGCAGTCGGCGGTCCCCCTCGCGGCCCATCTCGACCTCTTCGAGCTCGGCATCGCTAAGAAGCTCGATTTTGCCTTCGGGGGGCCCATGTCCGGTCGGATTGCCCAATTCATCAACGAAGGCAAGCTGGAATTGGGCGCAATCCATACGTATCTCGAGCTTTTCGCCAGGTATTTCATCGACCTGACCCCCCGGGTGGCGCTAGTCTGCGCTTACGAGGGAGACAAGGAAGGCAACCTCTACACCGGGTTCAATACCGAGGACACCCCCGTGATAGCGGAAGCAACGAGGTTCCGCCAGGGAATCGTCATCGCCCAGGTCAACAAGCTGGTAGACAAGGTGTCCCGTGTCGATATCCCGGGCGAGTGGGTAGACATGGTGGTCGAATCGCCGACGCCCTTTTTTCTCGAGCCCCTTTTCACGAGGGACCCTGCCAAGATCACCGACACCCAGGTACTCATGGCAATGATGGCAGTGAAGGCCGTCTATCAGGAGTATGGGGTCAGGAGCCTCAATCACGGCATCGGGTACAATACTGCGGCCATCGAGCTGATTCTGCCCACCTACGGTGAAGAGTTGGGACTCAGGGGCAAGATATGCACGGAGTGGGCCTTGAATCCCCACCCTACCCTCATCCCTGCCATCGAGACGGGGTGGGTCGAGACCGTTCACTGCTTCGGCGGAGAGTTGGGCATGCAGAAGTACTGCGAGGCCAGGGGCGACGTCTTCTTTCTCGGACCCGACGGCACCATGCGCTCCAACCGTGCCTTTTGCCAGGCCGCAGGTCACTACGCGGTCGATATGTTCGTGGGGAGCACTTTGCAGATCGATAAATACGGCAACAGCAGCACAGCGACCGCAGACCGTGTCGCCGGGTTCGGAGGGGCGCCGAACATGGGGTGCGACGCGAAAGGACGCCGTCATCCATCCGATGCGTGGCTCAAGTGCGGTGAAGAATTCGTCTCCCAGAGCGAGTACATCGGAACCATGCCGAGGGGGAAGCGGCTGGTGGTGCAGATGGTGGAGACCGTGGGCAAAAAGGGGGCGCCCGCTTTCGTGGAAGAGTTGGACGCCTGGGAACTGGCAAAGAAGGCCCACCTCACCCTACCGCCGGTGATGATCTATGGCGACGACCTGACCCACATAATTACCGAGGAAGGTGTTGCCTTCCTGCATAAATGCCGCGGGCTGGATGAACGGATGGCCGCCATACGGAGTGTGGCCGGCCATACCGACCTCGGGCTTTCAGCCAAACCGGACGAGACCGAGGCCCTGAGAAGAAAGGGCATCTTAAAGACCGCAGAAGACCTTGACATCGATAGGAGCCGGGCGAAGAGGTCACTCCTGGCAGCCAAGAACATGGGCGATCTCGTGGAATGGTCGGGGGGCCTCTACGACCCGCCCGGCCGGTTCAAAAACTGGTAGCCTAACGGACCAGGGCTCCTTGCTTCTTTAGGAACCTGGCCTGATCATCCCTTCCTTATCCTCGAAAGAGACCGTCTTCATAGTTCCATTTTCTTGACTCATGTCAAGGCAGTATCCAACATGAAAGCTTAGAATTATACATATGCCACAAACGGTACGGGATAAAACGGTACGTTTGAGAACTTAAGAAGACGATTTCCACACAAGGAGGCTCACATGTTTTGTTACCAATGCGAACAGACGGCGGGGGGAACGGGATGCACAAAGGGAGGGGTCTGCGGGAAACAGCCGGACGTGGCATCTCTTCAGGATTTGCTGGTCCATGCGCTCAAGGGACTCTCTGAGGTCGCTTTAGAAGGCAGGAAAGTCGGCGTGATTGACAATGGGGTCAATGCTTTCGTCTGCGAGGGGCTTTTTTCGACCGTCACCAACGTCAACTTCGATGCGGCGCGAATAGCCGAATTGGTTACGCGGACGGTCGCCCTGCGAGAAGAGTTGAAGGCCAAGGTCAAGGCCGCGGGAGGCTCCGACGTCGCCACTTCCGCCTCAACCTTCATGCCCGATTCCACCAGGGAAGGCATGGTCGGCCAGGGCGAAAAAGTGACCATCCTCATCGATGACGACAATGAGGACATTCGCTCCCTCAAGCATATCGTCCTTTTCGGCATCAAGGGCGTTGCCGCCTATGCCGACCATGCCCAGATTCTCGGCCAGAAGGACGACGAGGTCTTCAAGTTTCTCCAGGAGGCCCTCGCGGCTATCGACAGAAAGGACCTTTCCTTGAACGATTGGGTCGGTCTTGCTATGAAATGCGGCGAAACGAACATTCGGGCCATGGAGCTCCTCGACGCGGGGAACACGGGTACTTACGGCCACCCGGTGCCGACGAAGGTATCCCTCGGCACAAAAAAGGGCAAGGCAATCCTGGTCTCCGGCCACGACCTGAGGGACCTCGAAGTGCTCCTCAAGCAGACCGAGGGCAAAGGGATCAATGTCTACACTCATGGCGAGATGCTCCCCACCCACGGGTATCCCGAGCTGAAGAAGTATCCCCACTTCTACGGTCATTACGGCACTGCCTGGCAGAACCAGCACAAGGAGTTCTCGGAATTCCCCGGCGCGATCCTCATGACCACGAACTGCATACAGAGGCCCCTCGATTCATACAAGGCCAATATCTTCACCACAGGACTCGTCGAATGGCCCGACGTCAGGCACGTGTCGAATGGAGACTTCGCTCCGGTCATAGAGAAGGCCCTTGCCTTACCGGGCTTTACCGAGGACAGGAATGGAAAGAGCGTGATGGTGGGCTTCGCCAGAAATGCCGTGCTGGGAGTGGCAGGGACCGTCATAGAAGCGGTCAAAGCCAAGAACATCCGTCACTTCTTCCTGGTTGCCGGCTGTGACGGCGCAAAGCCCGGCCGCAACTACTACACCGAGTTCGTCGAGAAGGTCCCTAAGGACTGCGTCGTCCTGACTCTGGCCTGCGGGAAATTCCGTTTCTTCGACAAAGACTTGGGCGACATCGGCGGGATACCGCGCCTGCTCGACGTGGGGCAGTGCAACGACGCCTACTCGGCAGTCGTGGTGGCAAAGGCCCTCGCAGGTGCCTTCGGCGTGGGCGTGAACGAGCTGCCCCTCTCCATGGTACTCTCGTGGTATGAACAAAAGGCTGTGGCGATCCTGCTCTCCCTTTTTGCCCTGGGAATAAAGAACATCAAGCTCGGCCCGTCGCTGCCTGCCTTCGTCGCACCAGCGGTCCTCGACGTGCTCGTCAAGACCTTCAACATCTCGCCCATCAGCACGCCTGACGAAGACCTGAAGGCAATACTGGGGTGAAGAGGCAAAGGAAATAGCAAGGAGCAAAGCTCATGAAATGTCCAGGCCAGGACACACTCTATTGGAAGCCGGGAGACATCTTTGAGGTTGAATGTCCGCACTGCAAAAAGACGGTGGAGTTCTTCAAGGACGAGGCAACAAGGAAATGCAAAAGCTGCAGGAAGACGGTCCTCAATCCCAGGATGGATTTCGGGTGCGCCGCCTATTGTAAGTTCGCAGCCGAGTGCCTCGGGGAGCTGGGACCGGAGCTTCTCGCGAAGCGCGACGATTTGCTCAAAGACCGGGTGGCCCAGGAGGTGAAACGGAGGCTCGGACACGATTTCAAGACCCTCGCCCACGCGGTCAAGGTCGCCCGCTACGCCGAGGAGACTGCACGAGAGGAAAAGGCGGCGCCGGCGCCGGCGCTGTGCGCCGCTTATCTCCATGCCCTGAGAGAGACGCAGGATCAGGGCGGACAAGAGGACCCTGCTCGGGAAATCCTCCAAGAGTTGGGTGCCGGTCCCGAGCTGATTGCCCGGGTCCTCGGCATCGTCGAAGCCTTTCATAAAGGCGAGGCGGGCGATTCCGTGGATGCACGAATATTCCTCCGCGCTCACCTGCGCGCGTCGGAAGAGGAGAGCCGTCAAACCTTATAACACCTGGAAGGGTCGCCCTGCCTCACGACAGCAGGCCAGGCCGAAAAAAAAGGGGACTCGGGGCCTTAAGGGGGTAAGGCCCCGAGCATTGGGGGAGGTTGGTCTTTTCAATGGACCGATTTACTCTTTGAGACGCTTAAGAAGATCCTGCGGTGGGGCGGATCGCCCCGTTCGGCTTCAGACGTCGATCAGGCCGGTTGACCGCCCCTTTCGGGTGCTCGCCGATGAGGGCCTCGAATATGTTGGCTGAGGCTTCAAGGGCGGCGATTCGTCTCATCTCTTCCGGGGCAAAGCCTGATTGGTTCAGGGAGACGGGGTTGCCCATTGATTCGGCGATGAGACGCTGCACGTTCGTAACCCACACGCCATGACGAGTACAGGCCTCCACGTCGACTCCGCCAAGCCCTTCGAATGCGCCTGCCACGATCACCAGATCAGGACACCGATCGAGGAAATCCTCATCGATCACGTCTGTTGGGAATACCATGACAGCCTGGGCGTCTTCTGCGCGTCGGAGAATATCTTCCCGTGACAGGGCTTCCCCGTTCATGTTGGGCACGACCGCGAGGGAATGGCTCAGAAACTCGACTATCTCAGGGTCGATCCGCCCACTTATGACGACTCGCGGAATCATAGTTGACAATCTCTCATAGTGATCAGTATAGCGGTGCTTGTTTAAGGGTCTATTAGGCAAGTGTTAACTTTAAGTTAAATCATTTCCAACAACAGGAAAAAGGAGGCATCCGGCCTTAATCCTGTCCGGCCTCATCCGATAACAGGTACGGGACGGTCGTGTCATTTCAGACTTTCCACTCCACTTTGAGCGAGGCCATGATGAAACGTGATGTCGAAGTATCGATAGGGGGAATAGAGAACCGGGAACAGACAGAAAGGCGCAGCCCCTGGGCGGTTGCGATGCACAGGAAGGTAAGGAACCTCGTAAGGAAGGCCGGCATGGCAAGGATCATCGTCAAAAAAGCGGGGAAGACTTACTCGGTCGTGTTCGGCCATCACGTGCTCGAGGCTGCCAGGGAGTGCGGCCACTCACACGTGCGGGCAGACGTCATTACCTGTACAGAGGCAGGCAAGGTCAGCCTCGAAGAATCCCTGCTCGCCTTTCAGTCAGGGCTCGAGGAGATGTATCTCGCTGCCTCTGTTCGCGGGAGGGAAGCCCTTCACCAGCCCATTTCGGACTTGAGCGCAGCCGCCCGGCCACAGAGGCCGAGAGGGACTCTCCGGTAGCGGGCCCAACGACGCGGCGCATCTAGAGGCAGTTCATGCCTCTGCCATCACGAGCGCTCGTATGCGTTGCCGTTCCTCCACCTCTTCGATATCGATATAGCCCTGCTTTACCTGGTTGAACTCCCTCACGAGCCTTCGATATAGTTTCATTTCACGGTGGACGTCGGTGAGCCTCAGTCCTCTCGCCTCTTCGACGAACTGTTTGAAGCACGTATCGAGGGTGATCTCCGATGTCATGGAAAAACGATACCCCGAGGACATTTCGCTGCGATTAACTATGCGTTAAAAAAGCGTGTTCTTACAGAACGGCCCTCCTTCGTTTCAAAAATTCAAAGTTTTTGACTCCTGGTCCGGCGATTCCCCTACCCCTTTTCCCATCTCATTCTCCCATTTCCTTCGAGGCAAGAAAGGAACAACCGGATAGCGAATCCGCTGTTCCAGCACCTTCCCGTCCCGCTCTATCTTGACGACGATCTCGTCACCCTGTTCTCTCTTGCCCTTGGCAAAAAGGGGAACAATGTCCAGATCGGACGAGATGCTCGTATCATTTATACCGACGATCGTGTCCCCTTTTCTTATGCCCGCCCTATCGGCAAGAGAGCCCACAAGCACGGTGCTTACGACGTTTGTGCTCGGCTTGAGCACCCATCCTAGGGAGACGTCGCCAAGGGCATATCTCATCTCGTGTATTAAGCTCGTGTATGCGGCGGCCCTCCACTCCCTCGGGGCATCCGACTGGTTTATTTGCGTATAGCCGTATTTGCGCGGATCCTCCATACGCGCACCGATGTTGCGAGACGTTTGAAAAAGGACCTCCCCATTCTTGGTATCGATGATCTTGAGGTTTATGAGGGCATAGTTTCTTCCGCCAAACCGATAGTCGGCCCATGGGGCCGACTCCACGTCAAACAGGACCAAGTGGTCGATCTGTAGCATCCGGGAGAGGAGCTGAGCGTCTGATGTGGCGACGCCCGTACGATACTCGATTATCTTGCCGGCAAGCACCGATTGGAGGTTCCCAGGCTCGACTACCTTTATGTCCGTCCTCTCCACGAAAAACTTAGTCAAAGCCGATGCTATCTCCTCGTAGCCGGGCCCGCTCCCTACGATGCTTATTACATGGATCCGATCGTCGATCCTGTGGGTAGGGAACGCCGCATATACGGGATCGAGGGTAGTTGGAACCACGCGTGTGTTGTCCCGGCCCAGGCAATTACCCTGGGCACAGAGCGTCAAAAATATAGATCCGAACAAGATCAAGAGAACATGCGATTTAATATTCACACTCCTTCCTCCCTTCAAATCTATCTGATCCTACCCTACACGTCTGCTTATGACAACGGAATTGTTTTCGAAAACCGGATGCGGTGTGAAGCTTGAAGACCCCGCGGACCCTGAAAAGCGGGTCTTCCCTATGCCCCGTTCGTTCGCCCTGCCGGCCCGCAGGCTATGACTTTCCCCGGTCTTTTCGCCTTGCCGCTGCCGCCGTATAGATCCAGACCGCATTGGCCATTGCCAGCACACAAAGCAAGAGAAGGTCGATCCGCGGCAGGGTCAAGAAGTCAAGATGGAAACCTTCCCTGAAAAGGCTCGCCGGCACGATGAGCAAGGCCGATGCGCTGAGCCCGTAGATTGCGAAAAGAAGGGCCAGGGCGAGTAGCTCGAAAAGCAAAAACGGCATAAGCCTCACCCGCCCTTTTGCCACCAGGTGAAAGAGAAGGAAACAGACCAGGCATGCCGGTATTACATGGCCCAGGTTCACCCTCATATCGAGCCATACGGAAAGACTAAGAACAAAGGCCAGGGTGTAGCCGACGACGAGGCCCGTAAGTGCGGCTTTGACGTATTGTCCGACAAGCCGCACCGGGGGCCCGCTGTCGTACCTGGATTGCATCGGCCTGCTCACGCCTTCTGTCACTTCTTTGCCTTGAACGTGATAACGACGAGCGTGCCGTCAGGAGGCAGCATATCCTTGTTACCCATCAGGCTCGCTTCTTTCCTTGACTCTATCGCGCCATAAGTGTAGGTCGCGTTGCTCGTAATGCCCACCGGACAACTGTCCAGGCACATGAGGCACCCGGTCTTCATTTTCATAGCGGTTTCAAGGTTCCCGCCGAAGCGTATCTGAAGCGGTTTCCCGTTGCTGTCTTTTATCGCCTCGTCCATGCGAAAGGCCCTCGCGGCGCCTTTCCAGGTAACGGAAACATCGAGGAGATCCCCCTCGACATGCGTCTTTTCCTTGTTGTCCATGGTCATGTTGTTGCCCGCCTTGAAGCCGACCTTCATAAGAGCGTCATAAAATGGCTTAGGCTCGGCAAAAGCCGCGAAAACCGACTTGCTGCCGTTCGAGCCTCCCTTGAAGACCACGCCGTGACGGGTAGGCTGCACGAGGTACTTCCCATTGACTTGGGCGAGTACGGAAACGCTCCGCTCTTTCATGTCGACTTTGATTGGGTTGTCGGGCGTCAGCGCCCCTTCCTGCGAAAATGCCGGGGGCGCCGCAAAACAGACAGCCAGGACCAGTGACAGGGCCAGCAAAAACAAGTGCTTCTTCATGTCAGATTCCTCCTTAAAAAAATAGACTGGATACCCTGCTGCAAGCAGCAGGGTATCCAGGACAACGAGCGAAGCGAGTCTTTGAGGGGGAGTCTCTGCGAGCTTTGCTCGTAGAGGGGGCGACGCGAGCCCCATTAATTGCGCGAAGCGAGCTTGAGCGGGGAGGCTCGGCAGGCTTATGCCTGTCGAGGGGGCGCTGAGCCCCATTAATTGCCCAACGAGCGAAGCGAGTCTTTGAGGGGAAGGCTCCACAAGCTGAGCCTCGATAGGCACATTTGCAAAGCCGGTCATACAGGATCGTCCTCCCCCCGCTTCGCCTTATAGCGACGGTAAAGGATCGGGAACATGGAGACGAGGACGACAAGGACGAGGCCGATGATGAAGGCCAAAGAGACTTTCCCTCGGATGAGATCGAGAAGAGAGCTCGAGAAAACGATGAAGGCGATGCACCCGGGAAGCATACAGAGGAAGGTCAAAACCGCGTACTGCCGGAACCCGATCTTCGTGAGGCCGAAGGCGTAGTTGAGAAGGTTGAACGGAAAGAGCGGGATGAGGCGGGTGAAGGCAACCACTTTCCATCCGTGTTTCTCCACTCCCCGGTCGAGCCTTTTCCAGCGGGGGCTCTTCAACTGTCCTTCGATCCATTCACGGGCAAGGTAGCGAGAGACAAGGAAGGCGACGCACGCGCCTGTCGTCGCACCGATTATCGTATATATGACGCCCCACAGCGGACCGAAGAGAATGCCCCCGGCGATCGTGATGGGCAGGCCCGGCAGGAAGAGGGCCGGAGCGACCGCGTAAACGAGCATGTAGATAATCGGCGCCAGGGCGCCATAGCTCGCGATCCAGCTCCTCAGCGTCTCCTGCTCCAGGTATTGGGAAAGATCGGCGGTCCTGACCGCTGCGAAGACAACCGCGATGAAAGCAAGGAAGATCAGAAGCTTTGCGAGGCCTCTTTTCTTCCGCTCTTCAATCCCTGTAAATCTTCTTTCCCGGCTGATTGTTGCCGGCACGTTCTTCCTGAACCATTTTTTAAGTCTCAGCCTTTTCCAATAAGTAAGAGGAGGCTTTGTCACCTTCGCCTTGACCGCGCCCTCACAGAGGATGTCGAGGACATGCACGGTCGGGACTATTTTGGCGAGCTTGTTCGCACAGCCTGCGCAGTAGGTGACGACCTTTCTGCCGGCAGCCTCTTTTTGGCGGACCCTGCCCCAGTCTGCCGCGAGACCGGGGGCGAGGGCACCAACAGCACCACCCTCCCCGCAGCACAGGGTGAGCTTGCCCGAGTGGGCCATCTCTTCTACGGCATACCCCCTCTTTATGGCAAGGCGCCTCACGGACTCGTGGATCTCCTCTTCGAGCCTCACCACGCAGGGGTCGTGAATGGTTATCGTCCCCCTGGCCCGGCCGTCTCCGTCGACGCCGTTCTCGACGAAAATCTCGTAGACGCTCTTAGCCGTAAGATCTCCCCCGTATTGGGAGAACATTCTATAGCAATTCGGGCAGGCCGCAATCACCCGCTTGACGCCGTTTTCGACAAGATAGTTTCTCATCTCTTCGAACATGGCTGTAAACTGGTCCTCCCTTCCCAGGTCGTGGGAGGGCTTCGTGCAGCAGTCGAGCACGATGCCGAGTGAGGGGATCTGCTCTTTCAGCTTTTGATACGTCAGAATGACCTTCTGTGACCTCGTGCCCGACAAGGCGCAGCCGGGAAAGAAAACGGTGTCGCAGCCCTCGGGGAGTCCGTAGTAGCTATAGAGGCGCGAGGTTCCGCGCCGTTCGTAGCCCCTCAACGGGTTGTGCTCGGGGTAGTCGCCGCCGCCACGCCTTACCGCTTCCCTGCGCATCTGGAGAAAAAGGCCGGCCGGGTCGACCCCTGCGGGGCAGACTGCGGCACAGAGTCCACAAAGGCTGCATTCGAAGGCCACGCCCTGATCCTCCTTTCGAGAGGGATCGTAGCCATCGGCAATATCCTTCGGCTTCCCGTATTTCTCAAGGAAGGTGCACTGTTTCTGACATAGATCGCATCTTATGCAACCCTTGGAGACCCCTTCCAGCGCTTCACGGATCGGCCCGACCGACCCGTTTTCCCCCTCGGTTGGATGCTCTCTCTTCTGGCCCTTCATCCTCGCACCTGCCTCAAGCCTGATAAAACCCCTGCCATCCCTACCTATACTCCCTTTCTTTCTGAGCCATTCCTCCGCTATCCGAGTCCATACCGAAGACGGAGCAACATCCTCCTCGGGAAGGATCAAAGGTCCGGACGGACGAAGGCCCGACGGAACCTGTCCGGACTTTCTATCCTATCGTTTTTCTGATGTGTGCCCAGCCTCCCGGCCCTCGAGTCAGGCCGGCATGACAGGGCTTAGAGACGTCGAGGGGAAGAAGAGGCATTCGGAAGCCCCACGGGCTCCACCGCCATCGATCAGATCAGCATTTCGGCCCAGTATGAAGACACGGCCGCGCAAGCCTCCTTCAGAGGATCTCTCATTTTTAGT
>CAVVPU010000103.1:0-5878 GCA_963750015.1 uncultured delta proteobacterium | reverse complement strand
CACCGTTGTTCTGAACGATCTCGTCCATCGACAGGACCACTTCGCCGCCGTCCATGCCTGTGGCGATCACGTACTGGTTAAGATTGTTCATATTCACACCGGCATTATTGAGCAGGGTCAGAAGTGAGACGCCCGTGTAGATATTCTTGGAGTTGCCGATGTCTTCAGCGCCGGTCAACGTGGCGAGACTCCCCGGGAAAGGATCATTTCCCGGATAGGGCCCAGCATTATAGGTGGTAGTAGTGACGCCATTCTTGATACTTAACGAGGACGACCAGCCGGCCGTGCCGGCCGGCATACTGGTGTGGACAACATTGATGTTTGTCACGTTGGAAAGCGTCTGGCCCGGGCCGCTTATGGTGTACCCGGTGCTGCTGTTGCCCGTGATGGTTATATTGCTATTCGCGTTGTTGCCGACCGTGATCTCACCTACCGAAAAGGTGGCTATCGCGCCGCTCGACGATGTCGCGACTATGTAGTCCTGGTTGGCGTACATGTCGCTAGATGGCGATCCGTTGTCTATATAAACCGCCTCGTGACTCACAGTATCAAAGAGGCCCGCCAGAGAGCCCGTGTATGTCGAGCCTGATGCGAAAGCAGTGGTTCCTGAGCTTGACAAATCTCCCGTCACCGTGTAGGCCCGGGCGGGTCCGCCCGACGTAAACAATAGTGCTGCTAACGCGAAAATGATGACAAGCCAAACATTTTTCCTCATGGTACGCCTCCTTATCCCAAAAAAATTCGCTAATAGAATCCCGCTCCGCGTGACGGACGCGGCCTTCTTCGGATCCCGTCAAATCAGGTGCCGGACCCTGAGCTGCTTTGTAGCGATAGTGCTCACTGGCTATAACGAACGTTATATACATAAGGGAACAATATAGTCAAACTCTTTTTATGTTGCTGACGAATCGAGCACTAAAGCAAGGCGCTCGATGACGAGGATGGAGGGAGGAGTGCCCAAAATTCCTTGACAATCCCTGCCCCTTAGATGAGAATGGGAATAACGGCCTTGAGCGGCAGGTGAAAGGTGGGTGACTGCTGTAGAGTCAGCCCTTCTAAGAAACGGAGGTAACTTATGGAAATCGGCACACACTGGAAAACGATCCAAACGATATTCAGGGAAAGCCGACGCAGTTCAATGCATTTTGCGGTTGCCACGGTGGGTGGAGATGGCTTGCCTCACGTAACCCCTATCGGGGCCCTCTTTCTTCGTGATGATGAGACAGGTTTTTACTTCGATGTATTCCCGGTCGGCACGTCGGAGAATATCGAGCGCAACCCGCGCATATGTGTTCTTGCAGTAAATAGCGACCCGACGTTCTGGCAGAAGTCCCTTGTACTCGGAAAATTCGTGAGCCCTCCCGGCGTAAGGCTCATGGGCTCAGCAGGGGAAAAACGGGAAGCGACGGAAGAAGAAATCGCCATGTGGCAGGACCATGTGAAGGCTGCACGGGGAACGAAAGGCCATGACCTGATGTGGAAGAATATGCGCAGTGTCAGAGACATACACTTCGATTCCTTTGAACCCGTTTCCTTAGGAGAAATGACGCGGTACTCGTGGGAATAGTCTTTCGGAAGAGGATGAGGGAAAATGTATTGTTGCAGGAGCCGGTCATCGGGGCTTATCCTTTATCAACAATATCAAGGCGCTTCAACAGTGGGTCGCTTCAAGTAAACGTCAAAACCGGAGGAAACAATGTTAGATACGACATCTTTCACCTTTCTGATAGATGCGGCAATCGTGGTGTTCGTGCTCTTCATGGTGGTGGTCTTTTTCAAATCGATTTACAGCATCGGCCCGACCCAGATCGGACTGGTCCGTAAACGGTTTGGAGCGAAACTGCCCGGCAACAACCCGGTGGCTTTCCTGAATGAGGCCGGTTATCAGGCCGAGCTGCTCATGCCCGGTCTCCGTTTCAAGCTCTGCCTCGTTTACGACGTCACGAAACACCCGTGGGTTCAGGTGCCTGCGGGCCAAATCGGCGTGGTCATCGCTCAGGTCGGCGAGCCGACGCCTATCGGCGCAAAATCGGGCGTGTACAAGGCCGAATTCGGCAATTTCGCCGATCTCAAGATCTTCATTGAGGAGGGGGGCCAAAAAGGCGTGCAGAGGCCGGTTCTCTCTCCGGGCACGTTGGCTCCGATTCATCCCGTGGCTTTTTTGGTCATCACCAAGCCGCAGGTCTTCGGCGTGCCGGTTTCCGATGAATACAGGAGACTTGCCGCAGCAAAAGGCGGGCTTACCATCGAAGCCTTCGGACTTGAAGAAAAGCAACTGGAAGTGACCCGCATTGCCCCTAAACCCGCCGAGGGCGGAAAAGTCCTCGACATGATAGGCATTGTCACCACACTCGATGGAGAACCGCTGCCGGCCGGCGCCATCGCCAGCCGGCTTGGAGGGTTCGAGGACGTCAAAGAACTTGAAAAGAAAGACGGTGTCACCGACTTCCAGTTGATGGGGTTAATCCTTGGGAGCAAGAGCGACCTGCACAACAACTACCAGGATTTCCAGAAATTCCTGGATGCCGGTGGAAAAATCGGTCTTCAGCACGATCCGCTTCTCTACGGCGCATATAACCTGAACCCGTTTCTGGTGCGGGTTGAACAGGTGCCGATGCTGGTTGTCGAACAAGGCCAAGTCGCGGTCATCAAAGCCTACGTTGGTTTGCCGACTCAGGATATTTCAGGGGCAGGTTTCAAGTTCGGAAGTTTGGTGCGACCCGGCCACCAGGGTATCTGGCAAGAAGCATTGAGAACCGGAAAGTATCCGATCAATCCCAGGATTTACGACGCCAAGGTGGTCCTCACGGCCATCCTCAAGCTCGACTGGGCAAAAGACGTCACAGGGGCTCACGGGCTCGATGCGCGTCTCGAGCCTATCATCGCCAAGAGCAATGAGGGCTTCGTATTTTCCATCGACCTCCAGGTGCTCATTCACGTTCCGGATACAAAGGCGCCTCGGGTTATCTCCATGGTCGGCTCCATGGAAAACCTGGTAAACGAAGTCCTCCAGGCGGCCGTCGGCAACCTCTTCCGCGACAAGATCGGCGGCATGGAAGCGATCAAGTTCATCCAGACACGCCAGATCGTTCAGGAGGAAGCATTCAAGTATATACAGGAAAAACTCGCCGAGTACGAAATCGAGACGAGGGGTGTCTATATCCAGGACGTGATCTACCCGGAACCGCTGGTCACGGTGCTGACTCAGCGCGAGGTGGCTCATCAGGAAGTCGAGACCTTCAAAATGCAGAGGCAGGCCCAGGACCAGCGCGTCGAGACGGAAAAGGCCAAAGGAACCGCCGACATGCAGGCAGGGCTCGCTCAGTCGGCGGTCGGTGTTGATATTAAGAAGAATAACGCCGAGGCTCGCAAGGCCGAGGCCGACGGCGAGGCCACCTACATCGAGCGGACCGGCGCCGCACAGGGCGCTCAAGTCAGGGCCATCGGTCTGGCCAGGGCCGAGGCCTACCAAAAACAGGTCGCCGCGTTAGGCCAGGGTGCCACGGCTCTCGTGAACGCGGTCGACGCTCTCTCGAAAAGCACCGTTCCCTTCACGCCCAATACCTTGGTCGTCGGCGGGAGCAGCGGTTCGGGCGGTGGGGTTCTGGAAGGCTTAGCGGCGCTTCTGATGCAGAAGCTCGCGCCCGGGGTGGTGACGAATGTTCCTACATCCGCCCCGGAAGGCTCATCGAGCCAGCCCTCGGGTGATATAATTAAATAACATCGGTCGGTTCAGCCTCAGCTTGATCCCCCCATTCAGGTTGCCTCGCGGCAACCTGAATGGACGAGTTTCTCCACGTATCTACTCACTGCATCCTTGGTAAACGGCTTCACCACTATGCCTTTGACGAGGTTTGCGCCGATGATCTTCATGATCTCGTCTTTTGCTGTCGGCGAGATGATGAGAATCGTCTTCAGACTCGGCATGACATCATGAATCTCCTTCATGACCTGCGAGATTGATTCGGGCACAGCGTCCGCATCGAGGAGGAGGATGTCTATCGGCTCCGAGCCGAGGGCTTTTTGAAAACTCTTGGCCGACTCGAACTGCCTGATGGCGCCAATCTGTTCGAACTCCCCGAGTATCCATTTCAACACGGAAAGAACGGACGCTTCCCGGCACACCAAGCCGGCGATCTTACCGCCCATGAAACCTCCCCATCTTCAGAAAACCCCCCGCTCGTTCAGGAACGGCCCATATTCCTTGTCCTTCTCGAGAATGTGGTGCTTGAGCCAGTCCACGAGGAAATCGAGCAATCTAGTGGCACGCACGGCCTTTTCACCATCATACTCTTTCAGGAATCCAAGCGTCTGACCCGTGAGTCGGAGGTGTTCGCCGCGGTGTTCCTGGAGGCCCGGAAAACCATGACGCAGCATGGCATCCTCTTCTGCAAAAAAATGGTAGAGCGTATAGTTCGATAGTTCCGTGAGGACCTCTCCGACGGTGTCCAGCTCCCGGCCCTCGCCTGCCGAGTCGTAAAGCCTGTTAATGAGCTGAATCAGGTGTCGGTGGTGATTGTCGAACTCTTCGATGCCTACTGACAGGTTATCGGTCCATTCAAACAGGGGCATGTCATTACCATCCCGAAAGAAAGATCAGGGAACCCGACACAGCGCAGAATTTCGTCCGGGCTCGCCCAGATCCCCTTTCCATTTCCCGGACAAGCCTTCCTTGTGAGAAGCCCGGTTCGGAACAAGACATCTATATCACGGAACGTCGGACTTGTCTACCTAATGTCGCCCGAGCCCTTCTTCGCTTCACCTCCGCCGCTTGCCAGAATCGGCGCGCCGGAGGGGTAAAGGGGGGGGGACGATTTTGGACTCCTAATTTTGGATTTTGAATTGAAAGCTCGCGCTTGATGGGGCACTGGCGCTTCCTGGCTGGATTAGTCCCTTAAGCCGCGCGCTTCAATTTACGATACAGGTACTCGGGGGCGAAATCCGCACCGTTTGGCCAAGTAAGGGTGTGAAGCTCGGGATGGACAACAAATCCCCTGAAATATGAGATATCTCTCAATGGTTCGAAGATCTCGCCGTCCAAGTCGCCCTCAAGGTCTATCTCGCCCTCGATATCATCCGCAAAGTAGACTTTGATCACGAAGTCTCTGACATACTTGGCGTCTTTTACTCTCGGTATCATTTTTCCTACTCCAACGGCTGAATCGTTTTTAGAGGTTTTCCCTGTCCGGCCAAATCCCAGTCCTGTAAGAGCTCGTCCTTGTGAAGCCCGTACCACTCCATAACATGCGATAACGCTCTCTTTGGAAACTCTCCATCGACGAGCCCGGTCATTATTTCGACCGCGATATCGTATTCGCCATATTTCGCATGGAAATGTGGAGGAGAGTGATCTTTGTAAAATATCGCAATTATGATCCCCAAAAATCTCGAAATCTCTGGCATCTGCAAAGCATTATACCAGATTCTGTTCCGGTCGGCACCGCAAATCAAGTGTCCGCCCGGGCAGCTTTTCTATCGGTTCCGAGATCGATCGCTTACGACGACGGGAGAGAATTTGATATTCGATTCCCGAGAAGTAAGTGCAATAGTTGTTTATCGATGGCTGTCCCCATGATCTGCTTCATCACGGTTTTTCAAGATGCCTCAAGGAAACGGTTCGGGCCATCGGCTTTATCCCCTAAAGTTCCTTGGTATTGGGGCAAACCCCCCGCCATCCGGCCATAGCCTGTTTCTCGGTCCGCAGGCGATGACACCTTTTTTGCAGAGATCTTCTCGCCATTCGTACTTGAGCACCACCTTTTCGGCGACGCTCCCCTCGGGTTCGAACCGGACTATCCGGACCGGTGAATAGGTTGTCTCCCCGAACCCGGTGCCTGCCTGCGACGTGCTCTCCTTCTCCATCGTGCCGTGAGAACGC
>CAVVPU010000102.1:0-11456 GCA_963750015.1 uncultured delta proteobacterium | reverse complement strand
CATCGTCAGGAGGATCTGCGAGAGGAAGGGGCCCGCCGCTCTTTTCAAGAAAATAAAGGACTATCCCGGCTTCGAGGCGATCGGGGCGCCCATCGCCACACACAGACGGTTGGCCATCGCCTTCGGTCTCGATCCAGCCACCCCAGTGCCGGCGATCGCCGCGGAGTATCTGAAGAGGACCTCCTCGGGAAAGGGCCTCCAGCCGCGGGTCGTCGATAGAAAAGATGCACCTTGTCAGGAGGTCATTCTTCAGGGGGACGATGCAAACATGATGAACCTCCCCGCACCCATGGTCCATGACGGGGACGGCGGCAGGTACATCGGTACCTGGCATTTTGTGGTGGCCAAGGACCTCGACACTCCTGCTATCAACTGGGGCATGTATCGGCAGATGCTTTTTGATGAAAAGACCATGGTCGGTCCGGTCCTGGCGTTTTCCGACATGGGCAAGATGTTTTACAACAAGTATGCCCCGAAGAACATCCCCATGCCCTTTGCGACGGTCATCAACCCCGACCCCCTCTCGGCAATCGCGAGCTGCGCGCCCGCGGCGATCCCGGAGGACGAGTTCACGAGCCTGCTCATGGGCGAGCCTGTGGAGGTGGTGAAGTGCGTGACGTGCGATCTTTATGTGCCCGCTCACGCGGAGATAATCATCGAAGGCGTTATCGTGCCGAATGTAATGATAGAGGAAGCGCCTTTCGGAGAATATACGGGATACAGGACCAGCCCCAGAGAAAAACGGACCGTTTACCGGGTACGGGCGATTACCATGAGGAAAAAACCGATCATGTCGGTCTCCAACATGGGGGTGCCCACCGACGAGGGTCAACTCTTGAGGGCTTTCTCCCTTGCCCTCGAAATGGAACGGATGCTCAAAGATCAGGGCATCCCTGTCACGGGTGTTTACATGCTCCCCGAATCGACCCACCATCTCGTCGTGGTCGGCGTCAAGCCGATCTATGCGAATATTGCGACCCAGATCGGCCAGCTTGTCTTCGGCAGCAAGCTCGGGCCATGGTTCCACTTGGTGGTCGTCGTCGATGACAAGACCGACATCTACAACAAGGATGCGATCATCCATGCACTGAGCACCAAGTGCCATCCCGTCACGGGCATAAGGGTAACGGCCCAGGGGGTCGGAACGCCGCTCAACCCTTATGTGAGCCCCCAGGAGAGGCGATTGGGGACCGCGCCCAAAGTAGTCTTCGACTGTCTCTTTCCCCTCGACTGGCCGGCTTCCGACGTGCCGATCATGGTTTCCTTCGACAATGTCTATCCAAAGGAGATCCGGGAGAAAGTGCTCTCCAAGTGGCAGACTTACGGTTTCAAGGAATGATAGGAGGATTGTATGGCGATCTGGGATACCTACATCGACGGAGATTTCAAAGATATGGTAGAGGATGAAGAAACAATAACCGTAATCAGGGACTTGACGCCGGGAAAGCGAAAGTACCGGTCGACGTATGCGCGGATCAAGGTCTCGAAGGACCCGAAGAAGTACCCCGAAATGCTGTGGGTGCGTCTCGGAAGGGGTCAGCTCATCGAAACACCGTGCTCCGTCCAGGTTATAGGATTCGTCAACGTCATACCTGAGGGATTGTAATGGATTCTCTGAGGGAATACCTCGCCTTCATGAAAAACCGCGGTCTCCTCCTTGAAATCGGGGAGACGGTGGCGCGGGAGGACATCCCGGAGCTTATCGAAACCCTCTCGGACCGGGGACAGATCATCCTTTTTAAGAGCGTCGATAATTACGAGTGCGGTGTAGTGGCCAATCTCGTGCCCTCCCATGAGGCTTTGGGAGCGCTTCTCGGAGGAGGCGACTTCTACTCGGCCTTTCTCGAAGGGGCCAAAACCACGAGGGCGAAGGTGCCGGTGGAAAGGGAGGGGCTTCAATATTTGGACACCAGGGACCGGGACCTCATCTCCATCCTCCCCATACTGAAATATTGCGAGAAGGATTCGGCTCCCTACATTACGACGGGGATCGTCTCTTCGGTGGATCCGGAGTCGAAAATAGTGGGAAGGGGCATTCACCGCATGGAGTACCGGGGAGGAAACCGGCTCGGCATAGCCCTTCTCAATCCTCCACTCATCGATATCTTTCGGAGATACGAGGTGAAGAAAGAGCCCATGCCCCTCACCGTCGCGGTGGGTGTGGACCCGTTGCTCTTTCTCTCAATGGCCTTCAAGGTCGGTCCTGACAAGGACAAGATAGAGGTCGCAGGGGGACTGAAAGGGGAAGGCGTCAAGGTGATGCAATCCTCCGAATCTTCGACAGACGTCCCTGCCGGAGCGGAGTTCTACCTCGAAGGCTATGTTGACGGAAGCGACATGAGACAGGATGGACCTTTGGGTGAGATAAGCGGCTACTATTTCACGCTCGAAAAGACACCCACTTTCGTGGTGAGCCGCATCGCCTATCGCCCTTCTCCCCTTTTCCACGCCCTTCTGCCCACGAGCCTGGAAGCCGACACCTACCTCACCTTTGTGAGCCGGGCCCATGTCGAGGATAGCGTGAAGAAGCTCTTTCCGTTCATAGGAAACATCTCTTTTGTCCAGAAGACTTTCGGATCCTCCGTGGTGGTTTCTGTGAGACCGAGCGAAGGGAACAAAATACGGAGCCTCATGCTCTCCATGATGGCCTTTCCCATGATAAAGAAGGTGACTATCGTAGACGAGGACATAGACGCCGGCAGCCTGCGTGATGTTGAATGGGCGGTAGTGACGAGGTGCGAGGCCGATCGGGACGTCCTGATCATACCCGATCTCCAGGGGCAGGTCATAGACCCCCTGGCCTTCCAGGGCCGAGGGGTCGCAAAGATAGGGATCGACGCAACAATGCAGGGCAAAGGAACAGAGGGGAGAGCCCGTGTGGCGACGGGCAACCCGGCCAGAATAGGGAAGCTGCTTCAATCCATCGGAGGTGTAAGATGAGCGCCATTGTCGTAGGCATATCGGGGGCCTCGGGGGTCATTTATGGTGTCCGTGCGCTGCAGGCACTCACGGTGTGCGGGGTGGAAACCCACTTGGTGGTTACCCAATCGGCCGTGAAGAATTTCTCGCTTGAGACTTCGTTTGCATTCGAAGACCTCGCATCCATGGCATCCTACGTATACGACGTTGACGACGTCGGGGCGACAATAGCGAGCGGCTCATTCAAGGTTGACGGAATGGTCGTCATGCCGTGCTCGATCAAGACACTCTCCGCAATCGCCAACTCTTTCAACTACAATCTGCTCGTGAGAGCAGCCGACGTCACCCTGAAGGAACGGAGGAGGCTGGTCCTCGCGGTTCGGGAGACTCCACTCCACGAAGGGCATCTCGAACTCATGACAAGAGTCACCCGCATGGGAGGGGTAATCATGCCCCCGGTACCTGCCTTCTACCACATGCCGAAAACCATCGACGACCTGATCAATCAGACGGTGGGTAAGATGCTCGACCTCTTCTCCATCGACGGCCACCTCTTCAAGAGGTGGGGTACGGTAGACGAAATGAGGATCGTCCAGGCCGGAAGCAATGAATAGCAAGGGCACGAGGGAGAAGGGAAAGACCAACGAACACAAGAGTGCACGAGCACTGCGGAAGAAAAGGAGGGGTCTTAGGGTGACCGGCACCGTGGTCACGGGACTCGGGGAGTCCGCGTCATTCCTCGTGATCCCCTGGGTGAACGGCCAAATTGTCGAGAAGCTCGGCTTTGCTCCGTATTACGGCACACTCAACATTGACGTGCATGATCCGGAGATTCAAAAAACGCTCAAGGAGCGGTGCAGAGAAAGAATTCTTCCCGAGGCGGAAGGTTTTTGCGACGCCCTGGTGTGTGATGGAGTGATAGCAGGCCGACATCCATGCGGCGTTATCCTCCCCCTCGTGCCGGGCTATCCCGAGACTATTCTCGAAATAGTCGCTCCGGTTCATTTGAAAGAGACACTAGAAATCGAAGATGGGGACGGGGTCGAAGTGGAGCTCTTCTTGTAAGCTGCGGACGTAAGGAGAAGGCGGACCGACGGTATGGTTTGCACAAGAAGCCGAACGGTAAAGGGCGCCAGTACATTAGTAACATCAAGTAATAATTTGATAATATTCCTATCAGTTTTTCTTATGTCATATAAAATTAAATGTTTTGACACCCACCCCGGCAGGGGGGATAGAATTGCCGCTATGTTCTAAATTAAATCCTATTGCGGCCATTGGGAGGAACGATCGGTGGTGATCTTTCTTTCGCAAGACCGACGGACGACTTCAGTACTTTCTTTTTGACGAGGGAGGGGCTGGGCTTCGCCGGTGAAGGGGTGACGCAAGCCTCACTAACTCCAAGGAGGTTGCAATGGAGATTCTCTTTACCCTATCGTGGGACATCATTCAAGGAAAGGAAGAGGGATACATCGAGTTCGTGACCAGCACCATGTTGCCGGGAATGGCCGCCCTCGGGCTCGTACCGGTGGGCGGATACTACGTGGAGGTGGGGCCCGGCCCAAGAATCGTCGTGGTCCATCGGGCGAACGGCACCGATGACCTTTGCCGGGCCGTCTCCGACAATAAGTTCAAGCAGCTTGTTCTTCAGCTCAAGGCACTCGTCCACAATGTCAGGACTGCGGTACTTGAGCCAACGGGGAGGGTGAAACACGTCACGTACGTGATACAGAAGGGCGTCTGGAAATTTAACCAGTACTATGACCTGAAACCGGGGAAAAAGAAGGAGTACGCCGACTTTGTCATGAGCGAGTATATCCCTTCCCTTCAGAAACTGGACTATCTGGAAGTCACCGGAGGATGGAACGTCGTGTTGGGAGGGGTGAACGAAATCATAGGAGAGCTTACCTTCAAGGATCCAATCGATATCGGGCGAATGCTGAACAGTCAGGAATTCAGGTGGGCGAATCAAAGGCTGCGGGAGGAGTTCGTAACGAACTATCAGAACAGGATTCTGCGTTGTACGGAGCGTTTTGACGAACCGAAGTGGTTCAGGCTCTAGACGCCGCACACAAAAGGGGGAGCTTATGGCAAAGTCATTCATGGACCCGCACGATGTTCCGCAGATCCCAGGCACCGAAGGCTGGGATAGGATGTATCCTTATCAGTATCAGTTCTCCAGAGAAGACCCCGAGAGGGCGGCCTTCGAGAGCAGCCAGATCTGGTTCTACGACGGCCTCCACTATCCCGAGCCTCACTATCCCTTCGACCTCATATGGGACGAGGCCTGGTCGCTCGCGCTGTCTCAATACAACACGAGGCACTACATCATTCCACCTGCCATGGGCATCGACCACCGAATCGTGAACGGCTACGTCTATATCAGTCCCGTCGGGGTGGCGAACCCGGAGGACATTCCGAAGAGGGTGCCCCTCTTCATGGAACGGGCCGGGTACTACTTCGAGAATTGGGACAGGCTCTACGAGAACTGGAAGAAGAAAATGACGAAAGTCATCGATGACCTCGAGGCAATGAATTTCGAAGATCTGCCCGAGATCGAGGATATCAGTATCATCAAAAACGGGATCGGCATAGGAAGCGGCTACAAGTTGCTGAAGAAATACGATGAGCTTATCGACCTGGGCCTTCTCTGCTGGCAGTATCACTTTGAGTTTCTCAATCTTTGCTATGCCGCGCAGGTGACCTTCTTCCAGACGGCCGATCAGATCTTCCCGGGCATTCCCATAGCGAACCTCGTCAAGATGTCGGCGGGCTTCGACCCGATTCTCTTCAGGCCCGACGGAGAGCTGATCAGGCTTGCAAAGCTCGCCATCGAGATAGGCGTCGAGGACGTCATTGGAAAGCCCCTGAAGGCGAAGGAACTGATGGAGGAGTTGGAAAAGAACTCCGGCGGAAAAGAGTGGCTCAAGGAGTTGGAGAAGTCGAGATACCCCTGGTTCCACATCTCCACGGGAACGGGATGGTATCACACCCACATCAGCTGGAACGACAACCTCAATATCCCCTTCGACGCCATCAGGACGAACATTAAGACCCTCAAGGCGGGCAAGGAGATCGGCAGGCCGACAGCCCAAATCCTCAAAGAACGGGACAGGATAGCCGGCGAGTATAGAAAGCTGATCAAGACCGATGAAGACAGGGAGGCATTCGACCAGGGCCTCGCGGTGGCGCGCCTCGTGCTGCCCCACGCGGAGGACCACAATTTCTACGTGGAGCACTGGTTCCACACTCTCTTCTGGGCAAAGGTGCGCCAGGTCGGTAAGATCCTCGAACATGCCGGTTTTATGGAAAACGCCGACACGGACATATGGTTCCTGAAGCGCGACGAAATCAAGCAGGCCCTCTGGGACCACTGCACATCCTGGGCCACCGGCGTCAGGGCAAGAGGACCCTCATACTGGCCGAAGGAGATAGCGTGGCGAAAAGGCGTCTACGAAAAATTCAAGGCCTGGACGCCGCCTGCCGCCCTCGGCACGCCTCCTGACGTCGTCACCGAGCCTTTCACGATAGTCCTCTGGGGCGTGACTACCAGTGTGCTCCAGTCGTGGCTCGGCGGTGCAGGTGACGGAGGGAAAGAGAACGAAATCCAGGGTTCCGCCGGTTCTTCCGGCATCGCCGAAGGGAGGGCAAGGGTGCTGAAAAACGTCGAGCAGCTTGCCGACCTGAAGGAAGGAGAAATACTCGTGGCGACTACCACGTCGCCGAGCTGGGCGCCTGCCTTTGTCAAGATCGCGGGGGCCGTGACCGACGTCGGCGGCCCCATGTGTCATGCTGCCATCGTGTGCAGGGAGTATGGGCTGCCGACCGTTGTAGGAACAGGCAAAGGCACTCAACTCATCAAGACCGGCGATCTCATCAGAATGGATGGAGATAGTGGGCTGGTAACAATACTCGAACGGGCAACGTGACATAACCTCACTGCCGGACAGGGCCCTTCGCAGAAACCGGGCTGCGGCCCCTGTCCGGTACGTACACGACGGAGGCGGCACCATGACGGATCGAGAGCAGCGATTGACCATCTGGTATGAGGAGATGGACGGAAACGATTATCCTCTGGTGGGCAAGAAAAACGCCAATCTGGGAGAGATGATCAAAGCCGGGATTCCTGTAGCCCCGGGTTTTGCCATCACCATCCACGCCAACGATAAATTCATCACCGATACGGGAATCAAGGCAGAACTGGAAAAGAAGCTGCCGGATCTCGGGGAGGTGACCTATGAGACAGCGAAAGAAGCGAGCGAGTTTGCCATAAAGCTCATTGAAAACGCCGCCCTGCCGCCTGATCTCGAGGAAGCGCTCCTGACCGACTACAGGAAGCTCGTCAGCCGGTATCCGACTTCCACATGCCCTGTTGCCGTGAGGAGCAGCGGTTCCGTGTCGATGCCGGGTCAGATGGAGACCTACCTCAACATTTGCGGAGAGAAAGATTTTATCGACTACGTCAAAAAGTGCTGGTCGAGTGCGTATAATGTCGAGGCCATCATGTACCGCATGAACAAGGGTATGCCTTTCTTGTTCAACATAGGCGTCGGCATCCCCAGGATGGTCAACTCCAAGGTATCCGGGGTAATCTTCACCATCAACCCGGTCAACGGTGATCCCTCCAAGATCTCGATAGACGCCAGTTGCGGACTGGGCGAGGCGGTCGTGAGTGGAATCGTTACGCCGGATACGTATCTCATCGACAAGATCACGATGGAGCCGATCAAGACGTCGGTAGGAAGCAAGGAAATTCAATGTGTTTACCGGGAGAACGGAAGTGACATCGTACAAGTGCCGGTGCCCGAAGAAAAGAGGTGCGTTCCCTGCCTTTCCAGGCAGGAGATGCTCGAACTCGCCCGTGTCGGAAAACTGATCGAAGACTATTACGGGAAAGCGTACGACATTGAATTCGGCATAGATGCCGATATGCCCTTTCCGGAGAACATTGTCATCCTACAGGTGAGACCGGAATCGGTGTGGAGCAAGAAGGAGGTTGCGGCCAAGACAGAGAGAAAACGGGACCCGATGGAGCGCATAGTGGGTCAGCTTTTGACCGGGATGAAACTGAAATAGGATCAGACCTAACAAGGGGGGGGATCTACTATGGAGCAAAAAGTTGGAATCAAGCAGCCGCTTTTGGGTGTTCTGGCGACGATCATCGTTTTTTTTATCGCCTTCGGCCTCATCATCATCTTTAATACCCCGATGTTCATATCATGGGCGTGTTACCTCGCACTCACCATTATCCCCATTCAGATCATCGTGGGCCTCGTCTGGCAGAGCAACTATCCGCCTCCTGCCGCGAAGCTGGAGCAGCCTCTCAGGGGGTTCTACCTTATGTTTGTAAGCGCCATTGTGGCCGTCATAGTGGCCACCTGGTCGCTCAAGACGGTAGGAGGTTTCGTGGTCCCTCCTACTCCGTTTCTCATATTCTTCCTCATCATGATGGTCATCATGACATTCTGGGCCGTCGTCGTGTGGCAGTGCTGGCCTGCGGCGGGCATCTCAAGTCATCCCGCTTTCGTGGGGTTCGGTACGCAGATCGTGGCGGTCATCGTTGCCTGGATACTCTTCAAGGTGTTCTTCGACTTTGGGTTCGCGAAGGGCGCGCCTTTCTACTCAGCCTCACTCGATCCCGGGGGAGCGTTCAACGCCTGGTCTGCCCTCGCCTATTTCATGACGACCCTGGCAGTCATCCTCGCGTGGGTGGAACTCGACTTCTGGCCCTTGAGCGCGATCGCCGGTAAGGTTCCCGCCATCGCCAAAAAGCCGGTATGGGGTATCATCGCAACCGTGGTGATCCTCATCCTGTCTTACATCATCCAATCCATCTTCACCGGCGCCTTTGGTATGGACCCGGTGGTCTACATGGTGAAGGCGCCGATCTGTATGATCTTCGGGGAGTTCATCATGCTCCTCCTCCTCCAGACTTCACCTGTGCAGACGGTGAAACAGCCGGGAAAAGGGGTACTCCTGATCGTTTTCTCCATCATTCTTGCGCTTATCATGTACCAGCTCTATGCGTGGTTCAGCTTCCTCGTCGCCGGTGCCCTGCCGAGCGGGCCTCCCGGCTACGTGCTCGAGGCTCTGGCTTGCCACAGCGCTGCTGAGCTTCACCTTTCCCGTCATTGCGGCCTACTCGGGCCCCTTCAACTATTGGCCTCTCACCGAGCCAAAGCCGAAAGCGGAGGCTGATGGGAAAAGCTAAGATTTGGGTGCTTGCGCCCGGCCGGATGCCGGAATCGTCGCTTTCGGTATCCGACCGGGCGCGCAAGGAAACAGCCGGGGCCGGGGACGCGTTCGGCAAAGCCCGGATCAGAGGTTAGGCGCGGCGACCGCCCTGTGGGCTCATCTCCCTGAGAATCCGCTCATGAAGAGCCTGGCACGCCTCCATAATCAATCGAAGGTCATCCGGCCGGGCGTTATCCCAGTGAACCCCCGCCACCACCACGACCTTCCTGTTGAGCCCGGCAGAGAGGGCCTCCGAGACCATTTTTGCGGGGATATCTTCCTTGTGCCCGGGAAAGGTGAAGACCGAGCTTGTCGCACTCACTCTACCCTGGTCCAGGAGGCTCGGACGGGGCGCTGCCATGGCAACGGCTCCGATGTGCGCTGCCCCACCCCAAAGGGTCACGAGGACATCGCCTCCCAGCCATTCGGCACGGGCAAATACTTCAAAATCTCCTCGCTTTTCGGAAAGCGTGATGCCCGTCATCTCAATGTCCGACCCTTGTCGATCGTCTCCTCTATCGGATTTCAATCTCTCACCTTCGCGTGTGGTCTGGACGAAGCCTCTCTAAGGTATTATCAGGCAAAGAAAGTCATCCGTCAATGCATATCAACGGTCACCGGCAGGCCCTTATCCCCCGGTCATAAGTTATCCGACCACAAGGCGTGGCTAAGCCCTCTAAGTTTCCTCAAAGGAAGGTCGCAATGGCTATAGCACGTATTGAAGACGTAATCGAAGATGTAAGAAAAGGCAGAATGGTCATTATGGTAGACGATGAGGACAGGGAGAACGAGGGCGACGTGGTGATCGCGGCAGAAAAGGTTACGCCCGAGGCCATAAACTTCATGGCCCGCTATGCCTGCGGTTTGATCTGCCTCTCCCTCACGGAGGAGCGGGTAAGAAAGCTCGACCTGCCCCTTATGGTCCAAGAGAACACTTCCCCCTATAACACGGCATTTACCGTCTCCATAGAGGCGAAAGAGGGTGTCACAACCGGGATATCCGCCTATGATCGCGCGAGAACCGTTCTCACCGCGATAGACGACGACACGTGTCCGGACGATCTTGCAAGGCCCGGCCACATATTCCCCCTCATGGCGCGTGACGGCGGCGTGCTCGTGAGGGTCGGCCACACCGAAGCATCGGTAGACCTTGCGCGTCTTGCCGGGCTCAAGCCGGCCGGCGTAATCTGCGAGGTCATGAAAGAGGATGGCTCCATGGCCAGACTCCCCGATCTTGAGGCCTTTGCCGAGCGGCATGGATTGCGGATAGGCGCCGTCGCCGAACTCATCAAGTACAAGATGAGAAACGAAACCTTCGTGAGAAAGATTGTGGAGACGAAGCTCCCCACCCGTTGGGGTGGAGATTTCAGGCTTATCGCCTACGACAACGACCTGGACAACAAAGAGCATCTGGCCTTTGTCAAGGGTGACATACGCCCGGACGACGAGATTCTCGTGCGCGTCCACTCCGAGTGTCTCACGGGCGATGTCTTCGGGTCCATGCGCTGCGACTGCGGAGAGCAGCTCCGCGCGGCAATGTCAATGATCGAAGAGGAAGGCCGGGGCGTGCTCCTTTACATGCGGCAGGAAGGCCGGGGCATCGGACTCCTGAACAAGATAAAGGCTTACCGGCTGCAGGACGAAGGGAAGGACACGGTTGAAGCCAACGAAGCCCTCGGTTTCTCCCCGGACCTTCGCGACTATGGCATCGGCGCCCAGATCCTGCATGACCTCGGCGTTCGCAAGATGAGGCTGATCACCAACAACCCGAGAAAAATAAGGGGACTCGAAGGCTACGGACTCTCAGTCGTCGAGCGGGTGCCCCTCGAGGTCTGTCCGACCGAGGACAATATCCATTATCTCAAGACCAAGCAGGAGAAATTGGGCCATATTTTCGAAAAAATATGAAGGAGCAGCCACGGTATACGGGCTTCAAGAAGGAAGACGTCCGCTCCATCGGCTATTCGATTTATTACACGATGGTCAACGTCGGCGGCGCGCTCGGGCCATTATTTCGCGTCGTGGGCTCATCGTCACATCGGGGTAGAGAATGTCTACCGCGTTGCCGCCGTCAGCGTGTTCGCCATGTTTTTTGTCGGTCATAGTGCTTTTTCGCGAACCGCGCAAAGCCGGCGACGCTCCCCCCGCCTTCGATCGCAACCGTTGCCCGGAATTTCTGCGTGGTCCTGGGCAATTACCGACTGGTTCTTCCCGTATTGCTGGTCGCCCTGTTGCTGCGAGTAGGTCTGTTCATCTTCCCCGCGCGCAGTGTGCCCTGGTGGGATCTGGTGCGCGCTGCTGGC
>CAVVPU010000101.1:0-8441 GCA_963750015.1 uncultured delta proteobacterium | reverse complement strand
AATGTACGTAATTTCGCATAAACCAAATAAGGGGGGACCATGAAACGCTTGTCCTTTTTTGTGGTTTTTTGTGTTCTTTTTGCCTCGGCAGCCTTTGCCCAAAAGACGGCTACACCTATCCCGATCGGGATCGGCGTTGCCCAGACCAGCAATGTTGCGCTCTTCGGCCAGGAGCAGGTGAGCGGCGCCAAGATTGCCGAAAAGCTCTTCAACGCTGCCGGGGGAGTAAACGGCGTTCCCATCAAGCTCGCTTTCCAGGATACGGGCGGGGACGAAGCGGGGACCATCAATGCCTTTCAGAACCTCATCAACCACGATAAGGTGGTTGCAATCGTGGGCCCCACTCTTTCTCAGCAGGCCTTCAGCGCCGACCCCATTGCCAACCAGGCGAAGGTGACTGTGGTCGCCCCCTCCAACACGGCTCAGGGGATTCCCCAGATCGGCGAATACGTGTGCAGGGTTTCTGCTCCCGTTTCTCTAGTGGCTCCCACTGCGCTGGCCCAGGCCCTCAAACAGAACCCCGCTATCAAGCGCGTGGCCGTGCTTTACGCACAAAACGACGCCTTCAGCACCTCCGAGACCGGTACGTTCCAGGAGGCAGTGAAGGCCCACAAGCTCGACATGGTCACCCTGCAGAAGTTCATGACCACTGATACCGACTTCACCACCCAGGTCACGGCAGTGCTTGGAGCCAATGTGCAGTTGGTCGTCATCTCCGGCCTCGCCGCCGACGGGGGAAACCTGGTCAAACAGCTCCGCCAGATGGGCTACAAGGGGACGATAGTGGGTGGAAATGGTTTCAACTCCGCCAATATGTTTCCCGTGTGCGGTAAGGACTGCGCCGGCATCCTTGTGGCCCAGGCCTATAGCCCCGAGGCTAAGAACAAGACCAACGAGGCTTTCGTCGCCGAGTACAAGAAGCAGTTCAAGAAAGACCCGCCCCAGTTCGCAGCCCAGGCCTATGCGGCCGTCCAGGTCATCGCCGAGTCGCTGAAGAAGGTCGAGGCTGCCACGAAGAAGAAGATAGGCCAGATGGAGTTGCCGGCGGTGCGGGAGGAGCTCAACAAGGAGATCCGCACCGGTTCTTATGTGACTCCTCTCGGCGAGATAAGCATAGAAAAGGGAGGAGAGCTCCATCAGAAGACATTTTACGTGTCGGAAATCAAGATGAACCCCGACGGAAAGACAGGCAGCTTCGTTATCGTCAAATAGGAGACAATGGTAGCGGGGGAGGGGGTCCTCCCCCGGTGACATTCTATGGGTCCCGTACAGCTCCTCCAGAATTTTCTTAACGGCATCAGCATCGGCACCGTTTACGCGATCTTTGCCCTGGGCTATACCCTCGTCTTCTCCATCCTCGGCATCATCAATTTCGGCCACAGCGCGGTTTTTACCCTCGGGGCTTATCTGACCTACAGCCTGGCGGTGGGCCAGTTCGGCATCAGCGGCTTTCTTGCGGGCCTGAAAGTCCCCTTCCATCTTTCCTTTCCCCTGGCTCTCGTTGCCGGCGCGATCCTCTCGGGGTTCGTGGGCGTGCTCATGGAAAGGTTTGCCTTCAGGCCGCTCCGGGCCCGGGGGGCCGACCCGCTCCTCGCCCTCGTGAGCAGCCTCGGTGTGGCCCTCGTCGCAGTCAACGTCATCCAATATCTGGTCGGCTCGGAGATCTACTCCTTCCCCTCAGACGTCTATGGCAACTTAAAGCCCGCCATCATTTTCCAGGTTGCCGGAAAACCGGTGGTCATCAGGACGGTCCAGGTGATCATCTTCGCCGTGAGCATGGCAGTCCTGGCGGCCTTGGTCTATCTCATCAACGGCACCAAGCTCGGCAAGGCCCTGCGGGCAGTGGCGGAAAGCCCTTCCACATCGAGTCTTCTCGGGATAAACGTCGACCGGTTCATCCTTTACACGTTTTTTCTGTCCGGCTTCCTGGGCGGTGTAGCGGGAAGCCTCGTCGGCACGAGCTTCGGAATCGCCGGGCCCTATTTCGGGGTCACTTATGGCCTCAAGGGGCTTGCGGTAATGGTCCTGGGGGGGCTCGGAAGCGTCCCCGGCACTGTCCTGGGAGGCCTTCTCATCGGCCTGGCAGAGGCCTATGTGCCTCCCGATTACAGCGCCTATAAGGAAGCGGTCGCTTTCGCCTTTCTTTTCGTGGTTCTCCTTTTACGTCCCCAGGGGCTCCTAGGACGCTCCCGGGTTCAGAAGGTTTGATTTGGAAGGCTTCCTCCAGAATTACGGGTTTCTTCTCGTCACCCTGGTTCAGCAGTCGCTTCTGGCCTTCACCCTCTACTTTCCTCTGATGGCAGGTCAGTTGAGTCTGGCCGGCGCTGGGTTCTATGCTTTGGGGGGTTATGTGGCCGCCCTCATGGCCACCAATGCCCTCTTTGCATCCTGGCGTGCTTTCCTCGGGTGGACAATTTTCCCTCTTGAGTGGGTTTTCGGCGGCCTTCTATCCGCCATCCTCGCGGTGGTGGTCGGCATCCCCGCCCTTCGTTTGCGCGGCATTTACCTTGCCCTGGCGACGATCGCCTTTGTGGAGATCATGCGCATCCTTTTTCTTAACCTGACGATCACGGGCGGCGCCATCGGCATCTTCGGCATACCTCAGCTCTTCGAGAACCGTTTGAGCTACATGTTGATTTTTGCCCCCCTCCTCATTCTTACCCTCCTTTTTGTTCATAGGCTCGAGAAATCAAGGGTGGGACGCGCTTTCAAGGCCATTCGCGAGGACGAGCTGGCTTCCGACGCCATGGGCGTAAACCCCACCCGCTATAAGGTCCTCGCCTTCGTCATCGGTGCGGTCCTTGCAGGGGTAGTGGGCGCCATGAGCGCCCCCTTTCTCAATACGTGGAACGCCCGCCAGGGCACCTTCGATGCCTCTGTCTCATACTTGGCATATGTTCTGATCGGGGGTAGCCGCTCCCTGTGGGGACCCGTCCTCGGAGCCGCCCTGCTCACGGCCCTGCCTGAAATACTCCGTCCCCTCGCGGGGGCGCGACTGATCATCAATGGCCTGGTTCTCGTGTTTGCGAGCATCTACCTTCCCCGGGGCATCGTGGGGGCGTTGAGGCGTCTGCGGCTTTCCCGGACGGGGCGATCCCGCGTGCCGGAGGGCGGGGCATGAGCGTTATCCTCGATGCCCGGAACCTGGCCCGTCATTTCGGGGGCCTCCAGGCGGTCAAGAACGTTTCCTTTTCGGTGGAAGAAGGGGAGATTTTCGGTCTTATCGGACCGAACGGCGCAGGCAAGACCACCCTGTTCAACCTCATGACCGGCCTCACCCCCCCGAGCGGCGGCACCTTCAGCTTCCGGGGAAAGGCCCTGACCGGTCTCGCTCCACACCAGATCGCCAGGATGGGGATCGGACGCACCTTTCAGAACATCCGGCTCTTCAAGGGCCTCTCCGCCCTCGACAATATTAAGGTTGCCCAGCACTCACGGACGCAGGCAGGGTTGGTGAGGGGCATCCTCGGCACACCCCATACGCGCCGAGAGGAGGAAAGGGTGGATAAAAAGGCCTGGGACATCCTGAAGCTCGTCGGGCTCGTGGACCGCGCTTCCGATGCAGCAGCCAATTTTTCCTACGGGGACCAGCGGCGGTTGGAGATCGGCCGGGCCCTGGCCCTCGATCCCACGGTGCTTCTTCTCGATGAGCCGGCGGCGGGAATGAATGCCGCGGAGAAGCACAGCCTTACCGGTTTTATCCGGGATTTGCGCACCACTTTCAATCTCACGATAATGCTCATAGAGCACCATGTTCCACTCGTGATGAATCTGTGCGATCGGATCGCCGTGCTTGATTTCGGCGAGTTGATCGCCATGGGTCCTCCTGCGGAAGTGCAGAAGAACCCTGCGGTGATCGAAGCCTATCTGGGGGCCGAGTAAATGGCGCTTTTGGAAATGGAAGGGGTCAGCATCAATTACGGAGCCGTCGAGGCCGTGCGCGACCTCGAGCTGTCGGTCGACGCAGGCGAGATCGTCACTCTGATCGGGGCGAACGGCGCGGGCAAGAGTACCACTCTGCGGGCCATATCGCGGCTCCTCAAGGTTCGCCGCGGCCGTATCCGCTTCGATGGCAGGGATATCACCGAACTCAAGCCCGATGCGGTGGTTCGCCTCGGCATCGCCCAGACCCCTGAAGGAAGACAGGTACTCGCGCTCCAAAGCGTTCAGGACAACCTTGAGCTGGGCGCCTACGTGCGCAGCGACCGCTCCGGGGTCAAGGATGACATGAACCGCATGTACCGGCTTTTTCCTGCCTTGAGAGAAAGGCGCAACCAGCCGGCCGGCACCCTTTCGGGAGGGGAGCAGCAGATGCTCGCCATTGCGAGGTCTCTCATGAGCCGTCCCCGTGTGCTCCTGCTCGACGAGCCGAGCCTGGGACTCGCCCCGCTTATCGTGCTCGACATATTTTCGATCATCCGCAGCCTGAATTCCGAGGGGGTGACCATTCTCCTCGTGGAGCAGAACGCCAAGCTCGCGATGCAGCAGTCGAACCGCACCTATGTCCTCGACGCGGGACAGATCACCTTTTCGGGGGCATCCCGTGACCTGCTCGCCGACGAGCGGGTCCTCCACGCTTACCTGGGCGATTGATTTAAAGGCTCTTTATAGGTCCCATACGACCTATACGACTTATCAGACTTATAATAGTTTTTAGAGGCGTTGAGCCCACCATCCATTTTTTCCCATAAGGAGGAAGCCATGCCAAATCCTTTCGTCCACGTCGAGCTTCACACGCAGGACCCGGAGAAAGCCAGGAAGTTTTACGGACAGTTGTTCGACTGGGCTTTGGAAGAGGCGCCCGGGGACTACACCGTCATCAAGGTGGGGGAAGGCACGGGAGGAGGCATCATGAAGAGCCCCATGGCCGATGCCCTGCCCCAATGGGTGCCGTACGTCCTCGTTGATGAGGTGGAGAAGTCGACCAGGAAGGCCGAATCCCTCGGTGCGCGGGTCCTTCAGGACGTGACGGAGATTCCCGACATAGGCTCTTTTAGCATGCTCGTCGACCCTACCGGCGCGGCCTTTGCCTTGTTCAAACCAACAATGTAGGGATCAGCGTTGTCCAGTGGATTCTTGCCTGCACGCAGCGGGTCGACCCTTGGGCGAGCCTTTCTTAGTCCGCCTTCTTCCCGCCCTTCTCGTATGCTTCCATTCCCGCCCGCACGGCAGTCGTGATCCGCTCTTTTTTCTCTTCGAGAAGCTCCTGGCCGTTCTCGAGGGCTGAGACAACCGTTTTCTTGACTCGCTCGTAGTAGTCCCCGGTCGCCTCTTTTACGTCCTCCGTCATATCCCTGATCCGCTCTCTCGTTTCTCTTCCCGACTTGGGCGCCAACAGCAGGCCCGCACCGGCTCCCAGCACGCCGCCCAGGAGAAAGAAAACCATCGCACTCACAAAACCCTCACCGGAACATTCACGTTCCATATCGAACCTCCTTGCCCTGTCCTGATTATTCTCCAACCAACATTGTCATTTTTCCGTCAAACGCGTCCCGGACGAACTATCCTTCAAGTCTTATCGGCAGGCTTGGGGCAGGGTGGGGACCTGGCCTAACTGATTGATCATATTCGCACAATCGGAGTCCCAGCGCTCATATCGGTCCGGCCTGTAACCCGAATCGGTCGCGCAACCTGCGACAAGCCCTGCAAACAGAAAGATCATGAGCCCCGCCATCCATTTCATAGGTCTGCCTCGTCAGCGATCGATCCGCCTTACCTATGATATGCCCCGAGACTCCGTTTGTCCAGAACCGCATCGGATATGTCTGTCAGTTCATCAGGTGGCTGCAAAGGAGATCGTAGTCCGCGCCGACATCTTCCCTGAAAGATGCCCCGATCCTGACTCGACCGGTGCCGCTTACGTGCCTTGGGACGCAGCCGAGGGTCACCGGTTTGTCGCCTTCCGAAAGCGCGAAAACGAGTGACAGCCCGTAGTCCTCCCCGACCCCGCATTTCAGGTCTCCGTTCACCGAAAGAGAGATCCCGCCAAGGGAAATGTCCATGGTACCGCCCGGATATACGAACCCGTTTTTGTCCCTTATCAAGACGGGGACCTCCACCTTCTTCCGCAGATAGCGCCGCTTTTCGGCCCCCGGGTCCTTCGGTTTCCTCTCCTCGAAGTAGGAGTAGAGGATGTTCTCGATGGTGGACGAAAGGGACCTTCTCTCGGTCTGTGACAATTTTTGCAGGACATCCCTTAGGTCCCTGGTAATCCGAAAACAGATTATCGTGTCTTTCATCGCTTATTGCCCCTTTCTGTTTGGTGTGGACAGCACGCTGCAACGGAGGAGGAAGGGCTTGCCGCCCTTCCTCCTCCCTTCGCCTGTTTGCCTTAGCCGTTTTGCCGTGAAAAGACCCTCTTCCTGAACCCTACGAGCCCTATCAGGCCGGGGGCGAGGAGCAGAGCCGAGGCAGGAATGGGCACAGGGTTATAGCTGATGAATTCCTGGGACATCAGGTGGTCGGTCGCAGAGCCAGTGCTCAGACTTTCAGGAGTGTAGACCACGAAATCGGCCGTGTTCACATTCTGCCACTTACTGTCTGCCTGGCTGAGCCAATAGGCGCTTGACGACGGGTCGGTGGGACCCACACCCGGTACGCTGAGATTGGCGTTCGGATCCATGATCTGCCAGATCGCATAGTGAATGGCGGCCAAGTCGTTATTGCTGGAGGTTTGTGGTTGGAGCATCATCTGGGCCGAAAGATAGAATACCTCCTCGTAGGCTTGAGTAGGGCTCGAAACGCTGTTGCCGAAGCTGCTGTTGCCGTAGAATTTCATCGCCGGAAGTTCGACTGAATGTATTGGCCGTCGCGGCCCAGCTATACCCCTGCGAGATATCGGTGCTATAGTCGTCGCAGATCATGGGAGTAGAGGTCGCCCCGTTGACGCTAATCGGGTAAGGGCCTACATATACACCGCTATAGCTTGCGGGTCCGCCACCTGTCAGTTCGAGTGAAAGATAGGCGAAGGCGCTGTGCATTCCCCCGATCAAGAGACAGAGGGCTGCTGCGAAGATGAAGGCTGTCTTTTTAGTGATTTCTCTTGCTGTGGTCGTGCTTGACATCCGGTTCATAGGTTCTCTCCCTAATAGAGTATTTCCTACTGGCAACCAGGCTGTCTAAGCGAGAGACCCTTGGCTTTCCGTCCCACCCTCGCGGGCGGTTTGGCTCGATCAGTGATATAATGTTATACTGTGTAATACAGTTTGTCAATACCTTTTTTAGAGAAACCTCGAAAAAAATCTTTAGTAAGCCCCTTTAGCTCGCTCCCATCCTTCAGAAATCCAGTAATGCGAGGTAGATAGCCTGATATGTTAGAGATCGGAAAACACGTGCGGTAGGTGTGGGCAACCAAGATTCGGAAAGGAACCAATGGCTACTTTATTTTGCGGAACACTCCAACTATTTGAAATCACATGTAATAAGTCCCTCTCCCTCGGCGAGGGGAGAGGGCCGGGAAGAGGGTGGTCGGCGATTTTGAGTTTCGTCTTGCCGGTTTGTGGCTGCGTTCTGTCCGTCTTGCCGGACTTACCCGGATAGAATCAAGGACTGCTGACACAATAATTAGCATAGACGGAGCAAAGCGACTCGGGAGCGCTGTCGGTGACGACGACGGTGATGGTAGACCCCCCGAGGGTGATAACCCCATTGACCACAGGGATTGTCGTCCCGGCAATGTTTCCATTGACGATGGAGGCGGACTGCACGGAAAGGACACCGTTGACAACCGGTATGCCTCCTATCATGAGGGTGCCCTTGAAGTTCGAAAGCCAGTCACCGGTCACATTTAAGGTGCCGCCGCTCACCGCGAGGGTACCCGTGAAAGTATCGAGGCAGTCCATGCTGAGACTGAACGTGCCGCTGATTATGTACAGTGTGCCACCGACTTGTGCAAGCCCACAGCTCCCTCCCGGGGAGGAATTGGTGATGTCAACGCCAGAATTGCCGCCTCCCATGTAAAGGGTGCCGTCGCTCCCATAATTGCCGCCTCCCTGGTTAAAGGTACCGCTGCCGCCGAGGCTGCCGCTGTTGGTGAGGCCGCTCATGGTAAGAACGCATCCTCCGTAGTTATTCCCGCCGCTTCCTCCTGTGGGGTCGCCGATGAACTTCCAAAGGCCCGTGCCCTGTTCCTTGCCGAAGGTCACGTTTGTATTCCCGGGGACGATTGTACCGCTTTCGAAGATAAAATCGTAGTTGACCTCATAGACCTTCGTCACGTCGCGACCCGTGAGGTATTGCGACGTCAGATCGGCCACGAGCCTCACGTTCCTGATCGCCGAGAGCTGGCCGTTGGTGTTGGTGCCGTTCGGCCCGAATATGCTTACTATGCTCTGTATGTCCTGGGCGCGGGTATAGCCGGCGCTCGTGCCGTAATAGGGGTCGGCAATGAAGAGCCCGTCCAGAGCGCTCGCGGTGAGCGTTGCCCCCAGGTTCATGTCGTT
>CAVVPU010000100.1:0-19683 GCA_963750015.1 uncultured delta proteobacterium | reverse complement strand
CCTCCCTTCGCCTGTTTGCCTTAGCCGTTTTGCCGTGAAAAGACCCTCTTCCTGAACCCTACGAGCCCTATCAGGCCGGGGGCGAGGAGCAGAGCCGAGGCAGGAATGGGCACAGGGTTATAGCTGATGAATTCCTGGGACATCAGGTGGTCGGTCGCAGAGCCAGTGCTCAGACTTTCAGGAGTGTAGACCACGAAATCGGCCGTGTTCACATTCTGCCACTTACTGTCTGCCTGGCTGAGCCAATAGGCGCTTGACGACGGGTCGGTGGGACCCACACCCGGTACGCTGAGATTGGCGTTCGGATCCATGATCTGCCAGATCGCATAGTGAATGGCGGCCAAGTCGTTATTGCTGGAGGTTTGTGGTTGGAGCATCATCTGGGCCGAAAGATAGAATACCTCCTCGTAGGCTTGAGTAGGGCTCGAAACGCCGTTGCCGAAGCTGCTGTTGCCGTAGAATTTCATCGCCGAAAGGTGACTGAATGTATTGGCCGTCGCGGCCCAGCTATACCCCGGCGAGATATCGGTGCTATAGTCGTCGCAGATCATGGGGGTAGAGGTCGCCCCGTTGACGCTCACCGGGTAAGGGCCTACATATATACCGCTATAGCTTGCGGGTCCGCCACCTGTCAGTTCGAGTGAAAGATAGGCGAAGGCATTGTGCATACCGCCGATCAGGAGGAAAAGGGCTGCTGCGACGATGAAGGCTGTCTTTTTAGTGATTTTTCTTGCTGTGGTCGTGCTTGACATCCGGTCCATAGGTTCTCTCCTTGATAGAGTATTTCCTACTGGCAACCAGGCTGTCTAAGCAAGAGACCCTTGGCTTTCCGTCCCGCCCTCGCGGGCGGTTTGGCTCGATCAGTGATATAATGTTATACTGTGTAATACGGTTTGTCAATACCTTTTTAGAGAAAACTCGTAAGTTATTTTGAGGAACGCTCTAACTATTAGAAATAATTAGTAATAATCCCTCTCCCTCGGCGAGGGAAGAGGGCCGGGGGGAGGGTGGTCGGCGATTTCGAGTTTCGTCGTGCCGGTTTGCGGCAGCTTTCTGCCCATCTTGCCGGACTTAGCCGGATGAAGTCAAGGAACGCTGAGACAATAATTAGCCTCTATTTCTCGAACGGATCGGTACGATTAGCTGCCGCACTCCAGGAAAGACAATTCGTCGACGACGCCGAAAGGGGGAAGGGAGATGAACTCCCCATCGTCCCACGGCCCGCTTAAGAGTTTTCGGATAAAGGTCGGGTCCCACTCCGTTCGCTCATAGGTCAGGCCCAGGAGGGACGCAGCCTCGAGGGAGCGTCGGACGTGTTCATCCTCCCTGTCAGACCCGGTCGATATGAAAAGCACCCGCCGATAGCTGTTGTACATTCTCTTGAGGAGACTGGCGGCCCTCTTCTCCCCGTATCTCGCAACCGTCTGTCCGTATTCGGAGATCACCGGCGCCTCCCCCTCTACCCATCCCGCGCTGAGGTAAAGGGTCCCCGGCTCTTCCCGTCTCACCTCGTCGTACCTCTTGCGGGACCCGAGGAGGAGGCTGATACAGTCGTGCACCTTCGGGATCGTGAGGGTAAAGTCGCCCGCCTTGAGTGATTTGGCGCCGCCACCGCACAGGCCGAAAGCCAGGACGACCCGGGAACAGCCGGATGTGGCATCGAGCCTTTTTTGCAGCTCTGCGTTCAGCTTTTCAGGATGGCTGTGGAGCCCCTGATGGACAAATTCGAGATCCGTACCGTCCTGGCCGAACTCTGCCGCGGCTGCGGTCGACTCCTCCTTCATCACCTCGCAGGCTATCACCTTCACACGCACAATGTCTCTCCTCACTGTCAGCAGTATACCTGAACAGAGTTCTTATATATACCCCGCCGCGCCCCCTGTCAAATCACACTCCATTACCTCTAGGGTGAACGCATGTAGGAACCGTGGGGTGACCTCAAGAAGCTTATGGCAGTCGACATGCTGGTCAGACCGGACGAAGAGGCCAGTGAGGGTCCGAGGTGTGGCCGGTCGGCTGGGAGGAATCGTGCCGCCCGCACGCGGGCACCCGGCGGCGCACTTTTCGCCATGCGTCCTCCGACGTACATTCAGTACGCCATCCGGGCAGCAAGGCTCAAATTGCATCCACACCTCACGATCCCTCCCAGCCGACCGGCCGGTGGCACGCGGGGCCGTATCTTTATAGAGCGCGGCTCCGGCCTTCATAGGATGTACACACCAACACCAATTGAATAAGAGCGGCGTCCCTGGAGGCCGCCAAAGCGAAGGCTCAGGGGGGCCTTGAAAGACGACGGGGAAACCGGCCAAACCTTCTGCCGCCCATTTGAACCACAGAGGCCGCCTTGCCGCGCCCCTATGCCCTGCCAGACTTTCCGAGAAACTTGAATATTGTCGCTCCCGCGGGTTAAGGTGTATGCACAACATGAGCGAGAATGCTTTGGAAAAACAAGAGATACTGCGCATCCTGAAGGACTCCTTCGGCATCGACTCCTTTCGCCACGGCCAATGGGAGAATACTCTCATCCGTCTTGGGCAAAGAGGATACCCTCGCCGTCATGCCGACAGGCGGGGGAAAATCGCTCTGCTACCAGCTTCCGTCCATCTGCAACTAAGGGAATTGTCATGGTGATAACGCCCCTCATCTCCCTCATGCGGGTGTTTGGCCGGCCACACGGTGATATGGCCGGAAGGGTCATAGTAAGCGAGAGAGGCCGGGGGCTCGAGGAAACCCGTCACTACCTTGCCCGTCTCGAACCGGTCTTCCCTGACCACGTAGGAGTCTGCGAAGGCCTTCTCCACGTCGCCGAAGCTCCAATGATACTCGACGCTCACGTTGTTCGGCCTGTAGTCGTGGATGATCGGCGCCCCTTCTTTCATCGCTTCTTCCGGGTCGAAAACGCCGGGGAGCTCTTCGTAATCGACTTTGATAAGCTCGCACGCTTCTTCGGCAGTCTCCTCATCGATTGCGGCCACTGCGGCGACCGCCTCATAGAGGTACCGTACCTTGTCGACCGCCACGGGTGGCTCGTCCCTTGTTGTGGCCATGAAGCCCCAGGTCCATCCTCCGAAGTCCTTACCCGTGATCGCTGCCTTGACGCCGGGGAGCTTGAGGGCGCGGCTCGTATCTATATTGAGAATCCGGGCGTGGGGGTAGGGGGACCTCGCCACCTTGCACCAGAGCATGTTGGGCAGCACGTAATCGGCGGCATACTTTGCCTGGCCCATGACCTTTTCCTTCGCATCGATCCTCGGGACCCGTTTTCCGATTACCGAATAGCCTTCCATCGCTATCGCCCTCCCTTCATCCCGGCAACGGCCGCCTTGACCGACTCGATGATCTTCGTATAACCCGTACATCTACAGAAGTTGCCCTCCAGTCCCTTGCGTATCTCGTCGTCCGTGGGGTCCTGGTTCCTATCCAGGAGCGCTTTTGTGGAAAGGATCATTCCGGGGGTACAGAAACCGCACTGGAGGCCGCCGATGTCGACGAAAGCCTGTTGTATGGGATGGAGCTTCTCGCCTTCGGCCAAGCCCTCTATAGTCGTGATATCCCTGCCGTTTGCCTCGACGGCTAAAAAGAGACAGGCATTGATTGCCTTGCCGTCCATGAGGACCGTGCAGGCCCCGCACTCACCCTGGCCGCACCCTTCCTTGGTCCCGGTGAGCCCCAGGTCCTCGCGCAGCACATCGAGGAGCGTAGCCCACGGCTTTACGTCGAGCTCGTATTCCCTTGCGTTGACCGTGACTCTTATCTGATTCATCGTTCCTCCTTACGAAAAGGCTTCCCCGGCAAGGCACGAACGCAGGCGGGCCGAAAGAAGGGGGCACCTGCGAGTTTCACTCGGGGCGCTTGAGCCGTCTCAACTGAGCGTTTGCGTCAAAGCCCGCTTCGTCATGACGTAAACCATGTCGCACCGGTACTCCATGGATGCCCTGTGGTCGTCGATGGGGCTGCACTGGTTGATGACGTGCCGGCTGGCCTCGTCTATCGCATCGCTGCTCACAGGCTTACCCGCTAGCATGGCTTCCGCCTCCCGGCCGCGAACAGGAGTCGGTCCCACTGCGCCGAGTCCGATCCTCACATCGCTACAGACACCATCCTTCATCGATGCCACCACGGCCACTCCGACCACTGCGAGGTCCATCGAGTGGCGGGGTGAAAGCTTGAGATAGACTCCCTTGCTCCCTTTTGGCTGACAAGGCACCATGATCTCAATCACCACCTCGTCGTCCTTGAGGACCGTTCTGCGGGGACCGGTGAAGAATGCATCCATCTGCACGCTCCTCTGGCCACCGGCGCTCTTGATGAGAAGACGCGCGTCGAGCGCCAAGAGAGGGGGGGCGCTGTCCGCAGAGGGGACGGCATTGCAGATGTTGCCCACGAAGGTCCCCATGTTCCTCACCTGAGGCGAGGCCATCTTCAGGGCTGCCTCGGCCAGAATGGGAAATTCCTGCCTGACAATCTCCGATTCCCCTATGCTGCCGATCGTGGCCAGGGCCCCTATTCTCAAGCCCGAGCGTTCGTCATAATCGATCGTGTCGAGTCCGGGAATCGACTTCAGGTCCATCACATACCTGGGCGCAACGAGCTCCCGCCCCTTCAATTGGGGAAGCAGGTCGGTGCCGCCCGCGAGAACCTTAACCTCTCCCTTATGGGCCGCCAGAATACCGAGAGCTTCGTCGACAGTACGGGGCGAGAGATACTCGAATCGTGGCAGTCTTCGGTAAAATAAGGCCATGGCGAACCTCTCTTCTATTGTGACGCCTGCCTGACGAAAGCGAAAAGCACCAAGAGCAGGCGTCTTTCGAGCATCCGATGAGAAATGACAGATGCTTTGTCGCTTCTCATCGGCTATTCTATTGTTGCACGCGTTCCTGTCGCTTGTCCAGAGACAACAAGGTGCCCCTTACACCCCCCACTTGACCCCTGCGTTGGTCAGGGTAGCCCCGGAGACGTCGACGACGGCAGAGCCACCATCGATCAGAAGGACGGAGCCGGTCATGAAAGTGGAGTCATCACTGGCCAGATAGCTGCAGATGCCGGTAATCTCCTTGGGAGCCGCGAATCGACGCAAGGGAAGACCGGAAGCGACAACGTCGAAAACACCCTCCAGGTCGGTCTTGAGCACATCTTTGAGACCACCGAGGGAGTTCTCTATCATGGCAGTGCGGGTACCGCCAGGGCAGACAACGTTGCTTCTGACCTTATGGGGTCCGTAGTCCAACGCGACCTGCTGGGTAAGCATGATCAGGCCGGCCTTCGATGCGGCATAGGAGGGCATGCCGGGCAGACAGCGCAGCCCCCCGAGGGAGGCGATGTTTATGATCGAGCCTCCTCCGTTCTTGATCATGTAAGGCAGGGCCGCCTTCATCAGGAGGAAGGGACCGGTGAGGTTTATCTCGAGGACCTGGCGCCAGACTGCGGGGTCGAGATCGACCACACTGCCTCCAGGGTCTATGCCGGCGTTGTTCACGAGCACGTCGATTTTGCCTCCGAATTTCACCGTGGCTTCGACCATGGCCCTTGCATCCTCGTACTTCGAGACGTCGCCTGCGCAGGTAATTACCGAGTCCGAGGGCAGCGACCGGGCCACGTTGTCGAGCTTTGCCTGGCTCCGCCCGGTGATGCAGATACGGGCTCCATCCGCGACGAACCGCTCTGCAATCGCACTGCCTATGCCCTGACCGCCGCCGGTGATGAGTGCTACTTTTCCCTCAAGATTCATTATGTAAGCCTCCTCTGTCGACTGGACAATCTTTTTCTTTCGGCCAACCGACGATGCCCGAGAAATGTTATAACCGGCAACAAAAATCAGTAATAGGTCCTATAAGTCCTATTCGACCTATACGACCTATTGCAAATCCGGCCCCGCCCCGGCTCTGTGAACCGGTTCGGGCGGTCACAGGCCGAGGTAGGCCTTCCTCACGTGGTCGTTCTCGATCAGTTCCGTGCTGGGCCCTTCCAGGGTCAGCCGGCCATTCTCAAGGACGCATGCACGATCGGCCAATTCCAGGGCCTGCTTGACATTCTGCTCCACAAGGAGCACCGTGATGCCCTCACCCGGCAGGAGCTTTATGACCTTGAATATCTCGGCCACCGCTTTGGGGGCCAGCCCGTATGAAGGCTCGTCGAACATACAGAGCCGCGGTCTCGACATGAGCCCCCGTCCTATGGCCACCATCTGCTTCTCGCCGCCGCTTAAGGTGCGCACGATTTGCCCGCTCCTCTCTTCGAGTCGGGGGAATATCTCGTAAACTCGCTTCAGGGTCTCATCTCTCCGCTTCCAGGCTTTGAGCTGATAAGCACCCATTTCCAGGTTTTCTCTGACGGACATGTCGGGAAAGAGCCTTCCCTCCTGAGGGACCTGGGAGATACCCAGCTCCACTATCCGGGGGGCTTTCTCTTCCTCTATGGCCGCTCCGAGGAACTCGATAGAGCCTGAGTTCCGTCGGACGATGGCCGATATGGTATTGAGAAGGGTCGTCTTGCCCGCCCCGTTCGCTCCGACAAGGGCAACGATTTCTCCCTCCCTGACTTCAAAGCTCACGTCCCACAGGGCCCGGATCTTTCCGTATGAGGTGCTCAGGTTCTTCACCACCAACATGGCATCATTCTCCAAGGTATACTTCAACCACCATCTTATTGGCAACGATCTCCCGGGGTGTCCCTTCGGCGATCTTTTCCCCGTGGTGGAGCACGATTATCCTGTCGCATATGGCCATTATCGCCTTCATCACGTGCTCGATCATGAAGACTGTCACCCCGCGAGCCCGGATCCGTTTCACCAGTTCCATGGCTTCGGCCACTTCCGTGGGGGTCAGCCCCGCCATGACTTCGTCGAGAAGGAGTACTTCTGGCCCGGTCGCCAGGGCCCTGGCGACTTCAAGTCTCTTCTGCTGACCGAGAATCAGGTCCATTGCCCTTGACTCTTTCATTTGGGACATTTCGACGAAGTCGAGTATCTCCTCGGCCACTCCCTGTGACTCCGCCCGAGAGACGGATGTGTGAGCCCTGCCGAAGAGATATCCGAGCCGGACGTTATCGAGAACAGACAACTTGGAGAAAACCTTGACCGATTGAAAGGTCCTCGCGATGCCCATCCTCGTGACCTGATGCGGCTTGAGTCGGACGATGGGAACGCCTTTGAACCTTATGGCACCAGAGTCGGGAACGAGGGCACCCGATATGAGGTTGAAGACGGTCGTCTTGCCGGCTCCATTAGGACCTATGAGACCGACAATCCCGCCCTGCTCCACCCCGAAATCGACCTGCGATGCGGCCGCCAGACCTCCGAAGTGTTTATTGAGACCTTCAACCTCAAGTATGTTCATACCTTCTCCGCATCTTTATGGGGCGACCCTCTTGAGGTCTTCCCGTTTTCGAGCTTTTCGCCATTTCTCTATGACACCCTCGATGCCGTAGGGCATGAAGAGGATGACGACGATCATGGTGAGACCGAAAATGAGCATGTAGTAGTAAGGAAATTTAGTGGTCAAAAGCTCATCGAGGAGAGAAAAGACTGCCGCCCCTACCACGGGCGCGTAGAGATGGCCCATTCCCCCGAAAATTGCCATGAGGACAGGCATGAAACTGTACTGGATGCTGAAGGCCGTGGTCGGGTCGATGTAGCTCCAGCGCATGCACATGGTCGCACCGGTAAGGCCCATAAAGAAGGCGCTTATCCCGAAAGTAACGGCCTTTACCCTGTTCACGTTCACGCCGGTGTGGGCCGCAGCCTCCTCGGATTCGCCGATACTTTGCAGGGCAAGGCCGTACCTGGAGCGCTTGATGAGGTAAAAGACGAAAACGACCGATAGAAAGACCGCTACCATGTAATAGAAAACGACGGCAGGATCTTCAGAGGGGATCAGTCTTCCGACCGTCCCGGTGATATTGACCTCATACCAGTGGACGAGGTTCCTCATAAGCTCCACGAGACCGAAGGTAAACATGGTGAAATACATGCCCTTCAGTCTCAGGGTCACCGAACCCACGAGAAAAGCGAGAATGAAGGCAGCCGCGCCTCCGATGACGATCACCAGGGGCAAAGGCAGTACGTCGCTGAGCAGGGCCGAGGAATAGACCCCCACACCGAAGAATGCCGCAGGGGCGAGTGATATGTATCCGGTAGGTCCCGAGAAGATCGACCAGCTGAGCGCCATCACCACGTACATGAGAATGTTCGTGACGAGTATGACCGTGTAAGATGACGATTCGACGAAGAGGGGAAGTCCTACCAACAGAAGGAGCAGCACGACGAGTGCGATCGATGTGCGGTGCCTTGTCCATATGCTTTTCATGACCGACATTACCTCACTTCCCTAACAGTCCCGTAGGCCTTACCAGGAGCAGGAGCAGGAAGATCACGTAGTAGGCAACCATCGACAGGCCCGGTTGCACGGAACTGACTATATATCCCACGAGCCCGAGTATGAAGCCCCCGATAAAACTGCCCTTTATATTGCCCAGTCCGCCGAGGACCACCACTATTATGGCGATCAGGGTATACTGCATGCCCATGACCGGCGTGAGCATGATGGAAGTCATGCTTAAGAGCAGTCCGCCCAGGGCAGCCATCATGGTACCGAAGCCGAAGCAGATGGCCAGGACCCTGTTGATGCGGACGCCCATCAGCTCGGCGGCATCGGGGTCCTGGGCAGCGGCCCTGATGGCTTTGCCTGTGCGGGTGCTTACCAGGAAGATATAGAAAGCCGAGCCGAGAACCACGGAGGCGATAAGGGTAACGATGCGGTTTGCCGAGAAGACGGCCCCCATAATATTGACCGGAAAAGCGAGATAGGAATAGCCCTTGACCGGGGCGCCCCAGATGAGCAGGGCAATGTTCTGGACGACGAAAAGGAGGCCGAAGGATGCAAGCATCGAGTTGCCTTCGAATACTGCGGCCGATTCGGAAGAGGTCCTCAAAGGGTTATAAAGCAGGCGGTAAATGACGAAGCCTACGACGAAGAAGAAGGGGGCGCAAAAGACCATCGAGAAAAGAGGTGTTATGCCGGCCCGGGTAAAAAGGGTCCAGGCACAGAAGGCGCCCAGCATGATGAATTCTCCGTGGGCTATGTTCAAAACCCTGGCCACACCATACTGCAGGCCGAACCCGACTGCAATGAGGGCGAAGATGCCGCCGGTCAGGAAGCCGCCGATAGCTATATCGAGGAAACGCACAAACATAATGAGTTCTCCTGAACCCGCCTATAAGTATGGATGGCAGAAGGAAGACCTTCCAAAAGAGAGTCCTCCATCTGTTTTTGCCGGGCCGCCTGAAGATCGCCTCGAGGCGGCCCGGCCGGACCTACTCAACAAAATTCCCGGGTGTGCTATTTCTTGGCTGGAGGCGGCCCCCACATAGGCTTCGGATAGACCGGTTTGGCCGTCCTCTTGGCTCCCATGTCTATAATCTGCCATGTTCCGTTCTGCCACTGGCCTACCTCGCCCGGATGGTTCAGAAAGAGCCCGTTCGTGAACTTGAAGGGGCCCAGCGCCGTCTGATAGGTCTTGGTCGCCATGAGGTCCCTTATCTTCGTGTTGTTCAGGGTCCCCGCCTCTTCTATAGCCTGACCCAGGAACTGAAGGGAGGAGTAGTAGAAGAGCGTGCCCCAACCCTCGGGCTCGTGTCCCCATCTCTTGGTGTACCGGTCGAAGAAGTCCTTCGCGGCGGCAGAGGTCTTGACGTTCCATGCACCCGCGCCCATGACGCCATCGATGCCTTTCGCCGAGAAGGCATCACGATACCCCGCGAGGCAGGGACCTACGGTCAGGTAGAAAGCTTTCGGATTGTAGCCGACTTCCATGGCCTGACCGGTTGCGGGAAACGCATTCTGAGGGTAGAGGAAGCCCAAAAAGGCGTCGGCGCCCGAAGCCTTGGCTTCCTTCAGCAGAGGGGTGAAGTCCTGCTGGTCGAGGGGAAAGCTTTTGGCCGCGAGGATCTTGACACCGGCTTTCGGCAGCTCCTTCTGGGCGACTTCGTTATACTCCAGACCGTGGAGGTCCTGGATGTACGCAATATAGGCACTCTTGACGCCCAGTTCCTTGAACACCTGGGCCAGGGCAGGTATCTGAGTATCTGCGAAATTGAGTACCTGGAAGTAGTACGGGTACTTGCCGATCACTTGTTTGAGCTTCAGGGCACCACCCGAACCCCCCATAAGCACCATCTTGTGTTTGGTGGCGATCGGCGCAGCCGCAAAAAGAAAAGCTGTATCCCAGGGTGAGAAGAGCAGGTCGACTTTGTCTTCCACTATGGCCTTTTCCAGCAGTTTGGTCATGGTGCCCACGTCGCTCTTGTCGTCGTACATGATGACGTCGAGGGGCAGTTTCTTGCCGTATTCCTTTATGTACAGACCGCCCTTGGCATTGACCTCTTCAACCCACATCTTGTACACGTTTCCGCTCGTATCCATGACGCCCGGAGCATTCACACCCGAAAGCGATGTGACCCAGCCTACGCGGATCTTATCCTTGGCGGGCGCCGCCTGAGAAAAAGAAAAAAGCAACATGACGATCGGGACCACGGCAATTAGCGCGAAAAACAACTTTCTTCTCATAGCCTGTCTCCTTTTGCTTTCGAGTTATCTGGGGCTCTAATCCACCCCTTTACTGCCAAAGCTCTAAAGCTACGATCCGCTTCTTTCGATACTTCTGCCTCCTTCCAAAAGCATCCTGTTCTTACGTTCGCAGGACGGCTTTCAGGGTCCTTCCTTTCTCCGAGTCTTCCGCCGCCTGGTTGATCCGATCGAAGGGGTAGAACGTCATCATCCGGTCGAAAGGGAACCTGCCGGCCTTGTAAAGGTCTATCAGTTGAGGAATGAAGATGCTCGAGACGCAGTCGCCCATCACTACCCCGATCACGCCACGTCCGTTGAGAAGGGCCTGCATCTCCAGGGCCACCTCGGTCCCGGGCGGTGCCGCTCCGACGAGACCGGCAGTGCCCCCGACGGCCAGGCTGTCATGGGCTTGCCGCAAGACCTTCGGGATGCCCGTGCAGTCGAGGGAGTAGTCGATCCCGCCACCCGTCACCTTCAGGATTTCTTGTACGGGGTCTGTCTTGGCCGAGTTGATCACATGGGTTGCCCCGAAGCCCTTTGCACCTTCCAGACGGCCGTCATGCACGTCCACGGCCACGATAGTGGTGCACCCGCATACCACTGCCCCCATGATCGCACTCACTCCTACCGAGCCCGCTCCAAAAACGGCGATGGAACTGCCGGGGCGCGCCCCGAGCGAATTGATCACCGCTCCTGCCCCTGCCTGAATGCCGCATCCGAGGGGTCCCAGTATCTCAAGAGGTATATCCTGAGGCACCTTGACTACATTGCGGCCGGTGGCGAGAACGTGAGTAGCGAAAGAAGACTGGCCGAAAAAAGAGCCATGGATCCCCTCTTTCTCCTTCCTCATGGTAAGGGAACCGTCCATGCGCGCTCCTCCGAAGTTGAGGGGATGGAACTGCACGCAGTGGCCGGGAGCGCCTTTCTTACACGCGGGGCAGACGCCACAGGAAAGGTAGCTCATGACCACGTGGTCACCGGCTTGCACACTGGTGACATTCGCCCCTACCCTCTCCACCACACCCGCGCCTTCGTGGCCGAAGACGGCCGGCAATGGCGCAGGCAGGTGCTGGTCCCTCGCCGCCAGATCCGTGTGGCAGAGCCCGGACGCGACAATGCGAATCAGGACTTCATCGGCCCTCGGTTCGTCAAGATCTATCTCCTCAATGACAAAAGGGCCTGCCTTGTCATGCACCACCGCGGCTTTGATCTTCATCTTCGTCCTCCTTGCACGAACGTGTTGGCTTCAAGCACCTTCCCCATTATATCATCCATGAGAATGGACAGGTCCAGTGATTTTGTTCCCAATAAGAGACTGCGCGACAAGGTCCACATATCAGCCGATATCTTTGCATATATTTTGACATATGTCTTTTGTATTATTCCAACAAATTTCCACGACCTCTGTCAAAACGCTCCCGATGAGCCGAAAAAGAGCCGGACCAAAACCCCATCCTGGTCTAACTTCACATGATTTGATGAGGCGGCTTTGACCTGAGAGGTCAACTAGAGTAGATTTAGGTAATGAGGGTGAGCGCATCGGGACTCCCATTCTTCGCAATCAACATATTTCTGCTCGCCCTGATGCTGGTCCCCTTGCAGAGGAGCCTCGCCCAGACCGATAGCGGGCTGTCCGTTCCATCCACGGAGGTGGGCGACGCGACAGAGCGCGCCCCTGCCCCCCTTCATCATCACGGAATTGCGCACCACATCCGGGGCGGTGTCTCACGGGCCCATCGTCTCTTGACCCGATACGGTTATCCCGCGCTCTTTGTCGCCATATTCCTGGAAGGCTGCGGCATTCCCGCGCCCGGTCAAACCCTTCTCATGGCCGCCTCTGCCGATGCTGCCGGCGGAAGACTCAACGTCGTATTGGTACTCGCTTTCGCGCTCGCGGCTGCGGTGCTTGGGAACATCACGGGATATGCTATCGGGCGCTGGGGTGGCCATCGACTCCTGAAGCGTTTCAAAGTTCAGGCGTGCCGGCTCGAGCGTGTGGAACAACGTTTCGCCCGGAACGGCATAGTGGTGCTTCTCGTTGCCCGCTTTTTCGACGGGCTCAGGCAGCTCAACGGGATCGTGGCCGGCCTGCTGGAAATGCCGTGGCGGGAATTCGTGGTGTGGACCACGGTAGGGGCAATATTATGGACCGGGGTGTGGGGAGCGGGTGTCTATTTTCTCGGAAGGAGGATGGTCCTTCTTCTTCACCTCACTTTTGCACGTCTGGAGCCGCTCATACTTGTCTTCACGGCAGCCGCTCTGGCAGCTTTATTATTTTATTTATTCCGGCATCGACGAAGCAGGAAGTGCTGACGGCCGGAATCGAGCTATCGCCCTCAAACCCTTGGTATATAAGGGATTTATAGATAAACTACACATGATTGAGTTGTCATAACTGAGTGATTTCAGGCGATTGGCGCCTGGTCAGTAAAAAAAATCCTCGCAATTCCTGCATTTTTCTCTTGATCCCTGCATGAATATATCGTATAAACCCGCAGTGGCTTTTAAATCTACCCAAAAGGGGGAGTCATGACAAAGACTGAGTTTGTTACAAAACTGGCGGAGTCAGCGAAGATTTCCAAGAAGCAGGCAGGAGTGGTCTTCTCCACTTTCGTGGAGACTATCTCGTCCTCGCTGAAAAGCGGCAATCGGGTGGCCCTTCCGGGGCTCGGTTCCTTTTCTTGCGTGAAGCGAGAGGCACGAAAGGGCAGAAATCCTCAAACCGGGGCAGAGATTAAGATACCGGCGAGAAAAGCGGTCAAGTTCTCTACTTCCAGCGTCCTGGCCAAGGAGATCAATGGCGCAAAGAAGGCCGCAGCGAAAGCCGCTCCAAAGAAGGCGCCTGCCAAGGCAGCCAAGAAAAAGAAATAGATTTTGCTCCATCAATAAAGGAATCGGGCCCTACGGGTGACAACCTGTAGGGCCCGTCCTTTTATCCATGGAGGGCGGCTAAAGCTTACACCTCATCTTCCGATAACAGGTCAGGTCAGGACCCTAGCGACCTGGATTTTGAAACATAGGGAGGAGGTTTCAAATGAAAAAGTGGCTCAGTGACCTGCGGATGACCAACAAACTTCTCGTATCGCCCATCGTAGCCCTCTTGTTTCTCATGCTCTTCGGTGCGGTCACCTACCTCGGTTTCTTCAAACAACAGTCGGCCCTGGACGACATTATCGGCAACAGGTTCAAGGAATACCAGACAACGGCTTCCATTAACGTGGGGATGCGGGAGGTCCATGCGGCGATGCAGGAGACGATGAATACCGCCTTCGGGATCATGGACGCGATAAAACGGGCGCAAAGAGAGCAACGCGACAAAGGGGCCCCTGACAATACCACCAGAAGCATTGATACGAGTTCGGTCAAACAGGCGCTCGCCGGGGCCGGAAAGACATTGCCCGCCCTTCAGGAACTCTCAACCGTTGTTCGGCGGGCTATTGATTCCCCTGGTCTCGGGCAGGAGGAAAAGGAGGTCCTTACACGGACCCGGGAGAACCTGACCAAGTACGAAGACTCCCTGAATCAGGCAGTAGAAAAGGCGGGGGCAGGCGATCAGGCCACGGCCCGCTCGGCCTGGACAGAGGCGAATTCGCACTTCAAGACCATCACCACGGACCTCTCTGAACTGCTCGCATTCGAAAGCAAGCTGAGCGAAAGCCAGTATGCCTCATCCGGCGCCGCCTTCAGGAGTTCGGCGAGCGTCTCTCTCATCGTCTTTCTCACTGCCATCATACTTCCCCTCGTCGCCAGCCTCATCATGAAGTCGGTTATCCTCTCCCCGGTCACAAAGACCGTGGAAGCTATCGAGGCGGTGGCGGCAGGCGACCTCACCAAACGGATCGATGTGATGGCGCGGGACGAAATGGGGGCGATGGCAGGCCACTTCAATTCCTTTGTAAAGAAGCTCCACGAGACGATCACCCATGTGGCGGAAAGCAGTACCCAGGTCTCTCAGGCAGCGGGCGTGCTCGAAAGCGCGACAGACCAGATGGCGTCGGGGGTCGAAGAAGCGGCTATGCAGATCAACTCCGTCGCGACGGCGAGTGAGGAAATGTCGAAAACCTCCTCGGAGATCGCCCAGAACTGCGTCGTGGCAGTCAAGAGCTCCGATGCGGCGAACCAGTCGGTTGCCACGGGCGAAACTATCATCCGGCAGACCATATCTATTATGAACCGGATCAGCGAGCGTGTGAGAGAGTCCTCGGAGGTGATCAAGACCCTCGGTACCCGTTCGGACCAGATAGGGCAAATAGTCGGCCTTATCAACGATGTGGCCGACCAGACAAACCTCCTTGCGCTGAATGCTGCCATCGAGGCTGCCCGGGCAGGGGAACACGGCAGGGGCTTTGCCGTGGTTGCCGACGAAGTAAGGAAACTCGCCGAGAGGACGAGCAAGGCCACAAAGGAAATCGCGGAAACGATCAGGGCCATGCAGGCTGAGACCAAGAAGGCCGTCTCTTCCATGGAAGAAGGCGTCAACGAGGTGGGCATCGGCACTGCGGAGGCGGCCAAATCAGGTGAGGCTCTCAAGGAGATTCTTTCCCAGATCAACAAGGTGACCGGCGAGATCAACCAGATCGCCGTGGCTTCGGAAGAGGAGACAGCCACGACCAACGAAATCGCATCGAGCATTCTCCAGGTCTCACGGACCATGCAAGAGACCGCGCAAACGATCAAGGAGAACAGGAGCTCTTCTTCCAAGCTCGCCGGACTCGCAAAGGGCCTCGAGGCAATGGTGAAGCAGTTCAGGTTGTAGGATCGGGTTCATTCTTCCACCCCCGATCAAAAACTCTTTAGTACCTTGGTTACACCTGTCATAGACGACGTGGTGTGCGACCTCTGAAGCGTTGCCGGATGTGCGGCAACAGACTACCCCTGCTATAAAAACCTGACAGTGACATAAGCGCGAAGACTAATGTAGAATAATATCCATGATTCGATGGAGGAATAAGACGTGTTGATAGGCATCGACGTGGGCGGCACCTATACGGACGGCGTGCTTTTCTCGGAAGGCAGAGTGATCCACAGTATTAAGCATCGCACGGACGAGGCTGATTTGACGGGAACGCTCCTTCTCGTATTGGACGATCTTCTTGCCCACGGCGATCCGGAAGAGGTTCAGAGGGTGGTCTTGAGCACAACGCTGGTAACCAATCTTCTGGCCACCGGACAGGGAGAACGTACGGCGCTTCTCCTTCTGCCCGGCAGCGGTCTCCCTGAATCAGCCTATAAGCTCGGCCCTGACACCAATTTCTTGAAAGGCAGCATCGATTTCCGAGGCAGGGAGATCGAGCCGCCCGACGAAGGACAGATCGCGAAGGTCTTGCAGGAGCTCGACCGGGCAGGAATCCGGAGGGTCGCTATCGCAGGAAAGTTCTCAATACGAAACAACAGCCACGAAAAATTGGTCAAAGAGATGGCCGGGGCAGACTATCCCCGCATGGAGGCGTATATCGGCAGTGAGGTCACGGGAGGTCTCAACTTCCCCCGGCGGGCGGTAACCTGTTATTACACAGCCATGGTCATGAAGGAGTGGAACCGGTTTGCCGACGGCATCGAGGCGGCGATAACCGCCCGGATTCCTGGCTGCGAGCTTCATGTCCTGAAGGCCGATGGCGGCACGACTACCATCGATGCCAGCAGGGAGAGGCCCTGCGAAACCGTCTTTTCAGGGCCTGCGGCAAGCACCATGGGCGGTGCGGCCCTGTGCCGGGAACCCCTAAATTCCGTTGTCGTCGATATTGGCGGAACCACTTCCGATATAGGCCTGCTCATCGAGGGACAGCCCCTTTACGCCTCTAAGGGGGCCCTGATAGGGGGGCACCTGACCCAGATACGTTCTTTTGCCGTCAATTCTGTAGCGATTGGGGGAGACAGTCCCCTTGTTGTCGAGACGTCCCGGGGAGTGGAGGTGGGAAAAATGCGCCTCGGCAACGCCGTCTGTTTCGGGGGGAGAACACCGACGGTCACCGATGCTTTCAACGTCCTGCTGGATCTGAATATGGGAGATCCGAAGGCCTCGCACGACTCACTCGGAGCCATCGCCGCCCGCATGGGTCAGACCCTGCAAGAGATTTGCAAAAGCGTCGTTGACCGGGTGATAGAGGCGTTGAAGCAGGGCATCCGGGAGATGTTCCGCAGGTGGGAAGATGAGCCTGCCTACAAGGTTTGGGAGGTCGTAAATCGAAGAAAATTCGTCCTCCACCAGGTCATCGGCTTAGGTGCGGCAGCTCCGGCCATTGTCCCTATGCTGGCCCGGGAACTGGGCGTCACCCATTTCCTGCACCGCCATTCTTCGGTCGCCAATGCCTTGGGTGCGGCAATAGCCCGACCCACCCTTGCGGTACAGGTCCACGTGGATACCGAGCGCGGATTCTACACCGTATCGCCGGGGGGCTTGCGCGGCTCAGTCAAAGAAGGCAATTACCAGATTGCCGACGCGCGCTATTTGGCTCAACACACCCTCGAAGAAATCGCCGGCAAGAGTGACCTTGCCGCTTACGCAAATGAATCGGAGGTCTACCTGGAGGAACAGTTCAATGTCATCCGGAACGGTTACGCCTCGGGGAAACTCTTCGACGTGGCCGTTCAGATCCGACCGGGATTCATCCACGGTTTCGAGGGGGTGACGGAATGAAGCCCACCGGCCTGCTTTTCTTCCCGGCCTTTGACTGGGCCATCAGCCCTACCCATCCGGAAAGAGAGGAGCGACTGCTCTACACCAGGGATCAACTCTTCGAAGAAGGCATTATGGACCTGCCCGAGATACGGGAGTATCAACCTCGCCTGGCGACGGCCAAGGAGATATCCCGTGTTCATTTTTGCGTTCCCGACGTGGAAAGCCGCGTGACTCAGGCCCATCTGGTCTCGGCCGGCTCGGCCCTCGTGATGGCAGATGCCTTCATGCGCAATGAGGTGAAGAACGCCTTCGCCATCATAAGGCCGCCCGGCCATCATGCCATGACCGTGACTCACGGGAACCGTGGTTTCTGCGATATCAACAATGAGGCAGTCATGGTCGAGCACCTGCGCACCACATACGGCGTGAAGCGGCTCGCCATAGTGGATACGGACGTCCATCACGGCGACGGGACGCAGGAAATCTTTTGGGATGATCCCGACATACTCTTCATTTCCTTCCATCAGGACGGAAGAACCCTCTATCCAGGCTCAGGTTTTATCGACGAGCTGGGAGGCCCCCTTGCCTACGGCAGCACCATAAACATACCCATGGCGCCGGGGACCACCGATGCAGGCATCCATTACATAATGGATAACCTTGTGCTGCCCATCCTCGCGGAATTCAAGCCTGAGGTGGTGATCAATTCCGCCGGTCAGGATAACCATTACAGCGATCCCCTTGCCAACATGCGCTTCACAGCCCAGGGTTACGGGGTTCTCAACCGGAAGCTCAAGCCCGACATAGCCGTTCTCGAAGGGGGCTATTCGGTGGAAACGGCCCTTCCCTATGTCAACATGGCCATCGTCATGGCAATGGCGGGAATCGACTTTTCCAACGTGCGGGAACCCGACTACGAGCGGGCGCGGTTCAAGGAACCTTCGGGGAATATGGACTACATCAAAACCCTCGTGGAAAGACAGCTCGCCGTCTTCCGGGGAAGAGAAGAAGTGATAGAGAGGACCCGGGCGAAAGGCCGGGGTCTCGAAACACGGCAGCGCTCCGTATTCTACGACACCGACGGCCTTCGCGAGCAGCAGCGTGTAAACTTAAGGACGTGTCCGGAGTGCTGCGGATTCAGGACGATAGCCTCATCGGCCTCTCAGAAGGACGGCAGCCGTTACACCGTCTTTTGTGTTTCCCTTCCCGCTGTCTGCTGTAAGGTCTGCGCAGATGAAGCCCGAAGCGCTCTCGAAGACACAGAGAGCCGGAGCGGGTATGACTATATCTATCTTCAGGACCGCGTCAAGGACGAATTCTGGACGCTCGACGTGAGGACCGGCCGCAGGACTCTGCTCTAGAGCATTCCGCAAAAAAATGACGATTGAGCGGCCGCGGCCATTCATTGAGCGTGGCGCTTCTTCTTCCTAGGAATAGGTCTTATAGGACTTATACGACCTATTCCTAAAGGTTCAAAAAGAGGTTGAAACGGAAATCAATTCTGCGGAACGTTTTAACCGCCCTTGCCGCCCCCTATGTCGGCGAGGATTGCTGCAAAAAAACCTTGACAGCCCGGGGCGTGTGAGTATAATTGTACAAACCTTATAGACGTCTATTTGTCTGATGTTTGTTTCAGGGACCGAAAGACTTTCTTTCGTCTTTCGATTACCCCATGTATGCTCTGGCAGGCCGGAACCACGTTCGGACCCTTCGGTCCGGATCAGCACGCTTTGAAGGAGGCTCTCTGATGAAGATCGATATTTTTACCCACGTCCAGCTCCCCCGTTACAAACAGGCCCTCTACAAATATGCGGACAAGTTCCCCACGGAAAAAGCGGTGCAGGATAAAAGGCCGGTCCTGTGGGACAACGAGATGCGCCTGGGCAAGCTCGCGCCCTACGACGACCTCGTTCAGGTCTTGTCCGCCACCATGCCTCCCGTGGAGGAGGTGGTCAATGCCGATGAGGCAGCGGAACTCGCGAAGATATGCAACGATGAGATCGCAGAGATGGTCGCGAAGAACCCCAAGAAATACATCGCAGCCATTGCCAACGTGCCTCTCAATAATCCGGACATCGCCGTGAAAGAAGCTGAACGGGCCATCACCCAGCTCGGCTTCAAGGGTATTCAGATTCACACGAGGGTCAACGGCCAACCACCGAGCACGGAAGCGATGATGCCCTATAAGCTCATGGTGGACGTCGATCTTCCCATCTGGATCCACCCCATGCGCGGCCCGGAGCAGCCCGACTGGAAAACGGAAAGTATCTCCTACAACCAGCTTTTCTCCATATTCGGCTGGCCCTATGACACCACGGCCGCCATGGTGAGGCTTGTCTTCGCAGGTATCTTCGAGAAATTCCCACTATCAAGTTCATCACTCACCACATGGGAGGAATGGCCCCCTATTTCTCAGACAGGCGCATCGTCCATTGGAATAACGGCCTCCAGCGCCTCGGCGCAGACCATTTTCCCGGCCTCACCCGCCATCCCGTGGACTAT
>CAVVPU010000099.1:0-8546 GCA_963750015.1 uncultured delta proteobacterium | reverse complement strand
GAAAGCACCGCGAGGATCGCTTCTATGAGGATGCAAAAGACATAGTTCTTGGAAGCCTTTGCCAAAAGTCGATGAAAGTCTATGTTTTCCTCGAAGGCAGGCACGCCGGAGGCCAGCTTTTCCCTGGCCTTCCTGATGTTCTCGCGCAGTCCTTCGATATCCTGCTTATCGGCGTTCGCCAAAACAAAATCGATGATCGATAATTCGATAGCTATGATGGCCGACGAGTAGTCATCGAGAGAGACCTTATTGTACTTCGAAGCGTCGAGAAAAAGGGCAGCAATCTTGTGATGGACCGTGTCCTCGATCACGGGGCCGCCTTTGACGCCCATTTTGACGGAAATGAAACCCGACCGCTCGAGTACGCGAAGGGCTTCGCGGACAGATTGGCGTCCGACCTGAAAGAGCTGGGCCATCGCGTTTTCTGACGGCAGTTTCTCACCTGGTTTGAGGGCGCCGGCGAAGATCAACTCCTTTATCCTGTTCGAGACCTCTTCGAACGTTCTTTGGCTCTTTATCGGCTCTATAAGTAGTTTATAGTCTCTCATGGTTTCTTCCGTAAAACGATCAGACATTTTCTTCTATTAATACATATCTTCACCGGTACGTCAATGATTGTCATACACGGGCCATCGATTTCATCGAGCCCCATTTGCCTCATGGCAACCGAAGAATGTCGTTTGAATATTGCAATAAAGGTGCGGCTTACGGGCGCCCACGAACGCCATTCTTGACCTTGCCATCCTTTTTGTCTCGCCATGTTTTTCGGACCGGAACGAATGATTGGAAATGATGAAGTATCTGATAGTTTGATATATTTGCGTCTTTCCGGCGATACGCTACCCGACGGTATAGGCGATCTCCAGAATCCGGTCGATCCGGAAGGCCCGTTCTCCCTTTCGCAGAAAACAGTATGCCCGCAAGCCCTCGAAGCCCCTCCCTTTAAACTCCATCTGCTCGATGGAGATGGGCCGGATAATCCTGCGCGATTTCGTATCGTCAGGCTTGAGGTAGAGGATCTCCAGGTTGAGGCCCCTGCGCATTGCGTCCTCGATGATCCTGCGCCGTTCGTCATAGCCCACCTGCTCGTCGGCCAACTTGTACTGGAATCTGGTAAGGAACCGAGACACCCTCCAATCGGTGCGCACCTGGGCTTTGGTGATCGGCTTGGCCAGGGTTATGCCGGCAAGACTTGTACAGCGCGACAGGGCCACATAGACCTGGCCGTGAGCGAAAGCGCCTCTTCCCACGTCTATGATTACTCTTTCGAAGGTCTTGCCCTGACTCTTGTGGATGGTCACTGCCCAGGCCAGGCGGATAGGATACTGGGTGAAAGCCCCGGTCTTTCTCGTGGAAATGTGCTTCGTGGCCCTATCGTACTCGTACTCGAACATCTCCCACGTGCAGGGGCCCACATCGACAAGGGAGCCGTCGCCCAGGGAGACCATGACTATCTCCTCGCTACCCGCCTCCTTTTCGACCCCCGCGATTCGTCCTATGGACCCATTCACCCACCGGCCTTCCTTGTCGTTATTAACGAGCATTACCTGGGCCCCCTCCTTGAGTTGAAGGGTTTCCTCCGCGGGCAGGGATGAGCGGTCGAAAGCCCCGGTCACCACGGCGGCATACTGAATGACGGGGCCGGGCAAAGAGGCGAGTCTCTCGAGATTTCGGGTCGTGGCAAGATCGTTCGTGCTTGTCAGGGTCACGTAAAAGGCGTCTTCCGGCGGAACGAAGGCTGGATCGAGGCGCTCGTTCAGCCTTTGCAGGTCTCCGTCGGTACATGTCCTGTTCCGGATGGAGTTGAGAAGGGCGATGAAATCCTCGTCGGTCTGGCGGTACACCTTCTCCAGCTCGATGAACTCCATCTCAAAGGTCGGTTCGCTGAAGACTTGAGCTGAAAAGAAATAGGGAGTCTCGTACCGGTGGGTGAAGATCTCCTTCTCCGATGAGGTGACCACAGGCGGAAGCTGATAGAGATCTCCGATGAAGACCATCTGGACGCCGCCGAACCATCGTTTTCGTTCCGGTCCGTTGAGGCGCAGGAATTTCTCGACGCAATCGAGGAGATCGGCCCTTACCATCGATACCTCGTCGATGATGATCGTGTCGAACTCGCGGAAGATTCCGGCATCCGGTCCCGAGGCCCGCTTTACCTTTTCAGGCGTGATGCTCGGTTTGAAACCGAAGAATGAGTGGATGGTCTGACCCTGGACATTGAGGGCGGCCACGCCGGTAGGCGCGAGCACTGCCACCTCTTTTCGCGTGCGGCTGCGAAAGTAATCGAGGAGCGTCGACTTGCCCGTGCCTGCCTTTCCCGTGATGAACACGTGGCGATTCGAGTTTTCCATGACTTCGAGGGCCTTCTCGAAGGCAGGATTGATGTCGAGAGCCGCTTTCTTCACCTGTCCCCTGTCTCCTTTCTTCTCCCCGAAGAGGCCTTATTCCAATCGCCTGGGAGTAACACACCCTATCATACCGTTGCGCTTCCGGCAAGCCACAAAGGCATGAAAGGGTTGGTCCGGAGAATAAATTCTTGACAGCCACACCTATGCCGTGCTACATAGTGTATATGCAGGCATTTGCGGAGAACTATAACTTAACGTCGAATATGTGGTGGTGGGGTAGCTAAATAGCTATCCCTTGAGTTTATGCCGCTTGGGCACTTTGGGGGGTAGCAACCCCCGGGCTTGAGCGGCCTTTTTATTTGAAACCGCTTTCAGGAACCTGGGTTCTTGAAGGCGGTTTTTTTGTGCGCCGACTGTGTATGTTCGGATAGTGTGAGGTGAAATGGTGATAGTTCGTGGGAGTGTTGAGAGCAAGGCAGGTGCAAGGGCAAGAGCAAGGGCAAGAGCGTCGGTAATGGTTATGTGGTTAAGGGAAAGCCGCATGGGAAGAATCGCGATCTGCGGCGCCCTGCCGCACCTCATGCCCATCCGCCGTAGGGCGACCCCCGTGGTGTGTGGCTGCTCTAAACGAGTCTTTCGGGACGGGGGTGCCCCGCTAAAGCAAGTGGTACTTTTCTACTTGTGGGCTGCGGTCAATGAGGCACGACAGGTCATCCACATCTCATCGATTCTTCCCATGCGGCTTTCCACATCACACCGCAATTGTCTCGACCTGAGCCAATTGCGGGGAAGTACAGAAGTTAACAACCCCATCGGAATAGCGGCCTGTAGGCCGCCGAGAAGGAACACTTGGCAGTTTCCCGGCCACGGGCAGTGCGCGCCTGCGGCGGTCCTTCCTTTTCATGAAGGGGAGGCTCGGTCAGCTTTGCTGACCGAGGGGGCGACGCGAGCCCCAATAATTGAGAGGGCATTTAAGGAGAGGTTCCTATGTACCCATCGCTAAATGAGTTCAAAAAGATGTGCCAAGAGTTTCAGAGGATCACCGTCTACAAGGAGATGGACGGCGACATGGATACCCCCGTCTCCCTGCTTTCCAAGTTCTTGCCTTTCGAGACCGTTATTCTTCTGGAGAGCGCGAATCAGAACAAGACGTACAGCCGATTCTCCTTTCTCGCTTTCGAGGCGGCGGAGAAGCTGGTCATTCGTCGTGACGGCGTCTACAACGAAGACAGGTTGCGCTGTCCTCTTTCCGAAATAGACTCGGCCCTCGTGCAGGATACCATGTCGCCTGTCCGCGCCTTCGGTGACTTTCAAGGGGGCTACGTGGGCTATCTCAATTTCGAATTCGTGGGTGAGTGCGACATCCTGAAGAAGCCCCTCGCCATGGGCGGGCCAATCCTGGGGGTGCTCTATCTCATAGAGCGGTTCTGCGTCTACGACAACTATACCAACAAGCTCTATCTGGCCTTGTCCTGTCCGGTGGACGGACGGGACCCCGAAGACGCCTACCATGCGATCTCTCTGGAGCTCGACAGGACCGAGGCCCATATAAGGAGCCTCGCACCCGCTCACGGGCCGGTCCTGGCTCCGGCCCTCGTGCGAAACATACCCCGGGGCCTCTTCATAGACCGGGTTGCACGGGCGAGGGAGATGATCGCCGAGGGAGAAGCCATCCAGATCGTGCTTTCCGATTTCCTCGAGGCAGACAATATAGACCCCTTTGAGTTCTACCGGAACTTGAGGAAGATCAACCCTTCACCCTACATGTACTTTCTCAAAGACAACGGCATATCGGTGGTCGGATCGAGCCCCGAGATACATCTTCGCGTGAGGGACCGCGTCGCGACGCTCAAGCCGATTGCGGGCACGAGAAAGCTCAGGCCTGCGGACAATGTGGAGGAGGTCATCGAATCCCTCACCCATGACGAGAAGGAGAGGGCCGAGCACCTTATGCTCGTCGATCTCGCCCGGAACGATCTGTCGAGGATTTGTCAGGTGGGGAGCGTGGCAGTGGGGAGCTTCATGCAGCCCGAAGCCTATTCTCACGTGGTCCACATGGTGACCGATGTAACGGGCAGGCTCAAGGAAGGCACTCACGTGTTCGAGGCCCTCAGGCAGACGTTTCCGGCCGGCACCGTGAGCGGCGCACCCAAGGTGAGGGCCATAGAGGTGATCGACGAGCTGGAGGAACACCCACGAGGACCCTACGCCGGTTGTGTCGGCTATATTGGGTTCGATGGAAGTCTCGACATGGCCATTACCATCAGGACGGCCATATTCGAGAAGGGCAGGGCGCGGCTGCAGGGCGGAGCGGGTATCGTTTACGACAGTGTACCCGAACGGGAATACGACGAGGTGATGAACAAGCTCCTCGTACTCATGAAAGCAGGAGGACTCGCATGATAGCCCTTATCGACAACTACGATTCATTCACCTTTAATGTATACGACTACCTGGCCCGCCATACCGAGGTGAGGGTCTTCAGGAACACGGAGAGCCTGGAGAAGATCGAGGCAGCCCGGCCTGCGGGTATCGTCATCTCTCCGGGGCCTTCTCATCCCGCCCAGTCCATGACGAGCCTCGCGGCCATCGATCGTTTCAAGGACCGCCTACCCATTCTCGGCATCTGCCTCGGCATGCAAGCCATAGGCTACTACTTCGGAAAACCGATAAGGAGGGCGAGGAGCGTCATGCATGGCAAGGTGGACGTCATGAACCATTTCGGCGGAAGCCTCTTCGCGGGCATCGAGCCCGAATTCCGCGCCGTGCGGTACCATTCTCTCGTGGTTGAATGTGACGACGTGGACCTCAAGGTATGCGCCGTCTCGGGAAGCGACAACGAAGTGATGGCCCTGGAGCATCATTATGCGCCCATATTCGGCCTCCAGTTTCACCCGGAATCCTACGCGACTCCTGGGGGGATGAGGTTTATAACCAACTTTTTGGAGGTGTGTGATGGAATGCATCGATAGGCTAAAAAAAGGGGTCGACCTCTCACTTGAGGAGGCCAGAGGCGTCTTCGCTGATATGCTTGATGGCGCCCTGGACCAGGAGGAGATAGTGGAGATACTGCTTCTTCTCGCCGACAAGGGAGAAACGGCGGGCGAGATCGCCGGTGCGGCCCAATCCCTCCTGGAAAGGGCCATTCCCTTGCCTCATACCTTCGATTGCCTCCTCGATACCTGCGGCACGGGAGGGGACGGAAGCGGCAGCTTCAATATCTCCACCACGTCGGCCATAGTATGCAGCCTCTTCGTGCCCGTGGCCAAACACGGGAACAGGGCGGTCAGCTCATTATCGGGCTCGGCCGACGTGTTGGAGGCGCTCCGGGTTCCCATCGACCTCGACGCCGCGGGTGCGGCCCGCTTCCTCAAAGAGAAGAACTTCGTCTTTCTCTTCGCCCAGAAGTTTTTTCCGGCCATGAGGTTCGTCACTGCGGCGAGGAAACGGATCGGGAAGCGGACCATCTTCAACCTGCTGGGTCCCCTGTGCAACCCCGCCCGTCCCGACAGTCAGTTGATAGGCGTCTTTAAGAAAGAGGTCATGCCCACCTACATGGAAGCCCTCGAGATACTCGGCATTCCCAATGTCATGCTCGTGGCCAGCCACGACGGCCTCGACGAGATAAGCGTTTCGGCGGGGACCGTCTGCTTTCACAAGCAGGGCTCGACCGTACGCAGGTTCGAGTTCGACCCCAAGGACTTCGGCATCTACGCCGACCTCCAGACGATCAAAGGCCACGAGCCGGCCGTGAACGCGCGGATCATGAAGGAGACTCTCCTGGGGCGCCACCCCGAACTGGTCGACGTGGTGGCAATCAACGCGGCCTTCGCCCTCATGGCGGCCAACGTCGAAGAGAGGCCGGTGCCCGCCTTCCTCCTCGCGAGAGAGGTCATCCGCAGCGGCAAGGCCTACGAGAGGCTCATGGAGCTCGCTTCATGATAGCAGAGATACTCGAGACTAAGCGGAGCGAGGTGGAAGCTCTGAAGAAGGCCGAATTCGGGCAGCGACCGCGACCTCTTCGGCGGCCCGTCTTCGATCGTCCCGTCAATATCATCGCCGAGCTGAAGAGACGCTCCCCTTCGGCCGGGTTCATAAGAGAGATCGATGAAGAACGCATCGACGTCTACGGCCGGTATGCGAAGATCATAAGCGTGGTCACGGATTCCACCTATTTCGGGGGGAGTTATGATTTTTTGAGCCAGGTGGCGGGCTCGACCTCCCTGCCCATCCTCTGCAAGGACTTCATCATCGATAGGGTGCAGATCGACCGTGCTTATGCTGCCGGGGCCGACATGGTGCTCCTCATTGCCCGGATTCTTCCGAAAGAGGAGCTGGAATCGCTCTATGCCTATGCCTGTATGCGAGGCCTCATGTGCCTGATCGAGCTTCACGGCACGTCGGATATGGAAAAGATCGGCGCCATGACCCCTGAGATGGTGGGCGTCAACGGGAGGGACCTCGACACCCTCGGGATGGACCTCCACAGGGTCGAGGAAATGCTGCCCGCCCTTTCGGCGCCCTTCCGGGTCGCGGAGAGCGGCATCCGTTCGAGGTCGGATGTGGAGCGCATGCTCAAGGCAGGGGCCAACGGCTTCCTCATCGGGGAGGCTCTCATGCGTGCAGAGAATCCTGAGAGGCTTTTCGAGGAGCTGCTCAATGGTTAAGATCAAGTGCTGCGGCATGACGAACCTCGATGACTGCAAGAAGGCGGAGGACCTTGGAGTAGATTTCATCGGCTTTGTCTTCTACCGGAAAAGCAGACGCTACGTAAGCCCGAAAAAGGTGTCGGAGATCACCCAAAGGCTCGGCCGGCAAGTGCGCAAGGTCGGTGTCTTCGTCGAGGAGGAGGATGGGGAGATCGAGGGAATAATGGACGAATGCGGCCTCGATTTTGCCCAGGTGTACAGGCCGTCGTCACTGCCTGCCACGATCAGGGTGATTCGCGTGGGCGATAAAGTGCAGGGGCCTCTCCCGCTTAAGGGTCTCTGCCTTTTCGACAAGTATACCGAGGCCTTTGGCGGCGCGGGGGAGACCATCGACCTTGCCGCCCTTCCTCGGGGGAACGAGATCCTCGGCAGGTCATTCATCGCGGGAGGGCTCGATGAAAAAAACGTGCATGAGGCCCTTCGCCTTTTACCCTTCGGCGTCGACCTCGTCTCCTCTATAGAGGCTTGCCGGGGCAGGAAAGATACTCGCAAGATGGAGCGTTTTGTAAAAACAGTAAGGAGCTTTGCCATATGAAAAGATACTTCGGGCCCTATGGGGGCCAATTTGTTCCCGAGACCCTGATGCCGGCTCTCGACGAGCTGGAAGAGGCCTACCGGGCCTTCAAGAAGGACAGGGAGTCCCAAAAAGAGCTTGCCGGTCTTCTCGGGAATTACGCGGGCAGGCCCACGCCGCTCTACTATGCCCGCAACCTGAGCGAACGCCAGGGCTGCAAGGTCTATCTGAAAAGAGAGGACCTGCTCCATACGGGGGCCCACAAGATAAACAACACTCTCGGCCAGATTCTGCTCGCCCGCTTCATGGGCAAGAAGCGGATCATCGCGGAGACCGGGGCAGGGCAGCACGGGGTGGCGACCGCCACGGTATGCAGCCTGCTCAACATGGAGTGCGAAGTCTATATGGGGAAGACCGACGTGGAAAGACAGGCAACCAATGTGGAGCGCATGCGCCTGCTCGGCACGCGGGTCATCGCCGTGGAAAAAGGCAGCGCCACCCTCAAGAGCGCGATTAACGAGGCTTTCAGGGACTGGGTGACGAACGTGCGCACTACCCACTATCTTCTCGGAAGCGTGGTCGGCCCCCACCCTTTCCCTACGATCGTGGCCGACTTCCAATCAATCATAGGGAAAGAGGCCAGACGGCAGGTGCTCAAGGCCGAAGGAAGCTTGCCTGACCACGTGATCGCCTGTGTGGGGGGAGGCTCCAATGCCATAGGAATTTTCAGGGGTTTCCTCGGCGATGAGTCGGTCGGCCTCATCGGTGTGGAGGCAGGCGGTAGGGACCTGTTGCCGGGCAACCACGCGGCGACCCTCGGTAAGGGCAGGCCGGGCATCCTCCACGGCGCAATCAGTTACCTCCTTCAGGATGAAGGCGCCCAGGTTGCGGATGTCCATTCAATATCTGCGGGTCTCGATTACCCCGGAGTCGGCCCGGAGCACAGCTACATGAAGGAGACAGGCAGGGCCTCTT
>CAVVPU010000098.1:0-7009 GCA_963750015.1 uncultured delta proteobacterium | reverse complement strand
CGCCAGTCACATTCTGGACAGCGTATTTCGATGAGCTGTTCTCGTCGAGACTCACCAAGGCCGACCTCCTGGCGAATTTTCGCATTCAGTACGATTACCACCGCCGGTTTCACTTCACGCCTGAAGATCTGAAGAATTGGCCCGGCCGGGTTCTGATTGCCGAATCCGATACGGATGTCATCGGTCCGCGCCGCCGGCAGGCGCTGCGGCAACTCTATCCCAAGGCCGAAGTCCGCACCTTCCACAACGGCGGCCACGGCACCATGTTTTTGCGGTTCGACGAATACCTGGCCATGGTCAGGCAATTCCTCGAGTAAGTCATTTCAAGCCCCGGACAAACCTGGCGCGGGTCGATCGGTGCTAATCCGTGGCTTGGTAGGATCGGAAGCCCCTACAGCGCGGCGCTTTCGTTGCGCAGCAGGTCCATTTCCCGCACCAGCGAGGCCAGCGATTCGCCGCACTCGGAAAACTCGCCGTCCGTCAAATAGGTGATTATGATATCGGCCCCCGCCCGCTTTATGCTCACCGTCGACTCCGTCACAACCCGCTTGTAATCTATCCATCCCTGGTCCGCAGCACCCCTTATCATTGAATACTCTCCGCTCACCGAGTAAGCGGCCAGAGGTCTGTTTATCCTTTCCCGGGCCAAAGCCAGAACGTCGAGGTAGAAGAGTGCGGGCTTGACCATGATGATATCGGCACCCTCTTCTACATCCAGTTCCATCTCCCGCAAAGCTTCCCTCTGGTTCGGCGGATCCATCTGATAGCTCCGGCGATCACCGAATTGGGGGGTCGATTCTGCCGCTTCCCTGAAAGGACCGTAAAGCCCGGAGGCATATTTGGCGGCGTAGCTCATTATGGGGATGTGGGAGAAACCGCTCTCATCCAGGGCCTTCCTGATCGCCCTTATCCGTCCGTCCATCATGTCGGAAGGGGCTATGATATCGGCACCCGCCCGGCTTTGGGCAAGGGCCGCGCGTGAGAGGAGCTTGAGGGTCTCATCGTTGTCGACCTCACTGCCCCTCAATGCTCCGCAATGACCGTGGCTCGTATATTCGCAGAGGCAGAGGTCTGCGATTACCATGATGTTTTCCCCGAACCTGCCTTTTATCTCCCTGATCGCCTTCTGGATGACGCCGTCATCGCTGTATGCCTGGCTTCCGGTCTCGTCCTTCTTCTCGGGTATGCCGAAAAGCAGCACCGCCGGGATGGAGAGGTCGACGAGCTCCTCTATTTCGAACAGGGCGCTGTCGATCGAAAGTTGATCGACGCCGGGCATGGATGGAACCGCCGTCCTCTTGCAGTCACCCTCTTTGATGAAGAGAGGGTACACCAGATGTTTCGAGGAGAGCTCATGCTCCTGCACCATGCCCCTCAACTTCTCGTTTCTCCTCAGCCTCCTCGGCCGATATTCGGGAAATCCCATATCCACCTCGTACTCGGAATTCTTTTCAGAAACCTAAAAGTATCGCAGCGACAGCCCGACATCCCCTGATCTCAGAATGTTATTATAGCACACCAGGGTGCGGCCCGCATTTTGGCGGAGCACAGGGCCGAACGCCTCAAATGTCGACGGTATCTTACATTAGTAATCGTAATGACAGCACATGAGCCAGATCGTCAGGAATACCACAATGGCGGCATGCCGATCCCCGGGAACGCTTTTGACCGGTGGGCTGGCGACCAGGGACCCGTAGGTGCAGAAAACTATCTTCACTTTCTCAATCTTCCTTTCCCGCCTCCCCATCGTCTCCTTAAGAGTCACGTACTTTTTCTCCTCAGCATTTTCCTTGAAACCCTTTCGAGCGCATGTGATAATGATTTCCACTGGAGGGCATGCTTTGCAACACAACAAGAAACGCTCGTATAGCGCCGCATTTGTCGCAGCGTTCCTTGCCTTCGTGACCGTCGACATCTTCTACGACTGGACCGTGCGAAGCCTGCACTGGTCGCCGCTCGTCGTCAGAGTCGTGGAAGGATTGTCTCTGCTGGCCGCTCTTGCCTTGTTCGTCACGTTGATGGGGAGGGTATTGCCTTCTGGGGCGGTCCCGACCCCACCTCGACGGGATCCGCTGGTGAAACACCTAAAGGATACGAGCGACCCATTGCTCCTGCTGAGAATCTTTGCCTTCTTCTGCGTAATAGTCACGCACTGTTTCATCATCTTTAAGCCTGAGATCAGAGGGGTCCCGTGGGGCTTTCTTCTGAGAGGCTGCGGACCCACCGGAATGGTGATCTTCTTCTGCCTGTCAGGTTACCTGATGGGAAAAGCATTCTATAGCGGTCGGTACCGCCCCGATCCCGCCGGCATCAAGTCGTTCTATCTGAATCGCGCTCTTCGCATCGTCCCTTTGACCTATTTTGCTTCTTTTGTGGTTATTCTTTTTGTCAGCCCCAACCTGCTCCAGCCCGGAACCATCTGGCAGCTGTGGCGCCCCCTGTTATTCATGTACTACGGATATCAGCCCGGTCCGATAGGCGTTCTGTGGGCCACGTCGGTTGAAATGCAGTACTACCTCATAGCCCCTTTCCTTTTCATACTCCTGGCTCCTCTGCTCACCTCCAAGCCCCGGGCATACCTATTTATAGCCGCGGTAGCCGTTTTCGGTATTGTCTTAAAATATTCTCTCTATGAAATAGGAACGGACCGGCTCGTGCATCGATACACGCCTCTGCTGACGAATTTCAATTTTTTCTTGGTCGGTTTCGCAATAAATCCTCTCCTAGAATGGAGTAAGGAGAGCATTAAGGATTCCAGGCACTACAAGAGAAAAATCTTCGCCGCCTTTCTTCTGTGCCCCCTGATATATCTGATGGGCTCAGCCGGGGAATTCAGCGACCTGCACTACCTCGTCCACGGAAAGGGGCGGCCCCTGTCCTGGAGCCTCTATTACGAGTTTCTGATGACGGCCGTCCTAATCATGACGTTTTTCTGCGTCCTCGGTATAGAACGGTACAAGCTCAGGCGCAGATACCTCGCCGGTGAGCGCCCTCGTTTGGTATGGCTACTCGGTAATTGGGTGTCTCGTCCGCTGCAAATAGTGGGCGTGTTGACCTTCGGCCTCTATGTCTGGCATCAGCCTGTGTTGACCTCACTCGGCAAGATAGTGCCTCAAACCCGCTGGGTGCCTGAATACCTGCTCTACTGTGCCGGTGGCCTCCTGCTCGTGCTCTCGCTGGCACTCACGACCTATTTTGTGATTGAGCGTCCCTCGGAAAACTACAAGGCGTAAGGAAGACTATCCAGAGTCGGGGCTTGTGCCGGCGGGCACCTTGGAACCGGGTCGGAGGCGCTGAGCCCGCGGCCATGCGAGCGAAGCGAGGTGAGCGGGGAGGCCGGGGCACCCGCGAGGCGGGTCGGGGCTTATGCCGGTCGAGGGGGCGCTGAGCCCCAATAATTGACATAAAACGCCTACTTTTGATATGGTTTAACATAACAGGGGATGAAGAGAATTCGGATCGACAGAATTGATGTCAACGACGGATCGTATTGCATCTCCTACCCCGTAGAAGATGATCTTCTCCTTGCATCCATCCAGAGGTTCGGAATCCTTGTTCCCATAGGGCTTCTTGAGGGGGCTCCGGCCACGGTCGTAATGGGCTTCAAAAGAATAGCGGCCGCGAAAAAGGCAGGTCTCGATGAAGTTCCCTGTGTCTATCTCGATTTGGACGAGAGAGAAGCTCTTCTCGCCTCCATCGGCGACAATTTGAATCGGCCCCTCAACACCGTTGAAAAGGCCTGTTGCCTCGAGAAGATGATATTACGGGGATTCCGGGACGAAGACGTCTATGCCATGGCCCGGATGATGGGGCTTCCGGCGAGAGAAAAGTCCATGAAAACGGTCGTCGCAATAGGCTCCCTGGAAGAGAGTGCAAAAGCCCTCATTGCAAAACACAGCCTTTCTTTCTCTGCGGTAGAACAGATACTTTCGTTCGAAAGAGAAGAAATCGCGGCAATAGTCGACACCATGGGTCCCCTTAAAGGGACGAGCAGCCTCCTTCGGGAAGCACTCCATTTTCTTCTGCTCACGAAGGTGCGACAGGGGAGCATCGATCTTCGACCTTGGGAAGGCGTGACTGACATGGAAACCTTGATTCAGGAACTGAAGAGGGCCACCCATCCCCTCCTTGCCGGACTCCAGGACCGGCTGAGTCTGATCCGGGAAACTTTTACCCTGCCCCCTTACATTAAATTACACGTGGATCCGGTCTTTGAAAAGGAATCGATCGATATCCAGGTGCGGGCCCGCAACCATGCGGAGGTGGACGAAGCATTGGCAAGACTCGAGGGCCTTTCAAGACAAGGCATCTTCAGGAGTATATTTGAACTCACACACGGTACGCCAGGCCGAGAATAAAGGCAGTATTGTCAGGGACTGCCCGGGTACCAGCCGCCATGTCTGTTGCGGCTACAAGACGATCGACCTCATCGAAGGATGCCCCCTTTCGTGCTCTTATTGCATCCTCAAGGGCTATCTTAACAGGGCCGGCATCAGTGTCCATAATGACACGGCCTACATCCTGGAGCAGGTAGAGCGGGCTATAAGCGAGGAAAAACAGCATGTCCTGCGGTTCGGGACAGGCGAGTTGTCCGACTCACTCGCCCTCGACAGAAAGCTCGGCTTGAACAGACCTATAGTACAGTTCTTCGGACAGTCCAAGAAGGCCCTCCTCGAGCTGAAATCAAAATGGGCATCTATCGGCCATCTCCGCTCCTGCCTCAACCCCTACACGGTCGTTTCCTTCTCGCTCGCGCCGCAAGCCAGCATCGACCGGGAAGAAAAAAGAACAAGCCCTCTGCGCAGGAGACTCAAGGCGCTCAAAGATGCCCAGGACCTTGGATGCTTCGTGGGTCTCCATTTCGACCCCATCATTATCTACGAGGGGTTCGAAATGGACTATCATTCCCTGGTGGACGACATCGCCCGGGTAGTCGACTTAAAGAGAGTCATTTGGGTCAGCATGGGTCTTTTACGCTTCGTGCCCGGCCTCATGAAAGTCTTCCTCGAGGAGAAGAGGCGCCATTTGCTTCACGGAGAATTCATCAGGGCCGAGGACGGCAAGTACCGATACATCAAATCCGAAAGGATTAGGGTCTACCGCATGCTCTATGAGCAGCTTAAAGCAAAGGAGCCCGATCTCTTCGTCTATCTTTGTATGGAAAGGCCGGATGTGTGGGATGAGGCGATCGGCATGAGCGTGGATACCAGCGAGGCCCTGATAAGCCTGTTCGACGCAAGAATTCGCCAATTTTATGGAGGTTCGATATGAAGTTCAAGGGAAAGGTTGTTTTCATAACCGGCGGAACAAAGGGCCTCGGCAAGGCGATGGCTCAAGCCTTCTTGGAGGAGGGAGCCAGGGTTGCGGTCAACGGTAGAAATAGCGAAACCGCGCAGTTGTTTCGGAGCGAGTTCGAGGGGAAAGCGGCCCGAGCCTACGTTACGGATATCACGGATTACGAGGGGATGGAAGCTGTCGCGCAGAGCGTGGTCGAGGAATGGGGAAGAATCGACATCCTCATCAACAATGCCGGCATCGCGGGACCTCTAGTCAGGGCGGAGAAGATAAGAAAGGCGGATTTTGACAGTGTCATCGACGTTAATGTGAAGGGCGCGTTCTACGCGAGTCAGGTCTTCGGCAAGCGTATGATCGAACAGGGCTCGGGAAGGATCTGTTCTATCTCGTCCCAGGCGGGTCTTTTCGGTGACAAGGGGCTCCTTGCCTATTCGATGGGCAAAGGGGCGATACAGATCATGACGAGGGCCCTTGCCTTCGAATGGTCGCGCTATGGAGTCACCCTCTGCTGTATAGCGCCGGGGTTCATAAAGGGCGGTATGAACGAGGGCCTCATCCGCCGGCAGCAGTTTGTCGATTTCCTGTCCGCAAAAACCCCCATAGGAAGGATGGGCAGTGTCGAGGAACTCGTGGCAACCGTCCTTTTTCTCTTATCCCCCGAGGCGCAATATATTAACGGGGAGACCATCGTGATGGATGGCGGCATGACGGGTTATGGGCAGGAGTCCCTTATCGACCTGATTTCAAAAGGCAAATAGAATGGATCTGTTTTCATTTGTGGTTTTTTCCTTTAACACGCGGTACATAATGCGATGGATCCTCGCGGGCGTAGTGCTTGTAGTGCCTTTTTTTTCGCTCGGGTACCTGGTAAGGACTTCGGACCTTTCGATGATCGGCGGTATCGGTCTGCCTACATGGGACCGGAAAGGCGAGTTGTGGTGGGAAGGGGCCCGTCTGGTCTATATCGTCATTCTTTACGAGGCCCTGCCCAGCTTTCTTTTTTCCCTGAGCTTCCTTCTTTCGAGCCCCGGCTACTTCATCACGAGTCTCATCGGCCACTTCATGAAATACCTCGCCCTGGGGACCTTTGTAGTCTGTTCTTTCTTCCTCCCCTTCGCCTTTTGCGCCTTTGTGGAGAGTCGGGAGGCAAGCAGGGCCTTCGACTTCGAGAGGATAGCCCGGGCAGTGAAGAAGGTATTCGTGCCCTACACGCTCGGTTATATTGCGTACGGGTTTTGCCTCTATCTTGTCCTTAAATTACATCGAATTCCTTACGTGGGGCTGATCCTTTGCTCGATCCTGACCTTTTATGTGCTTCTCGTGGCAACCTATTACTTCACTCAACTTTTCAGGAAGACTCGACGGTCTTTCGGCGGGGTGTCTTGAAAAGGTGAGCGGATTGAATCAAAACGGAGAATTATACTAGGTGGCTGGCGGGTGGATCGAAAATCGTGAAAGCTTCAGGATTTCCAGGGGTTTTGCTTGCCTGTTGGGAATTTGCTTAGTTGAGAGATTTTTTGTAAGATAAGCTCGCCACCGCGTAATGGATTTAACGATTGGGAAACTGCACGCACTTCAGCAGGATGGTGAGAGACATCCAATGGCGGTAGCCTGCCCTGAAAGGTCGAATTCATCTACGACAACCTTGCTATCGGTCTATGATGTCATGAAGGTTCGGCAGAGACGGAGCGTCTCCTCTGCGTCGGCGGGATAA
>CAVVPU010000097.1:0-7968 GCA_963750015.1 uncultured delta proteobacterium | reverse complement strand
ATATTGGGTCCAATTCTACAGATACTCGCAAAACCGTTGCCTTCTCTCCCCGTAATGAGGGCTTACAGAAGAAAAGAAGCACGTTTCTTGATGACATTTCCCGAAGGTGCTTCAATTTAAACGTTTAATTATTAGAGCAACATTGTCTATTTTCTTCATGTTTTTCTCTTGACAGCCAACCAACCGATTGGTTATAACTAATCCGGGTGGCGGGCGGATAAGTCCCCGAGGCTTCTTATCCTTACCAATATAGCGAGAGAGCCGTTAGGCAGCAAGAAAGGCCTTTCACACCTACCGTAGGATGGCTCTCGGCGGGCCTTCTTATGCCGACTGAATGTATGACCTTACAGCCATCAGAGCATGACTAATATGCAAGAGGGTTTTTCGGAGCATGCTGCCCTACGCGTAGGATACTGCATGAGGGGAGAGGGCGCGCGCTGCTCCTGAGCTTTTTCATCCTGTCTGGGATGCCTGACCATCGCTCATAGTGTTCAGGATAAAGGCAAGGAGGTTGTTTGATGCGTTCCTTTGAGCGGTTTGTTCATCGAATCATAGGGATAGCCGGGTACGTTGCGGAAGTATTCATCGCCATCGTCGTGCTCCTCGTCATCGCGACCGTTATGGCAAGGGCCATGGGCATAGCCCTTCCGGGGACTTTCGATCTCATAGAGACTTTCATAGTCGTGGGAGTGGCTTTCTCACTTGTGAAGGCCGAGATAACAGACCATCACACGAAGGCGGATGTGCTGGTGAAACGTCTGTCAAAAAGAGGGCGGGCATGGGTCGAGGCTATGAATCAATTCCTGAGCTTGTTCGTGTGGGCTGTCGTCCTTTATGCGAGCTACTTTCTCACGCTCAATAAAGCGGAGAACAACGAAATATCCGAATATCTCAAAGTCCCTATATATCCCTTCCGCGGGATCTTTACCATTGCAGTCTTTCTTCTGTGTGTTGTCCTTGCCATCAAAGTGGCCCGTCATATAAAGGAAGGAGTATCCAAGTGAGCCCCGTAATTATCGGTCTTATTGGCTTTGTCCTTCTCTTTGTCCTGCTCGCCGCCGGCATGTCGATAGGATTCGCGATGGGGCTCATAGGCTTTCTTGGAATGTGTCTGCTTTATCCCGTGCCTGCTGCGATAGCTAAGATGGCGATTACCCCTTATCATGCGGTTTCTGAGTATTCACTCGCTGTTTTGCCTCTATTTCTGCTCATGGCGCATGTCATCTTTCAGTGTGGTTTTGGGACGGACCTCTTCAAGATGGCACAAAAATGGCTCGGTCACATGCGCGGAGGGCTGGCAATGGCCAGTATCGGTGCCTGTGCCAGCTTTGCGGCCGTAAGCGGAACGAGTCTCGCTACAGGAGCTACCGTCGGTCTTCTCGCATTGCCGGAGATGAAGAAGCAAGGTTATGACCCGGGCTTTGCCGCCGGCTCCGTTGCAGCGGGATCTTCTATCGGCGCGCTTATCCCGCCGAGCGGTATGCTTATCATTTATGGCGTACTCACGGAAGTCTCGATAGGCAAGCTCTTTGCCGGAGCAGTCGTTCCAGCCATCATCACCGTCATATCCTATCTCGTCACGGCGTGGTTCATGTGTCGGGTTAAGCCGAGCCTCGGGCCCCGCGGCGAAAAGACGAGCTTTAGGGAAAAACTTGGATCCTTGAAAGGTTGCTGGGAAATACTATTGTTGGTCTTCTTTTCGATCGGAGGGATTATCCTGGGATGGTTCACTGCGACTGAGGCCGGAGGCGTTGGTGCGGGGGGAGCCATACTCCTCTCCTTTCTTCGCCGCCGCTTAAACTGGGCCAAGCTGAAGCAGGCTTTTGAGGACACCATGAGGACAACCGGTATGATTTACGGTATTGTCATCGGCGCCTTCATATTCAACTATTTTGTAGCTAAGACAACCTTGCCTCAAGCCGTGGGGAACTGGGTGGCAGCCCTTAACGCTCCGCCAATGATTATCGTGTGCATCATAGTCGTAATTTATATCCTCCTCGCAGTTGTCATGGAGGGACCGTCGATTCAGACTCCTCACCCTGCCCATCTTCTTTCCCCTTCTCATGGGACTCGGCTTTGACCCGGTCTGGTTCGGGGTCATCCAAGTCCGCCTCCTCGAGATAGGTCTCATCGTGCCTCCCCTCGGCATGTGTATGTTCATCGTGGCGGGGCTCGATAAGGAAATACCTCTTACTGCAGTGTACAAAGGTTGTATCTCTTATCTGATCATGGACGTCATCACCATGCCGATTTTTATGTGGTGGCCGAAGACGATAACATGGCTTCCGAGTATCATGAAGTGACACGGACGGGACCGTGGGATTGAGGTTTCAACCGTGAAGAAGGAAACGAGGCACAGTTGCCCGATAAGAACAAGACAAGGGAGGGAGGAAGAATGAAACGTACGATGGCCTTTGCTATAGCGATTCTTGCGGTATTCTTTGCGGTAGGTGCTCTGCCGGATTTGACACTGGCACAGACCAAGGTGATCACACTCACCTACGCAACACCCTATGGCCCGGACCATTCTTTCAGCAAGGCCGACGTTAAATACTTCGCGAAGATCGAAAATGAGTCGAAAGGACGCCTGAAAATAGTTCCTTACTGGGGCGGTACGCTTATGACGGGCGCTGACGCCATTGACGAACTGGGTGCCGGCTCGGCAGATATGGCTCTTATCGCTCCTTCAGGCGCAAAGGCAGGTTATGACCTGACAAAGGCGAGCGTTCTCTTTTTCTTCGGCGCCAACCAGCAGAATGGCCATAAGGTGTTCGTGGAAACCATAAAGAAAATTCCAGAACTGGAGAAAGAATTCAAGGGCCTGAAGGTCCTGGCCTGGACGGGCGGAACCGATTTCCAGATTCTGTCGCGCAAGCCTGTTCGCAGCATGGCGGACTTTAAGGGGCTGCGCATCAAAGCCCGTGGTGATACAGGAGACGTCTTTACCGTTTTTGGGGCGTCCACTGTGCCGAATCCCATGGGAGAGATCTACATGATGATTCAGAAGAACATGCTCGACGGCGTCAATGCGCCGACGTCCGTTCTCCAGGCCTTGAAATTCGCAGATATTACGAAGTATTGCACCATGCTGAACACATTCGGAACCGCCACTGGCACGAGGGCTATGAACATGAATAGCTACAACAAGCTGCCTGCCGACTTGAGAAAGATTATCGATGACAATGTCGACTATTACAGCATAATCGCCGAACAGGAAGTACAGAAGGACGACAGAGACGGCGTGGTCTATGGTAAGGCGAACGGAGTCGAGTTCATAAACCTGCCGAAAACCGAGCTCGATAAATTTTACGTCGTATGGAGAGAAAAGGCGGTCAAAGAGGCGAAAGCCCTGGACGCCAAGGGACTGCCCGGCACGAAGTTCCTGAACGAAGCACAGGCCGCAATTGTGAAGTATTCCAGGTGGGTGGAGCCCAAACAATAAGCGACGTCGGGCCGGCGATTGCACGTCCGGGTGAGATGCTACGCCGACTCCACTCCTTTCCGGGGTTCCCTTTACGCACATCATGCGCCCCTGCTCTGGCAGTTTGCTCCCGAGGTGCATCCGATTCGGCGCAGCAGGTGCCGGTGGTCCCGTTGCCTGCCGGCTTTGCCGAAAAATAAGGGTATAGCCGCCTAGGAAAGAAAGAAGGAGGAACGAATGGAGCATTTAAACGACGACGATATACTCTTCTATGCGGTCGGGGACGTCGCTCCTTATCGTGAGGCGCCTCATACGATATTTGACCTGGTGCGGAAGCCCCTTAGTGCCGCCGACATAGCTTTTTGCCAGTGCGAAACGAATATCTCGGAAAGGGGCTCGCGCCTGCCCCAGGCACGGCATACGGTCCTTGCCCACCCCAGAACAGCCGAGGCCATTGCCGGTGCAGGCTTCAATGTGGTTTCTTTTGCCGGAAACCATTGCATGGATTGGGGGAGGGAGGCTTTCTCCGACACGATAAGCGCCCTGAGGAATCAAGGGATCGCGGTCGTTGGGGTAGGGAAGAACATCAGCGATGCGCGATCTCCTGCCATTTTGACCGTGAAGGGTAGCAAGGTCGCTTTCCTGGCATATAATACGATCCTGCCCATGGGCTATTGGGCTGAAGAGGGGAGGCCCGGCTGTGCCCCTTTGCGGGCGTGGACAGTATATGAGCAGATCGAGCACGATCAACCGGGTACGCCCTCTAGGATCCACGCTTTTCCCCACAGGGAAGACTTGCGACTCATGACGGAGGACGTGAAGAGAGCCAGGGCACAAGCAGACCTCGTGATAGTTTCTATGCACTTCGGCATTCATTTCGTTCCCGCTGTCATCGCTGAGTATCAGCGGGATATGGCCCACGCCGCCGTGGACGCCGGGGCTGACCTTATCCTCGGAACCCACGCCCACATATTGAAGGGTGTCGAGATCTATGAGGGAAAGGCGATCTTTTACAGTCTCTGCAATTTTGCCCTGGATTTGCCTTTTGATGAGAAGCACGCCGCGAGCAAGGGCTTCAAGGATATACAAAAGCTCAACCCCGACTGGCTGCCCGATTTTGAGGGCAGCTACAATTTTCCCACCGACTCTCAAAAGACAATCATCGTAAAATGTGTCATCAGGGACAGGTCATTGAAGAGCCTCTCTTTTCTGCCCGTCTTTATAAACAAAAGGACGGCCCAGCCTGAGATTCTTACCGTCGACGATTCGCGCTTTCAGGAAGTCGTGGACTATCTCAAAAGAATCTCGGACGATCAGGGATTGGGCACTCGATTCACGGTAAAAGGAAACGAGGTCTTTCTTTCATAAGCAATTACGAGTGGTGCCATTCGGCGTTCGGGGAGACAAGACGATGAAAAGAAAGGGAATGGAGCCTCTGATGGACCTTAGTGTAGACCTTGCCGGCGTGAGACTGAGGACGCCCTTGGCGGTCGGGCCGGTCGGGGCGCCTTCCGTGCGACGGGACCGTTTGACCCTCGATATGTATGTCGACATGTTCATGAAGCACGTCGAGGCCGGAGCCGGATTTATCTGTCTCCCGAGCACCATTCATGTGCCTGATGCTCTTCTGGCCGACCTGGAGAAGAGGGCGAGACCGCCCATCCCGGTGAAACCCTCTTCGCGTTCCGCGATTTTTTTCAGGGCCCAGCAAGAGGCGTCCATTCATAGCCTCCCGCCGACCTGGAACTCCCCCCGAATGGCCGCCGGTGTCTTCGAACACATGACCTCGGGTCTCATCAAAGGCTTGAGGGAACGGAAACCCAAAGATGTGCCGCTTATCGCCAACGTCAACGGACTGGGCTTCTTCCCCGAGACCTTTGTGGCAGGGGCCAGGGCTCACGAGGAGGCCGGGGTCGATCTCATAGAGTTGAATCTCAGCTCTCCAGGGCCCGTCCAGACCGTGCTCGATGCAGGTCTCGAAGGCTACCTGAAGGGTGATTTTCCCCTTTATCCCCCAGGTTTGTTCCTTGGTGATCAGATTGACCTCGTCGAGAGAGTGACCAGGGAGGTGTCGAGGGCGGTTAGTGTCCCTGTAGGAGTCAAGATTAGTCCCGAAACCGGTTTTCCCCGCTTGATCGAGGCTGGCGAGGCGCATCCGTGATGCGGGAGGTCGATTCATCACGTGCAGCAACCTGGGATTGACCGTTGCTCCCCCTGACATCTACCGGAAAGGGAAGGGGACCTGGCCCCACCTCAATGAGAGTCCCCTCGCTTCAATCGGCGGCGAGTGGCTTCGACCGGTGGTGTACAAACAAGTCGCCTGCATTACCCGTTTTGTGCCCGGAATCGACATCATAGCGTGTGGTGGGATTAATAGGCCGGAGCATGTAGTTGAGTCGATTATGCTGGGGGCCCATGCCTGTGAAATGGTGACACCGATACTTTTGCAGGGGCGGAAACTGATAACGAAGAGCATTCGCTTTCTTCGAGAGGTATATGGCTGAGCAGCGATACCCAACCCCGGAGGACTTCAGGAGTCTGGCAATCAGCCATATCCAACCAGGAAGCGAGGTGAGTTCGAGCCATGACCGTCGTACCCTGATTGCCCGCGTCGATCCCCTGAAATGCAAGGGGTGCGGCATCTGCACGGACAGTGCATGTCTTGCCATGTCCCTTCAGGGAGGTCTGGCCAACGTATCCCCTGACAAGTGCGCGGGCTGCGGCATGTGCGTCGCCGTCTGTCCCCATGCTGCCGTAAAGTTGGACTGAAGGCAAAATAGATATTCCTCCCACTAAATTAGAATAATTATCACTGTTTTCGAGACAGAACTTGATGGCCAGGACTATTTATTAAAGAAATTTAATAATATTTAATCAATGGAACATTCAGCCACCTTGACAGCGGCAAATCCAAGATAAAGTTGACTGAATTGGTGCCGTAGAGACAGACCAGACGGTTCTACATTAATGACTATTAAAGGAAAACTAAACGGATCAGACTCGAGTAAGACCCCTATTTCCAAGGCAATTGTAAGACATAGGGTGAGCCTCAAAACGAATCTATTAAATATAGCTTAATATTACCGGAGCCTGTAAATCGTTACTTGGCCTCGTCGTAGCAAATAGAATAGAAGTATTATAATAATATTAAAGTAACCTAGATATTTGCTCGGCACTTTCTTTTATTTTAGGTAAAAATGCCGAAATAGGGATACAAAATCCTTCCAAACTTCATTTAAATTAAAATTTGATTAAATTGAATTACTAATAATTTCAATAGGAATTCTAATTTTTAAAGGATTATTAAAATTTTTTAAAAAAAGTTGTTGACAGACGATGTTCGCCTGCGGTAAAAGTACCTACAGTCACACACAACAATATTTCGGAGGGGAGGTTTCGAAGATGAAAGAACGGGGAAGATCAACCTGGAACAGTATTACGAAACTTTATCATAAAGGAGGAATTATGAAGAAAGCATTGATCCTCGTTTTTGCCCTGCTTTTAGCTTTGCCCGCGGTGAGCTTTGCGGGATCCGCGGACTAGTTTGTGGGATCTGACCATCGGCGGCCAGGTCAAATTCGACGCTGGTTGGACAACGGGCGGTGCGGAAGGTCTGCTGAACGCCGGTACGCCCCAGTTTCGTCCGACAGTTCCCCAGAACCAGGACACTGCCTATGGTAACCAGATGTGGGGAACAGGCGAGACGAGTATAAGGTTCGGCATAAAGGGGCCCGATGCGTGGGGGGCCAAGACCAGTGCCAACCTGATGTTCGATTTCGTCGGCGCGTGGGGCAACTCGAACTACGACACCGCCGACTTGCCCATGGCCTTCATGAGCTTCGACTGGACAAAAACGAGTGTCCTTGTGGGTCAGTATTTGACCGTTATCGGTCCGTCTTCGATAACAAGTCAGAACGTCGCATGGTACGCCCTTGGATACGGCGGAAGGTTTCCTGGCGCCCCGACCCCTGAAATACTCATGACCGAAAGATTCACCAAGGAATTCAGCACCAAGTTCGGTCTCTAGAGCCCGGACATCAACAATCCCAACAGGAATAACTGGACCGCAGGCGGCGGTGACAACCAGTCCTCAGCCGACCGCACAACCATCCCCGCGTTCGAGGGCGCCCTCACTTATGAAAGCGATGCCTTAGGAAAGGTAGGACCATGGAAGCTGTGGTTCGAGTTGGCAGGCGTCTACACGAAGAAGAAGAACCTGAGCAACGACTCCATCTTCGCCACCTCCATTGCCGGTAAAGTGTCCCAACCCTTGACGGATAAAGACAACGACGTGTGGGAAGCTGAGTTCAAGTGGTTGGTTCCGATCATCGGCGAAAAGAACGGGAATAAGGCCGGCGGCCTGGTGTTCGACGGCGACCTCTTCACCGGCCAGGCGGCAACTACGTGGGGCTTGGGCACGAAACAAGTTACCGGTAACGCCTATGCGAGACCCGACGGATCTCTGCCGCGGTCGTGACTACCGGTACCTTGCTGCACGGCGAATATTGGTTCACGGATGCCATCGCCCTTAACGCCTGGTGGGCGTA
>CAVVPU010000096.1:0-6033 GCA_963750015.1 uncultured delta proteobacterium | reverse complement strand
CGCAGAACCTCCTCCTATAACCTTTCCTTTATATCCGCCGCTTCATCACCGACCGATTAGCCTCCTGCGGCGCATGGTTCCTCTCAAAGCTGAATGAACAATCTCTTCTGGGCCCTCATCGTTATCGTCGTGCTCATCGTCCTGAACGGCCTGTTCTCGGCCGGAGAATTCTCCGTCATCTCGTCGCGGAAGAGCAAGATCAAGGAGATGCTGAAGAACGGGAAGGAGAAGCGGGCTCACACCCTGCTTGAGATGCGCGAGAAGCCGGAGGCGTTCCTTTCCGTCATCCAGATAGGCATCACCATCGTCGGCTCGCTGGCCTCTGCCATAGGCGGCGTCATCTCCATCGGCTACGTCAAACCCCTCCTCAGGGACATCCCCTATATCGGACCCTTTGCCGATAGCGCTGCCCTTATTCTCGTCGTGATAGTCCTCACCTATTTCATCATGGTCGCCGGGGAGCTTGTGCCCAAGTACATAGGCATCAACTACCGGGAGCGGGCTGCCCTTCGGCTGGTGCCTCTCTTCGTCTTTCTTTCGAAGCTTTTCTTTGTCCCGGTCTGGATACTCAATCGATCGACGTCCGCGATTACACGGCTGCTAGGATTGAAGAAGACCGACGAGGTGATCGGAGAAGACGAGATCAAGGTACTTTTGGAAGAAGGGAGGCTTCAGGGCGTTTTCGACCGGACCGAGGAGGAGCTGATCCACAGCGTCTTCGACTTCGTGGACCGGTCGGTCAAGGAGATCATGGTGCCGCGACCGAACATCTACGCCCTGGATATCGAGAAGCCCGAGGAAGAGAACATCAGGTTTATCGTGGAGAACGAGTTCTCCCGATACCCGGTCTACAGGGACCACCTCGACAAGATCCTCGGCATCGCCTACCAGAAAGACGTGATGAGGGCCATCTGGCTGAAAAGACCCTTCGAGCTGGAGAAGATCCTGAAGAGGGCATACTTCGTGCCCGACACCATGAAAATCAGCGTCCTTTTCCGGGATATGCAAAAGCGCAGGGTCCACCTCGCCATCGTGGTAGACGAATACGGCACCACCGCGGGGATCGTGACCCTCGAAGACATCATGGAAGAGATTTTCGGCGAAATCATGGATGAGACCGACGTGGACGTGCAGGTGGAGAGGAACAAGGACGGCTCCATCGTGGTCGACGCTTCCTCTTCCATCCGCGACCTGAACAGCGCCCTCAGCCTGGAGCTTCCCGAATCACCCGACTACGAGACCCTCGGTGGTTTCATACTCTCCCATATCCAGGGCATAGCAAGGGGAGGGGAGATCGTCCGCTTCGGCAATTACAAGCTGACCGTGGTCGGCATACACGGCAGAAGGATAGTCAAAGTCAAGATAGAGCAGCCGGTCAAGTGCTAGGCCCGATCCTTGACCCGGGCTGGCCAGAACCCGCCGCCCCGGTTCACATAAGTCCCATAAGTCGCATAGGTCCTATAAGACCTATTAAGGGCTAAGACCCGGCCATCCCTGCCGCTATCTCGTCTCTTCGAACACCCCCATGCCCCTGAACTTCCGGTACCTGTTTTCTTTCAGCTCATCCACCGGCACCTTCAAAAGCTCTCTCATGTGCTTGTCGAGGGCGTTCGCCACGTTCTTGAAGGTCTTCTCGCGATCCCTGTGGGCGCCCCCGAAGGGCTCCTTCACGATCTCGTCGATAAGGCCGAGCCTGAGCAGGTCCTCGGCCGTGGGTTTCAGTATGTCTGCGGTGACAGGCACCTTCGAGGAGTCCCCTTTCCAGATGATGGCGATGCAGCCTTCGGGGGATATGACGGAATAGATAGAATGCTCGAGCATCAGTATGCGGTCGCCCACTCCGATTGCCAAAGCCCCGCCGCTCATGCCCTCGCCCGCTACCATGATGATGATGGGGATCGATAAGGAGAACATGTAGGCGATGTTGGAGGCGATCGCCTCTGCCTGACCTCTCTCCTCCGCGCCGACGCCGGGGAATGCGCCCGGTGTGTCGATGAAACAGAGCAGGGGCATCTGCCACCTGTCGGCCAGCCCCATGATCCTCTTGGCCTTTCTGTAGCCCTCGGGGTTCACCATGCCGAAGTTCCGCGCCGCCATCTCCCGCAGATCGTTACCTTTTTGATGGCCGATGATGGCAACCTTCTGGCCGTGGAAGCGGGCGAAACCCGTGACTATGGCCGGGTCGTCCCTGAACCTGCGGTCCCCGTGCACCTCGACGAAATCGGTGCAGAGGCTCTCCACGTAGTCGAGCGTATGGGGCCTGTTCACGTGGCGGGAGAGCTGGAGGCGCTGCCAGTTGGTCAGGTCCCCGTAGACTTCCTCCTCCGTTTTTTCGATCTTCTTCCTGAGCACGCTTATTTCCTTGGCGTACTGAGGATCCACTACGTCGTGAGATTTTTTTATCTCTTCGATCCTGTGTTCCAGCGGTTCGAGCTTCCTTTCGAAATCTAGATAATAACGCTTCATCCTTTTGCCACCTCGATATTTAGACCGGCGGTAAAATGCTTCTGGACCACTTCCGCCTTTGCCGCATCGATGCGCACCCCCGGAACATCAAATATCCTCCGGTCGCCGTTCTGGCGGAATTCGAGGCGTACCCGGGAATCTCCTTTGATGCCGGAGAGCACATCCCTCAGCTTTCGTAAGAAATCCTTCTTGAAGACAGCGCAATCGATCCTTATGCGCACGATCTTCTCAAGCTCGTTCTGAATATCTTCGAGAAGGGCGACACTCTTCGCCCTGATACGGCAGGTGCCGTCTTCGGTTTTTTCCACGCTCCCGCCCACGACGAGGGGCTTGTCGCTCTGGATGAGGTCCCTGTTCTTCGACAGAAGGTCGGGGAAGACGATTACCTCGATCATGCCCGATTTATCTTCGATCTTCACATTGGCCATCCGGTCGCCCCTCTTCGTGGTGATCTCTTTGACGCCGTTCACGATCCCCACGAGGGTCACCTCGTCGCTCGTTTCCGATTCTTTGACGCGGGAGGTGTCCATATGGGTGATCTGGCTGATGATATGCTCGTAGGAGGAGAGGGGATGCTCGCTGAAATAGAAGCCGAGGGCCTCCTTTTCCCCCTTGAGAAGCTCCGCGTAATCGAACTCCTCACCGTCGGGGATCGCCTCTTCCTTGGGAGCAAAGTCGTTCGACCCGAAGATGTCCCCCTGGAGGGTAGGCTTGCCGTTTTTCTTCGACAACCTGTCCCACTTGTCTGCAACGAGGTTAACGAGCTGGGAGCGCTTGAGGCCCATGCTGTCAAAGGCGCCCGCCTTTATGAGGCACTCCACGACCTTCTTATTCACCTTCCGCGAATCGACGAGACTGCAGAAGTGAGTAAACGAAGAGTAGCCCCCGCACTCCTCACGGGCGCTTATGATGCTGTCGAGGGCCGCTTCCCCGACTCCCTTGATCCCGAGCAGCCCGTAGCGGATCTTGCCGTCTACTATAGTGAAGTACTTGGCGCTCTCGTTGATGTCGGGGGGCAGGATCTCGACCCCGCTCTCCCTGCACTCCGTGATATATCCGATGAGACTGTCGGTGTCATTCACCTCGTTCGTGAGTATGCTCGCCATGAAGGGCAGAAGATAGTGCGTCTTGAGATAGGCCGTCTGGAACGTGACAAGGGCATAGGCGGCGCTGTGGGACTTGTTGAAACCGTACTGGCCGAACTGGAGGATGACGTCGTATATCTTCACCGCAGCCTCGGGCTTCACGTTGTTCGCCGCGCACCCTTCCTTGAACTGTTCCTTATAGGCCTCGATCTGCTCGGGGACTTTCTTGGAGATAGCCTTCCTCAGGGCATCTGCCTCGGCCTTGCTGAAATTGGCGAGCAGGCTGGCGATCTTCATGATCTGTTCCTGATAGACGATGACGCCGTAGGTCTCCTCGAGGGCCTCTTTCAGAAGGGGCGTCTCGTAGACCACGAGGGAAGGGTTGTGCTTCCGCTTGATGAAATCGTCGATCATCCCGCTCCCCAGGGGGCCCGGACGGTAGAGGGCGATGAGGGCGATGATATCCTCGAACTGGGAGGGCCGCAGCCGGGAGAGAAGCTCCCGCATGCCCCTGCTTTCAAGCTGGAACACGCCTGAGGTGTTGCCCGAGGCGAGAAGCTTGTATGTTTCCGGATCGTCGAGGGGAATGGTCGCAATGTCGAGATTCACCCCCTGATCGGCGAGCATCTTGAGGATATGGTCGATGATCGTGAGGGTCTTGAGCCCGAGGAGGTCGAACTTCACCAGCCCGATCTTCTCGATAATCTTCATGGGATACTGGGTAACCGTCTCACCCTTCTGGCCGCGATAGAGGGGCACGTATTCCATGAGGGGCTTATTCGAGATGACGACCCCCGCCGCGTGGGTGGAGGCATGGCGCGCAAGCCGTTCGAGCACCTTCGCGTTGTCTATCAGCTCCCTGATCGAATCGTCCTTCTCGTAAAGGTCCCTGAGCCTCGGCTCTTCGGCGATTGCCTCGTCTATGCTGATGTCGAGAGTGGTGGGGATGAGCTTGGCGATGGCATCGACGTTGGCATAGGGCATGCCCAATGCCCTTCCCACGTCCCTGATGGCAGCCTTGGACTTCATGGTACCGAAGGTGATGATCTGGGCAACGTTGTCTTTCCCGTATTTTTGCGTCACGTACTCTATGACGCGCTCCCGTTTTTCGAAGCAGAAGTCCACGTCGATATCGGGCATGCTCACCCGCTCGGGGTTGAGGAAGCGCTCGAAGAGGAGGTCCCACCTGATGGGATCGATGTTCGTGATGTCGAGGCAGAAGGCCACGAGGCTGCCCGCGGCCGAACCCCTGCCGGGCCCCACGGGTATGTCGTTCGATTTGGCATAACCGATGAAGTCGGAGACGATGAGGAAGTAGCTCGCGAACCCGGTGGTCTTGATGACTTCGATCTCGTAGCGGAGCCTGCTCTTGTACTGTTCGAGCATCTCGCCGGTCCATTGGGCGTAAGAAGCGGGCACTGCCTTTATCTTTCTTTCGAACCCCTCGAGGCAGAGCTGCTCGAAATGCTCTTCCGGCGTAAGGTTGCCGGGGAGAGAGACATTCGGGAAGTGGTAGACCCCGGTCTGTATGGAGACATCGCACATCTCGGCTATCTTGAGGGTATTGGCAAGGGCCTGGGGATAGTTGGAAAAGGCCGTTGCCATGTTGTCGGGTGACTTGAAGTAGAACTCGTCCGTCGAGAGCTTGAGCCTGTCCGTGTCGGTGATCTTCTTGCCTGTCTGTATGCAGAGGAGCAGCTCGTGGGCCCTGGCTTCCTGTTTGCGCAGGTAGTGGCAGTCGTTGGTCGCCACAAAAGGCAGGTTATAGTGGTCGGCGAGCCGAAGCAAGCCGTCGTTCACCTTGCGCTGCTCGTTCATGCCGTTGTCCTGAAGCTCGAGATAAAGACGGTCCCCGAAGATGGACATGTAGTCTTCGATCTGTCCTTTCAGGCCCGTCTCGTCGTCCTTCAGGATCGCCTGGGGTATCTGCCCCTTGAGGCAGGCAGTAAGACAGATGAGGCCGTCGCTGTGCTGCCTCAGGATCTCCTTGTCGATGCGGGGCACATAGTAGAAGCCCTCCATGTTGGCGATGCTGATGAGCTTGAGGAGGTTGAAATAGCCCTGGTTGTTCATGGCGAGGAGCACGACATGAAAGGCGTTGTCCTCGTGCCGTTCCTTGTCGTGCCGTGACCTCGGTGCGATGTACGCCTCGCACCCGATGATGGGCTTGATTCCCGCCGCTTTTGCGGTGAAGTAGAAGTCGACGGCCCCGAACATGTTCCCGTGGTCGGTGATGGCGCAGGCAGGCATGTTAAAGGACTTGGCCGTCTTGAAAAGGGAATCGAAACGGATGGCTCCGTCGAGAAGGCTGAACTGGGTGTGAAGGTGGAGATGGACGAATTCGGTCAAATTATTCCCACTCTATGGTGCTCGGCGGCTTGGAGGATATGTCGAGAACGACCCTGTTGACCCCCGGCACCTCGTTGATGATCCTTCTGGAGATTATATAGCAATACGTAACGAACCAGTGGCGACAGAAAAA
>CAVVPU010000095.1:0-4805 GCA_963750015.1 uncultured delta proteobacterium | reverse complement strand
GCTGGTCATGAATCTGCCTCCTATTGCCAGCCTTGTTGTACAGGCGTGAGAGCGCCGTTATTGTCTATGGTCCAGATGTCGGGTTGCGCTCCGCCGATGTTCCCCTGAATCGTCGCCAGGAATGTCGGGTTCGGAGGTGCCGCCGTTTGGATGGTGATATTGGCCGTTGGGTAGTATTGAACTCCCGCTGAGTTGCTGTCCGAGTCGTTTACCCATCCGAGGGCGCCAAGACTAGCTGTAGAGTTGGTATAGGACCCGTTCTGAAAACGATAGATCTCCTCGGTTTGGGCGAGGGACATAAGGACCCGTTGGGCGATTACCGTACGCCCTTTTCTGACATTCGCCGTGTAAGCAGGGATCGCAATCGAGGCAATGATTGCAACGACCACCATAGCGATAAGCAGCTCCACGAGGGTGAATCCGGTCCTATTTCCCCCTCTGTACAGGCCCGAGATTCGCACCATCGGCCCGGCTTCTGAATGTGTCATGGCATCCGGATTGCGCTTTTCCATGGCCAACCCAAAGCAATCGGCGTGCCGCATGCGGATCTTCCCATTCTACGGGCTTCATGGCGATCTTAGCCAAGGATGGTGTGCGTTTTTGCCCACTTCTCCGTGAGGCACGAGCCAAGAACTCTGATATGGGGTAAATGAAAGTTAGTCAGGAAGGACGGGCCTATAGGCCCTCTAGACGGGCCGCGGACGTGAGACTGGGCGCTTTCGGGAAAGGTGGGTCATCATGGCATTATAACTTCTCCCTCGCCTCTCACATATCGATCTTGATCTGTTTCGGCTTCACTTCTTCTTTCTTGGGGAGCTCTATCCTCAGGATGCCGTCTTTAATGGCCGCCTTGATCCTCGACGCATCGATGCTCTTCGTGAGGCTGAAAGACCGGGTGAAGGTCCCGTATCCCCTTTCCATTCTGTGGTAATTGTCCGGCTCTACGCCGGCCTCCAGCTTCCTCTCCCCTCTGATAGTCAGCTCGTTGTCATTTATCTTGATGTCGATGCTTTCCTTATCCACTTCCGGGATTTCCAGCTTCAGGACGAACACATCCCCGAACTCGAATATATCCACCGGCGGCCGCCACTCGCTCGACACGAAGTCTTCTTCCTTCCTCGTCCGCTCGATATCGCGGTACATCTTGTCAAGCCTTTCTTGCAGCGTTAAGAGCTCCCTGAACGGGTCCCACCTCGTGGCCGCCATGTAACACCTCCTCTCAATTTTAACCTATTATAATGTTTGAAAAGCGTGTCTTCAAGCACCTTTTTCTAAAGGCACCACCCGGTTCTTCATGAAAGGCCATGCTCATCTCGTCTCTCAAGCGGCCGCTCGCGAGAATCCGGCTGGCCTTTTTCTTCCCGAGGTACTAGAATAAAAGCGAGATCAGGAGGCTCTGTAAGTTCGTGCTTCATCGGAAAACAAGGGACAGGACGAGCACAGCCATCAGATACGGTGTCGCAGAAACCATCGGCTTTCGTGAACAAATGGAAGATACCCACGTGGTTCGGAAAGAAGAAAGGCTTCGCCTTTTCAGCGCCGAAGTATATGACGGTCACGCCGGCTCTCTGGCGGCGGAAATTGCGGCGGAAAGTCTCACCGACTACTTTATCCGCGACGAACGTTCCGGGAATATCGAAATCGGACCGCCCTTTTTGAGCGCCGAAGCCCTGAGAGAAGCCTATCTTGCCGTTGACCGACGCATCGTGGCCCAGGGCACGGAAAGCGGAGCCGCCGCAGCGACACTCTACCTGCAGGAGGAGCGATTCCTCGCGGCAAACGCGGGCGATGCCCGCATCGTCATCGGCGAAGGAAGGAGCACCATCGAACTTACCCTGGACCATAAACCCGACCTCCCCGAGGAGAGGGCCAGAATAGAATCTCTCGGAGGCAGGGTGATCTCCCTGGACCTTCCCCGTTTGCAGGGCACGCTGGCCATGAGCCGGGCCCTCGGCGATGCCCCTCTCAAGCCCTTCATAACAGCCGAGCCGAGGATATCCGAAGGTCTCCTGGGCCGGTCCGATGACCTCGCGATAATCGCATGTGACGGGTTGTGGGACGTTTTTACGTCAGAGGAAGCCCTCGCGACTGCCCGCATTGCAGACGACCCGGAAGAGGCTGCCCGCCTTCTTCGTGAAACGGCCCTCGTCCGGGGAAGCACCGACAACATCACGGTTATCGTGCTCGACCTCAGGGCCTATACCACAGGGTGTGCGGCCGATCGACTTTCCCTATCCCGGGTGCTCGACCGGGCAGTTGGGCTCATTTGATCAAGGGAAGCATGGCCCTGAACTCATCGGTGCCCGCCTGCTGGAGCAGCTCGTAAATAACCATTTCCGTCGACGTTATGGTGAGGCCGCCTGCCCTCATCCTTTCCACAGCCACGGAGCGATTGTCAGGGGATCGGGAAGATATGGCGTCGCTTACCACGTGCACATTAAAGCGAGGGTGTGCCCAAAGAGCTGTCTGGGCCACGCATATGTGCGCTTCGATGCCGGCAAGGATCAGGGTATGACGCCCGGTTTCCCTTAAACGAACCGAGAAAGGGACCGAGGAAAAGCAGTTGAAAGCCAGCTTCGATACGGGCGCATGGTCCGTTATGCCCTCTATGAGCTCGGGCACGGTCGGGCCCAGATTCTCCTGCTCGGTGAAGACGGCGGGAAGGGCCAGGAGGCGGGAAAGGGCCAGGAGGCGCTTCGTATTCTCGACGATCCTTTCGGCCTGGCTCACGACAGGGACGAGCCTTGTCTGCATATCGATGATCACAAGGACGCTGTCTTCACGTGTCGCAAACAGATGACGGGCAAGCTCTTCTTTGTCCATAAACGGTTTATCTCCTCCTCTTCACACCCGTTGGCGGCTGGCAATTAATGGGGCTCGCGTCGCCCCCTCTACGAGCAAAGCTCGCAGAGACTCCCCCTCAAAGACTCGCTTCTCGTTGTTTTGTGGGGCTTTGTCCCTACAATATAAGGCTGTTGTCCTTTCTTCACAACAAGAAAAGGCCCGATCCACAGGACGAGCGCATTTGGAAATCCAAGGGCGACTTCGAGAAACATATGACAGTTATGGAAAGTCAAGAAAGAGGCGAGTGAGGGCACGAGGTGTGTCCGGTGACACGGGTCGCCGTATCCTTTGGTCCGCGGCTCCGGCCTTCATAGGATGCATACACCGGCAACAATTGGATGAGAGCGGCGGCCTTTAGAGGCCGCCAAAGGCAACATCCTCGGAGCATGCAATTTCTTCCCTCGCCCTCGATGAGGTGAGGGTCGACCTTGCTCTTCGTCCCTAACCTTCGCGCTTCACGATTCGAGTTTCGCGATTTCCTTCCCCTTTTCACTTTCCCCTTCCCATGCGTGTGCCCTGGGGCCGGCTCATTCGACTGTTGGCAAATTCAGGTTGTTTGGGAGATAATGTGGCGACATGATCGCCTTCATCGTAATCTTCCTCTCCTTATACACCCTGTTGCACCTCTACGCGTTCACGTGGATAAGAGTGGCCGGAAACCTCACTCCGCTCTCTGCGGCGGCCGTGGCGCTTTTCATGATCGTCATGATCGTTGCACCTCTCATCGTCCGGATCCTCGAAAACAGGGGCACGGGCCGGTGTGCCCGGATCATGGCCCTTGTCGGCTACACGTGGATGGGTGTGCTCTTCCTGCTGGTCTCGGCTTTCATGGTAATCGACGTCTATCGCGTCGTCCTGTACCTGATCGATCTGGCCTGGGGCAGGAGCCTTTCCTTTCTTTCCTTGCCTGCCGGCTTCTATCTTGCCCTCTCGATGGCGGTTGTGGCGGTCGTCGCTCTATCCGGCTGGTTCGATGCGCGCATCATCAGAAGCGAGCATATCCAATTATTGACGTCAAAGATCCCCCCTGAGATCAGCCCCTTGAGGATCGTTCAAATATCCGATGTCCATCTCGGGTTAATCGTGAGGCAGGCCAGACTTAAGAGGATCATGTCTCAAGTGAAGAAGGCAGGACCCGACCTATTCGTTTCCACCGGGGACCTGGTAGATGGCCGGATCGACGATCCGGAAACCCTTGCCCGATTATTCGAAACAGTTCAGCCCAGGTACGGAAAGTTTGCAGTGACGGGAAACCACGAGTACTACGCAGGTCTCGATTCTGCGTTGGCCTTTACGAGAAAGGCCGGATTCCACCTGCTTAGAGGAGAAGCATTGACCTTATCGGGCGCCATCAATATCGTTGGTGTCGACGATTCCGCCAGCCCCGGCTACAGCTCCGCCGGAAAAGGGGAGGCTAAGGCAGTCTTCTCCCGGGTCCCGAAAGAGATCTTCACCCTCTTGTTGAAACACCGCCCGGACGTGGACCGGGAAAGCCTGGGCCTTTTCGACCTTCAGCTCTCCGGTCACCTCCATGGCGGCCAGGTATTCCCTTTCATTCTTCTCACGCGCATCTTCTACCATTTCATCGAAGGTCTCTATTCCCTCGACAAAGACTCTTCGCTCTACGTCAGCAGGGGCTCGGGCACCTGGGGTCCGCCTTTCCGCTTTCTTGCGCCTGCTGAGGTGACGATTATAGACCTGGTGAGGGAGCCTTAGCCTGGAGTGAGAAATCTTCCGGTATTCCAATCCAAGAGACTCTTCCGGTCAATGGGTCGTACTGATTTATAAACCGTTACGAATTTTTTTAGTTGCCATGTTCCTCTGCCTTGTGGTACTCAATATGCATTAAGTACCATCAAAGTCCATAGGGGTTTCCACCCATTAGGAGGAGCACCATGAAAAAGTTGATGATACCGTTGTTCCTGGTTACGTTCATCACAGCAGGCTTCGTAGGATCCCAA
>CAVVPU010000094.1:0-10447 GCA_963750015.1 uncultured delta proteobacterium | reverse complement strand
GTCTACCCACTCGCCCGGGATATCGACACGGGACACCTTGTCTACCAGCTTGTTGACCTGGGCGATGACGATTCCCTGGCGGAACCTCGTTGCTTCCGCTATCACGGGGGTATCCTCGGTATTGAACCCGGTGTAGAGGTTGCCTTCCTTGTCTCCCTCGTAAGCGCAGACTAGCGCCACCCGGGGGGTCAGGTCGATGAAATACCTGGCGAAAAGCTCGAGATAGGTATGGATTGCGCCCAATTCCAGCTTGCCTTCGTTGATGAATTGGGCAATCCGACCGGACATGGGCCCCCCGAAGGCAAAATCGAGCTTCTTAGCGATGCCGAGCTCGAAGAGGTCGAGATGGGCCGCGAGGGGGACCGCCGACTGCACCATGTGAAGGTCGTGGACCCTGGCCACGTCGCACTTTTTCAGACATTCGGCGAGGAAATCTGCCTGTTTTTGATTATTGCCCTCTATGTTGACCCGGTCAAAAGGGCGTATAACGGCTTCGAGCACCTTCGTCACATCTGAGGCCTCTATCACCTTTCCGTGACGAACGAAGGGTGCCGCGGCGTTCATGCGCTCCAGGTAATCGGTTTTCCGTAAGTCCCATCTTCTTGTTTCGGTCATCATTCTTCACCTTTATGGCCTCACATGGCCTCGTCCAACGGGTCATGGGTCGCCTTGTTTCGCGCGCACGCCTGAGTGCCTGATGAGGCATAGCAGTAAACACAGCCGTGGATGCAGGTGTCGTACCGTCCTATATCCCTGCTGCTTACGCATTGGCAGGCCTTCCTCTGATAGGGGTCTTTCTCGGCGCTCACAGTGATGCCGAAGAGGGTCGATATCGAGCTCGTCGCTTACGCATTTGCCCGAGGCTATTCCTGCCTGCGTGAGGTCGACGTCTTCGGCGCAGCCGGATATTTCCATCGACCGGGAACGGGCAATTCCGGACAGGCGGGACGCGATCCGAAGAAGTCTTTCAGCGTCCCCGCGGATGTCGTAGAACCGCACTCCGCTGTTCTCGGTAATTCTGTTGAGCCTCCGCGCTACCTTCCCGTAGAAATCGACGAAACTTATATTCACGCGGCTGGTAAATGGATGAAGATCCCGGGCGAGTGACTCGAACCTTTCACATAGCCACTCTTCGGAGGTGATATCGGAGAGGATTATAGGGTCGAATCGCCAGATGACCTTTTCTTTTCCCACGGCTTTGCTCAGCTCTTTGAATGCGGCTATGCCATCCTGAAGAGGAGGGACTCGTGGCTCCAGGGTAGAAGGATAACCGTTGAGGGTGTAATGGAAATAGTATCGGTAGCCGCTTCTATCGAGCTCATCGAGGTGTTTGAGCAGAGGCCGGCTGTTTCTCGTCCAGAAGACGATGGCGTCCACATTGGCGCACGAGAGATTGACGCGCGTGACCATGCGGGCGTTGAAGGGGTTGCGGACCAGGGCATAGCCCTCCCTGATCCGGTTCATGAACCAGTCGGAGTAGAAAGCCGGGATGTCGGTTCTGCGGCTCGCCGAAATGATCATGGCGAAGGATTAAGGCTCCTCATCTTTGCCAATAGTCGTGGTGCTGCCATTGCCGGGTCATGACCTGTAGTTTAGCACATCCTGAGGATGTCGGTGCCTCGGCTCACGAAGTGCTTTAAGAGCGAGAGTATGGCAAGAGCAAAGAGAAGAGCAAAGACAAGAGCAAAGGACTGTCGGAAATGGTTATGTGGGTAAGGGAGAGCCGCATAGAAAGAATCGCGATCTGCGGCGCCCTGCCGCACCTCATGCCCATCCGCCGTACATCGAGTACGGCTGCGGGCAATGAGGCACGACAGGTCATCCACATCTCATCGATTCTTCCCATGCGGCTCTCCACTCCACACTGGGTTCGGCCCTACGTGGGCCAAACCCAGTAGGAGTACATAGGATAGAAAACCCATCCAAAAGGCGACCCTGTAGGCCGCCGAAGAACAATCCCAATTGTCCCCCGGCTGGGCCAATTGGGCACTTCATAGGATAACAACCCAGTTAGAAGGCGGCCTGTGGGCCGCCTCACCAGCACTGAGGCCATGCGAGCCCCCCCGGCATCTGCTGCGAGCCCGGATAATTGCCTCTATTCGGCAGATGCACGGGAGTGCGCACTGCGCGCCTGCGGCGGTCCTTCCTTTTTATGAAGGGGAGGCTCGGCGGGCTTATGCTCGCCGAGGGGGCGACGCGAGCCCCATTAACTGATTGCTCCTTGGAATTTCCTGTCAAACGGGCCGTTCCTGTTGTATATTTTGAATACTGACGTGTCTTAGGACAATCTACAGATCCCAGGAGGTGGCATTGTGCTGTTTACGATCAGTTCCAAATCCGAGGTCCTTTTTGGAGAACATGCAGCCGACCAAGTAGGAGAGAAGACCAGGGCACTAGGTTGTTCGAAGGTGCTTTGCGTTTACGACAAAGGGGTCGAAGACGCAGGTATCGTGGGCCCCGTCATAGAGAATCTTGAAAGGGCCGGGTTGAAGGTTGTGCGCTACGGCGGTGTGTTGCCCGACCCGCCCGATCCCATGGTGGATGAGTGCGGTGCGCTCGCACGAAAGGAGCAGGTCGACGGCGTGGTAGGCGTCGGGGGAGGGAGCACGCTCGATACGGCAAAGGCGGTGAACGTGCTGCTGGGAAACCCCGGCTCGATCCTGGACTATTACTTTAGACCGGGAGCGCCCGGCCACAAGCCCGGAAAGAAGCTGGTGCTCATTCCCACCACATCGGGAACGGCGAGCGAGGTCACGAGTGTCTCCGTGATCACTAACACCAAGAACAACACGAAAGGCGGGGTAAAGGGCGAAGCCACCGTGGCGACGTTGGCTATCGTCGATCCCCTGTTGACTCTGGGTATGCCGCCTGCCATTACGGCGGCCACCGGCATGGACACCTTTGCCCATGCCCTCGAGGCCTATACCTCGGGAGTCCGCAACATAATGTCGGATGTGCTCGCAGAGAAGAGTATAGAGCTTGTAGCCCGGTACCTCCCCACAGCGGTCAAAAACGGGTTCGATATCGAGGCGCGGACGAACATGAGCTTCGCCTGCATGATCGCAGGAATGTCATTTGCCGACGCCACGCCGCACTTCGGCCACGCCTTCGGCCATACCCTGGGTGCGGCCCACCACGTTCCCCACGGAATCGGCTGCGCCATCGCCCAACCAGGGGTTATCGAGATTGCGGCCGGCCTCATGCCGGAGAAAGTGCGCCGGGTAGGAGAATTGATGGGTCTCAAGCTGGCCGGGAATCTTGCTCCTGCCGATTTGGGCGCCCGTGTGGCCGAGAGGGTTGTCGCTTTCAGCAAGGAAATAGGCGTGCCCACTCTGAAGCAACTGAACATCAAGGAATCCGACCTCGACCGGCTGGCCGAGAGCATGATGGGAGACGTCTGTTTCATGTTCCTGCCCGTCAAGCTGGAGAAGGCGGACGTGCTCAGGATAGTGCAGAAGGCCTACGCCTCGTAGGCCGGAAAGCGCCCCAGGGCGGGGCGCGCCCGCGGCGACACGCCCCAGCAATGGCCAAGCTCACCCTTCTGATAGGTTGCGAGACGTGGCAGTTGTCCCCCTTCAACAACTCCACGGGAACAGGGAGTGCGCGCCTGCGGCGGTCCTTCCTTTTTTTGAAGGGGTGGCTCCGTGGGCTTTGCCCACGGAGGGGGCGACGCGAGCCCCATTAAGCAGCCGCGAGCCCCATTAATTGCGCCCCAATAATTTGATTGACAAAAGGCAAGCCGGAAGATAACAATATACCACAACATATAGCGGATTAAGGTAAGACCGCCCCAATATATAGTAGCAGTCGAGTCGTGCCACCGGCTTTATAAGTCAGCCCGGAGGGTGGCCGACGGGGGGTGGTTTGGCCGCGCGCCTGGAAGGATCCGAGAAGCGAGCGGCCGCGAAAGGTAAGGACCGGGATCGGAAGAGGGAGGAGAAGAAGGGTGAGGGAAGATATCTTGCGGGAGAGGTATTATTGGAAGGACGAACAGGGGAATCCAGTCGAGGATTGGGCCGGACTTTGCACAAGGGTGTCGAAGGCCCTGGCTGAGGGCGAAGACCAGGAAAAGGCATTTTTCCGGGTCATTCACGATTGCCTGTTCCTTCCCAACTCGCCGGCCCTCACGAATGCGGGCAGGAGGTCCTTTACCATGTCCGCCTGCTTCGTACTTCCCATAGAGGACTCGGTGGCGTCGATCTTCGATACGGCCAAGCACGCGGCCCTTGTCCACAAGATGGGCGGCGGAACCGGTTTCAGCTTCGCCCGCCTCCGTCCGGCCGGTGAGACGGTAGGCACGACCCAGGGCATCGCGAGCGGTCCTTGTTCATTTCTGAAGATTTATAACACGAGCACCGAGGTGATGAAGCAGGGCGGGACCAGGCGGGGCGCCAATATGGGGATGCTCCGGGTCGACCACCCCGACATTCTCGAGTTCATCGGTCTCAAGGAGAACGACGGTATCGTCAGCAATTTCAACCTCTCCGTAGCCCTTACCGACGAATTCATGAATGCGGTGCTGAAGCACGGGAACTTCGATCTCCGTTTCGACGGGAAGGTGCACAGGAAGGTGAAGGCCCGGACAATATGGGATAGGATCATAGAGGGGGCGTGGCGCAATGGCGAGCCGGGGGTCTTTTTTATCGACAGGGCCAACCAGTCGAATCCGACGCCCCACGTCGGCTTCTTCGAAGGCACCAACCCTTGCGGAGAACAGCCGCTCTTGCCCTATGAAGCCTGTGTGCTCGGTTCGGTTAACCTTTCCACGATGGTCCTTCCTGCGAAAAAGATCGATTGGGAGCTCTTGCGCTCGACCGTCAGGACGGGAGTCCTCATGCTCGATAATATCATCGACAAACAGGACTATCCTTTGCCCCAGGTGGAAGAGATGCACAAGTCCAACAGGAAGATCGGTCTCGGCGTGATGGGATGGGCAGATATGCTCATCAAACTGGGCATCCACTACGCCTCGGAAGAGGCTTTGTCCCTGGCGGAAGAGGTTATGTCATTTATCACCGCGGAGGCAGTGAAAGTCTCGATGGAGCTTGCTGAAGAGCGGGGACCCTTTCCCAATTGGGAGGGCTCCAAGTGGTGGCATGAGGGCATCAAGGTGCGAAACGCGACACTTACGACCATAGCACCCACGGGAACCCTTTCTATCATGGCCAGGGTCAATGGCGGCATCGAGCCGATTTTTGACTTCAAGACCATAGAAAGAAGGGCGGACACCGAGTATGAAAACACGAACCAGGCTTACGAGGAGTGGCTCAGGGAGCATCCGGGCACCCCGATACCCGATTATTTCGTGAGGGCCAATGATGTTCCCGCCGAATGGCACGTGCGGATGCAGGCGGCCTTTCAGAAGCACACACACAACGCCATATCGAAGACCATAAACTTCCCGATGAGCGCCACGAGGGAAGAAGTGGAGAGGGCCTACCTCATTGCCTACGAGCTCGGCTGCAAAGGTCTCACAGTGTACCGCGACGGCAGCAGGGAGAACCAGGTTATCACTTCGGGAAACAAAAGTTCTTGTGTAACCGTCATGGAACCGATGAAGATGCCCGAGATAAAGCCCCAGAAGGGACTGGAGATAGAGACTTCCGAAGGGACGGTCCACATCAGCGTCACCATACTCGATGAGAAGCCCTTCGAGGTCTTCATCAACACGCCCGTAGAGTCGAAGCATTCAGAGGTGTACGAGGCCCTCGCGAGGATTTTCTCGATCTCCCTGAGATGCGGAGTGCCTGCGAAGCTGCTTCTCCAGCAGATCGAGGACGCGAACAAGAAGTACGGCAGCGTCGTGAGCCCCACCTATGCCATCCTGCGCGCCTTCAGGAAGCTCGACGTGAACGGGTCCCATGAAACCTGCCCGGAATGTGGGAGTGTCCTCGTAGTTCAGGAAGGGTGTCAGAAGTGCGAGGGTTGCGGGTTCAGCAAGTGCTAGATAGGGGATTGACCGGAGGCTCAAAGTCCGGACGTGAGCCTCTCCCTTCCGGCTGCGGCGAAGGGAACGGGATGGGTCACGGAATGGCTGTGCAAGGGAGGCAGGAAGGATGAATTGGCTCATAGGCGTGTCGTCTGCAGTCGCTCTGCTTGTTGTAGTCGCCTGTGCCTTTATACTGAGGTTGAGACTGGAGCTGCGAAAACTGAGCCCTCTCCCTTCCGGACGAATCCTGGACAATGTCTATGCGGTCAGGGACGGCCACATGAACTTCTACCTCATCCAAAGGGGGGACCGATACATCGCGATAGACGCAGGCCAAAACCTGAGCGGCGTGGAGAGGGAGCTGATCAGGATGAATATCGACAAGAACAAGGTCATTGCCGTCTTTTTAACCCACACCGATCGCGACCACGCGGGCGCTTTGAGGCTCTTCGGAGAAGCCAAAGTCTATATTTCGGGGCCGGAAGAAGCGTTGCTCAATGGTAAGACCCACCGTTTCTTCATATTCGGAAACAAGATTGCCGGCCCTTACGAAAAGATCGAAGACGATGTGGAAATGCGTTTCGGCGACATCAGTATAAGGTCGATACTGACCCCGGGGCACACGCCCGGCTCCACGTGCTATTTGGTGAATGAAGGATTACTTTTCACGGGGGACAGCCTGAGCCTGAAGAGTGGCCGGGTCGACGTATTCAACCCATTCTTCAACATGGATACAGCCACCCAGAAGAAATCCCTGAATAGGATCGCCATTCTGCAGGGCGTGAAGTGCCTCTTTACCGCGCATTACGGCTTTACCGACGACTTTCGGAAAGCATTCGAGAAATGGAATCGATGAAAATCCTCTCAAGCCTCTTCTATCCCGAGCTGGCGAAGCTTTCGTGCGAACCCGTCGGGATCGTTGAGGGTATGGAGGTATGTGCCGTTAAGCCGCTTGTAGCTGATGAGCCCGCCCCGGTCGAGAGGCACGACGAGTACCTCATCCGGTGCGGTATCGACGGAGAATCGCATCACCACGACTGACGTGCCCACGAGTTTCTCTATGGGCAGGTCGCAAGCGACGTCGATGAGTCTGTATCTGCCCGGACAGTTGCGTATCGGCCTCCACGCCCATTGACTATAGAGAATGTCGAAGGTCACGCGGTAATCGCCGGTCAGATGAGGCCCTTCGTCTCATCGGTTCCCAACATGAGATTCATGCTCTGGACGGCCGCGCCCGAGGCCCCTTTGCCCAGATTGTCGAACCGGGCAGCCACGAGTATCTGCTCCTCATGACCGAAGACGAACAGATCGACCATGTTGGTCCCGTTGCGTTCAGTGGGAGAGAGGTAGACGCCTTTCAGCTCGGCCTCTGCATTGGCCGGGAAGACGCGGATGAAAGGCTCTCCTTCGTAATACTTATACAAGACGTCCCTCACCGCTTCGGGGGTTACCTTCTTGGAGAGCATGCGCACCACGAGGGGCACCATAACTATCATCCCCTGATAGAAGTGGCCTACCACAGGAGTGAAGAGGGGAGCACACGTGAGGCCGGCGTACTTTTGCATTTCCGGCACGTGCTTGTGGGCAAGGCCGAGGGCGTAAGGCCTGCTCGGCAGGATGCGTCCAGGCTCACCCTCGAAGGCTTCTATGAGCTGCCTGCCTCCGCCGCTGTATCCGGTCACCGAATGGGATGTCACGGGATAGTCTGCGGGGACGACCCCTGCACAGACGAGGGGACGCAGGGCGAGTATGAAGCCTGTGGCGTGGCAGCCGCAGATCGAGACAAATGAGGCTTTCCTGATAAGATCGCGCTGCTGGGGGCAAAGCTCCGGCAGGCCGTAAACCCAGTCGGGAGCCGTTCTAAATGCCGTGCTCGCATCGATTATCCTCACCTTTTCGTTTCTGGCCAGCTCGACCGCTTCTTTCGATGACTGGTCGGGCAGGCAGAGGATCGCGATGTCCGCCTGGCGATAGAATTCGAGCTTGGCCCCGGGGTCCTTTCTTTGCTTCTCGGGAATCTGAAGCAATTCTATGTCTGCCCGGCTGCGAAGCCTGTCATGTATCTGAAGGCCTGTGGTTCCCGACTGTCCATCGACGAAAATTTTGTAGCCCAAGGTTTATATCCTCACCCGTTGTAGTTTTTTCTTCACGCCTTCTTGACCAACTTTCTCTGCGCTGGTCCGCGAAGCCGACCTATATGAGATTACGACAACTCCTGCCCGGTGTAAAGGCCGTTTTTTGTTGACTTTCAAGCGGTTAATGGGATAAGGTCATGGACAAATTGTTTTGAGATATCACTATAACGGGGTGGGAGAAGATGGCGCAGGGAACAGTGAAGTGGTTTAACGACTCGAAAGGCTTCGGTTTTATCGCCCAGGAGGGCGGCGAGGACATTTTTGTGCATCACTCGGCTATAATGGGCGACGGGTTCAAGTCCCTCTCGGAAGGGCAGAGAGTCGAGTTCGATATCGTCAAAGGGCCGAAGGGTTTGGCCGCGGCGAACGTCAAGAAATCGGAATAAGACTTTCCGGGACTCCAGCATAAGGCTTGAAATGTGCCGGCTCACGCACAATGCGCGAGCCGGCCGATCCATGGCGTCTCGAAACATTGAGAAAAAAGATTATCCTGTATCTCCGCGATCATCGATCGAAAGATAGAGGGCCAGGGGATAGGATTGCGTGCGGGCCATTGCGAAGAAGAACATCTTGACGCGGTTGCTTCCCCGGAGTCCCGTTCTTACACTTCTCAAAGAAGCAGTATTGATCCGCTGTCGGAAGAATTCAATGAATGATTACGGAGTTCGATCATGAGTAAACCGCTTGAAAAGCTTACGAAGGAAGAAGTCGAACGGATAAAAAAGTTCTATGAGTACGGACCCATGGTCAAACGGCCGATAGATGAAGATTTGGCCCGAAAGGGTTGGCTCCAGCCGAACGACGTGGTGGACGGAGAGATCCGTGCGTATGAAGCCTCGGATGCGGCATACAACAAAGGCAGGCCTGTGCTTTTCAACGATGCGGGTGTCATCAAGGAGCGCTGGCTGCTCGATATATGATTTTGGGCTGTAATCCCTTCGGGCGACGCCATTCTCCGGACAAGCCATCATGAGCGTAAGCCGCGTCATCAGCTTTTAGACCCGCCGTTCACCCTAGCCGAATCGATTTTCCTTGACTTTTTGTGCTGCTTAGTATAACAATGATAGAAAGTTTAAGAGGATGGACGGCAGCCGTGAGGGCTTCATGGGGTGCGGTCGAGACGCCGATTCTTGTAGACTCTTTGTACGGAATAATTGTCGTTGAATTGCGCTTGCAAAACTGTAAAAATATGGGCGTTCTTTTGGAATCCCGCGTCGCACTGAATAGTAAATAACCTGGAACGGCCAAGAATCTCCCGGGCGTGATCGGAAGAAGCGATGGCCGCTAAAGAGGTCTATGGGTCAAGAGCCCCTGGAAGTATTTCTTCGATACGGTCAGAGCATGCTTTCTACCGTCCTCGATAGCATCCCTGTAGGGATCATGATCTTCGACGGTAGAGGCGCCTGCCTCTACCTCAACCACGAGTGTACGAGTATTACGGGATACACGGTCGAGGACGTCCGCGCGGATCAGGCTGTCTGCAAAGACATCTGTTCGGCGGTGGTCGAGGGACTATCGTCAGGGGCGAAATCATGGGATGGCTGGGGCGGGCCTGTCATCGACAGGCAGCTCACCATTTCTCGTAAGAACAGTGGGCACAGCCGCGTCCGACTGAGGGCCGCCTCCTTAACAAGCGACACTATTATGGTCACTATAGAGCCCGGGGCGGCCTTGAGGGAGACTGAAAAGGCCGTCGAGGGAGCCCGGGAGAGCTATCGAGCGCTCATCGAGAATATGGCCGAGGCGGCTTTGATTCTCGATCCTAACTCGCGGGTCGTCGCCTACAATCAAGCGTTCCTTAGTCTTGTCGGTTTCGAGGAGACAGAGGTCGACCAGACGCTCATCGGGCTCACCCGTCTATTGGGCGAAGACCGGACGCTTCTAAGAAATCTGCTGCCCGCCTCAGAGTCGTGTGAGGCGGCCCGGAAGTTATGGGATTTTCAAAGGAGGGACGGCAGGGTCGTCAGGGTGGAGAGCTGCGTAGCGCCGATAAGGGGTCCGGATGGTGCGCACGCGGGCTATATCGGCCTGATGAGGGAAATATCACCGACTGAAGAGAGCGCACCAGTCAAACACCGTTTCGATTGGGAGTCTGAAGACAGGTTCAGGGACCTGGCGGAAAAGTCAATATCTCTCACCGGCGTCTTTCTCATTCAGGACGGGCTTTTCAGATACGCCAATTCAAGGTTCGCGGAGACTTTCGGCTATACCGTTGAAGAGCTGATGGACCGAAAAGGGCCGCAAGACCTGATTCCGATCGAGGAGTGGCACGAGCTGGAGCGGGAGATTGCGAGTCGGCTCTCGGGTGAAGCATCGACCACGGCGCACAAAGAATTCAGGGGCGTCACCAAGGCGGGCGAGGTCATCTATGTGGAGGTCTACG
>CAVVPU010000093.1:0-50081 GCA_963750015.1 uncultured delta proteobacterium | reverse complement strand
CATAAGTAAAATTGAATACCACGTTCCCGCCCCAATCCACTTGCGGGGACGAGCCGGCGAGGTCGACCGCGATATCGCTCCCCTTCACCTCGATAGCAGCCTTGATCAGGACATCTCCCCTGCCTTTCATCTGCTCCACGATGCCTTCGGCCCGATAGACCCCGTCAGGGATCTTTTCGATCTCCTCCCTCATGCTTTTTTCTGTGCGGCTGATGATCTGATCTGCCAGGTCGTCGAGATCGTCGAGCCCGTTTTCCTTGAGCATCTGGCATATCTTCTCGGCGCACACGTGGTTTGCCGCGATCTGCGACCTGATATCGCCGACCACCTCATCGGGAGTGCGCACATTCCACCTGATCATTTCGAGTACCGACTCATTGAGGACCCCCTCGTTATAGAGCTTGACGAGGGGAATGAAGAGACCTTCCTCAAATACTTCGTGGTTGTCCGATGAAACGCGGCCTCCGATGTCGGAGTGGTGGAAAACGCAGGCGGTAAAGGCGACCAGCCTGTCTTCGTAAAAAATGGGACCCATGACACAGACGTCATTGAGGTGGCCCGCCAGGGCCCAGGGGTCGTTCGTGATGAAGATGTCCCCCGGCCTGTAAGCGTCGGGCGTGAGGCTGTTGACGAGGTTCTTGATCCCCAAGGCCATCGCCCCCGATTGGCCGGGAGTGGCGAAAGAACCCTGGGCCAATTCCCTTCCTTGCCTGTCGGTAAACATGCAGGTGTAGTCATGGGCATCGCGGAGCAGGCTTGAAAAGGCGGTACGGGCAACCGTACCGTCTGCTTCATCGACGATGGAGATCAGTCTGCGCCACAGGATTTCCAGGGTAATAGGGTCGAAGGTCTTTGCCATTTTCACGCCTCCTCCAGATCAACCCACAAGAATCCGAACTCGTCCGTCCGCGCCAGGCCGCCCTCTCCAACAATGAGGGTCGATTCCTTCTCTTCGATGATGGCGGGACCGCGAAAGGTCGCATCCGGATACAATTTGTAACGATCGTACACCGTATGGGGTATAAAGTCCCCCGAGACGGGGGAGTAAGCGTTCCGCTTCCCCTTGGTTGCCCCGTCGAGGGTTTGCCCCTTCTTCTTTTCCAATTTCGGTAATTGCAGCAGCTTCTCAGGGAGGCTCGCCCTCACCTTGAAATTGATGAACTCCACCTCGGAATCGGGATAAGTCCTTCCATATAACTTTTCATAGACTTCATCGAAGCAACGGCGGATCTCCCTCTTCTCTTTCTTCGAGAAGGGACCGTCCGAAATGGGCACGTTCGTCTCCGCACCTTGTCCCACGAAGCGCATGTCGAGGGACCTCTCGAAACGGATCGATTCTCCTTCGGCGTCTTTCCTGAGTGTTTGGGCGGCCTCTGCCTCCAGGGCGGCGAAGATCCGCTCGATGTCGTCGAAATGGGCCGACCTCAGGGAGATTTTGTGGCTCCTGAGGAGATCGAACGCCCGGGGGGCGGTGAAAAAGCCGAGGGCCGAGCCGACTCCCGCGTTCGGGGGGACAAGCAGGCGAGGGGCGCCCAGCTTCCTGGCAAGACCGTACGCGTGAACCGGACCCGCCCCGCCAAAGGCCGCGATAGTGACGATCTTCGGGTTTCCCCCTTTTTCGGCGATGTGGGTCTTTGCCGCTCCCGCCATGGTCTCGTTGATCAGATCGTGGATGCCCCAAATGGCCTTCACGTAGGAGACCCCGAGGGGCTTGGCAATCCGCTCCTCGACCCCGCGGCGCGCCGCTTCCCTGTCGAGCCGCATCTCTCCTCCGAGGAAGTAGTTCTCGTCGAGATACCCCAAAAGCAGGTCGGCGTCGGTGACGCACGGGTCGACTCCTCCCCTGCCGTAACAGATAGGTCCGGGGTCCGCGCCCGAGCTCTCGGGGCCCACGTGAAGCGTGCCCATCCTGCTCACCTTGGCGATGCTGCCGCCACCCGCGCCGATCTCCATCAGGTCGACGACAGGCACCTGGATAGTGAGTCCGCTCCCTTTCATGAACCTCTGGACGCGGCCTACCTCGAAGGTGGGGACGACGCCGGCAACCCCTTTCTGTATCAAACACGATTTGGCCGTGGTGCCGCCCATGTCAAAGCAGAACATTTCCGGGATATCGAAGTGTTTGCCATAGTACTGGCCGGCAATGACTGCGGCGGTCGGACCCGACTCGATAATCCTCACCGGGAATTGAGCGGCGGTCTCGACGGAGGTAACGCCGCCGCTCGAAAGCATGATGAAGAGTTTTCCTTTAAAACCTATCGAATCGAGCCTTCCGGCAAGCTTCGACAGGTACCTTCCGGTGAGAGGCTTCACATAGGCATTTGTGGCCGTGGTGCTCGTCCTTTCATACTCCTTGATCTGGGGCAGCACGTGGTACGAGATGGAAACCGGTATGCCGGGAGCCTCCTTCTCGATGATCTCCTGGAGCATCAGCTCGTGGGCAGGATTCTCAAAAGAATTGAGCAGGCAGACCGCCACCGACTCGATACCCATTTCGGGTAGTGTCCGCACGAGACGGCGGGCCTCTTCCGGGTCGAGGGCCTTGAGCACGGTCCCGTCGCTTCTGACTCTCTCATCGACTTCAAACCGGTATTTCCTCGCGATCAAGGGCTTTGGGAATTCGGCAAAGATATCGTAAGGGGCATACCGCATCTCCCTTCCGATCTCGAGGACGTCCCTGAAACCCTTTGTCGTGATGAGGGCAGTCCTGGCGCCCTTCCTCTCGATAATCGCGTTGATCACGAGCGTGGTCCCGTGAATCAGCTCGTGGAGTTTAGGGACGAACCCCGGCGTCGCGGTCTCAAGCGTCCTGATTCCCTGTTCCACCGCGTCCGAAGGGTCTCTGGGTGTGGTGAGACACTTACCGGTCTTTATCTGTCCTGTCTTGTCGTCAAGGAGGACAAAATCCGTGAAAGTTCCCCCAATGTCACAGCCCAGGCGGTAGTACTTGTCCTCCATCTAGGTCTCCTTTTTCTGCGCCTTCAGCGCGGCAAGAATCTTTTCCGCCGTGATAGGCAAGTCCCGTATCCTTACCCCCACCGCATCATAGATGGCGTTGGCGATGGCGGGCGCGGTCGGCACGAGGCCCGGCTCGCCGATTCCTTTTGCGCCGTAAGGGCCGTCCTGCTCATCCGTCTCGACAATCACCGCCTGCATGGGTGGTATATCCCTCACAGTGGGCATCTTGTAGTCCAGGTAGTTCTGGTTCATCAACCTGCCGTCCTTGTAGACCATGTTCTCCATGAGCGCGTAACCGAGACCCATGGCGCCGCCACCCGATATCTGTCCCTCAAGCAGCATGGGATTGAGGGCCTTGCCCACGTCATGGGCCGCCACATAATTGATGATGCGCACCTGGCCCGTCTCTTTGTCGACCTCGACCTCTACCCCGTGGGCGCCGTATGCATAGGAGACCGAAAGATTGCCCTTGAACTCGCGGTCGAAGTTCTCGTTGGGCGGATCGTAGAAGTAGTCGGCCATAAGCATCTTCCCACCAGGCATGTAGTGCACGTTTCGCAGGACCTTGGCGAGGGATATCTTCTTTTCTTTATTGTGCTTCGCGAATATGGTGCCTTCCTCGATATCGAGCCCTGAGGGGTCCTCGGCGAGCGCCGCCGCCGCCGTCTCGAGGATCTGCCGGCGGATCTCCCTGGCCGCCCCGAGGGCCGAATTGCCCGCGACAAAGGTGGTACGGCTCGCATGGGCTCCCACATCCCAGGGGCAGACGTCGGTATCGTTATTGATGACGTTGATGTCGTCTATGGGAAACCCGAGGGCTTCCGCGACAATCTGGGCTATGACGGTTTCCGAGCCCTGCCCCATGTCGGAGGAGCCCGTGAAAACATCGACCTTTCCGTAGTCATCGACCTTGATGATCGTCCCGCAGCCGTCGGATTTGTAAACTCGGGCGCCTCCGCCTACGTGTATGAGTGTGGCCATGCCGAACCCGCGGCCGCTCTTCTCATGCCGTTTACCATTCCAGCCGAGCCTCTCCTTCACCTCTTTCATGCACTCTTTCATGCCGCAACTGGTGATCTTGAAACGCTGAGGGGTCGTCTCTCCAGGCTCGTTCGCGTTGATCATCCTGAATTCGTAAGGGTCGATGCCCGCCTCCTGGGCGAGCTCCTCAATGGAGGATTCTATGGCAAAGGTCGCCTGCGGGTTTCCGTAGCCCCTCATAGCCTGACAGTAAGTGTTGTTCGTGTAGACGCATTTTGCGACGTATTTGATGTTCGGTACTTTATAAAGGGAGGATATGGGCAGCATCATCACGGATGGGGTCGTGGCGCCCCAGGACGTATAGGCGCCGTTATCGAGGATCATCTCCATGTCCCTGAAGAGGAGTTTCCCCTCTTTTGTGCATCCCTGGGAGATCCGCGTGGTCGTGCACTGTCTCGGCGACGTGGCGAGGAACTCCTCTTCCCTGGTGAAAACGATCTTCACCGGCCGTCTCGTTTTCATGGCGAGGAGAATGGCAATATATTCGTACGCGTAGGTATCGAGCTTGCTCCCGAAGGCGCCGCCTATCACACTCTGCACGACCCTCACCCTCCTGTTCTTCAGCCCGAAGACGCCCAGGGCTTCGACAAAGTCCTTCTGGGCGAGAGAGGGGATCTGTGTGTTGCTGTAGACGGTCAGGTTATTCGACATATCGAACTGAGCGACGCAGCCGCTGGTGCCGAGGCAGCCGTGAGTTACCCACTGTGTTCTGAAGGTGTCTTCCACCACGAAAGCCGCCTCTCTTCTGGCGCTCTCCACGTCACCCGCCACGAGGTTCCAGGGCAGGTTGAGCAGGTTCGTCGGTTTCTTCTCCTTGCCCCCCACATGGCCTTCATGGATAAGAGGGGCGCCCTCCTTCATCGCCTGGATGGGATCGAACACGGCCGGCAGCTCCTCGTACTCCACCTCTATCAGGTCGAGGGCCGCTTCCGCGATGTCCGGATCGATGGCGGCAACCGCTGCCACCTCATCCCTGAGGGAACAGACCTTTCCCGCTTTAAGCGGCGGATTGTCCTTATACACGCCGAAGGTGAAGGCCGGGATCATGTTCCCGGTGAGGACTGCCTTGACGCCCTTCAGCCTTTCAGCCTTGGTCGTATCTATGCTCTTTATGCGCGCATGGGGATACCTGCTGTAGAGGATCTTGCCGTAGAGCATCCCCGGCAGTACCACATCCTGGATGAACGAGGCACTCCCCGTCACCTTGGCGGGAGCGTCCTTCTTCGAGATCCTTTTTCCTACAGTAGCAAACGCCATGCTCACTCCCCCTTCGAGGCTGATCTTATCGCTTCGATAATCTTCACGTATCCCGTGCACCTGCACAGATTGCCCTCTATGGCGCCCTTGATCTCTTCGTCCGAGGGTTCGACTTTCTCCTGCAATAATGCATAGGCCGACATGATCATGCCGGGGGAACAGAAACCGCACTGCACTGCTCCATGGTCGATAAAAGCCTTCTGAAGGGGATGGAGGCCACCGTCCAATGCCTGTACACCCTCGATGGTGGTCACACTTCGCCCTTCAGCTTCTTTCACGGGGAAGAGGCAGGAATTAACGGCCTTCCCATCTATCGCGACGGTACAGCTCCCGCACTCGCCTTCGCCGCAGCCTTCCTTCGTTCCTTTCAGCTGGAATACCTCGCGCAACAGATGGAGAAGGGTCCAGTGGGGCTCCACCTCCACCGACACTTCCTCGCCGTTGAGTACGAATGACAATTCCTCCCTCATTCCTCCCTCCTTACCAGAGCCGGTCAGGATAAACCATCTCGTCCGGGCGCAAGACCCGATCCAGGGATTTCATTACGGCCCTGCGCACAAGAACCTCCGCCACTTCCCTGCGATACCACGCCTCGCCCCTTATATCGTCCCTGGGCGCGCATTCGGAGGCCGCGATCCTCGCCGCGTCGGCGACTGTATCGTCCGATATGAATTGGCCTTCGAGGGCTCCTTCAGCCTTCCTCGCCCTGATGGGGCGAGGCGCCGCTGCGCCTATGGCTATTCTTATGCCCTCGCACCGTAACTCCTCTTCTTCAAAATGGGCGAGTATCTCGGATGCCGGTGCAGCGGTGCAGAGCATGTCCTTGCAGCGCACATCTTTCCTGTCCACGGTGACCCTCACGGCGACGGAGACTATGGGAAGGTCCACGGCGTTTCTTCTCGTCTGTCTTATGTAGGCCGATCCCGTATTTTCAAGGGGATCCGACATCGTGAATTCCTTGAGTATCTCGCCCTCTTGGAGGAGCGTCGCGCCCGGCCCCACAAAAAAGTCATCCAGGGGGACGCGCCTTTCGCGGCCGCCACCCACGAGCACAGCCTCCGTGTCGAAGACGAGAAGGGGACATGCCGTATCTGCCGAGGGGGCTGCATTACAGATATTGCCCCCGATGGTCGCGACGTTCCTGATCTGGGTCGATCCCAGGCGACAGACCGCGTCATGGAGCGCCTCGAAGCGCTTTTCGATCACGTCGTCCTGCTCAATCTCCCTGTGGGTCACCCCGGCACCGATAGCAAGGCCATCTTTGCGCGAAAGCTCCTTTATGTTTCTTAAGGATATGAGCACTTTGGGCTTCAGCTTTTTTTGTCTCATCAGAACCATTAGATCGGTTCCGCCCGCAATATAGACCGCATCCCCCTTGAACTTCTCCATGAGACAGAGGGCTTCCTGGATGGTAGCAGGCCTATAGTACTCGTACCGAATCATGATGCCTCCTCTTTCGCTCGGCTGACCTTACTTATCCGTCTCTCTTGTCGAACACTCTTTTTGTCTTCTTCTCGGAACGAGGCAATTCTCCGTAGCAGCAGATATTGGCTTCGCAGCTCACCATGATCTGTTTCTTCACCTCGACCTCGATGAGCTTCTTGCACCGCCCATCATCGCCGGCGTCGCAATCCTTGCCCCTTTCGATCTTTATAGCCATGTAGTCTTTGCCATCCTCTCTGCGCGTAAGGTGGACCTGGTACTCACTCCCTATGCCGGGAATGGCCGAGAGTACGTGGTCGATCTGGCCGGGATAAACGTTGACCGCCCTGAAAATGAACATATCGTCAGAGCGTCCGAGGAACCGGTCGTGGCGCGGCAGGATGGAGCCGCAGGCGCACGTGCCCGGAATGGCTCTCGTGAGGTCCCTCGTCCGGTATCTGACGAGAGGGGCTGCCTCTTTTTGAAGCGTCGTCACGACCATCTCGCCGATTTCGCCTTCGGGCACCGGCTGAAGCGTGTCGGGGTCGAGGAACTCGACTATGTAATAATCAGCCCAGTAATGGATGCCCTGGTGATGAACACAGTCGAGGCCGGTACCGGGGCCGTAGAGCTCGGTCATCCCCGGTATATCGAATATGTGCTCCACGCCGAGAAGCTCCTTAATCTTGGCCCTCATGGAGTCGCTCGACCGCTCCGACCCGAATATCACCTTCTTTAGATTGATCTTATCTTTAATCCCTCTCCGTTCCACCTCCTCCGCCATGAGCAACCCCATAGATGCGGTGCAGCACAAGACGGTGGTGCCGAAATCGACGAGGAATTCGCACTGCATGTCCAGATTTCCCGGACCCATGGGTATGGCCATGGCGCCAAAGCGCTCGCATCCGTTCTGGAAGCCCGCTCCCGCGGTCCAGAGGCCGTAGCCTACGCAGATCTGGACCCGGTCGGACGTGCTCATATCCGCCATTTCATAGCACCGTGCGAAGAAGTGGGCCCAGTCGTCTATGTCTTTCTTCGTATAGGCAAGGACTTTCTTCTTTCCCGTCGTGCCGCTCGATGCGTGTATCCTCACGACGTCATCCAAAGGCACGCTCAGAAGCGGGAAAGGGTAACCGTCCCTCAGGTCGGCTGTGGTCGTAAAAGGCAGGAGCTTCAGGTCGTCGAGCGTCCGTATGGTGTCGGGCGTCACGTTCGCTTCCTCGAACTTCCGCCGGTAAAAAGGCGAGCCGTGATACGTGTGGCCCACGGTCCACTGGAGTCTTTCGAGCTGGAAAGCAGCCAAGTCTTTTGCCGTCTTCTGCAAGGGCATGAAGCTCTTTGCCATATCGACCCCCTTTTGTGACGCAGATCTTGCCGAGCAAAATCTACCTAGAACAGGCTCGGCTCATCGAACTCCCCGTAAATATCCCTGAAAATAGCCGTCATCTCACCGACCGTAGCGTAGGCCCTGCAACAGTTCACGAGGAAGGGCATCACATTTTTGCCTTCGCGGGTCGCCTTTTCGAGTTCCTTGAGACTCTTCACGACCTCCTTGTTATGCCTTTCCCGTCTCACCTGCTTCAGTCCTTCAATCTGGGTCGTGGCCGATTCCCAATTGTACTCGTGAAGCTCCACGTCTTTCGCTTCTCCCTCGGTATGGATATTAACCCCTACCTTGAGAAGCTCACCCGATTGGATACCCTTTTCGAACTCGTAGGCTTGTGCGGCCACGAGCCTTTGAATGTAGCCGGTTGCCACCGCCTGCACAATTCCGCCTACCTTCTCTATCCGCGCCATCTCTTCCTCGATCTTCTGTTCCATCTCCTTGGTCAGCGTCTCGATGAAGTAGCTGCCCGCCAGAGGATCGACGGTGTCCCGCAGGCCTATCTCGTCCATGAGAAGCTGCAGCGTGCGCAACGATAAAATGGCTGAATGGGGGGTGGGAATCGTATAAGCCTCGTCGTAGCTGCACAAGGCGATGGTCTGAGCGCCCGAGAGGGCGGCGGAAAGGGCGTAGTAGGCGCCGCGCATTATATTGTTTTCGGGCTGCGCCTTTGTGAGGCCATATCCGCCTCCGCCAAAGAGACCCCTTAATTGCATGTTCGACTCTTTCTTGACGCCGTATTTCTCCTTCAGGTTTCTCGCCCAAAGCTTACGGGCCGCCCTGAACTTCGCCACCTGCTCCCAGATGTTGCCGAAGACGTTGAGGTTGAAGGAAAACCGGCCGACGAAGGCGTCTGCGTCGAAACCCCTCGCCAGGACATTGTCGATATAGGCATTGGCGATGAGGATGGCGCATGCAATCTCCTGCGCGGGTGTCGCCCCCGACTCCCTGATGTGGTAGCCGCAGACGCTCACCGGGTTCGTCCGGGGAAGTACGTTCATGGAGTACTCGATGGTGTCCCCGATCAGCTTTACCGCCGGCTCAACAGGAAAAATCCAGGCCCCTCTGCCTATCATCTCTTTGAGGATATCGTTCTGGGGCGTCGCTGAAATTGCCTTCGGGCTGTAACCGAACTTCTCGGCCATCGCCTGGTACATGGCGAGCATGATTGAGGCGACGGCATTGATGGTAAGGCCCGATCCTATCTTTTCGAGATCGATATCTTTAAAAGCTATCTCGAAATCCCGGAGCGAATCGACCGCCATACCCACGCGTCCCACTTCACCCTCGGACATTGGGTCATCCGAGTCGTAACCCATCTGCGTGGGCAGATCAAAAGCGACGTTCAGGCCCGTTTGCCCCTGAGCTATCATCAGCTTGAACCGCTCGTTCGTCTCAAGGGGCGTACCGAAGCCCGTGTACTGTCTCGTGGTCCAGGCCCTGCTCCTATACCCTTCCGGGTGTATGCCTCTCGTAAAGGGATACTGTCCGGGATCACCGAGATCCTTCTCATAGGACAAACCGACCCGTTCAAGGTCGGCAGGGCCGTAGACCGCTTTGACGTGGATGCCCGACTGGAGCAGCACGTCCGTGATGCGGTCTTTCTGATCCTTGGTATATTTCGCAACTCCCATTATTCCTCCTAAGCCCGACCCATGCGTTCGTTGATGAAAGCCACGATCTCGGAAAAACCGGCGCCACCCGGGAAAACGGCCGAAACGCCGAGCGCCTTGAGCCGGCCCACGTCCTGGTTCGGGATCACACCTCCCACGATGACCATCTTCTCTCCTATTCCTTCCTGGTCCACTTTCTTCATCAGCTTTTCGACGATGGGGAGATGGGCGCCGCTCATGATCGAAAGCCCTATGATATCCACATCCTCCTGGACGGCAATCCTCACGATCTGATCGACGGTCCTGTGGAGGCCTGTATAAATGACTTCCATGCCTGCCTCTTTGAGCGCCTGGGCCACCACCTTTGCCCCCCTGTCATGGCCGTCGAGACCGGGCTTGGCTATCAACACCCTTATGCTTTTTTGATTTTCCAAGATCGCGTCTCCTTTCCGGATTCCATCTCCTTCAGCACAATGTCTCTGCCCCGCAACAGATGCTTCTTGACGAGCTTCTCAACCTTTTCCTCGTCCCTTTCCTTCATCGCCTGGACGATCTTTTCATGCTCGGAGAGGGAAATTGCCGCATAGTCTATGCAGTTGAGAAGAGCTTTTCTGTAGCGAGAGATAAAATCGCGAAAATTGCCTATGAGCCCATAAAGCTTCTTGCTCTCTGATGCCGTGTAAATGATCTCATCCAGTTCGTCGTTCAGTTGGGTCATCCTGGCGATATTCCCTCTCGTCAAAGCGTTTCTGTACTTCTTGAGGTTATCTTCCAGTCTGTCGAGGGTCGAAGCATCCATGCGCCTGGTGGCCAGGGCAGCCGCATAACTCTCGATACACGCCCGTATGCCGTAGGTCTCCTCGATCTCCTCCCTGGAAGGATTCTTTACGGTAAAGCCTCCCTTCTCCAGCTTCTCGATGAGACCGTCCTGCTCGAGCTTTTTGATGGCCTCTCTCACAGGTATCCTGCTGATTCCCATTTGCTCGGACAATTCCCTCTCCACGAGCCTCTGCCCCGGATGAAGATCCCCCTTCACGATTGCCTCTTTCAAAGAGACATAAGCCAACTCCCCCATGGGAGGTGTCTTACCCACCGCTTTTATTCCGTTAAGCGGCTGTTTGATCTTGTCTGCTGCCTTCTGTGTGCCCACGTGTTTAATCCTCCCTACCCCTTGAAACTTGTACATATACGGCCTCACGAATTGAATGAGCGCCTTTCCTTACCTAGTGACTATTTGGCGAGCCTCCTCTTCAGTTCAGCGATCATCTCGGGAATCACCTCGAAGAGGTCACCCACGATGCCATAATCGGCGTAGTTAAAAATAATGGCGTTCGGGTCCTTGTTGATCGCGAGGACCACCTTCGACGTATCCATGCCCATGATATGATGAATAGCACCCGAGATCCCGGTGGCGACATAGAGTTTCGGGGAGACCGTCTTCCCGCTCTTACCCACCTGGTCCCCCTGGTCCCGCCACTTTGCATCGACCACGGACCTGGTTGCTCCCACCGCGCCGCCGGCTACCTCGGCGAGTTCTTCGATAAGCGCAAAATTCTCCGCAGCCTTCAAGCCACGGCCGCCCGAAACGATGATATCCGCTTCCGTAAGATCAACTTTTCCCCTCGGCTTTTCCTCTACCCGCAACACCCTGGTCTTCACCTGATCTCCAGAAAGGGAGGCTTGCCTCTCCACGAACTCGCCCATTCTTCCACCGGGGTCGACGACGTCGAAGGCGTTCGGCCTGGTGGTGACGATAGCGGGATAATCGGTACAGGCGACCTCCGTCAAAACCTTTCCGCCGTACATTGGTCTCACGAACGTGACGGGCTCCTCGTTCCAGTTGACAGCCGTGGCATCGGAAACGATCCCGCACCCCAGGAGGACTGCCACCCTCGGCAGAAAATCACGCCCCATCTGGGTGGCCCCCGCCAGGATTATCTTCGGAGCCGACTCACGGGCATATGCGGCGAAGGCAAGGGCATATCCTTCCGGCGTATACGGATCGAGGAGAGGGTCTGAGATATGGACGAGCGTATCTGCATAGCCTATGAGTTTTTCCTTGAGCACGGGGGACATTTGGCCGAGTGTGACGGCTTCCAATGTATAACGTCCGGCCTCTGCGAGTTCTCCTCACCTCGCTCAAAAGCTCCAGAGAGGCCTTCCTCACCTCATCTCCCTTTGTCTCCACGAATACAAGTATCTTATCCATCAGGCCGACTCCTTAGAGAACCCTTTCCACGTCCATGAGAAGTCTGATCGCTTCACGTGCCGCCTCCGCCGGCTCACCGGCTATGAGCCGCACCTTGGGCCTCTTCTTTGGCGCGAGGTAGCGGACGATCTTCACCTTTGCCCCGCCGAGACCCACCTGAGCCGGATCGAGATCGAGGTCCTCCGGCGTCAGCCTCGGTATCTGGGCCCTCATGGCCTTCATCACGCCGGTGATCGGCGGCACTCTTGGCTCATTCAGCCCTTTCTGCGCCGTAAACACCGCCGGAAGGGGCACTTCCACCACCTTCGTGCCTCCCTCGACGAGATACTCGGCGATGGCCTTGCCCATCGGCAATATCAAGCTTCACGACAGAACCTACGTGGGGCAACCCCAGAAACTGGGCAACCATGGGTCCCACCTCGGCCCGATCGTCATCGACGGCCTGCTTCCCGCAGAGGATAATGTCATATGCCTCTTTCGAGACGGCTCTGCTCAAGGCCAGCGAGGTCGTGTACCCGTCTCCGTCGAGGAAGGCTTCGTGGTCGAGGAGAAAGGCCGTATCCGCCCCCATGGCGATCCCCTTCCTCGGGGCCTCTGTGGCCTTGCCTGCCCCGAGAGTGATCACCCTGACCTGCCCGCCGTGCCGTTCTTTTATCCTGAGGGCTTCCTCCAGGGCAAATTCGTCAAAAAAACTCATGGCGAACTTCTGCTCGATCTCCAGTTTCCGACCCTCACGGCTTATCTCGATCAATGCCTCTGCATCGGGTACCTGCTTCGCCAGCACGACAATATTCATTAAGATGCCCCCTCGTCACAACTTTCCTATAATCATCCTGCCCAGAAAATCCTTTATGATCTCGTGGGTGCCGCCGCCATAGAGCAGGAAACGAGCGTCCCTGAAGTGGCGTTGGGGATTATACTCGTGAGCAAAACCATTGGCGCCCCATATGCGCGTCACCTCGTCGACGACCATGCAGCACGTCTCAGTGGCGAACATCTTTGCCATGGCCGCTTCCTTGCGGCTCGACAGCTTCTCCCTGATCCGCCACGCTGCATAGTACACCATGAGCCTGCTCGCCTCCATCTCGGTGGCCATTTCGGCAAATTTGGCTCTGATGAGCTGGTACGTACCGATAGGCTTCCCGAAGGCGACCCGCTTCCTCGCATATTCGAGGCCTTCATCGAGGGCCGCCTGCGCGATCCCGAGCGCCATGGCTCCCGTCATTACCCGTACCTCGTCCAATACCTCTCCCAGATATTCAACCCCTTTGTTAATCTCCGTCCCTAACAAATTCTCTTCGGGTACCCGTACGTTGTCGAAGACCAGCTCCCCGGTGATAGTCCCCCTGCAGCCCAGCTTATCGAGCACCTGACCGGCGGAAAAACCGGGTGTCACCCTTCTCGACGAGGAAAAAATTGAGACCCTTGGCGCCCAGGGAAGGATCGGTCGTGGCAAGTACCGTCGCCATATCGGCAATCGGGCCGTTCGTGATCCACATCTTGGTCCCGTTGAGCACCCAATCCTTTCCATCTTTCCATGCGGTTGTCCTCGTGGCCGACAGGTCGGATCCCGATTGGTCCTCGGTAAAACACATGGTACCGATCTTTTCGCCCTTCATGGCAGGATAGAGGCAGCGCTTCTTTATCTCGTCCGAGCCGAAGCGGTAGATGAAATAGGTGCCCATGAGAATGTTCATGATCACGCTCTGGGCAAACCCGACCGATCCCCTCGCTATCTGCTCGTAGAAGATCATCGCCGTCACCGGGTCCGCGTTCATGCCGCCTATCTCTTCCGGGTACCGCAAGCCCAGGTAGCCCAAGCTTGCCGAACTCCTGCCAGAGCTCTTGCGGGAACTCATCCTTCTCATCTATTTCCCTGGCCTTGGGCACGATCATGCGGTCGACCGTGTCAGTTATCATCTTCTTGAAGAACTCCTGTTCCTCCGTAAGCGAAAAATCCACTATCCCCTCCTCATATGATGGCGTTGACCGGGCTTCTTTATCCTGTCTCGCGCGATGGGGCCTCGGGCATCAGGTACGTCCGGCTCGATCCCGACAAAGCTCTTTTCCATGATCCTCTCCACAGCGCTGTAAGGGTCCCTCTTCCGGCTCATCGCCTCTTCCATGATCTCCATACACGCCCTGTTATCCCTCAAGACGGTGTCGAACCGTCTCCACAACTCCTCCTCGAGGAGACCCATCATCAGGGCTCCAACTTTTTCCTTCTTCCTGTCCTCCCGTCTTCCTTCGGAGATAAAGTGCAGGTGCGCCCCGATCGCCTCCACCACCTCATTGATGCCTTCGCCCCGGTCTGCCCGCGTGACGAGGACGGGTGCGATCCAGTCGTCCTTTTTCTGATTATTTCGAGACGACATGAGAAGGCTCCGCTGCGTATCTTCTGCCCCCGGATGGTCGCCCTTGTTCACGACAAAGATGTCGCCTATCTCCATGAGCCCCGCCTTCAGGAGCTGGACCTCGTCTCCGTAATCGGGGGTAAAGAGAACGATCACCGTGTCGCACAGACAAAAAAGTGCTTTTTCTGTCTGGCCTGCGCCGACGCTCTCCACGAGGACGATATCCTTGCCCAGGCCGTCGAGCACGCAGACAGCGCCTGCCGCGGCCCTGGCAACTCCTCCGGAATAGCCGCGATGGGCCATAGACCGTATGAAAATGCCCTTCTTTTCCGCATCCTTCATACGCAGCCTGTCGGCGAGAAAGGCGCCCCCGCCGTGGGCGCTCGTGGGGTCGATCGCTACGACCCCTACCTTCTTTCCCTGCGCCGAGAGGGCCGCCGCGACTCTTCCGGTGATCGTGCTCTTCCCCGCCCCGGGCGGGCCGGTGATGCCTACGACGTGGGCGCCCGTGGTGCACGGGAACAGCGCCGAAAGCTCCCGGTACCCGTCCGCGCTTCCTTCCTCGATGAGGGAAATGAGCCTGGCCGCGCTTTTCTCGTCACCCTCCAATATCTTCCCGGCGAGTCCCTTATCGGTCAAGACCACACTTCCTTCTTTAGATCGCCTGCTTAGTCTTGAGAGCCTCGATCTGCCCCTCGGAGTAGCCAAGGATGTCGCCGTATATCTCCCGGTTATGCTCACCGAAGCGTGGGGGGAAGGTCATCCTTTGGCAGTTCTCCTTGAGAAACGATGTCATGTAGGGCGGTGGCGCCATCCATATCCGTGTCTTCGTCACAGGGTCTGTTGCGGTGAGCATGGAGGCCGACACGTAAGGGTCCTCGAGCACCTCTTCGATGGTGTTGACCCTCGATATAGGGATCGTCGCCTTGTTGCACAGACCGATCATCTCATCGGTGGTCCGCGTTTTCGTGCACCCATTAATCTGACCGTTGAGGCTGATTATGTCGAGAATCCGGCCCTCGTTCTTCTCGTATTCGGGCTTAGCCAGTTTTTCGAAGCCGGGCAGCCTGGTGAAAGAGGCCCACTGCCGGTCATTGCCTACGGCGATGTAGACGTACCCTTCCTTGGTCTCATAGACGGAAACAGGTGCGAAGAACTCGTGCGTGTTTCCACGCCGGCTGATCTTCTTGCCGAAAGATTTTGTCAGCGTGGTGGCGACTGTGAGCCAGGAGGTGGTCGACATGAACATGGAGACGTCGATCCGCTCGCCCTGCCCGGTGAGGGCCCGCTTGCACAGGGCCTTCATCACTAGTCCGTAGGCATGCTCGCTCGTTCCCATATCAGGAAGGGGGATGCCGAGCACGTGGGGCTCCTCGCCCGCATTCCCCGTGAGCTCCATCAACCCGCCCCTTGCCTGGAGGACCGGGTCGTAGGCCGCCTCGTTGCTGTCAGGCCCGAACCCCGTGATGCCGACCCAGATGAGGTCCTCTTTGAGCCCCTTCAGAGTGTCATAGTCTATGCCCAATTTTTCGTAATTCCGTGGAAGCTGATTGGTGGCAAATATATCGACCTTCATCTTTACGATCAGTTCCTTGAAGAGAGCCTGCCCCTCCGTTGATCCCAAATCGAGGGTAATTGCCTTCTTGCCGGAATTTATCGCGAGAAAATAGGTGTTCATCCGTTCCTCGCCAAGCCGGTTCTCGCCAATCATCCGGTTCGGGTCGCCATAGACCGGGTGTTCGAGCCTGATTACCTGCATTCCGTCCATGGCGAGACGGTAGCTCAAATAGGGGAGCACGGTCGCCTGCTCAAGAGACAGCATCGTCATGTTTCTGAAAACGTCCATCATGCCCTCCCTCCAGGAGAATTTGTCCGCGTGATCCCAAAGGCTGATAAAAATTTCACTTTTCCTTTTTTCGATTGACACAAAAAACTTATTGTTTGTACTATATGGGAACGGTATACCGTATACCACATATTCGTCCAGTATAGTGAAGGCTACTTTTGTTTGTCAAGTACTTATTGGAAGTGCGAACGGTCGGAAAAACAGGAGGAAGAAAAAAATGAGATTGCCCCCCTTTCAATATCTCTCGCCCCGAAGCGCCAAGGAGGCGATCGAGATGCTGGACCGGTACAAGGGGAAGGTAAGGATAATCGCGGGGGGGACGGACATAATAAACCGCTTGAGGCAGAGACTCCTCAGCCCTCAATACGCAATGACCCTTAAGAACGTTTCGGACCTGAGAGGAATAAAGAGAAAAAAGGACGACCTCGTCATCTCGGCTGCCACCACCTTGCGGGAGATCGTCGAATCTCGGGACATTTCAGGGCTCGCTGCCGCCATTTCCCAGTCGGCCGCTCTTGTGGCCGCCCCACCGATCCGAAACATCGCCACCGTGGGAGGCAACCTCCTCCAGAACACACGGTGCCTTTATTTTAATCAGTCGGAGCTGGTCCGGAAGGCGGCTCCACCCTGTCTGAAACAGGGAGGCAAAGCTTGCGCCGCCCTGAAAGGGGGAACGCGCTGCTTCAGCGTGTATCAGGGGGACCTCGCGCCATCGCTTATCGCTTTTGCCGCGAGGGCGGTGCTCAAGAAGACCGGTTCATCGAGAACCGTCCCAATCCTGGATCTCTTCTCCCGGAACGGGAGACATCCCCTCACCATAGGGGATGACGAGATCCTCACCGAAATCATTATCCCCATCCCCAAAGGGACCTACGGCTCTTCCTATCAGAAGCTCAGGCTTAGATCCGGCCTCGAATATCCCCTCGTCTCCTCGTCCGTCGTCCTCTCTCTGTCGAAGAAGGGAGTGATCGACCAGGCCCGAGTGGTGGTCGGGGCAGTCGGTCCTGCGCCCATCCTTGTGGAGGAGGCGTCAGCGTTTTTCATGGGGAGGAGACCGGAGGAAGTGGATGTTGAAAAGGCGGCCCAAAGCGCGCTCTCCGCATCGCGGCCGGTCGATAATCTCGCCCTTCCCGGCTCATACAGGAGAAAAATGGTGAAAGTCTTTACAAAACGAGCCGTTGAGGGAGCGCTCCTGAGCCTTCAGAAGGCGGGTGTATGATGGAAAAGAACAAGGTAACGCTCCGCGTCAACGGAGAGACATACGATCTTCTCACGTACCCCCACAGGACGCTCCTCGAGGTATTGAGGGAAGACCTGGAGCTTACAGGGGCAAAAGAAAGCTGCGGTGAGGGCGCGTGCGGCAGTTGCACGGTCCTTCTCGACGGCCTCCCGGTCCGCTCGTGCCTGCTCCTTGCCCTGGAGGCTGAGGGCAGGGATATCACCACCATCGAGGGCCTGGCGAAAGGGGGCGAGCTGCACCCGATCCAGAAGGCGTTCGTGGAGCATCATGCGATCCAGTGCGGCATCTGCACCCCCGGCATGATACTCACCGCCAAAGCTTTGCTCGACGCCACGCCGGAGCCCACGGAGGAAGAGATACGCCTCGCGCTCTCCGGGAACATATGCAGGTGCACGGGCTACGCGAAGATAGTCGAGGCAGTGAAAGCTGCTTCGGCTAGGGAGAAATAGCAGATGAAAGAGCTGTCTGTTGTCGGAAAAAGCACGAAAAGAGTGGACACGAGTGCAAAGGCAACCGGTGAAGCACTCTTCACCGCCGACCTCTCCCTGCCCCGGATGCTCGTCGCCAAGGTTAAGAGATCTCCCCACGCCCATGCGAAAATCCTCAGTATCGATACATCGAGGGCGGAGCGGCTCCCCGGTGTGAGAGCGGTTGTCACGTCCAAGGACAGCACGGGTGAGAAATGGGGCGTCTTCCGCTACACCCAGGACCAGGCCTTTCTCCCCTCCGACAAGGTGCGATTCATAGGCGAGGAGGTTGCGGCCGTGGCCGCCGTCGACGAAGACACGGCGCTTCAAGCCCTCGACCTCATCACTGTGGAGTACGAGGTTCTACCTGCCGTTTTTACCATTGAAGAGGCCATGAAGCCGGACGCGGTGCTCATCCACGAGAGCAACCCCGGCAACATAAACGTCCACGTGAAGATCGATGTGGGCGACGTGGAGAGGGGCTTCGCGTCATCATACTATGTGCGGGAGGATACCTTCAGCGCACCCGAGGACTCCTACTTCCAGGCCGAGCCGTATGCGGTGGTTGCGCAGTTCGATAATTCGGGCAACCTCGACATCTGGATGCCGAATGCCGGGCCCCATCTCAAGGCGAAACCTCTCTCCAACTGCCTCAGGATGCCCCTCAATAAGGTGAGGGTAAGGAAAATCGCCATCGGCGGAGCCTTCGGAGGACGGTCGGAGATCTCGCCTGCCGATGTGATCTGCGCCCTCCTCGCGCGCAAAGCCCGCCATCCGGTGAAAATGGCCTATACCAGAGAAGAAAACAGCGTCGCCACCCGTCAGGCCCACTCCATGACCACGACCATCAAGACCGGCGTAGACCGGGAAGGACGTGTTCTCGCGAGAGACGTCACGTGCCACATGGATGGGGGGGCTTACTCGAGCACCGGGCCTATAGCCGTGAGCGTACCCTTTCTCTGTATGGAGCAGGCCTACCGCATGGAGAACGTCCGCTACAACGGCTATCGCGTCTTCACCAATAAACCTATCAGGGGTATGTTCAGGACCCATGGCCGGGCCTTTGCGTCCGGCGTTGATCTCCAGCTCGACCTGATCGGACATGAGCTTGCCCTGGATCCTGTCACGATGAGGCTCCGCAACGCCCGCCGGGCAGGCGACTACACGTCTACCCGGTCTTTCGTGCAGAGCTGCGCCATGACGGAAACCATCGAGAAGACAGCCGAACAGTCCGGGTGGAAGGACAAATGGAGCAAGCTGCCACCCTTCCACGGCATCGGTATAGGATGCAACTCCGTCCAGACAGGGTTCCCCATGGGCATCAGAGGAGGTTCCTCGGCTTTTATCAAGTTCAACGAGGACGGGGGCGCAACCGTCATTTCAGGAGTGGTCGACAACGGGCAGGGCAACGACAATATGATCGTCCAGATCGCCGCCGAAGAGCTCGGCCTCCTCCCCGAAGATATCCAGCTCATCACCGCAGACACCGAGGTGACGCCGAGCGACCCGGGCTCTTATTCCATGTGTGAGACGTTTATCGGCGGCAATGCGGTGAGGCTCGCGGCAGTCGACGCGAAGCAGAAGCTCTTTCAGATCGCCGCCCCGAAGCTCGAGGCAAAACCCGGGGAGCTGGCGGCGCGGGACAGGATGATCTTCGTGAAGGGGGAACCGGAGCGATCGCTCCCAATAGCCCGGGTCGTTCGTATGGCTTTGAGCAAGGGCAAATCTATAGCCGGAGAGGGCTCCTATTGGCCCAAGGTCGACCCCAAGCGTGAGTGGGTAGAAAACCCGGTCGGCCAGCTGAGCGAAACCTTCTCCTTCGGCACGTGCATAGTAGAGGTGAAGGTCGACCCCGAAACGGGGCTCGTTGACGTTTTGGAGGCATGGGCCTCGCAGGACGTGGGGTTCGCCTTGAACCCCAAGGTGATCGAGGGACAGTTCGAGGGCGGCTTTACCATGGGCGGTCAGGGAGGTATGCTCACCGAGTATCACCTCTGGGACGGAGGAAGGCTTCTGAACCCCGCGCAACTCGAATACAGGCTCCCTCTTGCTCCCGATATGCCCAAGATCAATTCGATTATCGTCGAAAGCATTGACCCGACCGGGCCCTACGGAGCGAAGGAGGCCGGCATGTCGGTTGCTATGTCGGCTGCCCAGGCCTATGTGTCGGCCATCTGTAATGCCATAGGGGCGCCTATCAAGGAGTATCCCATCACGCCCGACAAGATAGTGAAGGCGCTGGAAGAAAAAAAGAAGAAGCTTTGATGCGAACCTTGCATCGAGAAAGACGACCCAAGGGGGAAGGAGCATGCGGGCACTGGTAATAGGCGGAACAGGGGGCATGGGTCAGGGAGTAGCCAGGGACCTCATCAAACAAGCCCGGATCGACAAAGTCATTCTGGGCGATATAAACGTGGACCCGGACAGGGTGCAGGAGAAGCTGAAGGCCAGTGAAAAGGTAACGCTCACGCGAATCGACGTCAACGATCATGCAGGTATGGTGAACGTCATCAGGAATGCGGACGTGGTCATCAACTGTGCCGGGCCTTTTTACAAGACGGCTGTGGCGGTTGCCAGGGCGGCCGTTGAAGCGAAGAAGAATTACATCGATATCTGCGACGACTATGAGGCGACGGAAATCCTTTTTGCTTCAGACATCGACGCCGCTGCCAGAAAGGCAGGAATAACCGTCCTGACGGGGATGGGGTCCGACCCCGGGACAAACAACGTCATAGTCAAGTGGTATGCGAACCATTTGGACCGTGTTGATGAGATCTCCCTGTTCTGGGTAGTGAGCATCGCCGAGCTCGCCGGTGCTGCCTGGGACCACAGCCTGCACATGACCATAGGCAAGATCCCTCAGTATCTGGACGGCAAACTCGAATATGTGGAAGGCGGCACCGGCGAGGAGACCGCTGAATTCCTCGAGCCCCTCGGCACGTGCCAGGTGCGCTACGTGGGGCATCCTCAGCCGCTCACCATACCGCGCTACATAAAAGGGGTGAAAACGGTAGTGATCAAGGGCGCATTGATACCTTCCTGGGTAGACCGGCTCATCAAGGAGCAAAAAGAAACGGGCTTTCTCAGCAAGGAGCCCATATCCGTGAAGGGAACCAAAGTGGTGCCCTACGATCTGACTCTGCAGCTCTGGGGCACGATCCCTGATAACAGAGATAAGGGACCTCTTGCCTCAGGCTTGAAGGTGATCGTCAAGGGAGAGAGGGAGGGAGACCAGGTGACCTATACGGCTGACATAGTGGGCCGCATGGCGCCGGGAACAGGCCTTCCCGCCTCGATTGCGGCTCTCATGCTTCAGGCGGGCGAGTTGACGGTCAAGGGCGTGGTAGCCCCGGAGGGCTGCATCGATCCGGAAAAATTTCTTGCGGCATTAATCCAAAGAGGCGCACGAATTCACCAGACCGAGAGGATAGGATCGATGCTTCGAGTGATAAACCCGGATCCGGCATGACCCGTGGGTCGATGGCTGCAGGCGGCCCCGAGATCGAAAGCCCTGGTCGGATATCTCTGAGGGCTCAATCGGTGGCGAGAGGAGGGTCTTTTTGTGAAGAACGTTGAGAAGCTGAATATAACGAAGAGTCTGGAGCTTTTTGAGGAGGCGAAACAATTCGTCCCCGGCGGAGTCCTGGGTGCCAGAAAACCGAGCGACTTTATCGAAGGAGAGTACCCGATCTTTCTCGAATATGGCAAGGGGGCCAGGCTGACCGACGTCGACGGAAATGAATACATCGACTTCCTCTGCGGCTATGGGCCGATCATCCTGGGCTACAGAGAGGAAGAGGTTGATGAGGCCGTGATCAGGCAAATCAGAGACAAGGGCCTCTGTTTCACCCTCACCCAACCTTATCAGAATCAGCTCGCCAAGAAACTGAGCGAGCTCGTTCCCTGTTCCGAGAAGAGTATTTTCCTGAAGACCGGCTCGGATGCGACTACGGCGAGCATCCGCATAGCGAGGGCGTACACGGGTCGCCTCAAGGTGATGCGCTGCGGCTACCATGGCTGGCATGATTGGTCGGTTGAGATGAAGGGGGGCATCCCCGAGAAATTTTACGAAGATGTTCATGAGTTCCATTACAACGATCTGGCTCAGCTCGAGGAGCTGATGACGAAGCATGGCGACCGGACCGCAGCCATAATCATGACTCCCTTCGGCCATCCCAACCACCAGAAGCTGGAGGAGCCTGCGCCCGGATTTCTTGAAGGCGTGAGGGAAATTGCTACCAGGTATGGCGCGGTCCTTGTCTTTGATGAGGTCCGAACGAATTTCAGGCTCAGCATGGGGGGCGCCCAGAAACTTTACGGGGTTACCCCGGACCTGTCGGCCCTTGGAAAGGGCATGGCCAACGGATACGCAATAAGCGTTGTTACGGGAAGGTCCGAAGTGATGATGGCAGCGGCATCAAAGCTCTTCATATCTTCCACCTTCTTCCCGAACAGCGATGGCTACATTGCCGCCCTCAAAACCATCGAGATTCTTGAGCGCGACAATGTCCTCGACAATATATGGGAAAAAGGCGGCCGATTCCTGAAGAAAATCCAAGAGACCGTCGACAAATATGACGTCGGGGCCGAGTTGAGCGGTCTTGCGCCGATGTTCTACATCACCTTCAAAAACGATAAGGCGAATACGCGTAAAGCGAGGCGGGATGCGTTCTACACGCAGCTTATCCGTAGAGGCATCTTCTTGCACCCACACCACCATGGATACATAAGCTACAGGCACACCGAACAGGATCTGGAGATAGCGGCGCGAGCGATAGACGAAGCCTTGGCATACGTACACGAACATCTTTAGACCTTCGAGGTCCCGTGAGAGGGGAGCGAGGCGTTGCAAAAACATCGCAACACAGATAGTATCTTTGCGAGCCGGGCGCTCGCAAAACCGCGTCCGCTTATGTTCATCATACTGAGCCCGTTACGCCGGCAGAAAGAGAACGGCTCTCTCGTGAGGGAGGCCAATTCTCATATGAGGTAGTGCACGGGATGCATATCGAGAAGATAGATCACATATGCTTTGTAGTACGGGACCTGGAAAAGACAAAGCAGATCTATCGCGAAAATTTCGATCTGCTGCCTGCCTTGGAATACGTGGCCGAGTCGGAGCACATAAAGGTCGCGCGGTACTACATCGGGGAAGTGGCGGTGGAATTCATGGAATCCACGAGCCCGGAAAGCGACGTTGCGAGGTTCATAGAAAAAAAGGGGGAAGGGTTTTTTCTCATATCGTACAAGGTAGATAATCTCGACGCCGCAATGGAAGAGCTGAGGAGCAAAGGAGCAAAGCTGATCGACGAGAAACCGCGGTATCTTTTTGGAAACCGTTATGCTTTCGTACAGAGGCCGCAGGAACTCGGCGGGGTGCTCACAGAACTTCTGTACGGCGAATTCGATGCGAGCGGGCCGGCCGATGAGTACGACTCTCACAAGGGGTGAGCCAACCTATGGAGTAGGGCTTTAGCATCCCGTAAAACAGGCAGGGCCCCAAAAGAGGAGGGGGTTACCCTGCGCAAGGGATTTTAATAAAGCAGCGCGGTTCGGCGGGATTCGACGGTGTGGTCGTGTCCACGGTCCTTAAGGGGCCAACCGAACGATTGAGACAGGCGGACAAAAAAGGGGAGAGGGGTAGAGACCTAATTATGAGAAGGAGAAAGAAATGGCTAACAAGACAACGAGTGTGAGCGAAGTTTTTGACGCGAGTCGGTTCACCGCGTACCAGTATCTTGTGTGCAGCCTCTGCTTCTTAGTGGTGCTCTTCGATGGCTTCGATTTGACGGTCGCCGGGGTGGCGCTGCCCAAGATTGCAGACTTCCTGCATGCGAAACCCAGCGCCCTTGGCCTGGCGTTGAGCGCCGGTCAATTCGGGCCCGTGATCGGTGCGATCATCTTCGGCACCCTCGCCGACCGTTTCGGCCGCAAGTGGATGCTTCTCATCTCCGGTTTCGTTTTTGCCGTCTTTACCGGGATGACCGTGACCATTACCAGTGTCGAGCACCTGGCACTTTACCGTTTCCTGGCAGGGCTTGGCTTGGGCGGGGCTGTCCCCAATGCCCTTGCTTTCGGTTCGGAATATGCACCGGCCCGCGCGCGGGCGACCCTTATCACCACGATGTACGCAGGGGTGCCTGCCGGGGCAATGATAGGCGGCCTCTCAGCCGCATGGCTCATCCCCCATCTCGGCTGGCAATCGCTCTTCGTGCTCGGCGGAGCCGTTCCGATCATCATCTGCATCGTGATGGCGCTCTTTCTGCCTGAGTCGCTCGAATTCATGGTGCGGCGAGGCAAAGATATTACGCGGATTCGCAAGATCGTCTCCAGGATCTCACCGGCCCTGGGCAAAGATGAAGAGGTCCAATTCGTCTCACGTGGAAAGAAGCTCCCCGGCGTACCGGTGAAGCACCTGTTTATGGAGGGCCGGGCGCTTACCACGATAGTGTGGTGGGTAATTTGCATTTTGGCGACCTACCTGGTATGGATACTGGTTTCGTGGGCAACCACCCTGCTGCGCAACAGCGGGGCCAGCGTCGAGCAATATAGCCTGGGTTACGCGGCTATCATGTTGGGAAACATCGTTGCAGCGGTTTTTATCGGCCGGTTGATGGACAAGACAAACCCCTTCAGGGTTTTGCAGGTCGGCTTTGTCCTCGCCTTTGTCGCCCTGACCATCTTCGGCTTGACCGCCGGCAGCCACTCTTTGCTCGTCATCGTCACCACGTCCTTTGTGTGCGGGCTTTTCATAAACGGCGCTCAGGCGGGCGCTCTGGCTGCTGCTACCATAGCCTATCCCCCCGCCATTAGAGGCACAGGAATCGGCTGGGCCTATGCGGTCGCCAAGATGGGCGGCGTGGGCGCGCCCGCGGTGGGTGGTCTTCTTCTGAGCATGCACTGGGGCGTAACCAAGATCTGCTTCTGGCAGGGCATGATCGGACTCTTTATCGCGGCTCTTCTGGTGGCCTTGCACGGCCGTCTCTCACGGGCCGCGCAGACCGGCAAAGCCGCAGCGATGGGGCTTTAGGGTACTCCCGGCCGGTCATCTTTCCGGCCGGGTATTTCTGTCAGATTGTGAGAAAGGGGGATAAGATGAAAAACAAGGGCATTTCGAGGCGAAGTTTTCTAAAAGGAACAGGTGCTGCGGTCGCGGGGATGGCCATCGGCCAGTTTCCGGCGATCCTCAGGGCCGCTCCTAAGGAGATTCTCATCGGGGCTGTCGAGCCTTTGACAGGGACCGCTGCGGAGGCAGGACAGATGGCAACCTGGGGACTGCAGCTTGCCGTGGATCACATCAACAAGGCAGGCGGCATCAAGTCGATGGGCGGGGCCAAGCTCGCGCTCAAGGTGGCCGATTCGGAAAGCAAGAACGAAGTGGGCGCCATGAATGCCGAGAAGCTGATCCATGAGGACATCGTATGTCTCGTAGGAGCATTCTTAAGCGGCGTCACCATGGCGGTGAGTCAAGTGGCAGATCGGCAGAAGATTCCTTTTGTCATCGACGTTTCCACGGCCGATCAGATTACGCAGCAGGGCTTCAAGAATCTCTTCCGCGTTTTTCCCACCACCACGGGCCTGTTGGATACGGGCCTGGACGGGATTATGGAGATCACGAAGGTAAAACCGATCAAGAAGGTCGCCATGATGCATATCTCGGAATTTCAGGGCAAGTCGGTCGCCGACCTGCTTCTCCCGATGATTCCGAAGAAGGGCCTCGGGTGGGACATCGTCAAGACGATCACCTATCCTGAAAACGCCATGAGCCTCGCCAGCGAAGTGGGCGAGGCGAAGTCGCTCAAGCCTGATGCGATCCTCGTGGTTGCCCGGCAGCGCGATGCCATTATGCTCGTCGAGGAGATGTACAAACAACGTTTCGACGTTAATGGGATTTTCGGGATGGTGTCACCGGGATTCGCCGATCCCGGATATCAGAAGGAAAAACTTTCGGAATACAGCTATAACGTGACCCCGTGGCACGACGAGGTGCAGCCCTTTGCGAAACAGGTAGCGGAAGAGTATCAGGCGAAATACAAGAAACCCTTTATCATGAATGCCGCCTACCCCTTCGATACGATCCTCGTTATCGCCGATGCCCTTGAAAGGGCGAAGAGCATTGACAGGGAGGCTCTGACGAAGGCTTTGAGACAAACCCATCTCACCCGAAAAACCTCCATCGGGAAAGCCATCGAGTTCGACGAAAAGGGCGACAACAAGGGTGCAGGCGCGGCATTGATGCAGATACTGCAAGGGAAGGGTAAGGTTGTCTCCCCCGCTTTTGCCGCCACCGCAAAAGCCGTCTACCCCGCTCCATTATGGAAAGATCGGAAATAGACGTGACAGAGGCTGACCTCTGCTGAAATAAGGTCTTGTGCGCCGCCGGCCATTCTCCCGGCGGCGCCCAGGGGGAAAGAATGCTTTATCTCCAAGCTCTCGTAAACGGCGTCCTGCTGGGCGCGACCTACGGCCTCATGGCCCTCGGCCTTTCTGTCATTTTTGGCGTCCTTCGGATCATCAATTTTGCCCACGGCAACTTCATGGTCCTCGGCATGTACACCAGCTACTGGTTGTTTACCTTCCTGGGAGCCGACCCTTATCTGTCGCTGCTGCCTGCCGCCGCCTTTCTCTTTGTCGGCGGATTCTTTGTTCAGCGGTATATTCTGAATCCTATTGTCGACGCCCCGGAAGAGATGTCGTTTCTGACCACTCTCGGTCTGGGGCTCATCATTCAGAACCTGATCCTCATGGTCTTCGGTCCGGAACTCCACACAATCGACACAACGTACAGGCTGAGCTCCCTGGCCATAGGCGATCTCTGCATCGACGTCTCGAAGCTTCTGGCCTTCGGCGCATCGCTCCTCGTGACGGCCATATTCTTTTCGTTCCTCCAGTGGAGTGAGACGGGCCGCGCTATTCGGGCTGCCTCGGACAACAGAGAAGCGGCGACGCTGATGGGGATCGATACGAAGAAGAATCTATTGTGTGGCCTTCGCGATAGGCGCTGCAACGACCGGCGCCGCGGGTGCCTGTTTCAGCACGTTCATCCCGACCTCGCAGGACGTGGGCATGCTCTTTACGCTCACCAGTTTCGTCATCGTCATTGCAGGCGGCGTCGGAACATACCACGGCACACTCATCGGGGGGTTTGTGATAGGCATCGCCGAGGAGCTGGGGGCGGTTCTGCTTTCCGGCTCCATGAAGCAAGTCGTCAGCTTCTGCCTGCTCGTGGTCATCCTTTTGCTCAGACCCCAGGGGCTCTTCGGGAGGGAAGGTGATTAGGATGGGAAGACCCGCTGACCGGAACCCAGGCGCTCCAACGATGAGCACGATGCGACCCGACGCGCAGGCGGCCCTCCTCCCCTTCAGGAGTGCTCATAGACGTCCTCTTGTCTTCTTAGCCTGCATGCTTCTAGGGGTCTTCTTCCTGACCCTTCCCCTTTATGCCGGCGACTACCTCCTGGAGATGCTGATTATCGCCTTCTGGTTCGCCTATCTCGGAAGCTGCTGGAATATCGTGGGCGGCTATACAGGTTTGCTCTCGTTAGGTCACGGCACCTTCGTCTGCATCGGGGCCTATACGTCCACACTCCTGTTCACCAGCCTCGGCCTGACACCATGGATCGGCATGATTGCGGGGGCTTTCATCGCCTCGCTGGTAGGATCGATTATCGGCTATCTCAGCTTCAGGTTCAAGGTCCGCGGTGTTTACTTCTGTTTGATCACCATGGCCACGACCGAGATTGTCCGGCTCATCTTCGAGCACGTAGACTGGCTGGGCTCGACGATCGGGATCTTCATCCCGGCGGTGAAGGGGGCGGGTGGTCTTGCTTTCTACCAGTTCGGCCCCAAGTGGCCCTACTACCTCGTCATTCTGGCAATGACCGGGGGCATCCTGTGGGTTTCGTATCTGATCGAGCATTCAAGGCTTGGCTACTTCTTGAAAGCCATCAAAGAGAACGAGGAGGCAGCGAGATCGCTCGGGGTCTCGTCAATTCGCTATCAGATCATTGCCATGGCGATTTCGAGCTTCTTCATCGCTCTTGGCGGCACTTTCTATGCCCAGTACCGCCTTTACATCCGGCCGGATCTGGTCGGGGGCGTCCATTTTTCGGTGGACATCGTCATGGGTCCCATCATCGGTGGATGGGGGACCCTTCTCGGCCCGATCATCGGTTCTTTGATCATGACTCCTTTGGGTGAGTCCACGCGCTGGCTGACAGAGGTCATCAAAACCACGTTCCACATGCAAGGCTTGACAGGACTCAACATGATCACCTACGGACTGGTGCTCGTCCTCGTGGTGCGGTTCATGCCGCATGGGATTGTCGGTCTTTACCAGAGACGTAAAGAACGGAAGAGGGAAGAAAACATTGCTGAACGTTGAGAACGTGACCAAGCGGTTTGGAGGCCTCATGGCCCTGAGGGACGTCACTTTTGCCGTTTCCGAAGGACAGATCAAGTCGATAATCGGACCTAACGGGGCAGGCAAGACGACACTCTTCAACGTCATTTCCGGGTTTACGAAGCCCGACGGCGGAGAAATCCGATTTTGCGATCAGCCTATCACCGGTAAGGCTCCGGAAGGCATCGCCCGCGTCGGCATTGCGAGAACCTTCCAGGTCGTCAAGCCTTTCAACAACCTCACGGTCATAGAAAATGTGCTGATCGGCAGTTTGGGCGTGCATGGGCGCCTGTCGGCGGCCAGAGAGAGGGCGAGGGAGGTCCTGAACCACATCGGAATGGCGGACAAGGCGGACTGGCCGGCACGGAAGCTGACCCTCGAGGACCTGAAGCGCATGGAGCTCGGCCGTGCCCTTGCAACCGGGCCTAAGCTTCTCTTGCTCGATGAGGTGATGGCGGGCCTCAACCCCACCGAAGTGGATGAGTTTATGGACCTCATTCGCCGCATACGGGATGACGGTATCGCGATCCTCCTGATCGAGCATATCATGCATGCCATACTGTCACTTTCCGACGAAGTTTTGGTGCTCGACTACGGTGAAAAGGTCTATGAAGGCGATCCCCGGGGTGCGGTCGAGGATCCCAGGGTTATAGAGGCCTATCTCGGTGAGGAATACTTCCTGACCTAAAGTACGGCCCGACAAGTGAGGCGCAAAGAGTGTTAGAGCTTAGAGACATCGTTGTCCAACGGGGCCAGTTGCCCGTACTGAAAGGCGTCAGCCTGACAATAGAAGAAGGGAGCATCGCATCCCTCATCGGCGCCAACGGAGCGGGCAAGACAACGCTCCTTCGAACTATTGCCGGCGCTCTCAAGCCGGCTTCCGGCTCTATTTCTTTTCAGGGCCGGAAGATCGAGCACTGCATGTCCCATGACTTAGTGGGTATGGGCATCGTGCTCGTCCCGGAGGGCAAGCAGCTTTTCTCCAGTCTCACCGTCGAGGACAACCTGAAGGTAGGCTCCTATCTACCCCAGGCCAGGAAGATGCGGCGTGAAAGTCTGGACAGGGTATACGGGGCATTCCCACGCCTCCACGAACGGCGCACTCAACATGCCCGGACCCTCTCGGGAGGAGAACAGCAGATGCTTGCCATAGGACGGGCGCTCATGTCGAGGCCGAAGCTTCTTATGCTGGATGAGCCATCGCTCGGCCTTGCCCCGGTGGTGGTGGGCCACATCTTCACCACCATACAGGAGATCAACAAGCAAGGGACCACGATCCTGCTCGTGGAGCAGAATATTGTCCATTCGTTGAGAATCAGCCATCAGGGGTTCGTGATCGAGAACGGCCGCATCGTCTTGTCCGGAACAGGTGAAGCATTGCTCAAGGACGAACATACGAAAGAAGCCTATTTCGGAACCTACAAGAACGGACCGGGCTCCGTCGGCGCGTGAGGCAAAGAGGAGGCGACATGAAGCTCGAAGGAAAGGTTGCGATTATCACCGGGGGAAATGGCGGCATCGGTCGCGTCCTTGCGCTCCGGTTCGCTCACGAAGGAGCCCGCATCGCCATTTGCGGCCGGAGGAAACAGCAGGTCCGGAAGGTTGAAGACGAAATCAGAGCGACTGGAGCCGATGCGTTCGGTACGGTGGCGGACGTCGGTGTCGAAAGGGACGTTAAATCGATGGTAGCCGGGATTGTGGAGCATTACGGGACAATCGACATCCTCGTAAATAATGCCTCTGCCGAAGGACCGACCCTGCCGATCCATGAAATGGAGGGAAAGGATTGGCGGGCCGTGGTGGACACAAACCTGAACGGCCTCTTCTATTGCACGAAATACGTGCTTCCCGTCATGATCGCAAAGCGTTCGGGAAATATTTTGAACATCGGCTCTATAGCGGGCGTATACGCTTATCCGCTCCGCACGCCCTACAACGCAACGAAGTGGGCTGTCGCAGGAGTCACCCAGTCCATCGCCGCAGAGGTGGGTCCCCACAATGTTCGGTGCAACTGCCTTTCACCGGGACCGACCGAAGGGGAAAGGGCCTTCGGTGTTATCCGGAGACGAGCCGAGGCCACAGGGAAGAGCTTTGAGGAGATGAAAAAATTCTATGAGGAGCAGATTCCGATGAAGCGGTTTGTCACGCCGGACGAGGTAGCCAAAGCGGCACTATTTTTGGTGAGCGACGATTCGAGCGGGGTGACGGCCCAGCATTTCTGTGTATCAGGTGGCATCGAGGTGCTTTAGATCGCACGGAAAAGGGGAACCATCCGTAGTGAGCCCCTTTCAAAACAGTGGAGGAGACATGCTGCCGTTCACGCAGATCAAACATATCTGTTTCGATGTAAAGGAGATTGAGACCACCGAAAAAATCCTCGAAAGCCTGCTCGGGGTACCGAGCACCGGGATCACCACGACAGTCCTCGAAGGAGGCAAGGGAATGGTCAAGGTCTGCTTTTTCCACCTGGAGAAAGGGTCTATCGAGCTTGCCTACCACGATCTCCCCCAATCCTGGGAGGGCTCCCCTCTCATAACGTCGCCGGGGTTCCACCACGTCGGTTTCGAGACGCCCGATTTTGATGGCGCATTGTCGTGGCTGGCTGAAAAGGGTATCCATCCCCTTCCCCATTTCCCTATGGATACGGGTCATAGCAGGGTGGCCTTCTTCCCTCCCGACCGAACAGGCGGCATCCTTATAGAGCTGCACGATGGCGCATATGGTAAGAAAAGTTGACGAGAGAGGATCGAAAGCCTCTCACGAAGGTGTTGAGGAGACAGGCAATTCCTGAGGTTTCTCTTCCCCGCTTTTTTCGGCCTTTCCAGGCGCCCCAATTTCGGGACGGGTCTTATCGGCAGGTACCTCTTCTACCTGAATCTCAACCGCGAGTCCGCTGGTGACGAGGTATTCCTCTATGTCTTTCATTACCCGGACAGCCACGTCCTTCTTCACGTCATAAGCATTTTGACGCGTATCGTCTGAGGTCCGCGGTTTTTCAGGTACGATATCAATGTAGAGTATATGATCGTACTTCCCATACTCCTGCTTGCTTGCTCTTAACCCATAGTGCTGAAAGACCATCTTGAAACCGCCTCCGAGCTGCTGATCGAAGGCCCATCCCCGTTTCGCGTAAGTGGCCAGGCTCGCGAGGCTGTGAACTATCAGTCGCTGATCCTTGGTAAAGCCCGTCCGTCGGTAGAAGATATAGCGAAACCGGCCAAGCACCTCTTCGGTCATCGTCGATAGCATTATCCCTTGTCGCGCCATGTTGACTCAACCTCCCGTCAAACTCGATATTCCTCACCCGGGGTCCGAGGCTCGCCGCCCCGAGTCGCTCCTTGAGCAGGCTGATGAGACATCTGCCGGAACGCAGGAGCCCGTAAACGTCCTTATGCTGTTTGACATAGCTTACTTACCAAAGGCCGCTGTCCCCACGGTTTCAGAATCCGTTGGCGCTTCCTTGTGATTTCCTTCTGGCTTGCCGGCCTTTCTATCGCTGTATTCGAAACAAGGGGCGGGCTGATGGCCGGTCTTCCTCACCGCCTCACAGATTGTTGATCGGCCATATAAGAAAAAACTTTACGGTGCGAGACCGGCATTCGCTGGAACCAAAAAGGAGATTTGTGATAACCTGATCGGGCAGCGTTGGTCGGCGGTCTATTGTCGCCTCGTTTTTGCCACCTTAAGATAACCCGGAGCCGATTCATGACATCGAATGCAGCCGGTCCGAGAAGAAGAACGGATCGGCGCCACAATCAAACCTTCGCCTGGTTTCTCTGTGCTCGTTCGTCGTCCACCGTCGCCTATCAGATGTTATCCGTCGCCGTCGGCTGGCATATGTACGCGCTCTCGGGCAGTCCGTTCTTTCTCGGCCTCGTGGGCCTTGCCCAGTTCCTGCCCATGTTCCTCCTCACTCTCGTCGTAGGCCATGTAGCCGACCGCTATGATCGTCGCATGATCCTTCGTACGTGCCAGCTCACGGAAGCCCTCGGAGCTTTGACCCTCGCGGTGGGAAGCTACTACGGATGGCTCGGCAAGGAGTCTATTCTGGCCATCGTCTTCGTGCTGGGTGCGGCCCGCTCTTTCGAGGCTCCCGCTCAGCAGGCCTTGCTGCCGGGCCTCGTGTCGACAGATTTTTTCCCTCGCGCAATCGCCTGGTCTGCTTCTTCGGCACAAACCGCCTTTATCGTCGGACCTGCCCTCGGCGGCTTGCTTTTTGGGGTTGGGACAACCACCGTTTATTCAATAATCGGGTGTCTCTTCCTTGGATCGGCTGTCTTCATCTCTTTGGTCCGGCCACAGCGAAAGATCGTAAAACCTGAAGCTGCCACGACCAGGTCCCTCTTCGCCGGCATCGCTTTCATTCTGGAAAAACCGGCCATTCTCGGTGCCATATCCCTCGACCTCTTCGCCGTCCTGCTCGGCGGTGCGACCGCCCTGCTTCCCGTTTATGCCCGGCAGATCCTCGTTGTCGGCCCGCTGGGATTGGGATTGCTACGATCAGCACCGGCTATTGGCGCCCTGTTTATGTCCCTCTTTCTCGCCCGCCACCCGCTCAAAGGCCGGATGGGCAGAACGATGTTCGGTGCTGTCATTCTCTTCGGGCTGGCAACCATGGTTTTCGCCGTTTCCTCTTCTTTCACCCTGTCCCTGGGAGCCTTGATCGTTCTCGGATCGGCTGACGTGATCAGCGTGGTCATCAGGCAATCGCTCGTGCAGATGGAAACGCCGGACGCAATGAGGGGGAGGGTTGCTGCGGTCAATTCCATGTTCATCGGGACTTCCAACCAGCTGGGAGAATTCGAGTCAGGTGTGACGGCAGCGTGGCTCGGCGTGGTTCCTGCCGTTTTGATCGGAGGGATCGGCACCATCGTCGTTGCCTTCCTGTGGATGCGCGTATTCCCGGGCCTTCTTGGTTTCGACCGGCCAAAGGCATAGATTTCAGACTTGCCCGGTTCTACGGGCTCTTACTAAACCACCGGCTTAATCTTCTTGACCAAAGGTCAGACCTTTGATAGGATCAGATAAAATCCTAGGGTAGGGTCGTGGAATCGTGAAAACTTGACAATCGTCCGGAGATCATAAAGAGGAGGCCGGAAATGATGACTTCAAAGAGATTTAGTACCGATGTCCTCGTTGTAGGCGGTGGGGTTGCCGGTGTTTCGGCTGCCGTGACTTCAGCACGCAGCGGATTAAGAACCCTGTTATTGGAAAGTCAGACGTCCCTGGGCGGTCTTGCAACAAACGGTCTCGTGACCGGAGTTGCCGGTATGATCGACGGAAACTGCAAGGAGTGGCTGAAAAGGATGGATGCAGAGGGCGCCCTTGCCGACCGGCCTCATCTTCCGGCCATAGACCCCGAAAAGGGAAAGTTCGTGCTTGAGAATATGGTCCTCGAAGCGGGCGGCCGCATCCTTTATGGAACCTACGCAACCGATGCCACGGTGGAGAACAACAACATAAAGGAGATCATCTGTCACAGCAAATCGGGCAGGATGGAGGTAAGTGCCAGGATGATCATAGACACCACGGGCGATGCGGACGTGGCCGCTTATGCCGGAGTGCCCTATGAAGTGGGGAGCGCGCAGTTTGCCGGCTTGAATATGTCCACAACCCTCGCTTTCAGAATGGCCGGGGTGAATCTGGTCAAGTATCAGGAGGCGGTGAAGCAGTGGATGGCAAAAGAAAACACGGCCCACAAGGTACAGTCGAAGATGTCCATGGTGGCTGAGCTGGAGGAAAAGGCCGTCCGGAATGGAGATCTGCCGTTCTTCATTTTCCCTACGGCGCTGATGTACCCCGTGCCTCAAACAGGCCCGGAGGAAGCCGACCTCTGCATCATGACGACCCATAGCTTTCACACCCGCAACCTTGATGTCGAGGATCTGACGAGACAGCTTATCGAACAGCATCAGCAAATAACGTGGATGGAAAAATTCTTCAGAAAATATGTCCCCGGATTCGAGCAAAGCAGGATCTCGGGTCTCGCCAATCAGCACGGGGTCCGCGATTCGAGACGGATCGTCGGTGAGTACGTGCTCAAGGATGAAGATGTGGCCTGCGGAAAAAAATTTGAGGACGGGATCGCGAAGTTCCCTGAATTCTTCGACACCCATCACCCGACCAGCGCAAAATTAGGGTTCATGAGACACGTACATCTCAAGGAGCCCAAAGAGCATGCAGTCTGCAGGCCGGCCCAATGCTCCGATGAAATGCATCCTTTCGGCAAGTTGGGAGGATATGAGGCCCGGGTCAATCCCCTGGAGTACTGTGAGATCCCCTACAGGTCTCTGGTGCCACTAGAGATCGATAACCTTCTGGTCGCCGGCAGATGCGTCTCGGCAGAGTTTAATGCGATAGCGGCCGTTCGTGTAATCGCACCATCCATGAGCACGGGTCAGGCTGCCGCCGTGGCAGCGCATTTGTGTCTCGAAGAGGGTATTACGCCCAGAATGCTCGATGGGAAACGTGTCAGAAAGGCGATGATAGAACAGGGGATCCCTTTAGACGAAGGACCGGGAGGGCACTGGGCCGCAATAAAGAAGGAGCTGAAGGGCGAGTTCGTGGTGACGCCCGGTGACTTTATCGGAGTACTCACGGCTGATGGAATCAAGACACACATGTGACGGAAAAGCGTGACTGTCACCGATAAGCTCACTCCTTGACACAAATTGAGGGTGTTGCCTCATCGGCAGCACCCGCAACCCGGTCTATATCTTGCGCCCAGTATCGCTGCCGTCATGCATGGCATCGAATACGGTCCGTTTGCCCGAGCAGTCGCCGATCAGATAGGTTTCCGGAATGATAGCCGAGATCTCTTCGCCCAGCATGTTGTCGTTTGTCACGCCGACGGCTAAGACAACGGTATCGGCCGGCAGGAAGAAGAAGAGGTTATCTCTCTCCTTGGCATCCCCGCTGTCGAACCAGCAGTTCACGCCCTTTTCGGTGATGCTGTCCGGAACCGTAAAATCATACATGTGGACCCTCGCCTTGACGAGGAACTCCAGCATGGTCTGCTTCAAGTTGTGAAGCATATCCCTGCCCACCTTGCTGCGGGTAATGATGGAGACGTCTTTACCCTTTTCAGCCAGGAATAAGGCTGCATCGCAGCCGAGCCCCCGGCCGCCCACCACTACTACCTTCCGGCCGGCCTGGACCTTTCCGGACAGTATATCGTTTGCCTGAACCACGTTTTTGCCGTTGATTCCCGGAACGTCGAGGGTCGCCGATCTTGAACCGGTCGCGACGACCACCGCGTCGGGCCGAAGGTCGCGGACCATCTGGGCCGTCGCAGCCTTGTTCAGGTTTACTTTGACGCCGAACTCCTTCAGCCGGTGGGTCTGGTAAGCGATCAACCGGCCTTCCTCCGGCAAAAAGCTGGAGAGGATCGCCCATTGTCCACCGAGCTTATCGCTCTTCTCATAAAGGTCCACATGATGGCCACGCTCGGCCAGAGTGCAGGCTGCCTCCATCCCGCCAGGGCCTCCGCCTATTACCATCACCTTTTTCTTTTTGGACACCGGCTCCAGCTTGTACTCGAGCTCTTTGCCCATACCCATGTTGACGGTGCAGGACGCGGGAGAGCCGGCTTCACGGGCTGCCTGGCAAAAACCGCAAAAGATACAATGACGGATCTCGTCGAACCTTCCTTCCTTGGCTTTATTGGGCATATCCGGATCGGCCATCAAAGGCCGGCCGAACATGGCAAAGTCAGCGTCACCTTTTTTCAGGGCCTTCTCTGCGGTAAAGACATCCAGCTTGCCGACGGCGATCACCGGCACGTCGACGGCCTTCTTGATAGCCGAGGCCAGCGGTAACAGGGTGCCGTAGGGCATGTACATGTTGGGAAACTGCCATTGATGAGTCTCGAAAGGACCGCACGAAATATCGAGAGCGTCCACACCGGCGACGACAAAGAGCTTGGCAAATTCCTTGGCGTCATCGACGGTGATGCCTCCCTCCAGATGATCGTCGCCGTTCATCCTGATGTAGATCGGGAAATCGGGACCCACGGCCTTGCGCACTCGCTTTATCAAGCCAACCGCGAAACGGGCCCGGTTCTCGAGGCTACCGCCATATTGATCTGTGCGATGGTTCGTGCGGGCTGACAGGAATTGATGGATCAGATAGCCGTGGGCGCCATGGATCCAAACTGCGTCGAAATTGGCCTCCCTGCCGCGTATCGCCGCCTGCCCAAAAGCCTCGGTGATTTTTTCGATTTCCTCCAGCTCCATAGTGTGGGTCATGAATCCGGTAAACTGGTCTCTGCTGCCGCTCGCACCGATGACGCGGTAGAACTCCGGATACTCCGGTGGCGGCGGCCGGCGGGTCACCATCCTCGCCATGACCGCTCCGATAAAGCCCAGCCCGAAGGATATCTTCGTTCCGTGGCCGTGAATGGCCTTGGTCATTCTCTGGGCGCCGGGGATATGCTCATTGGTTCTCAGACCGAGCACGCCCGGACCGAAAAGCAGAGAAGATGCGTAGGGACGGGCGACTGCCGAGGTATTGAGCTGAATCATGCCTACGCCGCCTTTCGCCCGGGCTTCGTTATAGGCGATCAACCGGTCGGTCACAAAACCCTCCGGTTTAGTTCCGAAATTGAAGCCCATGCCTAAAGGTGCAGCTAAAATGCGGTTCTTGATCTCCAGCTTCCCTATTTTTCCGGGTTCGAACAGTTTTGTCAGTTTCTTCATTGGAAACCTCCTTTGCAATTTAACGGGGCTCGCGTCGCCCCCTCCACGGGCAGAGCCCGCGGAGCCACCCCTTCATAAAAAGGAAGAACCGCCACAGGCGCGCACTGCCTCGGGTATCCCCTCAAGCCGGGATTCACCAGAGTGCAATTAATGGGGCTCGCGTCGCCCCCTCCATCCAGGCTTGCCCTGGCGGGCCATCGCCAACGGCGAGAGCTTGGTCCGCGATAGGTTCTTGCCTTTTCTTCCAGAGCCCGCGGAGCCACCCCTTCATAAAAAGGAAGAACCGCCACAGGCGCGCGCTGCCTCGGGTATCCCCTCAAAACCGGGGCAATGCCAAAGTGCTTCCTCGGCTTCGCTGGGCTCTGGCTTCTTTATCCTGAAAAAAGAACCACCCGGAGGGGCGCCTCGCCGAAGGCCGCCCTAGAAGGTGCTCAAATCTATAAACTGCCCTGTCATGTAGCTGCAGACGTCGGACGCAAGAAAGGCGACGGCGGGGCCCACGTCTTCGGGGCGGCAGAGCCTCTTGAGCATCGAGCGCTGGGAGTTTATCTCTTTGAAGGCAGGAGGGGCCCCAACCGTAAGTCCCGTGTCGCCCAGACCCGGAGCAATGCCGTTCACGATCACCCCGAATTGAGCCACCTCACCGGCAAGGGCATGGGTCCATGCGACGACACCTGCCTTTGCCGCACCATATACGGAAATCGAGGGTATTCCCCGTCCTCCGGTGGTGTTGATGATCCTGCCGTAACCCCGTTTTATCATACGGGACAGTACCGACTGGGCGACGTTCATCTGGCCGATGAGGTTGACGTCGATGTCGAGGTCCCAGTCTTCCCGGGTCATTTCCATAAACGGCTTCTCACGGCTACTTGCACCTGCATTGTTGACGAGTATGTCGATTCTGCCGAACCGGTCGATGGCAGCTTCAACCATAGCGTCCACCTCGGCCCTCTCTCTGACGTCCACCTTAACCGCCATTGCCTTTCGGCCCAAACTTTCCACCTCGGCAGCCGTCTTTTGAGCACCCGCAAAATAAAGGTCGGCCACAACGATGTCGCACCCTTCACGGGCAAGGGTCGTTGCGATGTTCCTGCCGTAACCCGTCTGGCCTCCTGAGCCCGTGACAAGGGCAACCTTGTCCTTCAGCTTCAGATCCATTCTTTCCTCCCTGTAAATCGTTCTTGCGATATCCTATTCAGTCGGCATTAATTCCTTCAATCATCGAGGGTGCTGGTTAATCGTCCGCCCAAAGGTCTTTCGCCAGCCAACCGAGTCCCAGTTGTTCGAGCTTCCCTCGAGTCGGTATCCCATCGGGGCTCCATCCTCTGAGTCGATAATAATCATCGAGGAAGTTATCGAGACCCATGATCATCTGGCCCTCCCCGGGGGCAGTTCCTGTATGGAGCGGCTCGGTAAGGAACCGCTCGGGCAGCGTGTCATGGCTTCGGTTCATCCCATGACGCACGTTGAAGGCCCTTTCGAGGTTGATGATCCTCTCCGATACGGCCCCAAGGTAGCGCATATCGCCGAACTCCTCGATGCCGGTCGCCGCCTTGAGCATAGCCGGAAAAAGGCGCCGTGACCAGTCCCCCCAACCCCCTGAAAAGGAGCAAAGAATACCTATCTCACGGAAGGCGGAGCCGTTCTGGTTGAATATGACGATATCCGCCTTGTCCTCCTCGGCGAACCGGTCGACCGCACGGGGCACAGGCATGCCCCATTCCTGAAAAGCCAGGGAACCATTGCCGTGGGTGCCTCCTATGCTGGAGGTGGCGTAGCCGAAGCCGGTAGCTTTGAGGCCCCGCGGTTCATAACCGGCAAGCTCCACGCCCTTCACCTGCATGGCGTAGGCTTCGGCGCCTTTACCGATAATCTGCGCCGCCCTTGCCGAACCTTCCGCCAGGACACTGCCGAAGCCTTCCCGGCGGGCAATCTTGTTGACGAGGTCGATCATGGCAGAGTGGTTTCCGTAAACAAGGTCCAGCCCATCCGTCTCCCTTTTGGTGAGGATGCCTCTCTCGTACAACTCGTAAGCAAACCCGATACTGCCGCCGGTGCTGATGGTGTCCATACCCAGTTCGTCGCAGAGTTGATCCGCCGCGATCGTCGCCTCGATGCTTGCGCTGTCGATAGGACCCGAGAAGGACCAATAGCTTTCGTATTCGGGACCTTCGCTCTTTGCCCCGGCGTAAGGGCGTCCGGCAGGAATGGCGTGCACCTTACCGCAACGCGCCGAACAGGCATAGCAGCCGAACTCGGCTACCCTGAGCTTTCCGAACTCCACATCCGAAAGCTTCTCATGATCCTTCATCTGTCCATAACGGAAATTCCTGGTGGGGAATACGCCGAGGGCGTTTCTCGACATGGACCCCTCGGTGGTACCCAACCTCTTGTGTTCCTTGTAACCAGGGTTGGCATTGATCGATGCGACCTGCTCTTTTATGAGCCGTTGAAGGGCAGCCGGGTCGTGAACGCTTAAGGTACGCCGTGCGTTGACGGCGATAGCCTTGAGCCGCTTTGAACCCATTACCGTGCCTACTCCGCACCGGGCAGCGGTTCTCGTGCCGGTCACGATAGCCGCGTATTTCACGAGATTCTCCCCCGCCGGCCCTATACAGGCGGCTCTGGTCGCGTCGCCGTGGTAGTGCTTCAGGATCTTTTGGGTCTCGCCCGTCTTCTTCCCCCACAGCCCCGAGGCATCCCTGATCTCGCAGTTATCGGGTGTGACATACAGGTAAACCGGCCTTTCCGCTTTGCCTTCAACGATAACAAAATCGAAGCCCGAGAACTTGAGCCACGCCCCGAAGTCGCCCCCGGCGCACGACTTGCCGTAAATACCCGACAACGGACTCAAGGTGGTAGCGAGCCATCTCGAACTCGCCACCACGGCGGTTCCAGTTAGTACCCCGGTAAGAAAAAAAAGTTTGTTGTCCTCGCCGAGGGGATCGGTGTGAGGGGGAACTTCGTTATAGAGGCGCCTAAGGGCGAAGCCCCGGCCCCCCACGATATCCATGATCTCGCCGTGAGACAGTTCTTCCGTCTGAATCCTGCCCGTGGACAGGTCGACCCTCAGGAATTTGCCCGCATATCCATTCACGAAAAGCCCTCCGAATCCGTCCTGCCGCCCCGTTCGCGCCTACTTCACGTATGGCACATATTCTCCCTTTCGGACCACCACGGCGGGCCCATTGAAGACCTGGATTCCCCGGTGGTCGGTCGGCGTGCACGCGTAGGGCCCCATTTGTCCATCGTATTTGATCGTTTCCAGCGCATTCCTGATTGCGGCACGGTCGTCGGTACCCGCCGTTTTCAATGCCTTCAGGACGATCTGCATCGCATCGTGGGCGACGGAGTGGAAGACGGTTATCTCTTTCGACTCGCCGTACTTGTCTTTCATGATCTTTTTGAAGGGCTCATAAAGGTTCTTCCGCCATGGATCGTTGGCGGGCAGTTTCTCGGCAACCATGATCTTTGCCGCAAGGAACGTGAAAGGGCTCGTCTCGCCTATATTGCCTGCGATTTTGAGGAATTCGGCCGTGGCAACAGCCGGCGGACCGGTTACGGGAGTCTTCATGCCGAGTTGTTTGTAGTTCTTTGCAACGACTGCGGCCTGGCCTCCCGGTGTCTGGATGATCAGCACGTCCGGATTGACTGCCTTGATCTTGGCAAGCTGGGGGATAATGTTGGTATCGCTTGTTTCAAACTTCTCTTCGATAGCTATCGAGGCTCCGGGGTACCTGCCTATCTCGCTTCTAAAAACCTTCATTCCCACCGTGCCGAAGTTGGCCGTGTCATGGATCACGGCGATCCGTTTGCCGCCCATATTCTTTACTGCATATTCAAGGACGGCAGAGGAGTTAACCACATCGTTCGGTGTTACATGAAAGACCCATTTCTTTAGGGGGCTGATGACAGGTCCCGATACGGCAAAGGGAACCTGCTCCTGCTCGGCGATGGGGATCATGGCCATACCTGAATCGGTGATGCTCGGACCCATCAACACGGAGACCTTGACGTCCCTGACAAGTTTGGTCGTGGCTATGACAGCGTTGGTCGGGTTGCTCTTGTCATCCTCCATATAGAGTTCCACCGGCCTTCCCTGAATCCCACCCTTCCTGTTCGCGTCTTCGACGAGGACAACCATGGCCTCTTTCATCTGGGTGCCCATGAATCCTGCCCAACCCGTGATGCTCAGCACTGCGCCCACTTTTATAGGCTCGGCCGCCGCCGCAGGCCCTGCAAGTCCCGCAGCCAATATGGTACAAAAAACACAAACGAGAAGAACAACCTTCAAGGACACGGCTGGGACTCTCATTCTTCCTCCCTGACTCGGTTCATTGCTAAAACGGCGGTCCGGTCCTCTTCGGACATGGCCGCACTCTTGAGACCTTCCCTTTGCGCTCCCCTTCCTGCCATTCTATAATTCCGGGCAGGATTGCGTCAAGGATATAGTTATGGTTATTGATGGTTACTTGACACGGCCCGTGGCGGTTCTTTGTTCACCATGCAGATGCGATGGCACCGGACGGCACCCGCAGGCAATGTCAGTTTCTGGGGGCTGATCCCGAATGGGAGATGAATTGGCGTCCCGGAATGGGCTCTTTAGCCGAAATGCTTGGTGTAAATGTTTTGAAGCGCCCCCTCGACTTCACGTCTGAATGCCTCGTAACGCTTCATGAACTCGCGTGCCTCGGGAGTGAGAACGGAACCTCCTCCGGAGACGCCTCCGACTTTCCGCTCAAGCAGAGAGAACCCCAAACGCTTTTCCATGGCGTGAAGCATGAGCCAGGCTTTTCTGTAGGACATCTTCATCTCGGCAGCAGCTTTATGAAGGGAACCGCAGGCCTCCACCTTCTGGAGCAGCCTATCGGGCCCCTCACCAAAGGCCTTGCCGTCGCAGTCGAGCCACACCTTGTACATGATCTTCATTTCGTTTCCCGCCATGCACAATTGTAACGAATCTCGTCAGCCCATGTCAAGCATTCTCCAGCCATGCTATTTAGCAATCACCCTTTGTCGAATGCCCTTTTTCAAACCATAAGGCTCGTTATCTGCCGTACATCTTCCACGTCGGTCAAAGATTCGATCATCTTCAGAACCTTTTCCCCTTTTTCAATCGATATGGTCCCTGAATACGCGACATTCTCCCTGTATTTGGTCCTTATCTCTTCTTCGGTCAGAGGCGTGGCGTATATGTCCCCTTTGGGGAAGGCGGTTTCTGCGGCATGGAGCGTTCCGTCCTCCATCCATACTTCGATCTTCGTGGCCGGCCCTTTTTCGGGAGGGATGGAAGGGATGATCTCCATTTTATCGATGAGTCCCTGTATCTTAGGGTCCCGGACACATTCGTCGGTAAAATAGGCCGGCTTAACCCCTTTTCGAAGCAGGGCGGTGGCCACCGTATACCTGATGCTGAAAGCCCCGTCTATCTGGGGCGTCCGACCGAGGACAAACGGCTGTCCCGTGAAACCATTTGCCGCCCCTGGTGTGAGGTGCACCACGATCCGGGCAATCTTCTCCGCGCCGAAATCCTTGCCGGACGCGATCTTCATGGCGCTGTCGATCGATGAATGGGTCGCCCGGCACGCCGAATAGGGTTTGAAGACGCGGTCTGCATAAAACTTCTTCCCCAAATCCCGGTTAAGGTTCTCCGTATTGTAGCTCCTGCAATAGAGGGAAAAATAACCGTGATTCCCCAAAAAAGCGTCCTTCAAGCCGGTAAAACCCTCGGCAGCCAGTTCCGCCGAAAAGATGCCGTTCTTGGCTGAGAGGGCAATGGGTAGCTTGAAAGCCATGACCTTGTCCCACACGTGGGCCAAACTACCGCCCAACTGGTGCACCACGATGCCGAAGGCGTTAAGAACCTGATCCTCGTTGAGTTTGAGCAGCTTGCACGCAATAGCCGTCGCGCCGAAGGCATTAATGGTGCCCGTATTGTCCCATCCGAGGCCGAAATCGAAACCGGAAGCGACGCACAGCCTCGATGCCAGATCGTCTCCTATGATCAATGCAGTAAGAAGCTCTTTGCCGCTCGCTGCCTGCCGTTCTGCCATTGTGACGGCCGTTGAGACGGTCGTGCCGCTGATGTGGGCCGGACTCGATTTGGTTTCCCCTTCGGCCTCTACCGGCTCGAAATCGAAGGACCTGATCATGAGGCTGTTGGCGAAAGCGACATTATGGGCGGGGGCCTTGATGCCGTGCACGAGAATCGTGCTCTCCTGTGCACCTCCCCACCTCCTTATCAATTCGGCCGTTTCCCGACACCCGGGCCCATTGGCACCGCCGATAAGGCATCCCATCGCGTCGATCAGGCGCCACTTGGCCCTTTCTATCGATCTCTCGTCTATAGCATCGAACCCGGTTTGCACTACATTGGCAGCCAGCTCTTCAGCCACGCTCATGACATCTCCTTTCTTGCAAATGATGATGTTTCTATGGCCCGCGCAACGATCGACAGGGACGCCCTTCCCCGGCCTGCCGGGAGGAGCTGCATCCCCTCAGACCCCGTCAAATCCTGAAAAAATTATACCGCAGGATGCAGTAGACTGCCTTCAGGCCGTCCTTCCAGTTAATCTTCTTGCCCTCTTGAAACGTCCGTCCATAATAGGAAATACCCACTTCATATATGCGGACATTCGGAATCCGGCAGACCTTGGCCGTCACCTCCGGCTCGAAGCCGAATCGATTTTCTTTAAGATCGAGGGATTTGATTATATCGGTGCGAAACAGCTTGTAGCATGTCTCCATGTCGGTGAGGTTGAGGTTGGTGAACATGTTGGAAAGAAGCGTAAGGAGCCTGTTGCCGATCGTGTGCCAGAAAAAAAGGATCCTGTGCGGATTTCCTCCTGAAAAGCGTGAACCGTAAACGACATCGGCAAAGCCGTCGAGAACCGGCTTCAAGAGAAGGTTGAATTCCCGAGGGTCATATTCGAGATCGGCATCCTGTACGACCAGATAATCACCCGTGGCACCCCGGATGCCGGTGTGGAGGGCAGCTCCCTTACCCATATTCTGCTCATGCTTCAAATATAGTATAGGCAGATCGGGGTGCTCGTCTCTGTAAGCGAAGACCGCTTCCTCCGTGTTGTCGGAGGAAGCGTCGTTGACGATGACGACCTCTTTTTCTATACCTTCGATCAGGGGAACCTGTCGCACCTTCTCGCAGATATCAGCGATCGTCGGGCCCTCATTGTATGCAGGCACAAGAATCGACAATTTCATGGAGCTAAGTATAGAATTATTTCCCGGCCAAAGTAAACCCTGGATTCCCGGAGAATCCTTTGATACATGAAATTCCTGCCAGTGAAACCAATGAGGGAGCATAAGGAAAATGATATAGTATGAACGGTCGTCGTCGGCCGTCTGTCGACATATACGCGTGTAATGAGGTGAAACTATGAAAGCAGTGGCAATAAATGGAAGTCCCCGGTTGGGAGGAAATACGGAAATCCTGCTCAGAAAGGTGCTTGAGCCCTTGGCAAGCTCGGGTTGGGACACTGAATTCATTCAGCTTGGCGGGAAGGATATCAGGGGGTGCATTGCCTGCTACCGCTGCTTCGAGACGAAAGACAACCGGTGCAGTGTAAAGACCGATTTTTTCAACGATTGTCTGGAAAAGATGCTTGCCGCCGATGCCATAATCCTCGGAACCCCTACCTATTTCAGCGATGTGAGCGCCGAGATGAAGGCCCTCCTGGACCGGGCCGGGTTCGTCGGCGTGGCCAACGGCGGATTGCTCAGGGGGAAAATCGGGGCGGCCGTGGTGGCGGTCCGCCGGGGCGGAGGCACCCATGCCTTCGATACGATCAACCATATGTTTCTCATGTCCGGAGTCATCGTCCCGGGGTCGATCTACTGGAATTTAGGTTTCGGCCTCGACAAAGGCGATGTGGCCGCTGATGAAGAAGGCTTGAGGAACATGGAGGATCTGGGCACGACGATCTCCTGGCTGGGCAAGGCAATGGCAGCCCACAGGGCGAGTTATCCCAAGGCTGCGATAGTCGAACGAAAAAAGAAATAAACCTGACTTCTCGTTCCCGGAAAGAATAGACTAATCTGCTCTGCTCTGCGATTCCGGTCTTCGTAAGGCTTGCGATAAGCTATAGCTCCCGCGGCGGGCGTCTCCGATCAGAAGGTGCCGCCCGCCGGCGTCTCCGGGGCATCTTTCTCACACCCATCCTCGGCATTGACCTTACATTGTGAGCCGTCTATCCAGCGTGTGCGGGAGAGTTTCGCACCTCTCAACTTCACCCATGAGACGTCGGCGTTGATGAGAGTGGCTCGGGAAAGATCGGCATTGGTGAGGTCCGATCCTGCCAGGTTCGCCTTGGAAAGATCTGCGCCCGAGACCTTGGCTCCCGAGAAATTGACGTTTGACGCTTGAGCGCCCGAGAGGGTGGAGCCGGAAAGATCGGCTCCGGCAAGGTTTGCGCCTGAGAGCGTGGCCTGGAAAAGAGAGGCGTTCCTCAGGTTCGAATTGGATAGGTCGGCGCCCGCAAGATTGGCACCGGAAAACCTTGCCCCTGCCTAGCCTGGCCCCCGAAAGGTTCTTCTCAGCCAAATCAGCATTGCGAAGATCGCAAAAGGGACATTGTTTTGTTGCCAGAAGCTTGTCCACATCTTCCTGCTTAAACGCATAGGAAGGCTCCCGGGCAAGGACCGAAGCGATTGATAATGCGCAAAAGGCCAGAAAAGCTATCTTGCTGTTCATCGACAATACCCTGTGGTAAGAAATTCTGCGATGCCATTGGCACCAGTATATGGAATGCAAAATATCATCTTGAAGGGCAATAGGCAAGTCTTTCTTGTAACTTAGCCCTTCCTTGTGCTTTACGCCTTTAGAAAGTCTGCATTTTGTCCGAAAATAATTATAGGCCGTCCGGAGGGCCGGTCAATACCGCTTGGTTCCTGCGAACAGCCCGGATATCGTATTGAGTGCCCCGTGATCCGGGGCCGGCGGATCCATAACACGGGTGAAACAGGCCAAAGGACCGTTTCATTAGAATACCTAAAGGGAGGGCAGTAAATGAGCGATGAAATCCTTCAACTCGTCACTTTTAGGCTGGGAAATGAAGAGTTCGGCATCGATATCAAGAGGGTCCAGGAGATCAACAGGATGATCGAGATCACCAAGATACCCAATGCACCGGCCCACGTAGAAGGGGTGGTGAACCTGCGGGGAAAGATCGTCCCCATAGTAAGCCTGAGGACAAAGCTCGGCTTCGAAGAAGTGGAACGGGATAAGGCGACACGGATCATGGTGGTCGAGATCGAAGGAAGCGTGCTCGGGTTCATCGTCGATTCCGTCTCGGAGGTGCTCAGGATACACGACCCGAAAGTAGAGCCGACGCCAAGTATAACCAGCGGAAGCGATTCTGCGTACATAGAAGGGGTTATCAACCTCAGTGACCGTATACTCATACTCCTCGATCTCAACGCACTCTTCGACACGACTGCTCTCAAGGGGATGAAGATAGCGGCTTGAGCCCATGCCGGAAGATGCGCCTCTAACTCGCAGGAGCCTCACGGATCCTTTCACAAGCCTTTAATCGGATGACTCACGATGCAGGGCGTTTCCACCAAGGGAAGCGCCCTGCATTCTTGTTTCAAGGCACGATCGAAAGATTGGGGAAAATAGTCTCGTCGTCTTGATCTGCGGCCGAGAGAAGCACTATAATCTTTATCTCGGAGAGAAAGGAGCAATATCCCATGTCCTTGAAATCAATTTCACCCTTGGATGGCCGCTACGTATCTTACGTCAGAGGCTTGGCCGACTATTTTTCGGAATGGGCCCTGATCAGGTACCGCCTGCACGTGGAGATCGAATGGCTCATCATGATGAGCGAGACCCAGGAAATCACCCATGTCCGTCCTTTTTCAGAAGAAGAAAAACGGCTCTTGCGTTCCTGGGTGGAAGAATTCGACGAGCGGCAGGCCGAACGGGTAAAAGAGATCGAAAATACCATTCGCCACGATGTAAAGGCGATCGAGTATTATGTCAAAGAGCGTCTGAAGGGCTCTTCCCTGGAAGAAGTGCGGGAAGCAGTACACTTCTGCTGCACGTCGGAGGATATCAACAACCTGGCCTACGGTCTCATGCTGAAAGAAGGCATCCGCCGCGAATGGCTCCCTCTTGCGTCTCAAATGCTGGAAGCCGTGGGAACCCTCGCAGAGGCGACGCGCTCCCTTCCTATGCTCGCAAGGACGCATGGTCAGCCCGCAACTCCTTCTACTGTCGGCAAAGAACTGGCTGTCTTTGTCTATCGGTGGCAACGGCAGGTAAGGCAGCTCGCGCAGGCTGAATACCTGGGCAAGTTTAACGGAGCCGTGGGCAACTACAATGCCCATGTCATGGCATACCCCGAGATAGTCTGGGAAGACGTGTCCCGAAGCTTCGTTGAAAGGCTCGGACTCACCTTCAATCCATTGACCACACAGATCGAGCCACACGATTACATGGCAGAATTGTTCCATATCCTCATGCGCTTCAACAACATCGCCCTCGACTTCGACCGTGATATGTGGTCCTACATATCACTGGGCTATTTCCGTCAGAAAACGGTGAAAGAAGAGGTGGGCTCCTCTGTCATGCCCCACAAGGTGAATCCCATCGACTTCGAGAATTCAGAGGCGAATCTGGGAATCGCGAATGCCCTTCTCGATCACCTTGCTTCGAAGCTTCCAGTCTCCCGCCTTCAGCGGATCTCTCGGATTCCTCCGCGCAGCGCAATATCGGCACCGCTCTGGGAAACTCAGTGATCGGTTTACGGTCTGCTCTGAAAGGGATCGAGCGGGTCCAGGTGGACGGAGAAATACTTCAGGAAGACCTGAAAGACGCCTGGGAGGTGTTGGCCGAGGCAATACAAACGGTCATGCGTAAAGGAGGCCTCCCGAACCCTTACGAACGCATGAAATCTTTGACCCGGGGTGCCAGGATCACCCGGGAAGAGATGAGGGAATTCATTCGGGGCCTGGATCTTCCCCAAAAGGATAAGGAGCGTCTCCTTTCATGTGCGCCGGAGGACTATATCGGACGTGCTTCAGAGCTCGTTCGGAATATAATGACGACAGAAAAAAAGGGGTGAGCAGGTAGAGAATGGCTGCTGCCGAAGCGGAGTCACCCGCCCTCTTGCTAATAAGCCTTAATCACGGATGACTGAACCTTCTGCTGAAGCCTGGATTCCCTGCTGAAGAGTCGTATCACCGCGCTCACGGTCAGGCTTCGTCCGGCCGAGTAAACAGGCTCACCGACGCATCGCCGCTTATCCCATGGGCAAAATGACCGCTTTATCTGTTTAGTCTGACAGGAGGTCACTGCGCGCGTTTTCCTGCACTCGTCAGTCCCGGCGTCACGAACAAATTTTCTCCGCAAAACAGCTTATGTCCCGGCAGATATAGTCCGATAACAAAAGCAGGTCGTCACGAAGGGGGGGCGGCATCATCATACTCGGCCATCACGAGAAAACTTTTATAGGCAAATGAAGGAGGTATTCATGCCAGGACAGATCAAGACCATGATAGACAAAATCATCGAGCAGCGGTCAAAAGGTAACGCGACCCTGGAAAACACGACCAGAACAAAACTTCTGCTCAAGGGTATCGACCCGGCAAAATTCGGCTCAACGTCACCGGACGATCCTGCCATCATCACCAAACTTCGCTCCTTAGCCGGCGAGCTGAGTGTATCCCTTTAGGAGGCAAAGGAATGAAAAGAATAGAGACAGCCTACTCAACGAAAAAGCCGACCTCTGAGGCAGTAAGAGAGGTCGTGGAACATATGGGGTCATTGAGCCCCAAAATGGTGATCTTCTTCGCATCCACCGAGCATGACCCAGTGTCAATAAGTGCGGCCATGAAAGATGCCTTTCCGGGGGCCGAGGTTTTAGGTTGCTCCACGGCCGGTGAGATTACCAGCGGGAAGATGCTGAAGGGCTCCCTTGTGGCCATGGCATTCACCGGCGAGGCAGTGGCCGAAGTCGCCCTCGGCGTTGTCCCGGACGTAGGACAAGAGGCATCCGTTGGGATCGCAAACGTTTTTTCTTCCTTCGAGAGACGTTTTGGGACGCCTATGGCCGAACTCGATTTCTCTCAGTACGTGGGCCTTGTCCTCGTAGATGGAATGAGCGGAGCCGAAGAGCGGATCATGGACAAGATCGGCGATCTCACGAACGTCCTCTTCGTCGGCGGTTCTGCCGGGGACGACCTGGCTTTTGCCCGCACCTACCTTTACGCAAACGGAAAGAGCCACTCGAATGCGGCGATTCTTGCCCTTCTCAAGCCCGCCAAAGGCTTTGACATCATAAAAACTCAGAGCTTCAGGACCACGGGCATTCGCCTCGTGGCTACCGAGGTGAACGAGGCGACCAGGGAGGTCATATCCTTTAACAACCAACCCGCCCCCGTTGCGTATGCAGAAGCGGTGGGCACAACCGTAAACGATGCTCCGAACCATTTCATGAGCCATCCCCTCGGCCTTCTGGCAGGCGAGGAGATCTTCGTGAGGAGCCCCCAGCAGATCAAAGACGGAAAGATGGTCTTCTTCTGCAACGTTCTCGAAGGCATGGAGATGGCCGTCCTCACCTCCACTGACATGATCGCCGACACACGGGCGGCGATCAAGGCCAAGAATGGTCAGAATGGCCCGATAGCAGGACTCGTCAATTTCAACTGCATCCTGCGGACCCTTGAATTAGAAAAGGACAACCTTACCGAAGCCTACGGCAAAGTCTTCAGCGATATACCGACAGTCGGCTTCAGCACCTACGGCGAGGAATACCTTGGTCACATCAATCAAACGGCAACCATGCTCTTGCTGAAATAAGCAAATAAGGCCCTGCCCTCCATCCTCCGCTCGGCTGCGAAAGTTGGACGGCAGGGCCTTAAACTCAAAGGCCCTGCCTATCTTTCTTCAGACATCGGCTGTTCTTCTTCGAACCACGAGACTCACCAGGAGCACCGAAATGATCCCTGTGAGGAAGATACCGTCGAAGGTGCCCGCGCCACCGATTGAGGCAACAGGAGCACCGAGGTCTCTTATTCGCCCAAGGTTGAGAATATCGGCCCCCAGGAGCGTACCCAGACTCCCCGAGACGTAGGCGAGGGGAGCCGCGTACTTCCGGGAAAGCAGCAGCCCCACTATAGCGGCTACTACCGGCAGCCAGGACAGCGCGATGGCCCCTTCCAGCGATGCGTG
>CAVVPU010000092.1:0-5133 GCA_963750015.1 uncultured delta proteobacterium | reverse complement strand
CCAGCGCTTAACGCGCATCAGAAACATCGGAATCGCCGCCCACATCGACGCCGGTAAGACGACCGTCACCGAGCGAATCCTCTTCTACACCGGCAAGACCTACAAGATGGGTGAGGTCCACGAAGGCACGGCGACCATGGATTACATGCGCCAGGAGCAGGAGCGCGGCATCACAATTACCTCTGCCGTGACTACCTGCTACTGGAACGACCACGAGATCCAGATCATAGATACCCCGGGCCACGTTGACTTCACCATAGAGGTAGAGCGTTCCCTGAGGGTCCTCGACGGTATGGTGGAGGTCTTCTCCGGAGTCGAAGGCGTAGAGCCCCAGTCGGAGACGGTCTGGCACCAGGCAGACAAGTACCACGTGCCCCGGCTCGCTTTCATCAACAAGCTCGACCGGCTCGGCGCCGATTTCTTCCGGGTCGTCGACATGATGGCGGAAAAGCTCGGCACCAACCCGGTCATCACCCAGATACCCCTCGGCATCGAGGACGGATTCTATGGCATCGTCGACCTGATCAGGATGAAGGCAGTGGTGTGGGACGAGGAATCTCTGGGCGCAGTCTTCCAGGAGGTATCGATTCCTGCAAGCGATCTTGCAAAGGCGCAGGAATACCGCGAAAAAATGCTCGAAAAACTTTCGCTCCTCGATGACCGCCTCATGGAGCTTTACCTCGAAGGAGAGGCCATAGACGAGGAGCTCATCCATGAAACGATCAGGAAGGGGACCGTCGGCCTTAAACTAGTCCCGGTGGTCTGCGGCTCTGCACTGAGAAACAAGGGAATCCAACCTCTCCTCGACGCAATCGTCCGGTATCTCCCCTCCCCTCTCGAGGTACCCCCGGTGGAAGGGATCAATCCCACCACAGAAGAGACGGAATACCGGGAGGCGAAAGTCGACGAAGACTTGTGCGCACTGGCCTTCAAGGTGGTCATGGAAGAGGGACGGAAGCTCGTCTACATAAGGCTCTATTCGGGAAAGCTTGCAGTCGGGGAAGAAATTTACAACGTAAACCTCGCCAGGAAGGAAAAGATATCGAGGATATATAAGATCCACGCGAACCATAAGGAACGGGTGGAAGAGGCTCTGACAGGTTCGATCGTCGGGGTCGTGGGACTCAAAGACACTTCCACGGGTCACACCCTCGTCCGCACGAGACCCATCGTGCTGGAGCCCATAGGCATGTACCAGCCCGTCATAACGGTCGCTGTCGAGCCCAGACGAAACGCCGATCAGGACAAGCTTGTTCAGGTGCTCCAGCGCATCGGGGAGGAAGATCCGACCTTCGTGGTGAAGACCGGGGAAGACTCATACCAGATGACGATCTCCGGCATGGGTGAGCTTCACCTCGATGTGATCACGCGAAGGATCAAGGAAGAGTTCAACATCGACCTTCTCGTCGGAAAACCCCAGGTGGTTTACAAGGAGACTATCCTAGGCACCGCATCGGTCGAGCACCTGTTCGAGAAGGTGATAAACAACATCAATTACAAGGCGACAGTATCCCTCTCCCTCTCGGCCGCAGCCAGGGGTGAAGGCATTAAGGTAATCCCCCGGATGCTTGAAGGGGAGCCTGACTTCCCCTTTCTCTCACCCATCGAGGAGGGTATCAACGAGGCAGCCCAGATGGGGCCGATAAAGGGCTTCCCCTTGACCGACATACGGGCGGAAATCTTGAAGGCAACCTACGATAACCCTGATTTCGCTCGGCTCACACTGAAAATGGCCGCTTACGAAGGTTTCAAGAAGGCCTGTCTTGACGCGGGCCCCTTGCTTCTCGTCCCCATAATGTCCCTCACAGTGACCGTACCGAACGAATTCGTGGGCGAAATCATCGCCGACCTCCATTCGAGAAAGTGTCAGATCACGAATATTACCGCCCAGGACAAGGTTACCGTGGTGCAGGCCCACGCCCCCCTCACGAAGATGTTTGGATATTCCACCGATATCCGTTCCCTTTCTCAGGGCCGGGCTGCCTTCTCCATCTACTTCTCCCACTACGACCGCATAGAGAATGAGTAAGGCATCGCAAATCCTCCCGTTTTTCCGGGAATCTCACGGATATGTCTCGGGGGAAGCGATAGCCGCTCAAATGGGGGTCACAAGGACCGCTGTTTGGAAGTACTTGAGAGAGCTCGAAGAAATGGGGTACATCTTCGAGACCCTGAAGGGCTCGGGTTCCCGGCTGAAAGAGACGCCCGACAGGCTCTACCCGTGGGAGATCGAGCGCTTCCTCGATAAGGAGATCGTGGGAAGGGAAATCGTGTACAGAGAGCAGGTCGACTCGACGAATTCCCTCGCCTTCAGCCTCGCCCTCGCCGGCGCTTCCGAAGGCACGTGCGTGGTGACTGAAGCACAAAGCAAAGGAAAAGGAAGGCTACAGAGGCAATGGTACTCCCCTTATGGTGCGAACCTTTACTTGTCCGTCGTGCTCAGGCCGCAGGTACTTCCCTCCCGTGTCTACCCGCTGAGCTTCATCTCATCACTGGCCGTATTCGATGTCCTTACCGGGATGGGCCTGGCACCCCGGCTCAAGTGGCCCAACGACGTGCTGGTCAATGGGAGGAAAATCTGCGGTACTCTGATAGAGCTGTCGACCGAGGCCGACAGGGTGCGTTTCGCGATTATAGGGATCGGCCTCAACGTCAACATGGATAGGGCCGGCTTGGATCCTGAAATAGCCGATAAGGCGACCTCCCTCCTCATGGAGACAAAAAAGCGCTTTGAAAGGGCCTCTGTTTGTGGCATGCTATTGAGCGGGCTGGACCGGTACTACGGGATACTGAGGCAGCAGGGAGTGGACGAGATATCCCGTCTTTGGGAGGAGCGTGCTCGCACGTTGGGCACTTACATGGAAATAAGGCAAATGGACAGAGTGTATCGGGGCATTTCGAAGGGCATAGATACAGACGGCGCCGTTCTTCTCGAGGAAAATGGTGTCGTAACGAGGGTGATCGCCGGGGATGTCAGCTTCTAACATGCTTCTCGTGATCGATATAGGAAACACGAATATCGTCTTCGGGGTCTACAGAGACGACCTGCTTGCCAACCACTGGCGGGTGAGCACCGTACTGGAAAGAACCGCAGACGAGTACGCCATACTCCTCAATAGCCTCCTCTATTTCGAAAAGGTGCGACTTACCGACATACAGAGCGTGATCATATCATGCGTGGTCCCTCCCCTTCTCATGCCTTTCCAATCGATCTGCGGCAAGTATATAGGAGTCGAGCCTATCGTGGTCGAACCGGGGATCAAAACCGGGATGCCCATCCTCTACGAGAACCCCCAGGAGGTTGGCGCCGACCGGATAGTGAATGCCGTCGCCGGGTATGAGAAGCACAAGAAGGCCCTCATAATAGTCGATTTCGGCACTGCCACCACTTTCGACTATGTGACGCCCAAGGGTGAATACGTGGGAGGCGCCATAGCTCCGGGTATGATGATCTCCCTTGAGGCCTTGTTCGAGAGAGCGTCGAAGCTTCCCCGGGTCGAGCTTGTCAAGCCTAAGGAGATCATCGGAAGGAATACGGTGGGCGCCATGCAGGCAGGCATAGTTTACGGCTACGTGAGCCTTGTGGACGGCATCGTCGCCCGCATGAAAGAGACGGTCGGCACGAAACCCCGGGCAATAGCGACCGGCGGTCTGGCAGGAATAGTCTTCAAAGAATCAAATTTCCTCGACGAGGTGGACGAGTTTCTCACCCTCAAGGGACTGAAGATACTCTATGAAAAGAACAAGGAGCAGCACAAGTCAAAATAGGAGCGCCCTTTCTTCAGTCAATGGCGTCCCTTTTTCCGGCCCTTCTTTCACCACCGCTGCCCATAAGAGAATGACCTCCATCCGATGAACATCAGACCTGGACTAAGCGCCAGAATCGTCACCGAAATAGACCCGGCGAGGGACAAGATCCGCGTCGGGAACTCGGTTGTCTACGACGTGCGGGAGCCCACGATCATCCTCGCCCAGACAGACCCGCCCGTTCCTAAATCGATGTTTGAAAAAGAGATCGTGGTCACCTATCTCGTCAAAGAGAAAGGCGATATGGTCCGCTATGGCTTTCCTGTCCGAATAGCAGAGTTTATCGACTACACCTTGAGCGCCGGAGGACAGGTCAAGGCCATATCCGCGAGGATTGCGGGAGAAGCTGCCCCTTACAGCATCAGGATGTTCTTTCGCGTCAACCCCACTGAACAAAGCCGTCTCAGAATGTCGATCCTTGGAAACAGGGTCAATATCCTCGACATATCCCTCGGCGGCGTCCGGTTCAGCTACAAGGGTCCCCTCGCCCTGGAAGCCGGCGAGATAGTGGCGGTACAGCTCGACATCGACGGCCGGTATCACCGGCTGGAGGCATGCATCCTGAGGAACTGGACCGGAGAAGAACAGGGGATGATTCCACGCCTCGCCTTTGCCACTGCCGAATTCCTCGACATGAGCAATGTCACAGACCATGCTCTTTCCCGCAAAATACGCTCCATAGAACGGGAATCGCTTGCCAGAGAAGCTCTGCCGTGAGTGAGGCACTCGCTTCATGCAATAGAAGCCCTTTTTGCCACCAGAGTCTCTCCTGTCGTAAATGGAGGGACTGGAGACGATCGTGAAATGGTTCATGGCAGCCCTTCTTATACTATTCGCCGGCGGCTCTTTCGCTGCGACGACAATTGAGCCGGGTTCGTCGGATGGCACGTGGGAAGTCGTAAGGGTGGGCACCAGGACGGGCGTAGAGGTGAGTTATCTCCTGGGTCAACCCCCGGGTCCCGGACCGACCGCCCTTTTCCTACTGTTTCCCGGTGGCGACGGGAGCTTTCCCTTCGAGGTGCGCGAGGACGGAAAGATTATCCTTTCCGACAACTTCCTGGTGCGCAGCGCCCCCCGGTTTATCCAAAGAGGGGCAAGTGTGGCGATCATCAGCCCGCCGTCGGACAAGGCACACGGACTGAGCTGCGGCTTCAGGTTGTCCGAAGATAATGTAAGGGACATTAAAGGCGTGGTGGATTCCCTCGGAGGAAAGGGGTTCGAAGAACTGTTTCTTACGGGCACGAGCAACGGCACCACGTCGGCCACCTACGCCGGGAGCAGAATCAAGGACAGCCGCATCAAAGGAGTAGTGCTCACCTCGAGCAT
>CAVVPU010000091.1:0-6606 GCA_963750015.1 uncultured delta proteobacterium | reverse complement strand
GCCGCTTCCACACCCGCTGCCCTCTCGCGAGAGAGAGATGCAGGGAGGAAGAGCCTCCGCTGGTCGTCGTCAGTCCGGACCACAGATGCGCCTGCTGGGTCCGCGCCGGGGAGGCACCTCCATGATGCTCGAAGTAAGGGACCTGAAGATGTACTTTCCCGTGAGACGGGGGCTCCTTCGCCGGATCGTCGGCTACGTGGAGGCAGTCGACGGCGTGAGCTTCTCCGTTGACAAAGGTGAGACCCTCGGGCTCGTGGGAGAATCGGGCTGCGGCAAAACCACGGTGGGCAAGTGCGTCGTGCGCCTTTTGAAGCCTACGGCGGGGAGCGTCCGTTTTGACGGAGAAGACATCGCCCCTCTCACGGGTCGGGCCCTCAAGTCCTACAGAAGGAAGACACAGATGGTCTTTCAGGACCCCTTCGGCTCGCTGAACCCCCGTATGACCGTCTCCGACATCGTGGCCGAGGGGCCGGCGATCCTGGGTGAACAGAGGCCGCAATCCAGGGTGCCCGACCTGCTCGAGACAGTGGGCTTGCCCAGGGAGGCGGGCTCCCGTTACCCCCACGAATTTTCGGGCGGTCAGAGGCAAAGGATAGGAATAGCCCGGGCCCTCGCCGTCAACCCCTCCTTCATAGTCTGCGACGAGCCGGTCTCCGCCCTCGACGTCTCCATACAGGCCCAGATCATCAATCTCCTCGAAGACCTCCAAGAAAGGCTCTCCCTCTCCTATTTGTTTGTGGCCCACGACCTTTCCGTGGTGCGCCACATTGCCGACAGGATCACGGTCATGTACATAGGGCAGGTGATGGAGGAGGCGCCTACCGAGGAGCTTTTCAGCCGTCCTCTTCATCCCTATACGCAGGCTCTCTTCTCCTCGATCCCCTCCCTCGATCCCTCGAAGCGGCACGGCCTGGCCGCGATTTCAGGCGAGCCGCCTTCCCCGGTCGCCCCGCCTCCGGGCTGCAGGTTCGCCTCCCGGTGTCCGAAGGCGATGGCAAAGTGCAGGGAAGGGGCGATTCGTTACGTCGAAACCGGGCCCGGACATTACGTGAGGTGCGTCCTCTATTAAAGGGGCTCGCGTCGCCCCCTCCACCGGCAAAGCCGGCGGAGCCTCCCCCTCAATGTCGCTTCGCTCCTTTTGCCGTTGGCTCGCGTCGCCCCCTCCACCGGCAAAGCCGGCGGAGCCTCCCCCTCAATGTCGCTTCGCTCCTTTTGCCGTTGGCTCGCGTCGCCCCTTCGTGAAAAGGAAGGACCGCCGCAGGCGTGCAGAGCTACGACCCGTACACGGGTGCCCTGGTCTCCCCTTCAATGTCGCTTCGCTCCTTTTGCCGTTGGCTCGCGTCGCCTCCGACCCGTACACGGGTGCCCCGTCCAGGCTTGCCCTCGCGGATCATTGCCAACGGATACTGGCCCGGGCCCAAGGTTCTTGAAGGTGCCTGGAAGCTGACGGCCGTTGGGAAGGTCGAGTAGGGCTACTCGTCGTACTTCTCCATCTCTGCAAAAGCAAGGGCAGGACCCTTTTGGGTCCTGCCCTTGCTTTATATTAAAGCGTGGGAGTGCACAAACTTGAAGCTTGTACTCTCCTACGATGCCCTGTGACAGCCGATCATGTTTTCTTGTCGGCAGGGGACACTGGTTCCCTCTTTCCCTGCTGAATTAGTCAGGTTATCCTTGCCCCGTCGCACGTTGCCGACTCGATGTCTTGCGCCGTCTTTGAATATGGCGCTCAGGCTGGGTTGTGGGGCGCCTGTGGAAAGGCGCCCCAATGCCCCAGTTACTCCCCCCGGCCCTTCTCCCCGCAGTGCAACTTATCCAGTCACGCTTTTGGAAATCCGGTCGCGCCTGACCCCCCGTCAGGCCATGAAGCATTGTCCCCACCTTTCTTATCGGCATGGCAGGTAGATTTGCCTAGCTAGCAAAATTCCTAGTTCCGGCAAATTTTGTTTGCTTTGTTCTTTACTTTTTTCACGAAAGTTGATTACGTATAATTACGTATTACCCCCTTTCGGTAGTTGCCGTGATGGAGCTTATTTGAAAAGGTGAAAAGAGCTCAGCGTTGAAAACACCGGGCAAGAAAAGTGTTCATGGCGATTCAAACGTCGATGGCTGGCGTGACATCTTCGATTCAACGGCAGACGCCGTTTTCGTGGTCGACTCCGACTACTTCATTGAAAGAGCCAACAACGCCTTCCTGAAGCTTGCCCGCCAGGAACCGCAGAGCCTTGTCGGAAGAAAATGTTTTGAAGTGATCCACAATACCGACTCACCGCCCTCATGGTGCCCTCACACGGAGTGCCTCGGGAGCCTGATGCCTGTGGCGAAGACGATTTTTGAGCCTCACCTCGGTCTTAAACTTTTCATTTCCCTTTCACCTCTCAAGAACAACAAGGACCGCAGACCATCCTGCATCCATGTAGTGAGAGACGTGACGGAGCTCGCACGTGAGGATAGGGAAAGCCTGAAGAGGACGGGCGAGTGGCTGAAGAGAACGATGAAGAAAATCGTCATCGACGTGCACAGGGCGAACGAAGAATGCGAGTCCGGGTCGGGATCGCTGCCACAAATTGACGTGACCGACAGGCTCTTTTTCGAGACGAGAATGGTTTTTGACAGGGGCGCTACCCTTTTGAGGAAGATTGCGGGTAGTCTGACCTTCGCCAACAAAGAAATATGTTACAGGATGTCCCTGCGTCTTCACACCTATACCAAGAAACTTGCCATGCTTTTCAGGGAGCTTCAGGAGCTGGAGCTGAAGCTGCGAGCTTCGGACAAGGAGACTGCGGAAAATATGCGCGCCCTTATGAGAGCCGTGATTGAGGCATCGCGATATGTCCATCGTCTCGCCCGGAGGCTTTGTCCGGAGATCCTCAAGGTACAGGACCTGACAGAAGCGCTCGAAAAGGAATGCAGATCGTCTTCTACTGTTATTGGGAGAGAAGTGACGTTCGAATGCGGCCAGGCGCCGCAGCCCGTTCCCGGCATTACCCTCGTCGGATTTGTTTCGATATTGGCTGAAACGCTGGAAAACGCCGGGAAGAGTGACGGATCGGCCATTACCGTTAACCTTGGGTGGAGCACTAACCTGCTCGGACTTTCGATTGCCGGGAAAGGCATCGACTACCATCCCGGTTTCGATGGGCCCGGCATCGGCCTCTCTGCCATACCCGAGTGGGCCCGTGTGCTCAAGGGAGAGGTCTCTTTTGCCGTGCATCGGGCCGGGAACAGACTCACCTTCAGGGCACCCTTATTAGTCGGTAAACATCGGGTGGGCGTCGGGCTGAGCGAGAGACAAAGACAAGTTCTGTCCCTTCTCGCAGAAGGCTACTTGACCAAGCAGATAGGAGCCGTTCTCAATATTTCGGCCAAGACGGTGGAATTCCATAAACGGCGCATGATGAAGGACTTAGGTGTAAAAACTGTGGTCGAGCTTGTGAGGTTTGCCATCAAGAACAAGCTCGTGGCCCCTTAAGCCGGATTCCCCCGCTCGGGCGGGCGAAGAAGGTCGAGACTCGTTCAGATCGAAAATTCGCCCACGGCCCGTTCCAGCCCGATAGAGAGCGTCGCCAGCTCGCCGGCCGCAGCCATCGCCTCACCGGAGCTCATGGAGGTCTGGCTGGCAACCGTGGCTATCAGCTCTAAATCGCGGCTTATCTCGTTGGATGCGGCTGTCATGCCTCCTGTCGCCGATGTGATTTCCCGGACCATGACGCTGAGTTCTTCGACGCTCTGGACGATATTCTTGAGTGCGTCCCCGGCTTCACTGGAATAGCTTACCCCCGACTCTACCTTCTTCTTCACGTTCCCCATGGATTCGATGACCTTGCTCAGCTCGCCCTGGATGAACCCTGTCGTCGAGGATATCTCCTCGGTCGATTTGGCGGTCCTTTCTGCCAGTTTCTTTACTTCATCGGCAACGACCGCGAATCCCCGGCCCTGCTCACCCGCCCGGGCCGCCTCTATGGCCGCATTGAGCGCGAGAAGGTTAGTCTGGTCTGCAATATCTCTGATAACCGTCACAATCTCGGTTATCTGGTTGGAGCGCTCCCCGAGGGAGACAATGAGTCGACTGGTCTCGCTTACAGTGTCCGCAATCTCTCTTACCTCTTGCACCGACTGTCTGACGATCCGTTCACCCTCTTTTGCGGTATCTGTCGTCCCCGTTGCCGACGCCTCGATGGCATTGACATTATGCGCTACATTGACTATGGTCTGCGACATCTCGGTGGCTGCCGACGCAGCCGTTGACGCCTTTCCTGCCTGGTCCTTCGCCCCCTGGGACGCTTGCAAGGAGCCTGTGCTCAGTCTCTGGCTTGCCGACGACATCCGGTCCGAGGCGTCCTTGACCCCGGATACGATGGTCCTCATCTTCTCCGACATGTTCTTGAGGGCCACGAGCAACTGCCCCGTCTCATCCCTGCCCGCGGCTTCGACCCGCACCGTGAGGTTTCCTTTTCCTATCTCATTGACGAGAGAGATGACGGTGGTTATGGGCCCGGTGATCGTCCTTGACATAAACAGGCTTGCCATGAGCGAGAGCAAGACGGCAGCGGCAACCACCAAGAGGGCCACGCTCATCGTCTTATTGAAGCTCGAGAGCGCGCGCTCGTATCCTCTTTCGCCGAGGTCTGTCTGCAGCTTGAGGAGCTTGTTCACCTCTCCGTAAAGCACGGCGTACTTTTCGTCGAGAGAGTCCATGTAGGTGACTGCGATGCTCACGTCGGTCGTGGCCATGTCGGCCATGTCGTGAGCCATCTTCGCATACTCGGCAAGTAGACTTCGAGCCTTCTCCAGCTCGCCTCGCTCGTCCGGCCCGATACTTTTCAGGGACAGTCTGTCAGTGATCGACTTTGCTACGTGATCCATGGCAGTCGTCTGTTTTGCGGCGAAGGCCTCGACCTTGGCCGTGTCGTACTTGGCCTGGACCATCGTGACAACCTGATGGAGGTTCGTGTGGATGCCCGACAACTCGAGCAGCGTGAGGGCTTGGCTTTCGTAACCCTTGAACCTGTTCTCATAGATATCTTTGATTGCCGATTTCTGCTGAACAAGGCCGAGCCAGGAAACGGCTCCGCACATTACGAGAAACAGGATGGCAATACCTGGAGCAATGAGCAGTTTTCTTGATATGCTCAAGTTTGACAGCAACTTCCGCATGGCAGACTCCCCCCTTGAGGTCTGTTTTTCGCTCTTTTCTTTAGCCCTTGTAGACGCCGCATCCGAAGACGAGATCACCATCCCTCTTAAAATAGGTGCTCTTCTTCTCGATGCTCTTCGTCTCGGGGTTTGTCCAGCGATAGTCCGACCAACCGGAGCCTTTGGTCTTTGCCCCTTCGATAACGTCTTTTATGAAGAACTTTCCGTCCGAGTCCTTGAGACCGACCACGTCTTTTCCAACGAGCTTCTCGTTTCCTCCATGGGCAAGGCATTTGCCGCTTTCGTCCAGGACGAAGATATAGAGGTCCCCCTTCACGAACCGTCCCTTCCGATTGGTGAATTCTGCAAAAGCCTTTTCTTTGCCGTTTGCCTTGGTGAAGGCTATGGCCTGGTCCACGAGCGTCTTCGCCTCATCCGCCGACCCGACCGCCCAACTGTTCCCTATGAGACCAACGAAAAAAGCGACCACCATAATTCCTACAAATGTCTTCTTCATGATTCCCCCTTATCATTCAAAAACCCGTCCTGCCCCCATGCAGGACGTGGTGTGATGCTTCCTTTATTCCGACTCGTTTTCGGGTGGGCACAGCCCAAAAGATCGGTCTAAGCTATGGTTACTTTATTTATCGGACGAGTTGCTGCGCACTTAAGCGTGACCAAGGTTGCATAGATCGATGGACATTTATGTACCATCTTTTGATGGGCCTTCATTTGCGGCACAGTGGGAAGCTCTTCTTACTCGTTCGTTTTTTGCCCGGTCAATGTCAAGGGTGAGGCTCTGGAGATGGTGGAAGAGGAGTCGACCGGGCTATCCAAACAAGAAGGACGAGACGATGAAACCTGCACGCGGGCTCAGATCGGTTCTTGAGGCCTGGTGGCGCGGTCTGGTCATTCCTCTCCGATTGTCTCGGGGATTGGCTTGTTTCCTGCCCATTTGACGATGGCGTCGACGACCTGGTCCTCACGGCCGATGAAGCCGTGAAAATGAAGGGCCTTGCAGGGGCCGCCGGTAGGATTGACGCCTCCCCGGACCTCTATGAATGCAGCCTTCGTCGTGACCCGGTCTTTCAGTTTGAGGGCCTCTGCGAAAGGGGTGACCTTACAGCCGTCGTTTCGGTTATGGACCATGAGCACGGGGTAGGTTATCTTCGGCACGTCCCAGCCGATGTAACAAGAATCCTTGGAGCGGTTCGTTGCTGTGATGCTCGAGGTGAGCACTACTCCTTTGATGCGGCTGTCCTTGATTCTGCTCCCGGCGTAGGTGGCCGACGTGGTGCCGTTGCTCGTGCCCGTAAGAAACAGTTCTTCGAACCCCTTTCCTCCGAGGGAATCCACCACGCCTTTAATGTCCCTTACATTATCTTCGGACAACCTGAAGCCGCAGCTCAGTCCGTGTGCCTTGTCCGACGGCGGGCTGATGATCGCCACACTTGCCCCTCTTTGGATAAACCG
>CAVVPU010000090.1:0-11912 GCA_963750015.1 uncultured delta proteobacterium | reverse complement strand
TCCCCTGCCACGACCAACCCGTCAGCCATCAGCACGCGCAGCGTCTGCCGCCCAGGCTTAGTTCAAACGGCGTTACCGGAAACCCGCCTCCCGCCGGGGGCGATTTGGCGAGCGGGGCCACGTCATGTATAATTTGTGAAGGGACTTCCCTCGCTCCCCGCGATATCCCCGTTGGAGACTATTTATGTCGAAAGTTTGCCCTGTGACTGGAAAGCGTCCCCTGACCGGGAACAGGGTGTCGCACGCGAACAACAAGACCCGGCGCATTTTCGAGCCGAACATGCAGTCGAAGCGGCTGTGGTCGCCCGCGATGGGGCGCTTCGTGAAGCTGCGCATCAGCACCAAGGGCCTGAAGACTATCGATAAATTGGGAGTGGACCCCGTGCTCGCCCAGATGAAGGCGAAGGGCGTTAAGTTTTAAAGGAGTAAGACGATGCCACGTATTCTCATCCGCATGGTTTCCTCTGCCGGCACCGGCCATTTTTACACCACCAGCAAGAACGCGAAAACGAAGACCGAAAAGCTCGAAATCAAGAAGTACGACCCGAAAGCCCGCAAGCACGTGAAGTACAAAGAGTCGAAGATCTGACGCTTCGATTCTGATTGCATAAATCAAAACGGGCCGCCCGGCTGGGTGGCCCGTTTCTTTTTTGGCGGCCAATCCAATCAGAACATGGGCGGAGTGGCGGGGCGCGCGGCCGGCTTGGGCTTGCGCGGCAGTTTCTGCTCGCGATTGGCGGTGTGGTAGACCAGCGAGTGCAACCAACTTTGACATCTGCATCAGGTCGCCGCGCACGACGCGGCCTTACCACAAGGCCGCCCGCGTCGATGGCGCTTGTGCCGGCGAGAATGGTATCATCAAAAAGGGTATCGGCGACTGCTTCCACCACAGCTTTTGCCTTTTCCGATCCGCCGTAGATAAGATAGAGGCAGGCTGAAACGGTGTGCGATTCGAGCCGGCCCACGGCCCGATATTCGTCTTTTCCCGGACGCAGCACGAACCGGTCATAGACGATGGGCTCATCCGCAGAAAGTATGATGGTCGTATTATCGTACTCATTGAACAAAAACGACTCACCACGCCTTACCCGCCCGGTGGCGAACCAGTCGAGAATCAGGCAGCTCGCTCCTTTTCCCATATGCACCATTGTCTTCTGCCGGTATCGAGAGCCGGCGAAGGGGATCACATACGGGGGGAGATACTCCAGGACCGCCCCATCCCCGACGCGGATGTACGTCGTCTGCTCCGCACAATCGAGGCCGGTACCCAATATCTTCAAAGCCGCAGGCCCCGTGACAAAGGCATGGGCCTCCGGTTCCAGTGCCACGTCCACCCGCAGCCTGTCGCCGCCCAGGAAACCGGGGGTGGAGGTGACCATGTATGCGTAGGCACACTCGGGGTTACGGCTGTAGAAGGGGGGAAACGAGCGAAAGGGCGTGCGTGAGAAGGATTCGGCAAGAATGGTCCTCTCCCCCTCTTTTTTGAAAAGGAGGTTGAGATCGGGCCGGTTCCGGGACTCATCATGGACCAAGGAAAAGCACATCGTTTTTTATCCACCGGATAACCGTCTCGAGGCCCATGTTGCTTTTGAGGTTGGTAAAGATCGACGGTTTTCCCTTCCGCATCCGGTCGGCGTCCCTCTCCATGACGGCGAGGTCGGCGCCGACGAGGGGGGCGAGATCGACCTTGTTGATGACAAGAAGATCCGATCGGGTAACTCCGGGGCCTCCCTTCCGGGGGATCTTGTCGCCTCCCGATACGTCGATGACGTACATCCAGCAGTCGACGAGCTCCGGGCTGAAGCTTGCCGCCAGGTTGTCTCCTCCGCTTTCGACGAAGAGTATGTCCAGGTCCGGAAACTCCCGGACGAGCTCGCGTATCGCTTCCTGGTTCAGCGACGCGTCCTCCCTGATGGCCGTGTGCGGGCAACCTCCGGTCTCAACCCCCCTGATCCGCTCCTCGGGCAGAACACCGGCCCGTATGAGAAACTCCGCGTCTTCCTTCGTATAGATGTCGTTCGTGACCACCGCAATGGAGAACTCCGGCGACAGCGCGCGGCACAGCCTTTCTATGAGCGCCGTCTTTCCCGAGCCGACCGGACCGCCAACCCCTATCTTTACAGGCTTCCTCATGAATCTGCTCCTATGACTTGAAAAGGCGCGTTGAAAGGCGCTCGTGCTGCATGGCCCGTATTTCCAGTGCCGGGGCAAAGGCCGAGATGTCGGCGACCCCGAGCATCTTCACCCCCTCTGCCATGCGAGCCATCAAAGGTTTCAGCTCGTTTATGGCTCTTTGTGCATCGCTATGGCCTATCGGTATCAGCCTGACCCCCGCGCTCACCAGGCTGCTGGTCACTGAATAAAGGTAGGTGAGGAGGACAGTTCCGATCTCCATGTCCATGCTTCCGCAGGCGGCGCCGAAAATGACCGGATGGTGCGCCCAAAGTTCGCGGGCCTCCAGGGCTTGCCGAAGGGATCGAAGAAAGGTGGAAGGGTAGAGGTCCATCATCACCTGGAGCACTTGCCTTCCCATCTGGATGCTTGCGCCGCGCAGTTCCTTTGGCAGTTTCATGGCGTGCACGAGCCGGTCGAGCCGCGCTATCTCATGAGCATCGCCTGATCCGGCAGAAGCGTGGGCGAGCTTGACAAAGAGAAGATCGCATCGCGCCACGAGCCCGACGAGATAGGATTCGATGAAGCGGACGAGCTCTTCCCTGCTACAGACGAGCCCGTCGGCCACGAAGGTCTCGAGTCCCGATGAATGGGCGAAGGCGCCTAAGGGAAAAAAAGAATCGCCCAGTTGGAGAGCGGTGAGGAGGCGTTCCGCGTCATCCATGGTGGTGAGCCATCCTGGCCGGCTCGAACCGCCCTTTTTCCCTGAGACACACGATACCCGATTTTTCGAGCAGCGCTTCTACCAGCCTGTCATAAGGGGTTATGAGTCGGTCCTCCCCGATTGAAACGGGGAGGTGCCTGTTGCCCAGCTCGTACGCGGTCCGTGCTGCCAGCGACGCGTCGGTGAGGGGTACGACGAGCAGTTCCTCTTCTGCGGCTCGAACCGTCACATGGAAGTCCTGCCCCACGTACAGGATGTCCCCGTCATCGAGCACCGTCCCGGTGGCCAGGGCCAGGGCCAATTCCCTGCCTTTATACGACCGCACTCGCTGCCGCGTCTGCCTGCGCTCCTGCCACCCCATGACAACCAGGTCGGGCTCGCTGCCCGGCGGGATCGCGACATTCCTGATGATTTCTTCTATGAGGATCATGGCTAAAAGAGAAAATACCTCTGTGTCATGGGCAGCTCGGATGCAGGCTCGCAGGTGAGGATCTCCCCGTCCGCCTTTACCGTGTAGGTCTCCGGATCGACCTCCATTACCGGTATATAGTCGTTGTGCACCATATCCTTTTTGCCGATCGTACGGCAGCGGCTCACGAAGGCCGCCTGCTTCGCAAGGCCAAGCTTCCGGTGCACGCCCCTGTCAAAAGCCGCCTTCGACAGGAAGGTAAGGGACGTGTTGAAGGGCGCACGGCCGAAGGCCCCAAACATGGGCCTCATCATGTAGGGCTGCGGGGTAGGTATGGAAGCGTTGGCGTCGCCCATCTGGGCGTAAGCGATGAAGCCGCCCTTGATGATCATTGCCGGTTTTGCCCCGAAAAAGGCCGGTTCCCAGAGAACGATGTCTGCGAGTTTTCCCTTCTCGAGGGAGCCCACGTACTGTGCTATCCCATGGGTAATGGCAGGATTGATCGTATACTTGGCCACATACCGCTTGGCCCTCAGGTTATCGTTGCGACCATCCTCGCCCGGGAGTTTTCCCCTTTGCAGCTTCATCTTGTGGGCTGTCTGCCACGTGCGGATGATGACCTCGCCCACCCGGCCCATGGCCTGAGAGTCTGACGAGAGCATGCTGAATGCACCCATATCGTGGAGCACGTCTTCGGCGGCGATCGTCTCGGCCCTGATCCGCGAGTCGGCGAAGGCCAGATCCTCGGGGATGCGAGGGTCGAGGTGATGGCAGACCATGAGCATGTCGAGATGCTCGTCCATGGTATTGACGGTAAAAGGCATGGTCGGGTTGGTCGAAGAGGGCAGAACATTGGCTTCTCCGCAAACCTTTATAATGTCGGGTGCGTGCCCGCCTCCTGCGCCTTCGGTGTGGTAGGTGTGGATGGCCCTTCCCTTGAACGCGGAGATCGTATCTCCCACGAAGCCCGCCTCGTTGAGTGTATCCGTGTGGATCGCGACCTGGACGTCGTATTCGTCGGCCACCGAAAGAGCCGTATCGATAGCGGCCGGTGTGGAACCCCAGTCTTCGTGCAGTTTCAGTCCTATGGCGCCCGCCTCCACCTGCTCCCTCAAGGGACCGGGGGTCGAGCAGTTCCCCTTGCCGAGGAAACCGAAATTGAGGGGAAAGGCCTCGATCGACTCAAGCATGCGATGAATATTCCACTCGCCGGGGCTGCACGTGGTCGCGTTGGTCCCCGTTGCCGGGCCCGTACCCCCGCCTATCATCGTGGTAATGCCCGATCCGATGGCAGTTTCGATCTGCTGGGGCGAGATGAAGTGTATGTGCGTGTCGATCCCTCCCGCCGTTGCGATCAGCCCTTCTCCCGCGATAGCCTCGGTCGATGCTCCCACGACCATCCCCGGAGTGACACCGTCCATGATGTCGGGGTTTCCCGCCTTGCCGATGCCGCATATCCGCCCATCCCTCACCCCTATATCCGCTTTGACGATGCCCCAGTGGTCGAGAATGACCACGTTGGTGATGACGAGGTCGAGCGTTCCTTCCGCCCTGGTCGCGGCCGGGGACTGGCCCATGCCGTCACGGATCACCTTTCCGCCTCCGAACTTCACTTCGTCACCGTAAACGGCATAGTCCCGCTCTATCTCTATGAAAAGCTCCGTGTCCGCAAGGCGGACCAGGTCTCCCGTAGTCGGCCCGAACATCTCAGCGTATTGCCTTCTCCCGATTCGTGCTCCCATCTAGGCACCTCCGAAGCTTTTCTCTCTGGCTGCCTCAATTGCGCGTCCTTTCACTGAAGCGTCTTTCAACGATCCATTCGTGAGATTGTTGAGGCCATGGACGACTTTGCTGCCCCCGAGGGCCACGAGGGAAACCTCCTTTTCCTGCCCCGGCTCGAATCTGACGGCCGTGCCGGCCGGAATATCGAGGCGCATGGAAAATGCTTTTCCCCTGTCGAAGACAAGCTCTTTGTTGACCTCGAAAAAGTGAAAATGAGAGCCGACCTGTATGGGGCGGTCGCCGATGTTGCTCACCGTCAGCCTGATGGTTACCCTTCTTTGGTTGAGCTCTAGATCACTTTCTCCGACCATATATTCTCCGGGGATCATGACGCCTCCTTATCCGATCTATCGTATGGGATTATGAATGGTCACGAGCTTCGTGCCGTCAGGGAAGGTGCCTTCCACCTGTATCTCTTTGATCATCTCCGGTATCCCTTCCATGACGTCGTCTCTGCTCAGTATAGCCGCACCAAGCGACATAAGCTCGGCGACCTTCTTCCCATCCCTGATACCTTCGAGGACTGCCGCGGTGATGACGGCTATCGCTTCCGGATGGTTCAGCTTCAGGCCCCGGGCTTTCCGTTCTTTCGCGAGATTGGCCGCCATATAGATAAGAAGCTTCTCTTTTTCTCTCTCAGAAAACCTCATTCGCGCCCCTCCTCGCCGAGACTACAGGGTCTCCTCACCCTGCTCGCCGGTCCGTATCCGTATCGCCTCTTCGATATCGAGGACGAATATCTTGCCGTCTCCTATGTGGCCGGTCCTTCCAGCCTCGGTAATGGTGTCGGTAACGGCCTTCACGTCCTCGTCTTTCGCCACCACCAGCAGGCATGACTTGGGCAGCTTCTCGTAATGCATGTCGCCGATGGTGATGCCTTTTTGCCTCCCCCGGCCCCTCACGCTGAATTCAGTGAGGGAAGGGAAACCCGATTCCTTAAGACGGTCCTCCACTTCTTTGAGCCGGTCGGGCCTCAAGATAGCAACGATCATTTTCATTTCTCATCCCCCTTAAAGCTTGCTCGTCTCACGCGCAGTCCCGAATAGTCGTGGCTTTTTTGCCCCTTTCTATATCGTCAGATGGTTCTTTATGTCATCCGTGCTGAGCTCCCTCACATCGCCGTGGAAGACGATGGACCCCTTTTCCATGATGTAACAAAAATCGGCAAGTCTCAAGGCAAATTCCATGTATTGCTCCACGAGGAGGATCGATAGGTTCCCCTGTTCCTTTATGAAGCGTATCGTATTCTCTATCTCGAAAACGATGGACGGCTGTATACCCTCGGTGGGCTCGTCGAGGAGAAGCAGCTTCGGTTCGGTGATGAGGACACGGGCGATGGCGAGCTGCTGCTGTTGGCCGCCGCTCAGGTCGCCACCCTTCCTGTGCTGAAGGTCCTTAAGGCCGGGGAACAGATCGAATATGCCGTCGGGGACGATCCCTTTCTTGCCCCTGGCCTCCAGGCCGACCACGAGGTTTTCCTGTACCGTGAGATAGGGGAATATCTCCCTTCCCTGGGGAACGTAGCCGATGCCTCCGAGGGCTCGCGCTTCGGGCTTCCAATGCGTGATATCCTTCCGGTCGTGAACGATCGTGCCGGAAAGGGGTCGAATCAAGCCCATTACCGTCTTGAGGAGGGTTGATTTTCCCACGCCGTTGCGACCCATGAGGGCAACGACCTTGCCTTCCGGGATGTCCATATCTACCTCCCGAAGGATGACGGTTTCGCCATAGGAGCTTGTAATACCGCTAATGACCATTTTCTCGCGCCTCTGTGCCTCGTCCGAAATAGACGTCGATTACCACGGGATCGCTGCCGACCTCCTCGAAGGTCCCTTCGCAAAGGAGTCTGCCCTCATGAAGGACAGTCACCGTGTGGGCGAATTTCTTCACGAAGTTCATGTCGTGCTCCACAACCAGGACCGACCTTTCGACAGCGGTCTTCATGAGGATCTCGCCCGTTCTGGTCCTCTCTCGCCCGGTCATGCCCGCAACAGGCTCGTCGACCAAAAGGAGGGTCGGCTCCTGCGAGATGGTCATGGCGATCTCCAGCCACTGCTTCTCTCCATGTGACAGATCGCCCGCCTTGCTGGAGGCCCTTTCTTCAAGCTCGACCGTCCTCAGGATCGCATGGATCCGGTCAAGTCCATCTTTACGAGCCTTTCGGAAAGAGGCGAGGAGACCCCGCCCTCCTCTTAAGGAAAGCTCCATATTCTCGAGGACGGTGAGATTCTCGAATACTGAAGGCGTCTGAAATTTCCTGCTTACCCCGCATCTCGCTATCTCGTAGTCGCTGAGCCGCTCTATATCTATGGCGTCGTGGAAAAGGACCTTTCCTTGCGTCGGCTTCGTCTTGCCGCATATGACGTCGAGAAGTGTCGTCTTACCCGCGCCGTTCGGGCCGATTAGGAACCTCAGCTCCCCCGTTTTCATGGAAAAATCCACTTTGTTGAGTGCCTTGAACCCACTAAAGTCGACCGTCACGCCTTCCAACCGGATAATCGCCTCCGCCATCGCTATCCTCCCACTCCGGACTCTTGTGACTTTTTCGTCACCGCCACTCGGGGCCTGCGAAATCTCCGTAGTTTCGCGATAAGCCCGACAATGCCCTGAGGGAAGAACAAGACGACGCCGACAAAGAGGGCCCCCTGAAAATAGAGCCAACTGCTCGGAAAACTCTCGCTGAGGTAGGTCTTTGCGAAGTTGACGACGAGAGCTCCGATGACTGCGCCCACAAGGGTGCCTCTGCCACCGACTGCAACCCATATGGCCATCTCGACCGAGGGAAGGATGCCCATCATGGATGGCGAGATAATACCTACCTGAGGCACGTAGAGGGCGCCCGCAAGACCGGCGATGGCGGCGGACAGTCCGAAAATGGCGACCTTGAAGAGGGTTGTGTTGTAACCGAGAAACCTGAAGCGGTTCTCACCGTCCCGGATTGCCACGAGAATCCTGCCCGTCTTTGTCGACACGAGCCATTTGGCGAAGAGAAAGACCAGGATAAGGATGACGGCGGTCACGAGGTAGAGGCCCCTCATAGTTGCCGGCTCGGAGAGGGAGTAGCCGAAGATGGACTGAAGGTTAGTGACGCCGTTCGTGCCGCCCGTGTACGGCTGTTGGCCGATGAAGAGGATCGAGAAGACGAGGGCGAGCGCCTGGGTGAGAATGGCGAAATATGGTCCCTTGATCCTCGCCCTGAACGTGGGAATGCCGATGACGACCGCGACGGCGACCGGCACGAGGATCACCATGGGGAGGGCAAACCAGACATGGGCAAAGGGCTTCCAGAACCAGGGAAGCTCGGTGAGGCCGCTCCATGTCATGAAGTCGGGAAGACTCTCGGACTGAAGCTTCAGATACATGCCCATGGCATACGCGCCGAGGCTGAAGAACACGCCGTGTCCCAGGGTCAGGATACCTGTGTATCCCCAGAGGAGGTCGATGCCCAGCGCGACTATGGCAAAGGTGAGGAACTTACCGAGCAGGTTGAGCCGGAAATCGGACAGGAGAAGCGGCAGGACAAGGAGAGCCACGCAACAGAAGAGAAACGTCCCGCGGCCGGCGAGGGGTGATCGAAAGGAACGGTTCTTGTTGTCGGCCATTGCCTGTCCTTTAGTCCAGCGCCCTAGTTTTCAAAGAAAAAAGGCCTGAAGGCTTCCACTGAAGGAAGACGATCACCAAAGTGAAGACGATCACCTTTCCCATGCTTGACGTGGTCACGTATTCGAAAAGCGGATTGGTGACGCCGATCATGATTGCGCCCGCGATGGTTCCGGCGAGGTTGCCCACTCCGCCGAGGACGACGACCATGAAAGCGTCGACAATGTAGTTTTGGCCGGTCGAAGGACCGATGGAGCCGAGCAGACTCACTGCGCACCCCGCTATCCCGGCTATGCCTGAGCCGATGGCAAAGGTGAGGGCATCGACTTTCCTCGTGTTGACACCCATGCAGGCACTCATGCCCCTGTTCTGCATAACCGCGCGCATCCGCCTTCCGCTCACCGAATAGTTGACATAAAAATACATGCCTATTACCGCAGCCACCGCCAGGGACAGAATGAAGATCCTGCTGTAGGGAAGCTGAAAACCGGAGAGAAGGCGAATGCCGCCTTGAAGCCACTCGGGGGCGCTCACATCCACGTTGTTGGCCCCGAATATGTTGCGCGCCCCTTGCTGGAGGATGAGGCTCAGTCCCCAGGTCGCCAGGATACTCTCGTATGGCCTTCCGTAAAGGAACCTGATGAGGGCCCTCTCGACGATAAGGCCGATGATGAACGCTACTACGAACGCCACGGGCAGGGAGGCAATAAAGGAAAAGCCCGTATGACCCACAAAAATATATTTCTCCATGACATAGGCGACATAGGCGCCGATCATGAGAAACTCCCCGTGGGCAAAATTGATGAGACCCATGATGCCGAAGGTGATGCTCAAGCCGAGCGCGATCAGAAGGAGGATCGAGCTGAGGCTTAGTCCGTTAAACAGTTGCGACAGAACCGCTTCCATATGACCTCGTGATAGGAGGGGGAGGGGGGAAGGAATACCTTCCTGCCCCCCTCCCGACAGGTGCTACTTATCGACGATCTTGCCCGGGGCAAGGACCTTCTTGTTCGACACGAGAGAGGGGAATGGGTCGGGCGCAACCGGCTTACCCGAGGTCCAGACGATGTTGAACTGACCATCGCTCCTCACTTCGCCTATCTGTACGATCTTGGACGTGTGGTTGTTGATGGGGCTTATAGTGACCAGACCTTCCGGGGCCTTGTAAGAGACGCCCTTTATCGCTTCTCTGACCTTCGCCGTGTCGGCGCTGTGGGCCTTCTGAACGGCCTCAGCCCAGAGATAAACGCCAAAATATGCTGCCTCGATGGGATCGTCCGTCACCCGGTCAGCACCGTATTTTGCCTTATAGTTCTTCACAAAAGTGGCGTTTTCAGGCGTTTTCATGCTCATGAAATAATTCCAGGCGGCATAGTGGCCGATGAGATTCTCCGCGCCGATGCCCCTGATCTCGTCCTCTGCGATGCTTACGGACATGGTAGGAATATCCTTTGCGGTGATCCCCGCCGCTCGGAGTTGTTTAAAGAAAGCCACGTTGCTGTCACCGTTCAGGGTGTTGTAAACGACGTCCGGTTTTGCGGCCTTAATCTTGTTTATCACGGTGCTGTATTCGGTATGGCCCAGCGGCGTATATTCTTCCCCCACGAGCGTGCCACCCTCAGCCTTCAATTGGGCTTTTATGATGAGGTTGGCCGTCCTGGGGAAAACATAGTCCGACCCGAGAAGGAAGAATTTTTTCTTGTTCTGCTTCAGCAGCCATGTCACGGACGGCATGATCTGCTGATTGGGTGCCGCGCCGGTATAGACGATGTTCTTCGACGCCTCGAGGCCTTCATACTGCACCGGGTAAATGAGCAGATGGTCGGCTTTCTCGAAGACGGGAAGGACGGCTTTGCGGCTCGCCGACGTCCAGCAGCCGAAGACGACGACCACTTTATCCTTGGAAATCAGCTTTCTCGCCTTCTCCGCGAATGTCGGCCAATCCGATGCGCCGTCCTCGACAACGGGCTCGATCTGCCTGCCCAGAAGACCCCCCTTGGCGTTGATCTCCGCGATCGCCATCAACGTGCCGTCCTTGACCGCCACTTCGCTGATTGACATGGTGCCGCTTAGGGAATGAAGAACTCCCACTTTTATAGGCTCCGCCGAATACCCAATTTTCCATGTACCGAAAAAGACGAGGAGCGCGATGACAGCCGTGAGTGCCATCATCGTTCCCATCCGACCTGACTTCTTCATCTTTGAGACCTCCTTTGGATTAGTCTGAGCTTAGAACCCTCATTAACCGGTTTACTGTAGGAGACGTCCCCAATGTGCAACAAAAAAGGCGTTCTTGTGTCCTAGATGGACAAAAGACGCCTAAGTCGAGCGTACAAACCAATAATGACGCTCTCCCCCGAAGAGAACGTCATCATAATGCGCACACCTATGTGCGCATTGTTCTCTTTGTACGCTTGTACAAGTGGACCCGATCCGATCCTGGTAACCATTTCTTAACAATTTTGAGGAGAACCAGATATAGATATGTTTTACGCGGAGTCGCTCCCCACCAATTGAAATATCACGTGTGGCGATATTCATGATAATGCCTTTACTTTCAAGCCTTCTAATGAGCCTTGCCCAGTACCAGATCACGGGGGCTATGCTCCCGTGCCCGGCCCTTGGGAGGAGAGGGGCCTGTTCAAGGATTTACTTGCCTCTCCACTTCCTGTTGTTAGAGCATAAGATGTGCCGGGGCGTGAGCGCTGCACAACATATTGATATTATTTACTATTACTTGGCGAGACACGGGAGGTAACCCTTCTGACGTTTGCATTTTGAAAGATACTATGAGCTACAGGGTTGCAAGATGCAAGGCCAAACTTTGTGCTTGTGGCATCTGTCGTACCGTTTCACCTCGGCCCCCTCTCTTCCAGTGTGGTACCCGACCGGCACCATCCGCGATAAGCGGCAGCCGGGTAAGAGCAGCAAGCTCCTGGCGTGATCTTTGGATCGTAAGATGCCGAAAGGTGTCTTACCCCTGGAACGGAACAAAGGCAATGTCATCAAATGCCAGTTGGAAGCTTCTATTGATCTTGTGCGGGTGAGGTTGACAAGGAAGGACACTTCCGTCCGCTTCTTCTTCCGAGCAGTTCAACATCACGCCCGTGGACTTCGGTGAAGTCAGCCCCCCTATCGCTTCAAGAATGACCGGCGAGGATTCTGCCTATAGGAATTGCCCATGACTAACCCCCTCCCGGTCGCCCACCTATCGGAATTTGAGCTTTTAATCCAAAATCCAAAATCAATAATCCAAAATTGATTTCCTCCCCTTGCTTTGGGCCT
>CAVVPU010000089.1:0-12754 GCA_963750015.1 uncultured delta proteobacterium | reverse complement strand
TCGCGATGACGATGGGTATGCCGCCGCCCAGGTAAAAGAGGGACTGCCAGCCCATATGGGGAAGGAGCCATATTGCGGAAAGACCGCTGATGGTGGCCCCTGTCGGCACGCCCGCGTACAAAGCTGTCGAGAGGGTCGCCCGTGAGCGGGAGGGAGAGTATTCGGCGCCGAAAGCGATGGCACTCGGGACCGCGCCACCCATGCCGAGACCGCCTATGAACCGATAAAGGGCAAGCTGGCCCACGCTCGTGATAAAGGCCTGAGCCACGGTAAACACACCGAAAAGAAGAGCACAGAAAATGAGCATCCTCTTGCGCCCCATCCGGTCGGCGAGCATGCCCAGAAAGGCCGCCCCAAAGAGGGGTCCGAATTGGCCCGCGCTGATGGCGAAGCCGAAGGCTTGAGGCTTGAGATGCAGGCTCTCGGCCATCTTGGGGACCGCCACGCCGATGACGGTCAAATCGAAGCCGTCGAGAAGGGTGCAGCAGAAACAAAGAACGCCCACCAATACCTGGTACGATGTGAATGGAACAGAATCGAGGACTTCTGTTAAGCTTACTGACCTGCTCGCCATCCGTACACCTCCCTAAAAAATGAGTTATTCACGACAAAGGCCGGCCAACTCCCCGCCCCCTAATGCCTTTCCCTCAATTTTCCGGTTCGTCCGCTCTAGACGGACATTGGTGCTCCAACGGTTACTTTAGTTCCTCGTAGGTCATTAAACATTTCTTGGCAGTACGCTTCTTTCTACTATCGAAAGGCACATCTTGTCAAGCATACATTTCACACGCTAATTTTGAGTTTCACTCAGCGAAATGGACGTCGCGCCCAACATCCCAACTACTTCTTCTCAGGTAGTACCCGCAGCACCGCTAATCCGGACCCTCTGCTCCTTCTGATAGGTCCGGCCCCGGCTCTTTCATTCGAAAAGAGGCAGTGCTGCTCATAGGCCGACTCCCGCGCACGGCCCTTCCCTAAAAAGAAGCGGACCGGGGGACAGCGCCGGTTCAGCCGGCTTTCGGCAAGAACTTGACGACCACAATTTTGTCCGCCTTCTTTCTCATCTCTGCGAGGTCATAGCTCATTTGCAGGCGCAGCCACGTATCGGCCGCGCTTCCAAAGGCCTTCTCGAAGCGGATCGCCATCTCCGGAGTCACGTTGCTGCGTCCTGCAATGACGTTGTGAAGTTGCTGCCGGGTAATCCCGAGACCCTCGGCAGCTTCCGCCACGGTGAAGCCGAGCTCGGCGAGGCAGTCTGCGACAAGAGCGCCGGGGTGCAAAGACTTCTTCATCTCCGTGGTGTTGTCTTTTCCTGTCTTTGATGACCGATGGCGTTGGGTCAAGGAAATCTCCCCTTTCGAAAGGTCGACTTGCATCGGGCCGGCACTCTCAAGGCCGGCACACCGATTTTTCGAAAGCTACCTCATTTATATGGTAAAGACCATTGTAGACTGCAAAATTGTGTTTTACAAGCCATATAAACGGGACGCCTGACTTTTCATTCCTTCTTTTGCCTTTATATCGGCCAATTAACCTTTTCGCCGCACGCCCTTTTGAGACCGGCCGTCCTGCACGTACAATATTCGTGAAAGAAAAGGGGAAAACCGAATGGCCTGAAAGCTCGGGGTGAGACACGGTACGGCGGCAGGAAGAGCTACAAGTACTTCTCGGAAATACCCCTGGCGGCAATGATCCCTGAGATTCCTGCCCCCACGATGCCGCGGCTCTTGCCTGCCCCGTCACCCGCGACGAAGATGCCTTTGATATTCGTTTCAAGGTTCCTATCCGTCATGAAGTGGGTGTCGAAGAATTTTATCTCCGGTGCATACAACAAGGTGGACGGGTGTAGGATTCCCGGCACTATCTTATCGATCTTCTTTAACGACTCCCAGAGATTGTCAATGATGCGGGCGGGCAAACCAAGCGTTATATCGCCGGGGGTCGCATTGTACGTCGGTTTGCATTGCTCGAAATGACGGTTCCTGCTGTTGAAGGTAGATTTGGAGCTTCTTCTCCCCTCCCGGAAGTCACCCACCCGCTGGACGATCGGCCTCCCTCCACCCAACAGAAAGAATTGTTTGGCGATCATCTGGCCGAATTCGGTCGTATCGGAAAAGGGCTCCGTCAAAGAGACCGTATTGATCAGGGCAAAATTCGTATTTCCCGTCTTTCGCCCGGAAAGGGCGTCGCCGTTTACCAGTTTGAACTGGAAATAGTCTTCCGGTCGCACCCGTCCACCCGGGTTGGTGCAGAAGGTCCTGACCTTGTCTTTATGGCGCGCCGTAGTAAAAATGAATTTCGGATCGTAGACCACGGCCGTGACGTCGTCGTAAAATTTTCTGTTTAATTCAATACGAATCCCCACGTCGATAGGCCCGAAATTGTGGTGAACACCCAATTTGGCGGCCACGTCGCGAAACCAGTAAGCGCCGCTACGGCCGGGAGCAGCAAGAACTACTTTCGCTCCATAGGAAACTCTTTTTCGCTCGTGAGCGCAGAGGACGCGATAAGTGTCGTCACTCTCCAGGGAAATCGAGTTGACGGAGGTTTTCAAAAGGAGGTGCGTCTTCTTCAGGTGGCTTCTCAGAAAATCGACAACTGCCCTGCCGTTGTCCGTTCCCCAGTGCCACTGCTCGGGTGCGATGAACCGGGCTCCATGTTCTTTTGCTATGTTTCCCAAGGCCTCGATCTTTTCGCTCTTGTCGACAAAGGTCACCTGCCGGCACTTGGGGAAGCGGATGAAGACCTGCCTGACTTCCTCCATCATGAATTGGGCTGAATCGGAATCGATTTTCAGCTCATCGAGGTCGATCCCGATTCGATAGTCGAAATTGAGTTTGCCGTCGTTGAGCAGCCCCCCGGCAGGATAAGGCCGCCTGTCGACGATGGCGATCCTTTCCACACCTAAGCGCTCCAGCTCGATAGCCGCAAACAAACCGGCCGGTCCGGAACCGACGATCAAGACATCGTACACATCCATATCGAATCTCCCTCCTGCTGCCTCTATACTACAGAATCTAAATGCTAAATCAAGTCTTTGTGATAATAGTTGCTAAAGTGTCACGGAGGGCATCTGATCTTAGTCTCCCTTCGCCCGGGTCTGTCGGTCGGGGCAGAGGCCGAACTTCTCCAATGTGGACGAATGGCGTTCGTATCGGGCCCAGCGCTGCTTTTCGAGTCGCCTCGTTCTGATGTCCTTGATCCTCCCGCAGAGGCAGCTGAGTGTCAAGGCCCATCTCGTTGTGTTAGGCTCTTTGGCAAGAAGGTCGACTCCTTTTCCGACCCCCTTCCCCCGCTTGCTTCTCTTCCGGTCGAGGGAGACGGGCTGGGGAGAGACAGGCCTGCATGAATGAGGCGAAAGTGATAGAGCGATTGTAAGGGCGGCCCGCGACCCTATTGCTGATAGAAGGAGCACTGCATGCCATTTGAAAAAGTTAATGATCTCCAGCTGTACTATGAAGTCCACGGCGAAGGCGAGGTGATACTGTTGCTCCATCACGGCTTCGGTTCGACCAAGATGTGGAAGGACACCTATCCGCAATTTGTCGCCCGGGGTTTCAAGGTAGTAACGTATGACCGGCGAGGTTATGGGCGCTCGGAAGGAGGGGACGATTTTCAGGATTTTTACGAAAACGAACGTTACCGGCCGGAAAGCGTCGATGAGCTGCGGTCACTCAAAAAAATCCTCGGCATCGGGAAGTGCCATATAGTAGGACAGTGCGAAGGCGGCGTGGTCGGCGTCGACTACTCGGTCAAGTATCCGGATGACGTGACGACCCTCACAGCAGCGAGCACCCAATGCTACGGCGAAGTCCCCATGACGGAACTGAACGCCATCAAACTGGTAAGCAGATTTGCGGACCTGGAGCCCCAGGTACAGGCAAAGATGGTTGACTGGCATGGAAGGAATGCACAAAGCAGGTACGATCAATTCGCGAAATATGGCGGCGCCTATGGCTCAGGCTTTTTTGACCTGCGTCCCGTCCTTCCCTTGGTCCCCTGCCCCACCCTGGTGCTCTATCCCGACCGCAGCTCCATCTTTGACGTCGAGCAATCAGTCGCCTTTTACCGGCACCTCGCCCGGGGCGAACTCGCCGTCTTCCCTAAGTGCGGCCACAACACTTATGAGCAGCGTCCGGAGGACTACACGCGCACGATCCTCGACTTTATTCACAGGAGTGCCGGGCATGGTGAAGGGAAGGTCCAGCCTGCCGTGACCTGTCTGGCTTAGGTAATTCCGACGGGGTCAAGAGCGAGTTTATCTGACTGGGCCGGAAAGGCCGAAGAGGCCATCCGGCCCAGTCAGCTCTGATCGTCTACTTCCAGACGCCGGCGCCTATATAAATATCTGTGCCTTCGACCCTCTGAACCCAGACCGTCTTGGCTCCCACCTTCTTGGTTACGGGGTTCACCCACTGGTAGTCGACCCACCCGCTCCCCTTCGTTTTCACTACGTCAACGCATTCCTTATTGAAGAGTTTGCCGGAAGGATCCTTAAGCTCCAGATGGTTCTGTCCCACGAGTGACGGGTTTCCACCGTTTGCGAGAAGAAGACCGTCAAGCTGATTCGCAAAGACATAGAGATCGCCTTTCACGAACTGACCCTTGGGATTGTTGAATTCGGCGATCGCCTTCTCCTTGCCGTTTGCCTTCCAGTATGCTATCGCCTTCTCCACCATTCCCTTGGCCTCTGCTTGCGTCGCGGCCTGCCCGACCTGGGCGCCAACGAGTGCGACGAAGGCCAGCACAACCATGGATGCTACAACTCGTTTCATGAAAAATCCCCCTTTTGTTTGATGGACTACGCACAGATTATCGGTTCCCAAAAAAGAGAACTTAAGGAGAGACAAGGCTTTACATCCCCTTCGGGTCCCTTACTTCTTACGATTCTTAAGGACCTCTTCACAGGTGGGCATGTAATCTTTTGCCCGAATCACCTGGTTATCAGCCGAGATCAGAAAATCAGGATATTTGGGGTCCTTCGCAGTGACGCCCCAGTACATGGGCAGTTCGAGCTGGTGGTCGCACGCCCTTAACGTCAGGGGTCCCACGGGACTGTCAAGGGTCATGCCTTCAAGGGCCTTGATGAAGGCCTCCGTATCGATCTTTCCCGCCTTCCTGAAGCCCTCCTTGATGAACTGGGCAGTCATGTAGCCATAGAGAGCCCCTATGCGGGGATACCTGTTGTACGCCTTCCCGAACTCGGCCACGAAGCTCCTGTTGGCCGGCGTGTCCGGATAATAGAAGAGGTAGTTGGCTGTGCCGAAGATGCCCTCCGGCGCGTTCAGACCCTGCCCCGAGAGGGTGGAAAGCTCGGTAGCCGTATGCTGATAGAAAGGTATCCTCCGGACCAGTCCGGTTGTTTTTGCGGCCTTCTGAAAGTTGACCATGCCCGAGCCGCCGGTTGCGACAATGATGAAATCAGGCTTTGCTGCGAGGATTTGGGTGATGTAGGGAGTAAGATCCGCCTCCCCCACCTTCCACCATGACTGGCCGAGGAGCTGCACGTCAGGCTTCAGCCTCTTGAGATTGCTGAAGACGGCATCCGCGATGTCGTGGCCGTACTCGTAGTCATCGCCCGCTATCCAGTATCGCAGGTATGGCTTTCTTGCAAGAACGGCGGCGGCGGCCTTTCCTGCCATGAGCGTATTTTCGTTCATGTTGAACACGTAACGGTGCCCGTCCTCGCCGGTGATCTTCTCGGTTTTCGCAAAAGTCACGAAGAAGGGTATCTTCTCCTTCTTGGCGAAATCGGACACAGCCAGCGCGGTTGCGCTGTTGATAGTACCCATGAGCAGGTCCACCTTCTCCTTCATAACGAGTTCCTTGGCCATAGAGAGACCCACAGCAGGATCGAATTTCTCATCCCGTGTCGTATACTCGATCTTCTTGCCGAGGACACCGCCCTTTTCATTGATCTTCTCCACCGCGAGCTTGAACCCGTCGAGGACATCCAGGGTGTAGACCGTGGGTGCACCGGAATAGGTGTCGACGATCCCGACCTTGACCGTGTCGGCGGCCAGGAGCGGATGGATAGAAACCAATACAATCGACAACCCCAAAAAGAGTACAAGAAACAGCCCCTTTCTTCGCATAAGTTCCCCCTTTTTCGAACGCGGATTCGCCTGCCTCAGAGCCTCCCCGACTCGAGGTTGCGATTTGTATTATTGCATGGCCGGGTAACAATTCCAAGAAAGGAATTAAAGAAAATTCCATGGCCGAATGAGCTTTTCGTCCGCCATTCGCTAAAGAAAAAATTCTTTCACGCGATAAATAGATAAATAAGGAAGGATCTGCGCTGCAAGAGGCACAAGGAGGAAACAATCGTGACAATCAAATCAAAACTCACCCTGAATGCACTGGCCATGCTTGCCGTCATAATCGCGGTCGTCATCGCCAGCCTGACCGGCATGGGCATAGTGAAAGGGAGGCTCATGGATCTCACTGAAAAGAGCACGCCTTTCCAGACGAGAAGCATGGAGCTCCAGAGGGCAGTCTATGCGGCCACTGCCGATCTTGTCAAGGTGGGTTCTGCGTCGAGTAAACCCGAGATGAAGACGTACAAACAGGACTTGGAAGGGAGCCTCGATCAGGTCAAGAACGCCGAAGAGGCGCTCCAAGCCCTCCGCGGGGGACGGAGACTCTGAGACCTACGACCAGCTCAGGACCCAGGCGGCCGGGCTCGTGGATGTGACCGAGGGCAGGCTCTCCATGGAGGAGAGCGCTGCCGGCGCCGACAAGGAACTCCGGGTAAAACTGAAGGACGCAGAGCAGCGGGTCGGAGCAGTGGACCGGAAGATTCGGTCGCTCCAATCGGATCTTTCCTCAAAGTATGGAAAGTCCCTGGAGACGACGAACAAGATCATTACCCGGATCCGGAACACGGATAACCTTAAGCTGAAGTTGAAAGATATTGAGATGTTCGCCGTCAACCTTCGAAACGTGCAGGACAAAGGCGCGGCGGATAACATGCTCATCGATGTGCTCGGCGATGTGGATACCCTGAAGCAAATGGTCGCCCCGGCCATGGAAGAGACCGACAGCAAGGCCGTTGCTGCATTCAATGCCATAGCGGACGACATCGGCCAAGCCGGAGAGGTGAAATCAACCGCTCTCGAGAAGCCATCAGCCGAAAACCAGAAGAAGTTCAAAGATAGCATGGACCATCTCTCCCAGGCAATTTCGAGCTTCACAACGTCTGTTGACAAAGCGATCAAGGACGCCAACCAGAAATATTCGGCCGAGGCGGCTGTCCAGGGCCGGATTTTTGGCCAGGTGAACAAGGCGACCGCTGTTCTTAACAACGCGTCCGAGTTGACCTCTCTCGGCCTGTCTGCGGAAGGGACGGCTACGAGGCTCTTTACGGCGGCCAATCCGAAGGAAGTCGACGAGCTGGAAGCATCGCTCGGCGATAGTTTTTCGATGATTGAAAAATCGGGAAAGGCAGCGGAACAGGCGCTCAAGGAGATGGATGCCAAAGAAGAAGGCAAGACCGTTGCAAGCGCCCTCGCGGGCCTGGAATCGGTGAAAAGCCTGCTCCTTTCAAAAGACGGCATCGTACAAAAAGTCAAGAATCGGCTCCTCATGAAGGAGAAATCGGCAAAGAGCATGGAAGACCTGAGGAGTCTCGTGCTGAAGCAAGCGGACAGCTCGAAGAAGACCATGTCCACAGCCCGTGGGGCCCAGGAGCAATCAATCGCGCAGGTGAACCGGGTTATCCGGTACAGCACCCTCCTTATCGTCGTCATAGGCATAGCCGCCGTGGCTGTCGGCATACTCTTCGGTACCTGGATATTCCGGTCCATCTCCAAGCCTCTTTCCCGTCTGAACCAGGCCACGGGCGAGATCGCCGCGGGTAACCTCACTTTTGAGATGAGGGCGGCAGAGGGCGACGAGATAGGCATGGTGGAGGCCTCCACCGCCAGGATGGCCTCAAGCTTAAAGGAAATCGTAGGAAAAATACGTGCGGCCACCGGCAGTCTTTCGTCGAGCTCAGAAGAGCTTTCCATGACCGCGGCTTCGGTAAGCGACCTTTCCGAAAAGCAGAGCTTGCAGGTAGAACAGGCGGCCGGGGCCATAGTGGAGATGTCGCAGACCACGGAAGATGTGGCGAGAAACGCCTCCGAGACGTCCGAGGCGGCAAAATCGATGGAGAAGATGGCCAAGGACGGGCGGGAAGTGGTTCATTCGAGCAGCAATGAACTGACCACGTTCGTCGACACGGTGGGTGTCTCTGCAAAACAGATAGAACGGCTCGGCAAGAATTCCGAAGAGATCCACAACATTGTGGACCTCATAAGAGATATCGCCGACCAGACGAACCTCCTCGCACTCAACGCCGCCATAGAAGCGGCCCGGGCGGGCGACCAGGGAAGAGGTTTTGCGGTTGTGGCCGACGAAGTCAGAAAATTGGCCGAACGGAGCATAGTCGCGGCCAACGACATTGCCGGCATGATAGACGGCATGCGGACCGACATCAACCAATCGGTCGATACAATGAAGTCTCAGACGAGCGCGGTAGGAAAGGTGTCGGGCCAGATCGCCCATATCCTTGAAATCATCGACGGTATAGCTGGTTACGTGGGCAAAGTGGCTGCCATGGTGGACATGATCGCGGTGGCCATGCAAGAGCAATCGTCAACCGCCAATGAAGTCTCGAACAACATGACCAGTATCGCGGGCGTGACCCGGCAAATAAAGGACTCTTTTTCGGAGACGAGAAGCACGGCCGACGAACTTACCTCGATAGCCGTCGAGCTGGACCGGATGACGGGCTGGTTCAAGGTCTGATGAGGGTGGTTGTCGTACCGCGGATGTCGGCCCTAAGGAAATTCGACATAGCCGCCCGGTCTGCCGGGCATCAACACACGCAGGAGGAGGTTCTCCAATGAGAAAGGCAGCATTACTGGCAACGGCACTTACACTGGGCATCTGCCTGACCGGTATCCCGTGGCCGGGAACGGCAAGCGCGGCAGATACCATCAAGATCGGTGTTATTTACAGCGCCACAGGCTACGCGCAAGCCAGAGGCAACGAGCAGAAAGATGCCTTGACCGCCTTGTCTGAGGACATAAACGGCAAGGGCGGGGTCCTTGGGAAGAAGCTGGAGCTTATCTTCGTGGACGACAAGAGCACGCCGGAGACAGCGGCAGCGGCAGCGAACAAACTGGCCCGGGAAGACAAGGTGAGCGCCATCCTCGGCACTACGAGCGGGGACTGCTCCGCAGCCGTTGTGCCTGTCATCGATAAGGAGAACGTACCTTATGTCCTGATGACTCCTGTGGCTACTCCATTCAACAAGTGGGTGTATCCGATAGGCCCCGGGGACCGGAAGCAGACCGCCCATGCCCTCGAACTGGCGATATCTGCCTTCGACGCCAAGAAGGTTGCCTTGCTTTACGAAGCGAACACCGGCGGCTCAAACGTTTTGCAGACTGTAAGCGGAGAGATCAGCCAGTACCCCGGCGCCTCTTTGGTAGCCAAGGAGAGTTTCGGCCAAAAGGACACCGATGTGACATCTCAGCTCGCAAAGGTCAAGGCGGCCAATCCTGACGTCGTGATAATGTTAGCCTCGATGGAAGCAGCGAATGTGGCGATCGCCCAGAGCTGTAAACAAATGGGGATAAAAACCCCTTTTGTGGCCCTCAGGGCCTTTGGGTCGCCGACATTCCTGAAGAATGCCGGCCCAACGGTTGAGGAGCTGAAGTGGAATTTCATGATGCTCAGGGTAATGGTGGCTGAGAGCATGCCGCCTACCGACGCCTACCGAAGGCTCGTTTACGCGCCCATGAAAAAGATCATGGACGACAAGTACGGCGGCGCCGGAAGGCTCCTGACAACGTCCATGGGAACCAGCATGGACGCATTGAACATGGTTGTGCTCGGGTTGAAAGGAGCGGGCTCCGACGATCGGGCCACCCTTCGCGACGCCCTGGAAAAGGTCAAGTTTCAGGGACTCTTAGGCGGCGTAGCCCCCGGACCGGACGACCATCAGGCAGGGGCGCGAGACACCTCCGTGCTGGCCAATCTGAAGGATGGAAAATTCGTGCCGAGCACAAAATAGGCAGAAGAAACCTCCAGAGAGACAGGGGCATCCGAATAGCGGTTTGCCCCGTCTCTCTCTGCAAACTCAGGCCTTCAGAGGTCGAGGGCAAAGCGGACGGCGTTCTTCACTTCCGCGAGCTTTTCCGACGATAGGGCGGTGATGAGTCTCCCGACTCGATCTTTCGATACAGTCTGCAAATGGTCGACATTTACGGCGCACGGTCCCGGCATGCCGTCGTCCTCATCGAGACGGACCTCGCTCGGGATTTCCCTGACCGTGGATGTGATCGGAGCTACCGTGACCTCATTCAGATAGGCAATGACGGAATTGCGAGTCAGGACAAGGACCGGTCGCCTCTTGTCGGGGGGCCTGAACCTATACCACCGGATGTCTCCCCGCTTCACTCGTCACCCCAGGCCTGCTCGTCATGCCACGCTCCGAATTCCTCCGACGCGGCCGGATGGCGTTCATATCCGGCCCGATGCTGCTTTTCGAGGCGCTTCGCTCTGATATCCCTAATCGCGGCGCGGAGCGCAGCCCGTGTCAAGGCCGACCTCGTTGTGTTCAGTTCTTTGGCGAGAAGGTCGACTTCTTTCACCAAATCATCGTCTAAGGTCATTTGTACCGTTTTCATTATCATCCGCCACGCATGTGCACTGCAATAGCTATTATGATCCACACAGCCGTACCTGTCAACTTCTTACGACGGATAAACCTTACAGACCATGGGTACGGTACGAGACCACGGGACTTGAGTTTGCGCGGGAATCCTCGCCCCCATCAGTTTCCAAAAAACTTCGTGTCTCCTTGACGGGGACCTTCAATGGTATGGCCCGGATCGTAGGTGTTGTCCCAGAACTTCTGATAGCATGCAACGAGTGCTTCCTGCGTGGTCCTTCCGCTACAGTCGCACCCTCTCAGGAGGTTGCTTATGCGGATCTTTGCGAGCACGATACCGAGGTGGCTCTTGAGTGTTTTTTGCCGAGTTTCGCAATCCTTGAGCCTCTCATTTATGCTGCGTATCTCTTTATCCAGATCGTGAGCTTCCTGAACAAACCCTTCACATTGTTCGGGGTGCCCCGGCTGATACACACAATCGCCCTGGGCCTGGTGAGCGTCATATCTCGGTTTGACCTTCAGCCAATCCTGATGGACGATCTCGATTTTTGCATCGACAACCTTCATCTCCCGTATGGTATCGTTGGCGTCCTTCAACATAGCCCCCAGCCCTTCTATCGTGTCGGTGTCCGGCTCTTTTTGTGCGTGGGCTGAGGAACCGATCCCCATAGCAGCGAATGACAGAAACAGGGCCATTATGCCAATAGCGAATCGATTCTTCATACGACCTTATCTCCTTTTCTCCTATTCGTCGCACTGGTGCCCGGAGCCATAGTCACGGCCTCTGTTCAGCGCCCAAGGGCCCGGGCCAGTTTCTCCGCATACTCTTCGGCGCGCTGATCGCCCGTTTTTGCGCTAATCGCCTTGAGAACTTCGACCTGGGTCTCGGCCATCTCTTTGTTTCCGCTCTCTAAATAGGAGACACCCAGGCGATAGTTCGCTTCCACGTCGCGGGGGTTCTTGGCAAGGATCTTCTCGAAATCCCCGGTCGTGCCCGATGCCATGCCCTGCCTCCGTTCTATCTTCTCGAGATTCGACCGGCACTGTTCGTCACTGGGACTGATTTCGACGCACTTGGTGTAGGCCTGCGAAGCCTCGTCCCAACGGCTATTTTCATAGTATGCGTTGCCGAGGCCAAGATAACCCCGGGCGTCGTCCGGCTGTTGCTTTACCATCTCTTTGTACGGCTCTATCGCCTTCTCGGGAAGGGCAATATTCATGTAGAGGTTGCCCAGGGCGTAGAAAGCCTTCCAATAATCCGGTTTCAGACGGACCGCCGCTTCCAAGTCCATAATCGCTTCGTCGTAGTTGCGCAAGAAGCTGTCCGCAAACCCGAGGCTGTAGTAAGCATCCGCATCTTTTGGATCGAGCTTGACCGCCTCGCTGAGGAGTTTTTGCGCGCGGGTCAGGTCTGCGCGGTCGCTCTGGCTAAGGCTGCTCTTGTCCTGAGGCATCCGATTCAGGATCTCCACCGCCGTTGCATAATCCGAATCGTGGAGGGACCGATCCTTCTTCTCCTTCGATGGAGACGACACCCACCAGATGATCAGAACAACGACGAGGCAAATAAGAATGTCCGCGACGACCTTCTTCCATCTTCCTGTGCCGATAGCCGCTGGTTTGCTCGCCCTGACAGCCCTTCCCTTGGGTGAATCTATGTATGCCAAATAATACTTGCTCGGGACCCCTTCGACTTCCACCACCGCGTTATATTTTTGCCCGTGACATAGAATTTCGCAATCCTTACGGAGCACCTTGTAACCGGCTTTGTCGATCGCTTCAAGATCGGCAGCATCAGGATAGGTATAGCCGTCACTGACTGCCGCATGATCCGCTATCAGCATTACCCTGAGGCATGCGCTCGCGCTTGAGCTGCGCGATCAGGCGCTCGCTGCGGCCCATGCCGTAAACGTCCGCCGTGTCGATGAAATTCACGCCGCTGTCGATGGCCTGGCGGAGGGCGGCCAGAGACTCGGTGTCATCGACGCTGCCCCATGCGCCGCCGATGGCCCACGCGCCAAAACTGATCTCGGAGACTTTCCAGGGAGTGCGTCCCAGTTGTCGGTAGTTCATAGCGAAATTCGTAGGATA
>CAVVPU010000088.1:0-50839 GCA_963750015.1 uncultured delta proteobacterium | reverse complement strand
CCCTTGTCGGGCGATGCCTTCGAAAGACTCCTTCCGGACAAGCCCCTCTACCGAAAAATGTGCAACCTGGTCCACTGCTACACGGACCAGCCTCTCATCTGGGACGCCGACATCACTCTGGCCCAGGAAGACCTGACCGTGGCCCGTCTGGGTGACGGTCCCTGGTCGCAGTTCGGGTTTAACACGTGGGTCTATTCGGGACCGCCGCCGGAGGATGGGTCGCTCCGGTTGAGGTGTGCGTCAATGTAAACGATTCAGGCTGCCCCCATCGGAAGTCACGGGCAGCACATGAAAAACTTAGGACTAGGAAGGAGCCAACTCATGGTCAACGTCGATATCAAGTCCCTTTTGCTGCATCTGAACAGCCTTTGCACCACTGCCTTGCAGAACGCCGCAGGCCTGTGCGTGTCCAGGACCCACTATGAGATCACCGTGGAGCACCTCATCGTGAAACTCCTGGAAGAGCCCCGCTCTGACTGGCCCCTGATCTTCCAGCGCTTCGGGCTCGAAGTCGGGCAGGTCCAGAAGGCCCTTGAGCAGACCCTTGAGGAGTACAAAACGGGAAACGCCGCGAAACCGGTATTTTCACCCCAGCTCCTCGACCTGTTCCAGGATGCCTGGCTCATCGCCTCCATCGACCTGGAGGAGAGGAAGGTCCGTTCAGGCGCCATCCTCCTCGCATTTCTGGCCAAACCAGCCCTCTTTTCATCGGGGCGGTATGCAGAGCTGATCAAGGGGATCGGCCGGGAGGCCCTGACCAAGGAATTCTTCGCCCTGACGAAACCCTCAGTCGAAACGGCGCAAGGAGCACGCGAAGGTGGGGCAGCAACCGAAGGGGCTCCGGCGCGGGGCGACGGCTCTTTCCTCACACGTTTCTGCGTTGACTTTACGGAACGGGCCGCCTCGGGCGACATCGATCCTGTCTTCGGACGGGACAATGAGATCCGCCAGATGATCGACATCCTGGCCCGCCGGCGGAAGAACAATCCCATTTGCGTCGGCGAGCCCGGCGTAGGCAAAACAGCCGTCGTGGAAGGCATGGCCTTGCGCATCGTCGAGGATGACGTGCCCGACATGCTTAAAGGCGTTACCCTCCTGGGCCTCGACATGGGCGCCCTGGAAGCCGGGGCGGGCATGAAAGGGGAATTCGAGAACCGTCTGAAAGGTGTCATCAACGAGATCAAGGCCTCCGAGAAGCCCATCATTCTTTTCATCGACGAGGCCCACACCCTCGTCGGCGCCGGCGGCTCGGCCGGCGGAGGCGACGCGGCCAACCTTCTGAAACCGGCCCTTGCCCGCGGGGAACTGCGGACCATCGCCGCCACCACATGGAGCGAGTACAAGAAGTACTTCGAAAAGGACCCGGCCCTGGCCCGTCGCTTCCAGCTCGTCAAACTGGAAGAGCCGAGCGTGGAGACCACAGTGCTCATGCTCCGGGGACTGAAAGCAAGCTACGAGAAGGCCCACAAGGTCGTGGTCCGGGACGATGCGGTCGAGGCAGCGGCTGAGTTTTCCAACCGTTACATCACGGGCCGCTTCCTGCCCGACAAGGCGATCGATCTCATGGATACGAGCTGCGCCCGGGTCAAAGTCAACCTGACGGGCAAGCCCGCATCCCTCGAAGGCAAAGAGCGGACGGTCCAGGCCCTGGAGCGTGAGATTACGGCCCGCGACCGCGACCGGACGAACGGCGCCACGATAGACGAAGAGAAGTATGCCGCGACCGTGGAGAAGAAGAAGGCGGTAAACGACGAGGCCGACGCCCTGAGGGAACGGTGGCTGAAAGAAAAAGAGGCGGCCGCCCGGGTCGTGGACCTGCGTGAACAGGTGAACGCTTTGGCCGCCGATGAAAAGGAGAAAAAGGAAGCCCTCCTTACACAGCTCGCCGCAGCCGACGAAGCCCTCCGGACCCTTCAGGGGGACGACCCCCTGATCCAGATTGAGGTCGACCCTGACGCCGTTGCTCAGGTCGTCTCCGACTGGACGGGGATACCCCTGGGCAAGATGCTCAAGGACGAAGCTGAGACCATCATCCATTTGGAAGAGCGCCTGAAAGAAAGGATCAAAGGGCAGGACGCGGCCATGGGAGCCCTTGCAGAGGTCATCCGGGCAGCCAAATCGGGCATCAAGAACCCGACCCAGCCATTGGGCGTCTTTCTCTTTGCAGGTCCCAGCGGTACGGGCAAGACGGAAACGGGTCTGGCCCTGGCCGATATGCTCTTCGGCTCCGAAAAAAACATCGTCACCATTAACATGAGCGAATTTCAGGAACGCCATACGGTGAGCCGCCTCATCGGCTCACCCCCGGGTTACGTAGGCTACGGCGAAGGGGGGATGCTCACGGAGGCAGTCCGCCAGCGGCCCTATTCGGTCGTCCTCCTCGACGAGTCTGAAAAGGCCCATATCGACGTGATGAACCTCTTCTACCAGATTTTCGACAAAGGCATCGCCAACGACGGCGAGGGAAAGGAGATCAATTTCCGCAATACCATCATCATCCTCACGAGCAACCTTGCATCCGACGTGATCCAGGAAATGACCGCAGGCGGCGAAGCACCGCCCCTCGATGCCATCCTCGGAGCCGTCCGGCCCATCCTTTCGGCCCATTTCAAGCCGGCGCTGCTCGCGAGGATGACCGTGATCCCCTATTACAGCCTGAATGCCGAAGCCATGCGCCTCATCGTGGTGCTGAAGCTGGAGAAGATCAAAAAAAGCCTCATGGAGAACAACAAGATGACCATGACCTACTCGCCCGCGGTGGTCGAGGCCATTACGGCCCGGTGCACGGAAGTGGAAACGGGGGCGAGGAATATCGAATACATCCTGAACGGCAACGTCCTGCCGCGCCTGTCCCAGACGATCCTGCTCCACATGAGCGAAGGGGGTATGCCCGAGCGCGTCTCGCTCGATGTGGACGAGGAGGGCGGCTTCACCTTCGATTTCGGCGCTTGATAAAGAGGGGAATACAAGAGGGCGGACTCTCATTGATTTTTGAGAAAAGAGGAAACCATGGCCGACGCAACAGAACAGATATTCACCTTCACCTCCGACGCTTTGCCGAAAGAGACCTTCGGCGTCGTCTCTTTCCAGGGTTCCGAGGGCATCTCCCAGCCTTATGCCTTCGAGATACTCCTGGTCTCCCATGACCTCGAAATCGACTTGTCGAAGGTCCTCCGGAACCGGGCGTGCCTGACCATTATTCGCAAGGGGCAGACCGACGTCGTCTATAACGGGATCCTCGCCACCTTCGAGCAGCAAAGGGCAATCGACGGGCAGGGGTTGTACCGGGCTTACATGGTGCCAAAGCTCTGGTGGCTTTCCATCACGCGCCACAACCAGATATTTCTCGATAAGACGGTCCAGGAGATCGTGGAGGCCTGTCTGAAGGACGGCGGACTCACGGACCAGGACTTCGAATTCCGCCTCCAGGGTAGCTATTCTCCCGTAGAATACGTCTGCCAGTACGGGGAGTCCCATCTCAATTTTGTGTCTCGCTGGTGCGAACGGGAAGGCATCTACTATTTCTTCGATCAAACCGCGAACGGGGAAAAAATCATCTTCACGGACACTCAGGTCGCCCATGAGGACCTGCCCATGGGCAAGACCCTTCTTTACAGTCCTCCATCCGGCCTGGAAGCGGGTCATACGGCGGAAATCATTCAGACCCTGACGTGCCGGCGCAGGCTCACCCCCGCCAATATCTTCCTCAAGGATTACAATTACCGGAAGCCCTCCCTCGATTTGAAGGGCAGCGCCGTCGTCTCAGGCGACGGCAGGGGCCAGGTCTACACGTACAACGAACATTTCCGCACGCCCGAGGACGGCAACCGTCTCGCCAAAATCCGCGCCGAAGCCCTTGCCTGCCGTGAAGAAGAATACCAGGGCGAAAGTTCCGTCCCCTTCCTGGTGCCCGGTTTCACCTTCGATCTGAAAAACCATTTTCGCCAAAGCTACAACCAGAAATACCTGTGCATCGAGGTCCATCACGAGGGCAACCAGCCCATGTACGTGCTTTCGGGGTTGCAGGCAGATGCGGGCAGGACTGATGCGCCTCCCGCCTACCGTAACAGCTTTATTGCCATCAAGGCAGCCGAACAGTTCCGGCCCGAACAGAAGGCCGTCAAGCCGAGGATTTCCGGGGTCCTCATCGCCAAGATCGATGCCGCCGGTTCCGGCCAGACGGCCGAGCTCGACGACCAGGGCCGCTACAAGGTCACCCTGCCCTTCGACCTCTCCGGCCGCGCCGACGGCAAAGCCTCGGCCTTTGTTCGCATGGCCCAGCCTTATGCGGGGAGCAATCACGGCATGCATTTTCCCCTTCACAAGGGGACGGAGGTCATACTGACCCATCTCGACGGCGACGCCGACCGGCCCATCATCCTCTCCGCCATACCCAACCCGGAAACGCCGAGTCCCGTCAACGCCGATAATCAGGCTACCTCCGTGATCCAGACGGCCGGCCAGAATAAGATCGAGATAGGGGACCAACCGGGCAGCGAATATATTCATATCGCGTCCCCGAACGGGAAGAGCTTCGTTCGCATCGGCTCGAAATAGGGATGAGGCGAACAGGCTGAAGGAGAAGAGAGATGAGTGACGATTACGAAGACGGGGTTACCTGGCACACGGAAGGAAACCTGAGCGTTTCGGCGGCTGCGGAGAATTCCGTGATACTCGGAGAATCGATGGAGGTTGTCGTGGGTGCGTCGGTGGAAGCGGTCCTTGGCGCCGCCTCGGACATCTGCCTGGGGGAGAGCTTCGAGTGTGTTGCGGCTTTCTGCCAGGAGATCGAGGTGGCAAAATGGGACGCCGACAACATACACACCAAGGTGCACGCCCTCAAGAACAAGATCGCCGCTGAAGCGGCAACATACAGTAACGCGAATCTCACGGCCCTCGGCAATAAGATCGAGGCGGTTAACGTGGCTGCCCAAACGGCCGTCGACCGTACAAAGACTCTCGGGGCCCAGACCAAGGTTATCGCCGACAAGTCGGAGGCCTGCGCCACGAAAAGCGAGGCGATCGCGGCAATGGAAGCGGCCGGCGCAAGCGTGACCAAGGTGCTCGCCTCCAAAACGGAAGCCGTGGCCGCGCAGGCCGATGCCCTGGGAAGCGCTGCCGAAATGGCCGCTGATGACATACAGCTTCTCGCCTCTGAGGTCAAGCAAATAGCGACCCAGACTCAAAGCATCGCCGCCAGGACGGAGTGCCTCGCAGAGGAAAATGTCCTGGCGGGCCTCGTGACCATGATCTAAAAGGGCAGGCCCGCAAAAAGGCCATAAGGAGAAAGAGATGTCGGACGAGAACAAAAACGACGGGGAAGAAGGAGACGAGAACGGCTTTAACTGGTCGACGAGCGCGAACTTCCAGGTGGTCGCCGGGTCGCGGAACTCGGTAATACTCGGTGAATCAACCTCGACCGTGGCCGGGCTCTCTATCGACGCGACGGCCGGGGCAAAAGTGGAAAGCTACGCGGGAGAGCGGTTCGAGCTGGTTATCGGCGCCTATCAGGTGCTTCGGACCTCCAAGTGCAACTTCGGCGGCATCCATTCGATGATAAGCACCATCGACACCGAGATCGAAGAAGCGAAGACCGAGGTCAAGGCCAACGAGTTCGCCGCGACTGCAACAACGGAGATAGAGACAGAAGCATCAGAGACGGAGGTCGTTAACCAGGAAATAAATGCCCGGGCCGACGAGATCACGAGCCTGGGCACCAAGACGGAAGCGTGCGCCACGAAAGCGGAGCTTGCGGCCGCGAAAAGCGAGACCGTGGCCGCCGCGAACAGAACCATAGGTGAGAAAACCGAAACCCTTGCCTCCACGGTGAAAGCAGCGGCCACGGTCACCAAGACGGCCGCAAGCGACATACAGGTCCTCTCATCCCGGGTAAAGACAGCCGCGATCCAGACTAAGAACATCGCGGCGGCCACGGGCTCCGCCCTCGAAACACTCACGCTGGCGGGTATCATTAGTTACATGTAGGCGTCAGGAGGTAAGGAGAAGACCGATGTCGGAAGACGACGAAAACAAAAACTACGGCGTCCACTGGAGCACGGAATACAATCTGAATATATCCGCTTCGGCGGAGAACACGCTCATTTTCGGCGAATCCTCTGAGCTTGTGGGCGGTGCATCGGCCTCCTTCGAGGTGGGCGGCTCGGTGGCAACCATGCTGCTCGAGTTGCTGGAGGTTACCCTCGGTTTCCGCCAGGTGCTGTCGAACGAGTGCAAGTTCAACTTCAGCACCGAGGAAAACGAGGTCAAGGAGCTTGAAGATAGTGTTACCGCAAGTGTTTTGACCGAGATCGCGGCAGGGATGAAGGTATCGGCCCTCGAATCGAAGCTCAAGGCGGTCACGTCGAAGGTGCACACCGCGGGCGAGGAGACGAGGGCGTTGACCTCGCAGTATAAGGCGGTGGCGGACAAGGTGAAGCTCTGCGCCACAAAACAGGAAGTGAACGCCGCAAAACAGGAGATCGCGGACGAAGTTACGGACGCGTTGGCCGAAAACTCGGAGGCCATTGGAAGCCGTGTACAGACAGCGGGGCAGAAGACTCAGACGGTGGCCACAAAAACCACGACTCTCGTGGCTCAGGTGAGGATGCTCCTTCAACAGACGAAGAACATCGCAGCGGAGACGGAATTGGTTGCCGAGGAGACGGCGCTTTCCGCCATCACCAATAAGCTCTGAAGATGGACAGAGCGAGGTGATGGAGGATATCGAGGGCCCATGATGAACGAACCGGCAAGGAAACGATGAAAGTCTTCAAAAAGAAGAATCATTCCCTGTTCCTGAAACCCTTCGGGGTGGAGGCCAAGCTCTATCTGGCGCTCACGGTCTTTATCTATTTCGACCTCAACAGCCCCGACGACCCCCTCACGGAGCAGGAGCTGTGGAAGACCATACCCGAGCAATTGAAGCCCGTGCCCGTTCTCGATGGGGGCATGCCCAAGCCCAGAGGCGAGGTGCTCGTCACGGGCTCCTGTTTCTCTCCGAGAGGCACGACCCGGAAGGCCTCGACCGTCTCCTTCCGGGTGGGCGGCCTGTCCAAGGAGCTGGCCGTGTTCGGCGACCGCTTCTGGCAGAGAAACGGCGGCGTCATGAGCGTCATTTCCGACCCGGCCCCTTTCTCGGAGATGCCTCTCACCTGGAAAAACGCCTTCGGTGGTCCGGGATTCTTGGACAACCCCCTGGGCAAGGGCATGGGGCCGGTCGCGGGAAGCGACGGCCAACAGTCTCACGCCCCTTCCGAACGTCGAATATCGGGACAACTTGATCGGCGCCCCTTCGGACGTGCCCGAGCCTGCCGGCTTCGGTGTGGTCGACATGATGAACCCGAAGCGGCAGAAGAAGACAGGGACTTATGACGACACGTGGCTTAAAGAAAGATGGCCCTACTTTCCCGACGACATGAACTACGAGTATTTCAACTGCGCCCCCGAGGACCAGTACATAGAGGGCTTCTTCAAGGGTGGAGAGGCCATCGAGATCCTCAACATGCACCCCGACGTGCAGCTCATCCGGTCGCGAGTGCCGGAGCTGCGCATCCGCTGTTTTGTCACGAAGAAGGAGGCGCCGAAATCGGAGGTGGAGCTTTTCCAGGAGGTCACGACTCACGTCGACACTTTGTGGCTTTTCCCTTCCATCCTGCGCGGCGTGGCCATGTACCGGGGTGTCACGGGGATCTGGGACGAAGAATACGAAGACGTCCTGCGGATTCTCATTGCCACCGAGCGCGCGTGCGATAAGCCCCTTCCCCTGGAGCACTACACAGAGGAGCAGAAGAAGGCAGCAGACCTGACTGTGCCCGTGGACATGACCCCCTTCAAGGAAGCGGCGAAGAAGGTCGGCGATGCCATGAAGACGGTCAAGAAGATCCCCAGGGAGATCGACCGCTCTATCAAGGAGGCATCGGGGCTCGCCCCTGTCATGCCCCGCACACCCACGGAGACCGCGGCAGTCAGCCAAAAAGTCATCTCCGACAACCTGGCCCTCCTCGACCGGCTCGAGGCCCAGTCTAAGGACCTCCAGGGGAAACACGGCCATTTGATGAGGATCGATCTTTCCATGTTCGACCGCATGAGGCAGAGCCTGCGCAAGGCGTCATTGGCCATCGGAGACGCCGCCGGCAAGGTGGAAGCGACCAAGGCCAAGGCCCTCCGGGATGCGGCATCCGAGATCAAGGCCCTCACGGAAAAAGTGAAATTGAAGGTGCCTGCTTCTGTCATGGAAAAAGGGCTCCCCTTGGACCTCATGTCTCTGCTCGACCATAGGAAAAAGCATAACCCCTGGCATGACAGGGGCTTCCCCCTGGTGGTGCAGTGGCGCCGGAACCTGGAGGCGAACACGGAAGCGCTCGGGGCCCTTGCAGCCCTCGGCATCGCGCAGGATACGATCAAACGAGCCTGGCTCGGCATAAACCCCGAAGCCGCGCAGGAGGCGAAAGGCCTCTGGGGCCTCGAGCCGGCCGATGAGCCGATGCCCATACCCGCGGGCCTCGTCCTGCCCCGTTTCGACGGACCTGTCCTCGACAGGCTCCTCGTCGTGCCCGAGGGGTGGCAGAGAGACGGCAGCACGACCGGATCGAGCCTCGTACAGGGCTCCGACGAGACGCCCCTGTTCATGGAGGCAGACGACGGCGCGCCGGTGATCGCGGTTGCCGACGAGCTTCAGGCGCTCCTTCTCGATTCCGAGATCGGCGACGCCTGCTCCATCGTGGTCCTCGCCTCCCCTGACGAAAAACCCTCGAAGGAGGCTGACGCCCAAATCAAGGAAGCGCTGATCCTCGTCGTGGTCATGCCTGAAAAGGCCGCAGCCGGGACAAAGGAGTGGGACGGCTGGGTCAAGGCCTTTCCCGATTGCCTGCCCCTCGCCCTGCCGAAGGGCCGCAACCTCTTCGAGGCAAGAAGGCTGGGCGCCGGCATCAGGGCGTGGATCATGGAGGCCCTGCCCGAGCCTTTCGTGAAAAGGCACAAGATCGCCCCGGACATCCCCGAGGAGGGCAAGTTCCCGACTGCCGAAGGCCTCACCGTGCCCATACCGGCGATAGACGTGAGGGCCCTGGTCGAGAAATCGATGAAGGGCATCCGGGCGCCCCTGGATGCGAAGAAGGCCGCCATCATGGCGAAGAATGAACAGATGGAGGCCCAGGCCCTCTCCCGTGCAAGGGATCTCGTGATAAAGGCGGGCTTCGACCCGGAAGACGTGCTGAAAGCAAAGCCGGGTCCCACGCCCTCCATCGCCGAGGCTGGCGAATCGATGCTCGCCAAGCTCGACAAGACGGCGGCGGCCATGAAGAAACAGGGGGTCTATTCTGCAGAGGTCGACAGCAAGTTCAAGGAGATGGCGGCCACGGTCACAAAGCTGAGTCAGGAAGGGCAGGCCCGGTACGACGCGGGCATGGCGCAGATAGAGGCGGCGAAAAAGGCTGCCGGCGAGACCCGGGCAAAGGCCGCGGCCATGGAGATGCCGCCCGAAGGAAAAGCCATCTTCGCAAAATACGGCATGGACATCGACCGCATGGTGCCAAGGACGAGGCAGGAGGTCATCGACATGCACGGCAGGGGCGAGAGCCTGGCCTTCGCCCGCCTTTCGGGCGTCGATCTCTCCGGCCTCGACCTGACCGGCATCGATCTTAGAGAGGCCCAATGCCAGAAGACCAACTTTACCGGTTCTATCCTGGACAGCGCCGACCTCACCAAGGTCATGGCCATCGAGGCAGACTTTACGGGTGCCTCGATGAAGGGGTCGAAGCTGGATACATGCATGTTTATCAAGGCCAAGCTCGGGAAATCCGATCTCAGGGGTTCCCGGATGAACCAGGCGACCATCAAGGACGCCGACCTCACCGGCGCCGACCTCACGGGGAGCACGCTCTTCATGGTTACCATCATGGGGACTCCCCTGGTCAAGGCAAGGTTCAACGAGATCAAGGCAAACCTGTCCATCCTGTCGGACGGGGACGCCACAGAGGCTGAATTCAAGGAAGCCCGTATGGAGAGGTGCCTGCTGCGCAGACTGACCCTCGATAAGGCCGATTTCTCCTGCTCTGCCTTGCCTTCCACCACGTTTATGGAAGTAAAGGGGGAAAAGGCCATCTTCTACGGGGCAGATATGCACAAAAGTCGCATGAGCAACAAATCGAGTCTGGCCGGGGCCGACCTCAGAAACGTCATTTTCACCTTGGGGTCTCTCCGGGAAACCGACCTGTCGGGAAGCACTTTTACCGGGTCGGACCTCGCAGGGTCGCTCATCGAGCACTGTGACCTCCACAACGCATACCTCAACGGCGTCTCCGCCAAAACGTGCCGCTTCTCTAAATCGAACCTCGAAGGGGCCGACATGCGATATATCAATCTCTTCTGCGGTTCCTTAAGGAAATCGAGGCTGGTGAATGCCGATTTGCGAGGCGCGAACCTCTACGCCGTCGATTTCTACAAGGCAATACTCGGCACGACGCGGATGGACGAGGCAAATGTGAAGCAATCGCTTCTCTTCAAACGGATGGACGTCTTGAAAAGCGAACAGGGGGTTGCATGACGCCATCGGAGGTGCTTGCAGCCATAGCCGACAACGAAACGCTCGAAGGCCTCGATCTGACAGGCATAGACTTATCCGGCCTCGATCTTAAGGGCGGCCGCTTCGAGGACTGCACGCTGAAAGACGGTGATCTTTCCGGTACCCATATCCTCAAGACCGGCTTCCGGAGGTGCGACTTTTCCGGCGTAAGCTTTCACGGCACCGACCTCACCAAGGCGAATTTCATGAAGATGAACTTTGCGGGCGCCTCATTTCAGGGGGCGACGCTCCACGAGACCATGCTCACCGACTCGAACCTCGCGGGTGCCGATTTCTCAGGCTGTTTCGTCTCATGGACCTTAATGCAGAACGCTGACCTGACGGGCGCGAATTTCAGGGCGACCCGCTTTGAAAAGGCCCTTCTTCAGCATACGAAGCTTATGGGCGCCGACTTCACGGGGGCAGACCTCCTGAAGGTGATGTTCAACGGCTCCGACCTCAGCGATGCCAAGTTCAAAGGAGCCCACTTCTGCAAAATACTCTTCCAGGGGTGCAAGCTTGCGGGCCAGGATTTCAAGGGCGCCCGCTTCAACCAGGTGAACGCGGCCCAGGCCGACCTGACGGGGACCGATTTTTCCGGGGCGGACCTGAAATACTCGACGTTCATGGAAGCCGACCTGACAGGCGCCAATCTGACAGGCATCCACGGTCAAACCGCCCTCTTCAAGGGGGCCACCTTAAAGAAAACGGTCTTTAGGGGCGCCGACCTCTCCCATGCCTTTTTCGGGGAAGCCGATGCGATGGGGGCCGATTTCACGCAGGCAACCCTCATGAACGCCATCTTCACCAAAGCGAAATGCCCGGCCGCGGTATTTACGGACGCTTATTGCGCCTATGCCGATTTTGCTCACGCAGACCTGACGGCAGCCAATTTTTCCGGAGCCAACCTGTACGGGGCGAAGATGCATTGCACAATAGTTGAGCACACCAAGTGGGACGGGGCGAACAAGCTCCTTGTCAAGGGAACGGACGAAGAAATGGCAGAGGCCGAACAGTGGCATCCGCCTGAAGGAAGCTAAGAGGAACATAAAGGGAACGAAATGCAGGATGAGTTGGAGGAAAGACTATGCAGCACAAGCTTTTAAAAACAAAGGAAGATGTTCAGCCGTATCTCGAATATGGTGTGGTCGTCGAAGAGGATGGCATCCTGCGTGTAGAGACATCTCTGGGCAGCTACCCGGCGCTGAGGGCGGCAAGCTGCCTTGTTATGCCCCACAGCGGTGATTACGTGCTTACCGCGCTCGATGGGGACGGGAGCTGCTTTATCCTCTCCGTGCTCGTGCGGAATCATGCCTCCAGGCAGGCCAACGAGCTTGTCCTTGAAGGGGATTCAACTCTTCGCGTCAGTCGGGGAGCACTCACGATCTCGGCCGACGATGAGGTATCAATTGCGTCTGATAAATTCTCCGTTGCAGCGAGGACCGGCAACGCCGCATTCGAGGAATGCTCATTCCTCGGCAAGTCCCTTCTCGCCCGGTTCGGGAGCATGAAGACAATTGCCGGGAAAGTGGAGAACATCTTCCAGCAGCTCACGGAAAAGCTGATCGACGCCTTCAGGTTCGTGAAAGACCACGAGGAAGTCCAGACCGGATCGACCCGTTACCTCGTCGAGACGAACCTCACCATGCACTCGAAGAACGCTATGCATGTGGCAGAGGAGATCGTCACGATCAATGCCGAACAGGTCCATTTAGGATAGAGAAAGGAGAGTCATTATGTTCATGCTGTCTCAGGGTGCGGGAATGAACCTCGGTTTTCCTGATGTCTGCATCACCCCCGTAGGCCCCATCCCGGTGCCCATCCCCTACCCCGACATCGCCATGTCAGCCACCACGGCCCCGGCAGCCTACAACATTCTTGTCGACTGTATGCCCTCGATCAACCAACTTTCCATGGGGCTCGTGAGCTTCGGCGACTGCACGGGGGTCCTGGGCGGTGTCGTCTCCCATCTGATGGACGGACAGACCGAGTATTTGATGGGGTGCATGACCATATTCGTCGACGGCGCTCCGGCCCAGCGGTTGACGAGCGTCACCGGCCAGAACAACCTGGCCATGCTCCCCAACGCGCCGGGAATGTGCGCCTGCCCCAGCCAGGTCACGGTGCTGACCCTGGGATGAGATGAAGAGGGATATATGACGACGAATCACGCCGGCCCAATATTCACGATCCTCGCGCTCGGACCCTTTTGCCCGACCGGGGAATCGGCCAATTATTGCAGCATCGTTCCGGCCCAGGAGAATAATCTGAAAGACGCCATGACAGCCCTGGCGCCGCGCCTCTGGGTCCCCGTGCCCGCGGAGATCTGTCCTGCGGGAGGGCTGACCCTGGCGCCGCGCCGCATGGAGGACCTCACCCCCGACGGCCTGGTGGCGACGACACCCTATCTGAAGGAACTCCTCGACGCGCGGCTCTGGATCGAAGAAGCCGCAGCGGGCAACATACCGGCAGGGACCATTGCCGGCAGGGTCCGCACGAACTGGCCGGGCCTCCCCCTCGACCTGTCTTTGCCGGACGAAGGGGCAAAGACCCCTTCGACGAGCGCAGTGGACGACTTGCTGGCGATGGTCGCCGTGCCCACCGGGACAAACAGACCCGCGGCAGGCGCCGGAGGTCCGTCTTCCTGGAAGATTCAAATCGATGGACTGGTCGCAGCCAATTTGTCCTGCATCTTCGAGAATCAGGATTTCAGGAACTTCGAGGCGACCTGGCAAGGGGCGGAACTCGTTATGCGCCAGGGGATCGCTCCTGCCGGAGCGGATGCCCGTCTTTATCTCGTCCCGGTCTCACCTGCGGGCCTAAGCGATACCCTCGATGCTCTTGAAGAGCACCTTTCCGCCATCATGCCTAACCTCATCGTCGTCGATATGCCCTTCGATCAATCGCCCTGGAGCATGGACACTCTGAGCCGGGTGGCCCATTTCGCCGGGAACCGGCTCGCACCGGCCGTGGTCTGGCTGACCCCCGCCTTCTTCCGCCTTCACGGTTGGGATGAATTGCATCGTCTGCCCCTGCTCAAAAACCACATGGAGGACGCGATCTATGCCAAATGGCGCAAACTCACGTCCTGTTCCGACGGGTCATGGCTGGCGGCGACGTGCAACCGCTTCCTGACTCGGTCGCCTTACGGGAGCCGCAATCGCACCGGGCCTGTCGCCTTTGAAGAGGGGGAGCCCCTCTGGATCGCTCCCGTATGGGCCCTGGCCGCGCTGGCGGCCCAAAGTGCAAGCGTCTGCGGTTGGCCCTCGCGTTTTAGTGACGACGGGGAGATAGGCCTGCGGGGCTTGGCCATACATGGGCTCGAAGGCGTTGGGCAGGCAGCGACGGAAAGCTTAATTCCCGCCGAACGGGCCCGCCAAATGATCGAGATCGGCGTCATGCCGCTTGCCGGATCGATCGGAAAGGACGCGGCCTTCATGCCCCTGGAGACGACCGTTGCAGGAGAATCCCTGAGTTTTCAATTGTTCCTTTCCCGGGTTATCGCCTTTCTCCTCGGTCAGCGGTCCGCCTGCGACGCCGATAGTAATGGGACGGACCCGGAGGATTTTGTCTACCGGTCCCTGAAGGCTCTTCTCGAAAGCAGTGGCCATAGATCGCCCGCCGACCTCACCGTCAGGACGGGCGTGGCAGAAGACGATGACGGGGCGATCCCTCTGGAAATTGCCTTTACGCCGGCTAAGTCAATTCTGCCCGCCCCGCGGCAGATCGCCTTCACTTTTTCCTGGTGAGGGGAAGGAACAAGTTAATACGGAAGATACTATAAGGAGCAGCTCATGAAAAAGGTCTGGATAACCGCTTTGGACAAGAACGAGGAAGAAGTGCAGAAGCTGATGGCCACTTTGAAAAAGTACGGCCTCGGGGTCGAGGGCCATTTCTGGGTGGACGATCTGACCAAGATGGCCTGGGACAGCCCTCTCGAAATGCTTTCAGCCAAGGATGTGGCCCTGTGGATTATCGTGGGCAGCGCCGACAGTTATGAAGTCCCCACAGTCCGCCAGGGTCTCTCCATGCTGGCCCTCTCCGTACAGCATCGTCGGGGCGTCGGATTTCCCATCCTTTGCCTTGCCACAAAAGGCGATATCGATGCGGCGCGCCTCCCCACACCCCTCAAAGGCGCGGACGTTCTCCAGGCAGCCCTTGCGACTCTGGGGCCCAAGATAGTCGCCCTGGCGAGCAAGCCGGTCCCTTCCATAACAACCGGTTACCGGTTGAACATCCATGCGATCCACGGCATCGGCCTTTGGTTCGAGGTGGGCCCCGAAGAGGGCGGCCTCGACTGGCCTGGCGCGATGTTCGGGGCGCACGGCGCAGATATCGATTTTCACGGCGTGGGACCGGCGGACGGCATCCCTGAGAGGACCGTTTTGGAATACGCTCTCAAGGGCATGAAGATTCAAGTCAATGAAGACGAGTTTACTGCCTGGGCCGTGCAAAACAATTTGTCCGGCGGCGCTTCCTATTATGTCCGTGTCAAGGGAACGCCCGACAAGATCATTTTCGGCGCCTTTGCGCCGGGAGATGAAGCAGAGGTCAACGCCGTCACCCTTTGTTAACAGGGAGTAGATACATGAAAAGAGTGATGAAGGTCCTCTGTCTATCCTCTCTGTTGTTCCTGTTGGCCGTCACGGGAGCCCTCACGGCTCAACCCCCTGGCGACGCTGCTTCGGGACCCGGAAAAAAACTCATCGTCGGGGTGGTCGACGACCCTCCCTACATCATAAAAGAAAAGAACGGGGAATGGACCGGACTCAACGTCGATATATGGAAAACTATCGCCCGGGACCTAAGAATCGATTACGAATTCCGGGAGATGACCTTCAAGGAAGTTCTCGATTCCCTGAAAAACGGCACCATAGACGTGTCGATAGACGCGATCTTCCTATTGGCGGAGAGACAAAAGCTGATCGACTACTCCATTGCCTTCGGGACCACCAGGCTTGCCCTGGCAACATTGCCCGACAAGATTTCCCACCCATGGTGGGCCGCAGTCAAGATTTTCCTGTCCTGGGGGACGTTTAAAGCGGTGGGAGCGCTATGCCTGATCCTCTGCTTTCTCGGCTTCCTTTTCTGGCTCATAGAGCGGAGGACCAACCCGGACCATTTCGGTGGAGGCACGTTCCACGGCATCGCAGCCGGCATCTACTGGGTCGGCTCGACCCTGGCTTCCGGCGTCTGTTTCGGAGTATCCCTGAAATCGTTGCCCGCACGCATCCTGGGATTGGTCTGGATGCTCGTGTGTGCGGTCGCCTTGAGTGCTTTGATCGCTTCTCTTACCAGTGCCCTTTCCGAAAGCCGTGCGGGGACGGAAGTCGTGAGCGAAGAAGCACTCAGCCACATGCGCCTTGCCGGTGTCAAGGAAAGTGTCGAATCGACGGTCATGAAAAACATTGGAGGGAGGTACGTGTTATACCCGACCCAAGCCGGGGCGCTCAGGGCGGTGCTCGCACGCGACGTCGACGGGTACCTGTACGACGAAATAACACTCCATTATCTTCAGAATAACGACTACCGGGATGGGATTTCCGTTTATCCCACTTCGTCTCGAAGATTTATGTTCGCCTTCGGGTTTCCCAAGAACAGTCCCCTTGTCAAAGACCTGAATTGCTCACTTCTGAACCTCATGGAGGACCAGGGTTGGCCCTTTCTGCTCAAGAGATACGGACTCGAACAAAATTTTGAACAAAGCAAGACCACAGGAGTGGAAACGAGGATACGCAGGGGTAAGCGCGTCAATACGTGACGGAAAGCAGATCAAAGGGTTTAAGTCACCTGACCATGCCGCACGCCTTCAGCCCTTGCTCCACTGCGGCTGCTATTGCCCGCCGCATTTCCACCGTTTGGAGCTTCTCTTCTTCCTCCCGGTTTACGATTATTCCCGCTTCTAGGAGCACTGCCGGGCATGCTGCATTTCGCAACACCGATAGGCGGTCACAGTAATAGACGCCGTTCGCTTCATTCGCCCATTCCCTTGACTCGCCGGGAATGGCCTCGGCATGGTGCGGCGAGGGTCGCAGGCCCTGCTTCCTCAACGCTGCGCCTATGTCGGAGGCGCACCTCAGGCTTGAGGCAAGGTCCTGATTTTTACGGGAAACAAAGAGGGCATAACCGGAAAATCTATCGCTGTACCGGTGAAAGGCACCTTTCCATTTCCAATCCCGAAGATACCGGGGTTGCACGGAATCATGGTGCATCGAGAGAAAGAAGGTTGCCTTGCCGGCCCTTGCCTGTTCTATCCGTTTTCGCAAGTCCGTGAGCTGCCCGTCCTCCCCGATCAGAAAGGCGTGAATGCCGTCCGAAGACAATCTCTCGAAGAGTTCGGTTGCAAGAGTTCGGTTAAACAGGAATTCCGGAATGCCGCGTGCACTCGTCGCTCCTGGAGAAGACTTGGAATGACCTACGTCTATGGCGATTACCGGTTCCGCGGCATCGAGACGCAAGGCCGCCGCGGTTGTCATTATGGCTATTGTCAGACAGCAAAGGGGCATGAATCTCATGGTCCCTCCGGGGCAGTCGCTTACACCGCTTCAGGCCATGTCCCTACCGGCCCCCTGCCCTATCCCGAGCGGTTCATGCCCTTTTCCGCAATCATTGCCAACTGTAACACTCGCCATCGACTCTGTCGAGAGAAATCCGACCGGGACGCAACCCTTACTTGTTGATGAACAGTCCGCAGGCGACGTAGATGTCCTCTCCGGGGACCCTTGTGACCCAAACCTTTTTCGGTTGCACTTTCTTGGTGGCCGGGTTGGTCCAAGTGAATTCAACCCAACCGCCTCCCTTCTTCGCCGCAGCGATGAGGTCTTTGACATAGGTCTTGCCGTTCGGGTCTTTCTGTTCCAGAAGGTTCATACCTACGAGTTTCGGGTTGCCACCGTTTGCCAGGTGAAGGCCGCTGAAATCTCCGGCAGTCACATACAATTCGCCCTTGGTGAACAGTCCTTTCGGATTATTGATCTCAGCCACCGCCTTCTGCTGCCCGTTGGCCTTCCAAAATGTAGCCGCTTTCTCAGCTAACGCTTTGGCCTCGTCAAAGGTTGCGGCATTTACCGCACAAGCCGTGCCGATCAAAAAGATGAAAGTCACCAATACGCCGCTCCATAATACTCGTTTCATTGAGATCCTCCTTGCTGTAGCGATTTTGTTACCCCGAACTCTCTATACTTCTTATCGGCAAAAAGTTCTTTCGTTATAGCGAACAGCGAGATCAACGGCCTCTCAGGCCTTGAGGCAACGAGAACAAGGTACAGGGACTGGAAAGACTGACCTCGCACATTTTTTTTGAAAATCGGGTTTAAGCTTTTGATGAAGATGGCGTATAACAATGTATGGAGGATGTATTATGAAGATAGACAGAAATGACCAGCAGTTGAAATTGTGGCAGAGTCCTTCCACGGCTCCTTCTTCCAGGACCGACAATGCTCAGACGACCACACAGGGGTCGAGCGTGACGGACAAGGTTGAATTGTCCGGCTGGAAGAACGTGGTGGCGGGTCTCAAGGAACAAACGAAATCGATTCCCGTTGTCGACGAAGATAAGGTTGCGAGGATGAAGCAGGCCATAGAATCCGGAACCTATAGTCCCGATGGCACCTCCGTCGCCCGGAGCGTGCTCAAGGGTCAGTTTCTGGACCAGATTGCTTGACATCGATCCGTCGGCATCGACGCGCTTCTTGCATGCCGCCTCCAGAGCGTCGCGTGTCGCTTCAGTGAGAGCCCTCCAGCGATTGCCGATAAGGTTTAGAGGAGGGCCTCTCCCGGCCCTGCTCTAAACAATTTTCATGAAGTTTCAGCGAACCTCCCGCGAATCGCAAAAATTGATGCTGTATACTAATATAATAAGGAGCAACAAAAAATGGTCCGTAGACATCGACAATCGGTTTATCGGTAAGAAGAGCCGAATCAAGATGTGCCGGAAAACTATTGGAAATGCAAGCGTACAAGGATAAGGATAAACCATGGAGACAATGAGATTTCAGGATGTGGCGCTGACGAAGGAAGTAGAGAAGGCGATCTCCGATATGGGGTTCGAAGAAATGACGCCCATTCAGGCAAGGACTATACCGCCGATCCTCGAAGGCAAGGATATTGTCGGCCAGGCCCAGACAGGGACGGGCAAGACCATAGCCTTTGCGATCCCCATCATCGAGGCGGTGAAACAGCGAAGCAAGCGGACTTCCGCCATTGTCCTCTGCCCTACGAGGGAGCTGGCCATCCAGGTGTCGGAGGAGATCAAGCGAGTCGCCAAATACCGAAAGGACATACGGGTGCTCCCCGTATACGGGGGCCAGCCGATCGACCGGCAACTGCGCGTGCTCAAAGAAGGCGCCCATATAGTAATCGGGACGCCGGGGCGGACAATCGATCACATAAACCGGGGCACATTGAAGCTCGACAGTGTGAAGATCGTCGTCCTGGACGAGGCCGACGAGATGCTGAACATGGGCTTCATGGAAGATATAGAGACTATCCTCGCGGCGGTCCCTGTGGACAGGCAGACGCTCCTTTTCTCCGCTACCATGCCCAAGCCGATACTCAACGTCACGAAACGCTATATGAAGGACGCGGAGTACATCAAGGTCGTCCATAAAGCCCTCACGGTTCCCGAGGTCGAGCAGGTCTATTTCGAGGTAACGGAAGCTTTGAAGGCCGAGGCGCTGAGCCGGGTCATCGACATGTACAACCTGAAACTAACCCTCGTATTCTGCAATACCAAGAAGAAAGTGGACGAGGTGGTGCTGGAGCTTCAGGGACGGGGCTATTTGACCGAAGGCCTCCACGGCGACATGAGCCAGTCACAGCGCGACCGGGTGATGGAGAAATTCCGGAAGGGGTCGGTCGAGATCCTCGTAGCCACCGATGTGGCGGCCAGGGGCCTGGACGTGGGAGGCATAGAAGCGGTCGTCAATTACGACGTGCCCCAGGATGAGGAATATTACGTTCACAGGATCGGACGAACCGCCCGGGCGGGCAAGAAAGGATACGCCTTCACTTTCGTCTCCGGCAGGGAGACTTATAAGCTGCGCGAGATACAGAGCTACACCCATTCAAAGATCAGGCGGGAGCCGGTCCCTTCCCTTCAGGAAGTAGAGGAGAGCCGGTCGACCACGATACTCGAAAAGGTAAAGGAACAGATAGAAGAAGGCAACCTGGAGAAGTACGAAGCCATCCTGGAGAGACTGCTGAGGGAAGACCTCTCCACAGTAGCGGTGGCAGCGGCATTGCTGAAGATGATGCTGGCACCCAACGGAAAAGACGTAGATTTCCAGGAACAGATCAACGAACCGCAACCGCGAAAGCGTATATCCTTCGCAAAACTTCGCCTGAATGTAGGCCGCACACACCGGGTCACGGCTAAGGATATCCTCGGTGCCATAGCCGGCGAGACAGGGCTGCCGGGCCGCATGGTCGGCAAAATCGAGATTCAGGACAATTCCAGCTCGGTGGAGGTCCCCCCGGAACATGCATCGGAAGTGATCAGGCTGATGAAGGGCAGATATATCAAGGGAAAGAAGGTAATCATAACTGAAGAGATAAAGACAGGGCACAGGTAGGGCGAGGCGAGGCAAGGCAGTGCGAGGCAAGGCGAGGGCATTTAAGGACAGGTGCCCGTTGGGCGCGCATGGCACCCCTTCCTCTCGCACATCAGGCTCCGCTCCCGACCATCGTAAGCTCCGCTTGAGCTTGATGTGCATGGTGGCGCACGAGCTAAAAGCAGTTCGAGCATGACACATCATCCTTCGGACCGCTCAAGCTCCGCTAACGCTGGTTAACGGTCGCTGCGCAATATGTGCGAGAGGAAGGGGTGCCATACGCTTATGGGATTGCCAGGGGGAAAATGCCCGTGCGCTGAAAAAAAGAGGGGAATGGAGGGAATGGAATGGGCGGCCTTTGGGGCCGCCGCTGTTATCAACCCTCACCCGCGACACCTCGTACCCTCACTCGCGTCTCTTCTCCTGGTTTCCATAGCTGCCGCAGCCTTTTGAATCCACCCTCGGGTTTTCAGGTCCGCTCGTTTTGACTCAAGACAAAATAACTATTGACTTCTTCCGAATGCTGTGCCATAATACATCTATAAAGTTTACGTTTTTGCCGTATTGAAGGCCGCAAAGACTACTTCTTTGGGGCCCTTTTTATTGCGTTTCGTAACCTTTCAATCTATGAAAGGAGGTATTTGAGCATGAACAATGGAACTGTAAAATGGTTTAACGAGTCCAAGGGTTTTGGGTTTATCGCCCGTGAAGACGGCGATGACGTTTTCGTCCACCACACGTCGATCAGCGGCAGCGGCTTCAAGTCTCTGACCGAGGGTCAGGCTGTCACGTTTGACGTCGAGAAGACGCCCAAAGGCTTAAGAGCCACAAACGTCGTAGCCGTCTAACTATAGACCGAATAAACGAAAGAGGCCCCTTTTTGGGGCCTTTTTTTTGTTTGCTTCATCGCCGCAGGGTTGCGCCCGGACCCTGCCTCAAGTTATAAATAGGGTTTGTCCCATGCCGATACTCCAGCTCAACGACATTTCATTATCCTTCGGCGGTCCGCTGCTGCTCGACAACGTCACGCTCCAGATCGAGGCCGGTGAAAGGATAGGACTCGTGGGTCGAAATGGCTCGGGAAAGTCCACGCTCATGAACATGCTCGCCGGCAATATTGCCCCTGATGGAGGCAATATTGCGCGAAACGGCGACGTCGTGGTCGCCATGCTCCCCCAGGATGTCCCCGAGGGGGTGACGGGAAGCGTTTACGACGTGGTGGCTTCCGGCTGCCGGAAGCATATGGAGCTGCTCCGTGAATACCACGAGCTTACGTTATCGATCGGCCGGGGAGACGCGGCGGGCCTGCTTGGCCGCGTGGAACAGCTCCAGCACCGGATAGAGACATCGGGCGCGTGGCAGCATCACCAGCGGGTAAAGACGGTGATCGCACGGACGGACCTTGACGAAAACGCCCAGTTCAGTCTGCTCTCCGCCGGGATGAAGCGCAGGGTGTTCCTGGCCAGGGCCCTGGCCGACGAGCCGGACGTGCTCCTCCTCGACGAGCCCACCAACCATCTGGATATCGCAACCATTCTCTGGCTCGAAAAATTCCTGTTGAAGTATGAAAAGACCTTTATCTTCGTCACCCACGACCGTGCGTTTCTCGCACGTCTGGCGACACGCATCGTGGAAATCGACCGGGGACGCCTCTATTCTTTTGCCTGTGATTACGGCACCTATCTCGAACGGCGCCAGGCCCTCCTGGAAACGGAGGAGAAGCAAACCAATGAGTTCGACAAGAAGCTTGCGAGGGAAGAGACGTGGATCAGGAAAGGCGTGAGGGCACGCCGCACGCGCAACGAGGGCCGGGCGCGCGCATTGATGCAGATGCGCGAGGAGCGGGCGCGCAGGCAAGAGCAGGCGGGTCTGTCACGTATGGTCATCCAGGAAGCGGAAAAAAGCGGTCGGATGGTCGTCGATGCACAGGGGATCTTCTTCTCCTGGGACGACAAGAAGATCGCGGAATCCTTCTCTACGACTATCGTCAGGGGCGACAGGGTCGGCATCATCGGCCCCAACGGCTGCGGCAAGACGACTCTCCTGAAAGTTCTCCTTGGCGACATCGAGCCCCAACGGGGAAAGGTGCGCCTGGGCGCAGGGATCAGGATCGCCTACTTCGATCAGCTCCGCGAACAACTCGACGAGAACAGGACGCTTAAGGAAAACATCGGCGACGGCAACGACACCATTGCCCTGGGGGATTCCTCGCGCCACGTGATCGGCTACCTTCAGGATTTTCTTTTTTCGCCCGAGCGGATCATGTCACCCGTCCGCACTCTCTCCGGCGGTGAGCGCAACCGCCTGCTCCTCGCCAAGCTCTTCGCCGCCCCGTCGAACGTGCTCGTCCTCGATGAGCCGACGAACGACCTCGACGCGGAAACCCTCGAACTGCTTGAAGACCGGCTCCTGCTCTACAAGGGCACTATCCTGCTGGTCAGCCACGACCGTGAATTCCTCAATAATGTGGTGACCTCAACGATAGTCTTTGAAGGTAATGGGCAATTGCAAGAATATGTGGGCGGCTACGACGACTGGCTCAGGCAGAGTCAGGCCTCGGTCGAGCCGCCGAAACCGGCCGTGCCCAGGGAGCGGAGCGAGAAAAGGGAAAGGCCGCCCAGGGAAAAGCAAAAACTGTCGTACAAAGAGGCCCGGGAGCTGGAAGGGCTCCCGAAGTCGATCGAATCCATGGAAGAAGAGAAGGGGCGCCTGCTCGCGACCCTGAATTCTCCCGAATTCTATTCGAGCTACGACGCAGGAAAATTAAGAGAGGCCAACGACCGGCTTGCAGAGGTGGAAAAAGGACTCGACGAGGCCTACCGTCGATGGGACGAGTTGGAGACCCTGGCAACACAATTGAGCGGCAACCGGAAATGACGTGAATCGGGAAACGGCAACAAAATCCCGACCTGCCTGCGGCTCACTTCCGCGGTCTCGCTCTTCCATCCAAAACAACGATAAAAGAAGCGCTCGGGAAATTCCTCAACGAGACAAGACTTGCCGCGGACCTACAGGTCTTCCCATGCGGGCTCCTCGGGCTCACAAAGAATGGCATCAGGGAGCGAAGGGAATTATTTCTATAGAGTATGATGTTTTTCTTGACAACTCCGTGATACGGGGTATAACATACAGTAACATCCTGAAAAAGCCAAACCACCCGCGAGGATGGGACGGAAAGCTACGGGTCTCAACCCCCCTCCGCTTATCAGAAGACCGCCGAGCTGCCAGAAGAATACAATACTGACAAGGAGGGTGGTAACACCCATCAAGCTATTGATGGGTCACTGACATGCGTTGGTTGTCTCAAGACTATAAAACAATGACTTGAGAAAAGGGGTGTAGAAAATGAAAAGCAAATGCTTGATTGTTTTGGCAATTGGGTTATTGGCGGCCTTTCTTTATCCCCCCGCCCCAGGATTGGCCACGTCGATACTGGGTTCGGCACAGAGCTTCGCAGTCCTGGGAGCCTCGACGGTGACTAATACCGGGGCGACCACCATCACCGGAAATCTGGGTGTCTATCCGGGCAGTGCGATCACAGGTCTAGGGAGCATCAGCCTCACGGGAACGGTACACGCAGGCGATGCGGCCGCGCAGCTCGCTCAGGCTGATGTCACTACTGCGTTTAATGGTCTGGCAGCAATGCCGGTCACCAGCAACTTGACCGGTCAGAACCTGGGTGGACTCGTACTCGACTCGGGCGTCTATTATTTTTCCTCGTCGGCTCAGCTGACGGGAACACTCACCCTCGACGCCCAGGGCAATAACAATGCGTACTGGGTCTTTCAGATAGGGAGCACGCTCACTACCGCAAGCGGCTCGGCGGTTCAGGTGATCAATCCCGGCTCAAATAACGGTTCGGATGATGGCGTGTTCTGGCAGGTCGGCAGCTCCGCGACTCTCGGCACCACCACCGCCTTCGAAGGGAATATCCTCGCGAGCGCGAGCATCACCCTGGATACCGGGGCAACGATCCTGAACGGCAGAGCCCTGGCGGAAACGGGTGCGGTGACGATGGATACCAACACCATCAGCGACGTCTGCCCGCCTCCCAACAACGGCCCCGGTTACAGCGGCGGCCTTGTTTATAACGGTTCCGGCGGTATCGTGCCGGTTGGCCCCTCCGCAGTGCCCATACCCGCAACCATGCTCCTTTTCGGCCCGGGCCTTGTCGGGCTTGCGGCAATGAGGAGAAGGTTCAAGAAGTAGGCGTTATTCACTCGACGTCATGGGCAGGGTCGGCAAACGGCCCTGCCCTTTGCCTTTAGCGGCCTATCGCTGCTGGTGTGTGCATCCTATGAGGGCCGGAGCCGGGAAAAGACCGATGGAGGAGGGACGCTGAGCCCTTCGGGCTATGACGAGGGACCTAGAAAGAAATCGCGAAACTCGAATCGCGAATCGTGAAAGTTAAGGAAGAGCGCGGCCCCCCCACACCCTAACCTTTCGAGAACGGGCAGTGCGCGCCTGCGGCGACTTTTCCTTTTGTTGAAGGGGAGGCTCAGCGGGCTTATGCCCGCTGAGGGGGCGACGCGAGCCCCGGTAATTGCGACGCCGCTCTTATTCAATTGTTGCTGGTGTGTGCATCCTATGAGGGCCGGAGCCGCGCTCTAAGATGATACGGCTCCGCTGGCAACCGGCCGGTCGGCTGGGAGGGATCGTGAGGTGTGGATGCAATTTGAGCCTTGCTGCCCGGATGGCGTACTGAATGTACGTCGGAGGGCGCATGGCGAAAAGTGCGCCGCAGATCGCGATCTCTCCCAGCCGACCGGCCACACCCCGTACCCACGTTCTCTCTTCTTGGCGTACCGACCCGGCACTTCGTGCGCCCCTTCATCTCTTCTTGCCCTCTTCTCGAAAAGGCCTCTCAGGCCTTGTCCCTGTCGAGATAGGCTCTCTTCAGCTCCCGCTTAAGCACCTTTCCTGCCGGGCTTTTGGGGAAGACGTCGGTGACTATAAACTCTTTGGGCACTTTGAACGGTGAGAGACGGGCTTTCAGAAAAGCCTTGGTCTCGGGCACGGAGATTGTCGCCTTTTCTTTGGCCGTGATAAAGGCAACGACCCGTTCGCCCCATTCCTTGTCGGGCACGCCGATCACGGCGCACTCAGCCACGCCGTCCATGGTGTAAAGCACTTCTTCGACCTCCCGGGGGTACACGTTCTCTCCGCCCGTGATGATCATATCCTTAAGCCGGTCGACGATGAATACGTACCCTTTCTCGTCCATGAGGCCCACGTCGCCTGACCGGAACCAACCGCCCTCCCAGAAGGCGGCTTCCGTGTCGGCCGGGTTGTTCAAATAGCCTTTCATGATATTGTGACCCCTGACGCAGATCTCACCCTCCTGACCGCAGGGCAGCGTGTTCCCTTCGATGTCCCTGATCTCCACTTCCACTCCCGGCACAGTCTCTCCGATGGACCCGACCACGTGCCGGTAATAGTGGTTGTAAGTGACCGCAGATGCCGACTCGGTCATTCCGTAGCCTTCGGCGATGGTGATGCCCGTGGCCTCGTGCCATTGACGGACTATCTCGGCGGGCATGTTGGCTGCGGCCGAGAAACAGTAACGGACGTTGGCGAGCCTCTTCTTAAGGTCAGGCAGGGTAAGGAGCCGGGTGTAGACCGTGGGCACGGAGAAGAGCTTCGTCACCTTACCCAGGGAGAGGATCTTGAGGATCTGGTCGAGATTGAAGGAGGGAAGGAGCTCGAGACAGCCTGCGCTGAGGATAGTTGCATTCATGATGTGCATTTGGCCGAACACGTGGTTGAGAGGCAGAAAGCACAAAGGCCGGTCCGTCTCTTTCGATCGTTCGCTGAAGGCCACGTTGTGCGCGGAAAGATTGATGTTCTCGTGGGTAAGCATGACCCCTTTGGGCGTGCCCGTGGTGCCTCCCGTGTAGAGAACGGCAGCCACGTCGGTCCTTTGTCTTGAAAGGGCCTTTTGAGCGGCGGAAGCTCCCTCGATCATCCTGTCCAGCTCGATGTCCCCTCCGGGCCCCACGATCTTTTCGACGCCCGATGACTTGAAAGCCTGAAAGTCGGCCGGCTTGTCGGTAAAAACGAAGCGGGGCCGCGCATGAATGACGAGCAGGTTCATTTCGTCGGGCGTGAGAAGGTTAGAAAGGGTCACCGCAACCCCTCCTGCCTTGAGGACCCCGAAATAAAAAATGATCCAGTCGGGCGAGTTGGCCGCCGACAGGGCCACATGGTCTCCCCCTTTCAATCCCATCGCCAAAAGGGCCGAGGCGACACGGCCCGCCATGTCGTCGACCTGCGCGTAGGTCAACTCCCCGCGGTCCGAAGAGAGGGCGGGCCGGTCGGGAAAGAACATGGCCGATCTTTCGAGGTTTGTCGCGACGTTCATGCAATCATCTCCTGATAAGGGTGAAGTTTTTCATCTGCCGCCTCCCTCATGATGAGGGAGGCGGCAGATCATTCAGACGGTTAGATAATACAGGCTCTTCGAGCGGCTAGTGGGCGTACACGTGGCGGCAGGGAAAAGTTCCGCGAAAGACGATCTTGCCGTTCACGACCTGATCGATGCGCACGTTATCCACGCCTTCGATCTTGCCCGGGCCATAGGTAAGAGGTGAGGCCGCAATGCCGCCCGTGTCGAAGTTCTTCATCTTGTAGAAGCCGTTGTTGAGCACGTCGACCGGTTTCAGCTTCTCCAGGGGCGCCTGCTGCAGGGCGAGCCTTATGGCCTCGAGCTGGACCATGGCCTCGATCATGCCTCCCATGTACTGGGTATGGCGGACAAAATGGTCCGGATGGTACTTCTTCTGGATCTCGACCATCCATTTCACACCCGGAGAAGGGTCTTCCCACGGGGGAAAATCACCGGCGCACACGTAACCGTCGCCCAGCGTACCCATGGCGTCGACAAAGGGGACGATATGGGCGGGGGTGCCGGAGCCGAAGATGATCTTGTCAGGCTGGTTGGGCCCCATGCCGAGCCTCGCCATCTCTTTCACGGTGGGCTGGGCGCCGGGATTGACCATTATACCCATGGCGAGGTCCACCTTGTTCTGTTTCAGCCACATGAGCTGGGTCGTGGGCGGGGAAGTGGGAACGAGGGGCACGTACTGGGTGCCGACGAAATCAAAGCCCTCCTTCTTGAGATATGCCTCCATCTCCGGTATCTCGATCGACTTTCCCATGGAATTGTCCGAGGTGAGGTAGGCGACCCTCGGTTTTCGTGACTCTTTCCAATTCTTCTTGAACCAGTCGGCGATCCCTGCTAAATCATCCGTATAAATCGGATAGTAGGTGAAGATCGTGCCCGGAGGCGTCATCAGGAAGGAGCCCGTGCTCATGCTCGTTGCCCCGAACCCATCCTGTTTGAGCCTGTCCTTGAGGGCCAGGGCTATGGGAGAACCGGAGGCCCTGTAAACGAGGATGCCCTTTGCCTTGAGTTCCTCGTAGATGCTGAGCGCCTTGGCAGGCTGAAGCCCGTCGTCCCTCCAGAGCAGCTCGACGGTGATGTCCGCGGGCCACTTGTCCTTCAGCCACGGGGCCATCTGGTGGGTCTCGTTGACGTACTTGACGTAATCCTGATAAGCCGCGAGAATCGCCGCAGAATCTTCGGCATAGGGACCGGTCAGCGACATTGTGCCGCCTATATAGACCGATTTCGCCGAAGCCGGCGCCGGAAAGACCGCCAGCCCCAGGGACAAAGCAAGTACACAGATCGTCATTCCCAATCCAATCCTCTTACCCATGAGTACCCCCCTTTTTTGTTCGGTTTTGAATCAATGATAGAGTAGAGATAGCAATATCAGGGCCAGGAGACGAATAGGGAAAGATATCTTCAGGTTCCCGCCATCCGGGCAGGCAGCTACCGAAAAATAATGTATAAAAAATATACAAATAGTATAATTACTACACAGTTTGGGTCTGACCCGTAAAAAACAGGGACCTGAAATGTGGAAAAGCCCGCAGTAAGGAGCTTTTCCTCGATAGGTTCCCTCCTCAGGGATAGGATTGACTGTATAATTATTTTACACTGTCAGTCAGGGACGACCGGCCGGACCCTGGATGGCCGTAACAATGCCATGCAATCGGCGATGGCTCATGGAGCGCCTTAACCAATGACGTCGAGAGGGGGCACCCATTTTGCAGCCATTGCGAGAAACGCGGGGGGAGAATGAGGGGAACCGATGAACCTGGAAGCTCAAAACGGGGGAGTAAAAAGGGTCTTTCCGAAGGGCACATGGGAAGCGGCGGGCCGGGGCCGAGCCGCCGGCAGGCCCAGGAAGAGCAGACCATAGAGGCGCTCCGTGAATCGGAAGGGAAATTCAGGGATCTCACGGAGAAGTCGCTCGTCGGCGTCTACCTCATTCAGGATGACACTTTCAAGTACGTCAACCCGAGATTTACCGAGATACACGGTTACGAGGCGGAAGAGATAATCGATCATCTCAGCCCCGAAAGCCTTGTGGTGCCCGAGGATTGGCCTTCCGTAAAGAAGCATCTCCAGGACAGGACCACGGGCAAGGTCGCATCCGTCTATCACCGGTTCAGAGAAATCACCAGGACCGGAAAGATCATCAATGTGGAGGTCTACGGCTCGCGCACCCTCTATCAGGGAAGACCGGCGGTCATCGGGACCCTCCTCGACATTACCGAACGAAAACAGGCTGAAGACGAGCTGCTCCGCCTCAACGAGTTCAACACCGCCCTCATCGATAACGCCCCCATAGCCATCTTCACCCTCGATAAGAAAGGGGCCTTTGCGAGCACGAACAGGGCCCTCGCAGCCATACTGGGCTTCGGTCCCAACGCAGAGGAACGGATCCTGGGATTCAACTGGGCCCAGGACCCGTACACGATAAAATGCGGCCTGGCCGCCTACATAAAGAAAGGCCTGAAAGGCAAGCCCTTCCAATTGTGGGACTTCCCCTACCTGAGCTACACGGGAGACAGGACCCTCTACATGGATTTCAAAGGGGTCCCCTTAAAAGGAAAAGACGGCGCCATCGAAGGGCTTCTCTGCATCATCGAGGAGACCACGGACCGGGTCAGGACCAGGGCCAAGCTGATGCAGGAGACCCGCATGGCCGCCATCGGAAAGCTCGCCGCCGGCATCGCTCATGAGCTAAACAACCCCCTTGCCACGCTGGTTGCCCACGTGGAGCTGGCGTGCCGGCGACTCGATTCCGAGAAGATTACGGAGGCAGGACTGCCGGAGCTCTCCGAGCTTCGGGAGGATTTGGAGATGATCGAGGCCCAGGCGTTCCGGTGCAAGCATGTGACAAGCGACATCCTCAATCTTCCATGGAGGGAGGGGCTGGCGATCGCCGAAGTCGACCTGAACCGGCTCGTCGACAATGTACTCGAATTTACGAATAACGGCTCGTTCCAGGGAACTATCATGAAGGACCTGACGCCGACCCTTCCCCACGTGAGGGCGGATATCGGGGCCCTCAGACAGATAATCGTGAATCTCATAAGCAACGCCATGGATGCTGTCGCAGGCAGGTTGGACCCTGTGGTGCGGATAAAGACAAGGCTTGACGGAAGGAACGTTCTCCTCGAAGTCGAGGATAACGGGGTGGGCATTCCCGACTCCATAATCGACAAGGTCTTCGAACCTTTCTTTACGACGAAGGAATCGCAGAAAGGAACGGGCCTCGGCTTGTCGCTCTGTTATGAGTTTTTGAGCAACATGGGCGGCGCCATTACCGCGAAGAGCAAGCCGGGGTACAAGACGGTCTTCATCGTGACCCTGCCCACCGGCTAAACGAGGAGTTATCGTGATCAGAGTCCTCATAATCGATGACGAGCTGAACCTTGTGGCTGCGCTGAAGAAGCATCTGACTATGGAAGGCATGGATGTGGCGACCGCTTCATCCGGTGCGGAGGCCCTCTCGATCCTGAAACAGGAGAGCTTCGACGTGGCGGTGCTCGACATAAAGCTGCCCGACATAGACGGAGTAGCTCTCCTTTTGCAGCTCAAGCAGACGGAACCGACCATGGAAGTAGTAATGCTCACCGGGTTTGCCTCTGTGGAGACCGCGATTAACTCCATGAAGCTGGGTGCCTACGACTATCTGACGAAGCCCTGCAAGATATCGGAGCTTTCGAGTGTGATTTCCAAAGCCCACGAGAAGAAGATGCTCAGGGTAAAAACGCTCGTCCTCGAAGAACATATGCACAGGATGCGGGTGCGGGACGACTTCATCGGAAAGAGCGGGCAGATGGACAAAGTGAGGAACCTGATCGCTCTCGTGGCCGATTCGGACATGCCTGTTCTCCTTCTGGGGGAGACGGGTACCGGAAAGGAGCTTGCCGCCAAGGCCATCCATGATTTGAGCGCCCGGGCCAAAGATCCCTTTGTGGTCATCAACTCGAGCTCCTTTCAGGAGACCATGCTCGAAAGCGAGCTTTTCGGCCACAAGAAAGGCGCCTTCACGGGCGCAGAGAAGGAAAAGATGGGCCTTCTCGAGATCGCCGACAAAGGGACCTTCTTCATCGACGAAGTGGGGGACATGGGGCTCTCCATGCAGTCCAAACTGCTCCGGGCCCTCGAGACGGGTGTGTTCAGAAAGCTGGGAGACACTAAGGAGACGAAGGTCGATGTCAGATTCATCTTCGCGACGAACAAGGATCTGAAGCAGGCCGTGGGACAGGACAAGTTCCGGAAAGACCTCTTCTTCCGTATAAACACTTTTGCCATCAGCCTCCCTGCCCTGCGGGAGAAAAGAGAGGACATCCCCCTTTTGGTCAACTACTGCCTCGATAAATTCTCCAGGGTGGGCAAAAGGAAACGGATCTCCCAGAAAGCCCTCGAGTTGCTCATGGCCTACGATTGGCCCGGAAACGTGAGAGAACTGAGGCACGTGGTCGAGAGGGCCGTGATTTTGAGCGGCGAGCGGGCCACCATAGAGGCGGAGGACCTCTCCGAAGGGGCCCTGAGTCCGGCAACACCTGTCGTGGAATCGGAGGAGCCCCCGGTCGTGAAGAACATAGTCACCCTCGCCCAGATGGAAGCCGATTATATACAAAGGGTCCTCGTCTCCGTGGGAGGCAACAAGAGCAGGGCCGCTCGCCTCCTGGGAATAAGCCGCAAAAACCTCTACGACCGAAGGACCGGGAGCACAAAGGAGCCGGCGGACAGGCCTGCCTCGACACCGGATAGGATTGGATGACCCAGCTGCAGGGAATCCACAAGTTGATTTTACTTGACCGGCCCTCGTTAAGATTTTACAATCGAGCACTTATACGCGTACATGATCACATGTACATTCCTTGAGCGTGGCACTTCTTCTTCCTAAGAATAGGTCTTATAGGACTTATACCACCTATTCTTAAAGGTTCGAATAGAGGTCGGAACGGGAATCAATTCTGCGGAACGCTTTTAGATCGAGCGATGGGATGGCCAGAGCGAATAGACGGACTTTAAGCGATGAAGTTCGGATCGGAGGCATCTTTTCGCTGACGGGATACCTCTCCTGGTCAGGCAAATACAAACGAAAAGCCGCCGAGCTGAAGATCGATATGATCAACGGGGCCGGCGGCATCGACGGCCGTCCGGTCAGGCTCATAGCGTACGACGACCAGTCGTCTGCCGAGCAGGCGGAACGGATAGCCGAGTGGCTCGTCTTCAGGCACCGCGTCACGGCCATGGTGGGAACCGGGTCGCTTCCCATCTCCCGGGCAGTCGGCCGCGTCGCCAACCGCTTTCGGACGCCGGCATTTGTCAATTCCGGATATGCCATCGACCCCTTCACCGACCTTTTCGTCTTCAATACGGCCCATAAGACGGAATTCGCCGTTTTCTGCTCTTTTCAGTATTTTGCCGAGAATGGCATGAACAGACTGGCCCTCCTCATGCCGAGGGGGCCGCTGGGAGACCTCGGCAGCCTGCTCGCGAGACGAATAGGGGAACGCACGGGCATCGCCATCGTCGACGAAGAGAAGTTCGATCTCCAATCGCCCGAAGTGTACCAGCAGCTTACCAGGCTCCGCGCGAAAAGGCCCCATGCCCTTTTCTCCTTCGTGACAGGACGGCCCGCCGCCGCCGTGGCGGAAGCCATGGCAAAGCTCTCCATGAAGATTCCCCTGCTCACGTCCCATGGCAATGCGAACCCCAGTTTTCTCAAGATGATATCCCACACGCCAATCGACATCCTCGTCCCTTCGGGGAAGACAATGGTCCTCGATAAGCTCCAGGAAGGCGATCCCTGCAGAAGGGTCGTCATGGATTTCAATGCCCGCCACCTCGACCGCTACGACGAACCGGCCAACTACTATTCGGCCGAGCTCGCCGACGCAATCGAATTGATCGCAGAAGGTCTACGGCGCGCCGGGAACGGCGACAGCGAGAGGCTCCGTGAGGCGGTGGAGGATATCAAAGGCTTCGAGGGTATGCAGGGCACCTACGATCTCTCGCCTATCGACCACTACGGGACGAGGATCGAGCAGATGGTGCTCCTCACGGTCAGGGACGGGGCCTGGCGTTTCGCGAAGGCCTTCTCCACCATGCTCCTCTTCGAGGACTTTCACGGGAACCGCAAGGGCTCCCTCATCCGAAGGCTTGCCGAGTTCCTGCCGGAAGCGGGGGTTGGGGACGATCCCCGGATCAAAGACGACCTCGAGCTCAACCACCTGCTCGCCGCCCGGACAGGACTCAATTGCACCGATCTCGGCCTCGACCCCTATTTTGTGGCGAAGCTCTTCTGCGAGCAGAAGATCGAGTCTGATGCGGTGCGTCAAGGAAAGAGAGACGGCCAAAGCCAGGGCGGCCCTCTTCCGTCTCCTTACCATCGTTCTCCTTCAGCATTTCGACGAACCCGAGGCCTTCCGCCTCGCCATACTGGAGATCTCGCTGGCCCTCTTCGATTCAGCCCTGGATGAAGGCATCGGCGTCGAAGAGATGGTCCTCATCCGGCACGGCCTTTCCTCAGGATGGGAAGGCGTGAAGGATCCTGAGTCCCTTTGCCTCTGGATCATCCGCGCCCTCGAAAAGGTGAGCGAGAGCCTCGCGGTCGCGCACCGGGCCAAGAGCCCCGACCTGCTCGAAAGGGTGGTCCGTTTCATAGAATCCCATCTCTCCGAAGACCTGAGCGCCGAAAAGGTAGCCCAAGAGGTCTGCCTCAGCGAGTCGAGGCTCATGCACAGGCTGAGAAAAGAGCACAACATATCGCTCGGCCGTTGCATTACAGGCTCGAGGATCGACGCCGCAAAGCTCCTTCTCAGGAAAACCACTCTCCCTCTGAGCAGGATTGCCCAGGAAGTAGGGTACAGGGAACAGAGCTACTTCACGAGGGTCTTCAAGAAAAGCATAGGGGAAACGCCGCAGGAATACAGAAAAAGGGTCTCACCCTAACAAAAACTCCCCCGGACCGATCTCTTGGAGCGTTCCGCGAAATTGATTCCCGCGTCAACCTCTTTTCGAACCTTTAAGAATAGGTCATATAAGTCCTATAAGACCTATTCTTAGGAAGAAGTGCCACGCTCAAGGAATGGCCGCGCCCGCTCAATCGTTACTCTATTTTGTGGAAAGCTCTAAGCGGGAGCAGTCCCGCCGAAAGAAGCCGCAGCATTTTTCTCCAAGAAAAGGGCGGGATAGTGCAAGACACTGCCTTCGCCTACGTGCTTCAATTATCGGAAGAAGGGTACAACTTTGCCCGCTCTATTTCGTATTTTCAAGGTGGAAGGATGGGGTTCATAGGGACTCCTCGCCCGGACTCGACGACGGGAAGACCAAAAAAAATGCGTTGACAATGTTCGATCTTACCCGGGGGTTTACTTAGGAACAGGCGGCCTGAAAAGAGCCGCTTATCAAGCAAGGAGGGGTATCATGAAAAAAGGGGTTTGCATAGTTGCAATAGCGGCGTGTCTGATCATGGCACTCGGGGCAACAGGAAACGTATCTGCCCAGTCCAAAGCGCCTTACAAGGTGGGCGCGATTCTCCCCCTGACCGGCTATCTCTCGTGGATAGGCGAGTATATGAAGAAGGGGGCGGAATTGAAGGTAGAGCTGATCAACAAGGCGGGCGGCGTCAACGGCCGGCAGATCCAGCTCATATCGTACGACGACCAGTCGACGCCGGAAAATGCCACGAGGGTTGCCCAGAGGCTCATCTCCTCCGACGGAGTCATAGCCCTCATGGGTACCGGAACGGCCGTCATCTCGGGCGCAGTGTCGTCGGTGGCGAACAAGGCGAAGGTCCCCGCCATCATCCAATCGGGCTACGAGCTTTCCGATAAAGAGACCTTCACCTTCAACAACGCCCACAAGACAGACTTTGCCCTCACCCGGCCCCTCATGTATTTTCAGAAGAAAGGAATAACCAGGATCGCCCTTCTCATGCCCATCGGTCCCCTCGGTGAGACGGGATCGAAGATAGTCAACAAGCACGCGCCCGACTTCAAAGTGACCATCGTGGGTGAGGAGAAATTCGACGTGAAAGCGGCCGACGTGACTGCCCAGCTCGCAAAACTGCGCAGCCTCAACCCCCAGGCGATAGTGGCCTTCACCACCGGTGAGCCGGCGGCGCTACTCGCACGGAATATGGCCCAGATGGGCATGAACATACCTCTCGTGGTTTCCCACGGCAACGCGAACCCCGGCTTCCTGAAGCTCGTCTCTCAGACGCCGACTTTCGTCATTGTCCCTGCGGGCAAGATCGTCATACCCGAAGCAATCCCCAACAACGATCCCATGAAAAAGGTGATCGTGGAATTTGCGTCGGCGTACCAGAAGAAGTACGGCGAACCGTCCAATTACTACGCAGGCCAGCAGGCGGACGCGGTCGCCCTCATCGCCGAGGGTCTGCGCATATCAAAGAGCGACGACCCCGTAAAGCTCCGGGATGCGATCGAGAAGATCAAAAACTTCTGGGGCTGCAACGGGTTATACAACATGTCGCCCTCCGACCATCAGGGCAACCGTATGGAGGACATGGCGCTCTTCACCGTCAAGGACGGGAAGTGGCAGATCGTCGATTAGGGAGTCTTTTTCGTAAAGAGATAAACGGGGTGTAGAAGCCCGGAAGAAGCACACCGGGCTTCTACTACGGCCCGAAGGCGGCGAGGGGTAAAGACCCCCCGGCGCAAAAAGAGACACGGCCTTATGGAGAAATACTCGTATCTCGTCCAGTTTCTGTTCAGCGGCCTCACATCGGGCAGTATCTACGCCCTCATGGCGGTGAGCCTCGTGATCGTCTACAAGGTCTCCCAGCTCATCTCTTTTGCCCAGGGGGAGTTCTTCGTGATCGGCGCCCTCACTATGACGAGTCTCGTGGCAAAAGGGGTCTCCATGCCTCTCGCCTTCGGTCTGTCGGTGGTCGTGGCGATTGTCCTGGGGGCTCTCGTGGAAAGGGTCCTCATACGACCCATACAGAATTCTGCGGTGGGCACGCTCATCGTCATGACGGTCGCCATATCGCTCACCTTCAGGGGCCTCGCCCTCGTCATATGGGGCAAGGAATCCCATGTGCTCAGGCCTTTTACCGTAGGCAACCCCGTGCATATCTTCGGCGCGACCCTCATGCCCCAGGTAATATGGATCGTGGCCGTCACCCTCGTGGTCCTGTGCGCGATCTGGTTCTTCTTCGAGAAGACGACCCTCGGCGTCGCCATGAGGGCCTGCTCCGAGAACCGGCTCGGCGCGCGCCTCATGGGCATAAGCACCTCCAGGGCAGCCATCCTTTCATGGGCCTGGGGCTCGGCCATAGGGGCCCTCGCCGGAATGTGCGTCGCCCCTCTCCTCTTCGTCCAATACGGGAGCGGGGTCATGCCCATGGTGAAGGGCTTCATCGCCATGTCCATCGGCGGTCTTTCGAGCATCGCCGGCGCCGTCGTCGCCGGCTTTCTCCTCGGCATCCTTGAGGCCTACACAATCGGCCTCCTCTCCTCTCAGTTCGCCGATCCTATCGTCTTCGCCATCCTTATCGTAATCCTCATATTCAAGCCCAGCGGCCTTTTCGGCAAGGCGTGGAGCAGAGACGTATGAGCCGGCTCTCGAAGTTCTGGTGGGTGCCCGTCCTTCTCTTTATCGCCCTTTTTCCACCCACCTTGGGCAATATGTCATCCTACAGGTGCGGCATCCTCATCTTCATCGGCATATATGTGATCCTCGGGGTGAGTCTCGATTTGCTTATCGGCTACGCCGGGCAGATCTCGGTGGGCCACGCGGCCTTCTTCGCCATCGGTGCCTACACCTCGGGCATTCTTACCGCCCGCTACGCCATGAGCCCTCTTTTTGCCATGGTATGCGGCATGGTCGCAAGCGGCTGCGTCGCCTGGGCCGTGGGCAGGCCGGTTCTCGCCCTCAAAGAATACTATCTCGCCATGGCTACCCTCGCCCTCAACATGATCGTGGTCACCCTCATCGTCGGTCTTCAGGGACTTACCGGTGGCGCTTCGGGACTCAGGGATATCCCTTCCTTCAGCCTTTTCGGCTTCAGCTTCGATAACTTCGTCTACTATTACTACTTAGTCTGGGTAGTCGTGGTGGCCGTCGTGATCTGCTGCCTCGCCGTGGTGCGCTCTCCCTTCGGCAGGACCGTACTTGCGGTTCACAGCGACGAGACGGCGGCCAGGTCCATGGGCATAGACTGCGCCCGGTATAAGCTGCGAATTTACATGCTTTCCGCCGTCCTCGCGTCAATTGCCGGCTCGCTCTTCGCCCACTACATGAGCTTCCTTGCGCCGGACGACTTCGGCATAGAAGCGTCGATCAACATGCTCGTTATGCTCTATCTCGGAGGAGTAGGAACGATCTTCGGCCCTGTCCTCGGCGCCGTCTTCGTCAAGCTTCTTCCTGAATTGACATACAAATTCCACGACTACGAGATGTTGACGAACGGCCTGATCCTCATGGTCGTGCTCGTCTTCATGCGAAAAGGGATCTTCGGCCTTCTGGCGCGCCTCTGGACTCCGGCGGCTCCCCCCGGCACAAGACAGGCGCCGCCCGCCGAATACGCACAGGACAATGGGCGATGAAAGAGCCGGGCAAAGAAGCAGGACCGATCCTGACGGTGTCGCAGATCACCAAGGCATTCGAAGGCGTCACCGCCTTGGACGGCGTCGGCTTTTCAGTGAAGGCCGGACAGATCAAGGCGCTCATCGGGCCTAACGGCGCGGGAAAGACGACCATGCTCAACATAATCAACGGCCTTCTAAAGCCCGATTCCGGCTCGGTCGTCTTCCTTGGCAGAGAGCTCGTGGGATTGAGGGCCGATAAGAGGGCGATGCTCGGCATCTCCCGGACGTTTCAGCTCGTCAGGCTATTCACGGCAAACGACGCGACGGTTTTCGACAACATACTCCTCGGCGCCCACCGGCAGTTTCAGCCTACTCTGCAGGACGCCCTGCTCTTCAGGCGAAGAAGCGGCCGAAAGGAAGCAGCCTTGCGGGACAAGGCAATGGAAGTCCTCTCTTTCGTCGGCATGGATTGGGCGGCCCAGGCGACTCCGGGGTCCCTCCCCTTCGGCAATCAACGAATGGTGGAGCTCGCCCGTTCTCTCATGAGCGACCCCTACCTTCTGCTTCTCGACGAGCCTGCGTCCGGCCTCAATGACCTCGAAGTGGGGGCGTTCATGGACCTCCTTTCACGTATCCGGGACCGTGGTGTCACGATCCTGCTCGTGGAGCACAACATGAAGGTGGTGATGAACGTCTCCGACGATATCGTGGTCCTCGATTTCGGCCGACGCCTCGCCGAAGGCGCCCCCCTGGCCATCTCCCGGGACCCGAAAGTCGTGGAAGCTTACCTCGGCAGCGAGGCTGCTCTCGCGGGAGTTGAACGATGATGCTCACGGTTTCCGGCATCACTGCGGGCTACGGGCGGGTAAAGGTACTGAAGGAGGTCGATCTGGAAGTGGGTGAGGGAGAAGTAGTCTCCCTCGTAGGCGCCAACGGGGCCGGGAAATCGACCCTGCTAAAGACCGTCTCTGGTATTATTCATCCCTTTTCGGGCAAAGTGAGCTTCATGGGCAGGGATATCACGGGAAGGAGGCCCGACGACGTCGTCCGGGCAGGAATAAGCCAGGTGCCTGAAGGGAGGCAGATCTTTGCGTCCCTCACGGTGGAGCAGAACTTGTTGCTCGGGGCCTACGTGCACGGGAGCAAGAGGGCCGATCTCGAAAGGCTCTATCCCGCCATGTTCGAGCTTTTTCCCATTCTGAAGCGACGTTTTCACGGTAAGGCGGGCTCCTTGAGCGGCGGCGAACAGCAAATGCTCGCCATGGCCAGGGGCCTCATGTCCGAGCCAAAGCTGCTCCTTCTCGATGAACCTTCCTTGGGGCTCGCCCCCCTCCTGGTCGCCCAGATCCTCGACATCGTCAAGGGGCTGAAAGAAAAGGGCATCTCGATCCTTCTCGTGGAGCAGAATGTTTCCGCAGCCCTGAGAATAGCAGACTCGGCCTATATCATCGAAACAGGGCGGATCGCAAGCCACGGCACTGCCGGAGCCTTACTTGGAAACGACGAGATTCGCAAACGCTATCTGGGCATATAACCGGACGCGGTTCACGAGGAAGCCGGGGCTCGTAAAGGTCGAGGAAAGGCAAAAGCAGTCTGATAAGAATTTTGATTCCGGAGGATAAAGTATGCGCTACGATCCGCAAAAGAACGACCACGGCCTCCCCCACAACCCGTTCAAGTCCTGCGTGGCCCCTCGCCCCATCGGATGGATCTCGACGATCAGCACGGGAGGTGTGCATAACCTGGCGCCCTTCAGCCAGTTCCAGAACCTGACCTTCGACCCTCCCTATGTGATGTTCTCGGCCAACCAGAACACGCGGGGATTGAGAAAGGACACCGTCCTCAATGCGGAGCAGACGGGTGAATTCGTCTACAACATGGCCACCTACGAACTCAGAGAAGCGGTCAACAAGTCTGCTGCAGAAGTGCCGCCCGACGTGGACGAATTCGAACTCGCGGGGGTCACGAAAGCCTCCGCCAGCCTTGTCAGGCCGGCACTGGTAGCGGAATCCCCTATTCAATTCGAGTGTGCGTACTACCAGACCATGCGATTGCCGGGCAAAGGCCTCATGGGAACGGTCGACGTGATTGTGGGCAGGGTGCTCCTCGTCCACATCAAGGATGAATTCATCACCCCCGAGGGCAAAGTAGATATTCTCAAGATCCGTCCCTTGGCCCGCCTCGGCTATTACGATTACACCACGATAGACTCAATCTTCGAAATGGTAATACCCGGCAACAACGATCTCCTCCTGCAAGGCCTGGAAGGAGCCGGTCAGAAATAGCGAGAAGGTCTGCCGTCAGGCCCGGGTGACCTTCCGTAAGGCTAACGAAGAGACAAAGAGGCGAGTGAGAGCACGAGGTGTGGCCGGTCGGCTGGGAGGAATCGCGATCTGCGGCGCACTTTTCGCCATGCGCCCTCCGACGTACATTCAGTACGCCATCCGGGCAGCAAGGCTCAAATTGCATCCACACCTCACGATCCCTCCCAGCCGACCGGCCGGTGACACGCGGAGCCGTATCTCTAACAGCCCGCGGCTCCGGCCCTCATAGGATGCACACACCAGCACCAATTGAATAAGGGCGGCGTCCTCGGAGGCCGCCAAAAGAAGCATTCTGAAGGACGCCCCTTTTTCCTCTCCCTCGGCGAGGGGAGAGGGCAGGGTGAGGGTGGGCGTTCGTTCTTTTGTTTCCCTAACTTTCGCGATTCGCGATTCGAGTTTCGCGCTGTCCTTCTCGTCCCTCGTCCGTCAGTCTTTCCCCTTTCCCCTTTCCCCTTTTCACTCTTCACTTTCCCCTTTCCCCTTTCCACTTTCCTTTCTTCCCCTACCCCACTCCTCCGCTCACGTGGAGCACTTCGCGGGTTATGAAATTCGACTCGTCCGCGCAGAAGAAGAGTACGGCGTGGGCGATATCATCTACGGCGCCCATCCTTCCCAAAGGGATCCTCGCGAGCAGCCGGTCGAGGGTCTTCTTCTCGTAGGCCTTGGTCATGGGCGTCTCGATCAGGCCCGGGGCCACGCAGTTGACGGTAATATTGTACCGGGCAAGCTCATTTCCCAGAGACTTGGTGAAGCCTATGACCCCCGCCTTGGCCGAGGCGTAATTGGTCTGACCGAAGTTGAGCCCCATGTAGGCGGTAGAGGCGATGTTGACTATCCTGCCCGAGCCTTGCCCTATCATATGGGGCACTGCGGCCCTGGCGCAGAGAAAGCTCGCCTTGAGGTTCAGATCGAGCACGGAATCCCAATCTTCGTCGGTCATTCTAGTCACGGGAACGTCGCGGGGGCCGCCTGCGCTATTGACGAGGATGTCGAGCCTGCCGAAGGCGTCGACAGTGCCGGCGATCATGGCGTCGACCTCAGTGCTTTTGGTGACATCCGAGCCGTCCGCGACTGCCCTGCCCCCTTCGGCAGAGATCGATTCGGCGACTGCCCGCGCTGCATCGATGTTCCTGTCGTTGACGACTACCGTTGCCCCCTGTCCCGCTAGGCCACGGACGATGGCCCGTCCTATGTTGCCAGCGCCGCCTGTGACCAGTGCCACTTTGTCTTGCAGTTTCATAGTCCTCTCCTCGGCTCGAACTTCCCGACTGCTCCTAGGGAACTACCGATTCTACTCCGAAAAGAGGAGCCTTGTTAAGGGCAAATGGAAGAAACGCTGGCAGCACAAAAAGAAAAGGAGTCAAAGAGGGCACGAGGTGTGGCCGGTGACACGGGTCGCCGTATCATTAAAGAGAGCGCGGCTCCGGCCTTCATAGTAGAGTAGAGAGCTGGCGCCTGGCTGGTGCCGTTTCTGGTCTTTTCAATGCACGCATCTACCATGACCTATAACGGATAGCTGTTTCCAACTCCCCCTCATCAAACCGTACGTTCAGTTTTCCCGAATACGGCTTTCCAATCATCTTCTTCCAGCGGCTTTCGCAGCCTGAGCCCATGGAGCGGTGGCCGGTATTCTGTAAAGACCGAGGTTTTCATAGAGATACGAGTTGGGGTATTTTCTGTATCCCCTCCTTCCGAGACGATATTTTCGGCTCAGATACATCCGAACCCTTTCTTCGGTGTAGTTCCGGAGGTGTGCAAAGGTTTTGCTGCAGTTCCCGTAATAGAAGTAATTCGCCCATCCCCTTACGAGCCGATTGAGTCTCGCAATGGTTACTTCTTGTGGTAACGCGAGGTTCTTCCTGCACGTCACGTCCTTGATCTCTTTTCTGATGCGGCCTAATGCCTTCTTTGACGGAAACGATAAGAGGGAACGTCTTGCCTGTCCGGGGGTTCCTTCTGATCCGTAGGGTAAATCCGAGAAAGGTAAATCCCTCTTCCGCTGCGTTGAGGATTCTCGTTTTATCAGGGTTGAGGGTGAGCCCTAGGCTCGCGAGCACGGCCTTCATTCTGTCGAATGTCCGGTAGACATGATGGCTGCACAGTACCACCAGGTCATCGGCGTATCTGACGAGACGCGCCATCTTCATGGCAGCATCAAGGGTGGTGAGATAGATGTTCGCAAGGAGAGGAGAAATGACTCCTCCCTGCGGTGTCCCTTTGTCGCTGCCTTTATACGTCCTCACTCCGTCCTTTTCCTCAACGACTGGTGCCTTCAGTCACATCTTAATGAGCGCAAGGATGTTCTTGTCGACGATTCTTCTTGCCACGGCTTTGAGCAGCTTATCGTGCAAAATGGTGTCGAAATACGCGGTGATATCCGCATCGATAACCTGCGTGTTCTTGTACCGCAACTGCATGCTCACCTCATCCATTGCCTGGTGGGCGTCTCTCCCCGGCCTGAAGCCGTAGGAACTGTCTTGAAAGTCTGCCTCGAATATGGGTTCGATCACGAGCTTGAGGGCCATCTGGACCACCCTGTCTTTTATCGTGGGTATGCCCAGTGGTCTTCTGGACCCGTCCGGTTTCGGGATGTAGACCCGCCTGACCGGTGAGGCCTTGTACGTTTTGTTTCTTAACTCCTCGGTAATTGTCTCTACGTACTTCTCCACCCCTTCTCCCTCTACTGCCTCGAAGGTGATCCCGTCTACCCCGGGAGCGCCCTTGTGAGCTTTGACAAGGCGGTAGGCGTGTTCGATGATGTCTTTGCGGTACACCTTGTCATAAAGGGCATAGAACCTGAACTCTGCTTCCTGCTTGGCCTTCTGGTATAGTTTCGTCTGAAGTTCCTAAAATGTGTTCCGGAGTTTTTAGCATGGCTGCAATCTCCTCTTCCTTCCCTTCTTCAAAAACATGATGAAGGCAGTGCCCCTTCCCTCTCCCGAAGTTCTGTTGTCTTCGGGATACGAGCGGTACTATGGGCACCTCCGACTCCCTTTAAGACCGGATGAGAATTTCGTCTCCTTATATCTCCCCGTTGCCCTCCATCGGCATCTTAAAGGGTCTCCCGTGCTCCCTCGTATGGCTTCTATCTGCGTGTCACCCCTGTTACCCCGGAAGCCTGTCTGTCGGTTTCGGTAGTTATCGTTAAGACAGACATAGCAGCCTTCCTCAAACATCCAAAGAGTCGGCGACTTCATGTGTGTGTTTACGAGGCTACCTCTAGGTTCGCTTTCGCTGCAACCCGCAGATTTGCGAGGTCCATCGCAATGGACCGTTGTCAGGGAACTTAGCGCTTCGGATTACTCCTTACACCTCCCTCTGAGCTACATGGGTGAACTACCGAATTCCCATGGCCGGACTTCGACCGGCAAGTCATACGATCTACACGGCATACGGATGCACACACCAACACCGATTTATCGGCATAGGGGGCGGCCTTTCGACCGCTCCCCTGCCACACCACCCGGCATGCGGGTCCGCACCGGGCGGTTCGAGAAGTTGAGGTTGCCCCGAACCCCGTAGTCAGTGACACGCCGGACATGCTTCATCACGAGATCGTTTTCAGCGAAGGCTTCACCTTGGCTGCTCCCGACTCGCCCCGGTATCCCGGGCTTCCGATGCGATGTTTGTCCGAGAGTCATCGCGCGTGGCTCTCCTTCCCGTTCGGCCCTTCACCGGTCGCCCGGCTACTACGGCCTCTGCTGACTTCTCGCCTACGGTATGAGCCGTTGCCCTTTCAGGCATGAAGGCGAGATCTCCGTGAGGTAAGAACGCGATCCTTCACCACACAACCGCCGGATATACACGACGTGCCCTTGACCACAAAAGCTTCGCGATGTCTTGCTCGCTCGCCTTGACACATCATGCCTCGTATCCGGTTCTTGTTCATCGGCTCGTGGTTTCGTTCCACACTTCCTCCCCACGCTCGGTCACCCTCGCGCAGTTGTGTTTCCCTTCGCTCGCTGTGGTCAGCTTGCGGGAGGACTTTCACCTCCGAGATCGCGCCCATGCTGGGCGCACAAGAGGAGGGCGTCCCGAGAGGCCGCCCAGGAGACAGATGGGGGATGGGAGGTGGGAGACCGCTCGTTCCACTTGCTGGGGAGCAATAAAGCTCTTTCTCTCCCCGCTCCGTAGTCCCTGAAAGGGACACTCTCCCCATCCCCCATCTGCTCTTTCTCTCCACGATTCGTCGGCGGCCGGGATAAAGAACAGGGCCGCCGACGAATCTTCCTCGTATCGGCGGCCCGGATTACTATCCGGAAATCAATCCGCAGCTATGAGCTATAAGTTTGTGACAATGCTAAAGTCTAAGAAGTTTTTCAGCGTTTCCGTGGGCAATTCTCTCTTTGTCCGCGGGACTGATCGGGAGCCTCTCGAGGAACGCTCGTGATTCAGACATTGAGAAATAGGGGTAATCCACAGAAAACATGATTCTTTCGGATCCGACCTGGAGGAACAAGTCGAGGAAGGCCTGGGAGCAATTGTAGCTGGAAAATGTGTAGCTTATATTTTCTCTGAGATAATCGCCCACCTTACGGTTGAGCTTTGTCAGGCCCGGAGTCAGTATGGTATCTAACCGGGGCAGCATGAAGGGGAGCGCTTCGCCCATATGGCCGATGATAATTTGCAAATCCGGAAAACGGTCAAAAGCGCCGCCGAGAATGATGCGAAGAACATGCACCGCGGTTTCAATGTGCCAGCCCCACGCCGGAGTTGCAAAAAGTTGCGTCACTCCGGGCGCGAAATTGCCTGTATAATATGCCTGGACGACCGCCTTCGGAGGAGTTGTCGGATGAAGATAAATCGGTACATGGAGCGCTTGGGCCCGTTCCAGTATGGGCCAAAAGAATTCATCATCCAAATAACGCTCCTGTGTGTGGCCGTTGATCACCGCGCCTTTGAATCCAAAATCACCAACCATACGTGATAATTCATCAGCCGCCTCATTCGGAGCCGCAGTCGGCACCACGGCAAAACCGGCCAGACGATCCGGATACTGTTTCAACGCGTTCGCAAGGTACATGTTCGTTTCATGGGCAACCCTGACAGCCTCGGACGCATCCAACTGTTCGACGCCCGGACTATGGAGCGACAATACCTGAACATCTATGCCCGCGGCATCCATCTCTGCGATTCGCTTTTCGCCAAGTTCGGCTGCCGATTCCATAATCTTGGCCATCGCGGCCACCTGTGGCTGACTGCTGGAGGGATCAGCCCTGAGTGTTTTCTTACTTTCGGGACTGTTCAAGAACGCCGGTGTGACAAAATGTTCTTCCAGTGTGATTATCCGCGCTTTTTTGCTGCCGATGCTACTATTCTGCATTTCTGTGGTCTCCTTTTATCCGGGAACGGGCATTGAATGATATTCCCCTATGTTGTCCTATAAATTTCTGTTCTACGGGAGAGATTGGAGAGGTTGTTTCCCAGTGTGGTTTGTCCCTCAAAGAGGAAACCCAGCAGGGACAAGACGTAGCAAAGATTTTGGATTGTCACACACTTTTGACCCCATCTCCGCAAATAGTTTAAATCTCTTCTGACATTTGTGTGGTCAATAATTCCTATTACTCACCCAAAAGCGCGACGGCTCCTCTGTAGAGGGGTCAAAAGTATGTGACAATCTACAGCTAATCGTTAAAGAACTAACTGATTACTTTGGGCGGTTGTTTCATAGGCCCGAATCTTCCCTGACGGTAAGCTGTATTATACTTGCGCATGAGCCTGTCCTTATTGAGAAGCGCCTCAGCAGCAAGGATCGTCGCATAAGTGTCTCTGTTTGTTGAGTCGATAATCGCGGAATCCATCCCGACAGACAAGGCAAGTGTCAAAAAATTGTGATTAATCGCCTTTCTGTAAGGCATCCCAAAGGAGATATTAGAAAGCCCTGACGTTGTTTTAACATTGGGATACAAGCGTTTGATCTCTCGTATCGCCTCCATAAAGGTAAGCATCGAATCATTGACTGCAGAAACCGCCAGAACCAGAGGATCGATAAATATGCGTTCCGGACCGATTCCAAATTCCGCAGCCTTCTTTAACTAGCCTCACTGCAATCTCAACCTTGGTTGCAGCATCAGCCGGGACTCCCTTGTCACCACAGGTCAGCGCTATGACCTGCCAGTCGTTTCCCTGCAACAAGGGAAATATGACATCACACTTATTGTTTTCTCCTGAAACCGAGTTGACGATTCCGCTTCGTTTGATGCTTGGAAGAACCTCCTTAAGCACGTTCACGTTTGGACTGTCTATGCAAATCGGGGTATTTACCTCCTCCTGAACGATGTCAATCAACCAAAATAGAGTGTCGAGTTCCTTTTCAGCGTATTTCCGGCGCATATATCAAGGTAATCTGCCCCTGTTTCAGTTTGCAACTTTGCCAGGCTACGTATAAAATCTGCGTCGCGTTTTTCAATTGCCTGACCCACTGACGGAATCGATCCATTGATTTTTTCCCCAATAACTATCATGTCTTATGCCTTCTCCTCTTTATCCGTACAATAAATCAGTCACTGAACGCTGTCGCTTTACATCTGAGCCAAAAAAAGCGTGAAACCGATCAATACCTGGTCTTTGACTTCGTCTGATGGCAGAAAATCCAATAAACGCTTAATAGCTTCATGTCCGTCAGGATATTTTGTTAAGTCAACTTTTTCTTTTTCCTTCATTTCGTCCATCTTTTTCGTCTCCTATTCGTAGTTTCTGACAAATTCACTCACAGCAAGCAAATTCTCCCTGTTACAGTCTCTTGGGGATCCAGCAAACTTATTTGTACACAGGATCAACCCTCCATCACAGCCTACTTCGTCAATGACTTTCTTCACGTAGTCTATGCATTCCTGCTTAGTACTACTTGCCAGTAAAGGCAATGGTATTCCGCCCCATAAGCATAGGTTTGGCAGCCTTTTTCTCGCTCTAAATATGTCGTCCATTTCCACATACACACAAAAATGTCCTTTTGGCAGTTCTTGCAGATATTCGGTGATATGTTCCGTCGTTCCTTCGGATAGGATGTACATTGTGTTATCAGTTTCTACAACTTTATCCGCAATTTCTTTGAAATGGGGCCAATAGTATTTCCCGAATTGTTTTGCGCTGAGAAGATTTTGACTGAGCATTGGAGAGAATAGTGTAAAGGCGCTCGTAGGCTCTTCCACTTTTTGAAGTTGTTGTATGGATGGTTTTACGAACAAACCATGAAAGGTTTCGATGAAAGCCATTACTTTTTCGGGGCACCTTCTCAAATCGCTCGATAATCCTTTCATCCCCCTGAGAAAGTCATATAGTGCCTCCATTGCAATATTGATAGCGCCGCCATTGGGTAGGCTGGAAAACGAAGGCACACCGCATTCTTCTGCAAGTCTGCCCCTTGCTTTTCCCATAGCCTCAGCATATTGAAAAAACTTACCCAAAGTATTCATTAATGTGCCAACTTCAGTGTCTGAATTGAACAAGGAATACTTTCTTGGTAAAACGTTTTCCCATAATGTTTTAATGGGGTTTTGAACAAACGCATCATAATCTTCAACTGTAAAAAAGCATTGTTCCTTTAACATCAACGTATAATTCGCATCGTCGATCAAGTATTCATAATTTCCCAGGCTTCTAGTTACTTGAAGAGGATTCCTGTCTCCAATTTCAAAAATCGTGTCAAACTGATAACGATTTTGGAACTCTACCAGTACGTCCTGAGCCACTTGATAATCCATCATTGCGTCGCTGAATTTGCGTCCGCAGTCGTAAAACCGCCAAAATCCATCATTTGTAGCAAAAGGAACTCTCTTAGGTTTTTTGTTCATACGCACTGCATCATTCAGTATTTCGATTCTTTCCTTTAGTAATTCACGGGGATCCATATTCTTCACCATCCTTTGTTTGTCTTACAATTCAGATAGCTCTCGTTTCAGATTATCAACTTAGCCAATTGCGACAAACATTTACGCTATCTGCTGCATTTTGAGACCACGCGTCTGCTCCGACAGACTTACAGTAATCTGCTGTTACCGGGGCGCCACCCATAATGATCTTAACATCTTCGCGCATGCCGGCTTTTCTAAACTCATCGACCGTGTCTTTCATTGAATCAAGTGCAAGTGTGAGAACGCCGCTTAATCCGATAACCTTGATTCTGTGCTCCTTAGCTGCATTCACTATGGTTACCGGAGCTACGTCAATGCCGAGATCTATTACTTCGATCCCCCCGGCTTCCATCATAGCCTTGACAATATTCTTGCCGATGTCGTGAATGTCACCTTTTACGGTGCAAAGGATCATCTTCCCAATATTCCCTCCGCCGCCGGCCGCAATGGCCGGCTTAATAAGGTCCATTGCCTGCGTCATCAGCTCGCCGGCAAAGATCAAGTCAGCAACAAAGTATTCACCGGTTTCAAAGAGATCACCTACTATTTTCATGCCTTCCTGGCAAGCCACCATTGCTCTGTCTGCCCCTTCGCCGCCTTCCGCCATCAGTTTTTCCAGAAGAGCCATTACGATATCACTGTCCAATTCACCCATTGCAGTTCTTAGCTTTTCAAAATCAATCATGAATTCCCTCCTGTCTGTGTCTGTCGAGATGGCCGCGATTCTATCAGAGCCACAGAATAGTTATTATCGAAATCGCAAAAAAATGCAATACTTTTTTTGCGATTTCAACAAATATGTTCGGTGGATGTGATTTTTCTGGATCTCACAACCACTTTTTCAGGACAATTCGCCCGCCGGGACGGCGCGGAAATAAGGGAATACTATTCCTTTCCATCTCACAGGAAATAGGAAGGGCTCACGTGGAATGAAAGGGGTATGCAGTGGTTGATGTCGATACCCTGAGAGGTTCATCACGAGCTCAAGGGCCTGGAGGAACGGATGGCCCTCTTCGATGGTCCTCTCCTCGCGGAACTCTCTCCTGGGTCAGCTTTCCCATAATGCACGCGAGATTTTCTTTGAAGGTAAAAACTAGCGGAAGAAGATGGGCAGAACAAAGAAGGGGCGAACTAAAAGAATTGAAGACGAGGAAGCGGGCATGGTAGATAGTTGAGTGTGTTGCGTCCCCGGTTGAATCATCTTGGAAGATCGCAACGGAGGCTGACTATGGATATAAACATAAGTCTTGAGATGATATGTGACAAATTGACGAATTACAATGCACAGACCAGTATCATTCATGCAGCCGATCAACCGATTAAAATGGTTAAGATGATTGCTGAAAACCAAGTTTTTTATGAACCGGATATTCTGTACGTAGGTGCAGAGTCGGATCTCCCTGAAATTATTCTTGAGGGAAGATGCATCAATTTTCTGTGTGTTGATAGCCGGATGAGCTCTTCAAAATATGAAAATTGTAAGAATCTAAATATATTGGCGTTGAATAGCGACGAAGATAGAATTCGCGTTTTTGACGAATTGCAGGATATCATTGCATTGTATCAGCAGTGGATTTCAAAGTTGCTCGATTGCCTTGTAATGGATCATGGGTTGCAACGGATCATCGAAACAGGACATGAACTCATTTCAAATCAAGTTATTGTCCATGATATCGGTTATAGACTTCTGGCCTATTCCGAGCCTGTCTCAGAATTTGCTCCGTTATGGGATGAAACTAAACTAAAAGGGTATTTATCCCTTAAACTTATGTCTATTATGAAAAAGGAAAAGTTAATATTCATTGAGGACAATAACAAATCTTCTATCCTTCTGGAGAAAGGGCTCATGGGATTTGAACGGATAGGAGCACCAATTACCCTTCAGAATAAACTGATTGCGCAAATCGTCGTTTTTGATAATCAAAAACCATTCAATAAGAGTGACCTGGAATTAGTGAATATTCTCAGCAAAATCGTTGCGTGTGAAATGCAAAAGAATGCGTACTTTTTCAATTCCAGTGAGTCTGTTTATGAAAATTTCATAATAGAAATGCTGGAAGGAAAAACCTATAGATCCCATGATATCAAGGAACGCTTCAAAAGCTTGAATTTGAGGCTTGAAGAATACCTCTATGTGCTCACAATAAGCTTTAACGAGCTGGAAGCACTAAATATTCCTATTCTTTACTTTAAAAATTTGATTGAGGATACTTTTCCTGGATACAAACCAATCGTCTATAAAAACAATATTGTATTGCTTATCGGTCGAGACAGAAAAGACATATTGACCAAAGAAAACCTGGAACCTTTAGCGAATATTCTAAAGCAAGCCGACATGGTCGCGGGTTTAAGCAGATGTTTTCACAATATGAAAGACATCAGGGGGCATTACCAGCAATCACTGAAGGCGCTGGAACTAAGTAAACATCAAGACGGACGGGAGGTGATATTTTTCTACGAGGATTATGTCTTAGACCACATATTGGAAATGTGTTCTCCGGATAAGAATTTAAGAGACTTCTGCCATCCTGCAATATTCACGTTAATGGATTATGATCGTCAGCACAGGACGTCCTACGTACGCACTCTTTATGAATATCTGGCAAACACCTTAGACCTGTCGAAAACAGCAGATGTTTTGAAAATCCAGCGAAATAGCTTGAAATACCGCATTGACAAGGTTCAAAAGATTATCAACATTGAATTAAACAATAGCAAGTTGCTCTTTCACTTCTATCTTTCGTTTAGAATATTGGAATTTCTAAGTGATCATGATTTTATTAGCATATTGGGGGCTTAGACGTAGTTGACCAACGTGACTTGCCATCTCTCAAGGTAACGAACGCCATTTCAAATCTACGTCATTTCCGCAAGTCCTCATATCGACGAGTTCGGGAAGAAAGACGGACCAAAGGCCTATTGTCTTTGCCCTTTGTTCTTGCAACCTCACCCTACCCTTTCGGAAACGGGCAGTGCGCGCCTGCGGAGGAATCAAAGCGGATAAACGCGCAAAGACCTAACGTACATATGATGACCAACAGGATTGGCCGGGATTTTGCCGGCATAGTCCATGAGCGCCGTTGAGAAGCGAATATCCGCCGCTCCTTTTATGGAGTCGTTGATGCTAATCGCAGCGACAGGTCCACCGTCGATTTCAAATATAATATCCGTCGGTGTCCACAACACGCCATAGTCATGGTATTCCTGCGAGAAATTGTCGGCGAATATGCTGTTGAATCCGACAGCGTGGATTTTGTCCTCTTTTTCTTTATCCCAGTTGTTATTGTTGTGAAGCGTCAGGCGTACAATATTCGGGAAGTGAATTTCGGCGATATCTATCTCGAAACGGTCTTTGGTACTGGCGGACGCGAGAGCGTTATGGAAGGCTTCGGACCGGCCGACCGTCACCGGGCAGACATGTACGACTGGGTGGGGGATGAGACCTCAAACGAGGCACTATGTTAGCGCAGAGTCGGGGTGATCTCGAAGGGCTTATCTGACCCCTTTGATGTTTTTTAGGCTCTTTGACAATTGAATAGCACGAAGGGGTGGGCTTAGGCCCTGAACGCGGTCGGGGACGTACAAATACCTAACTGAACGAGTAGAGCGACATAACAT
>CAVVPU010000087.1:0-10622 GCA_963750015.1 uncultured delta proteobacterium | reverse complement strand
GCGGGCGGCGGAGCGAAAGAGAACATCGACCGAAGGTCTGTGTCTCGATACCAAAGGGCCGTCCTTTACCTCCACATAGTATCGGGCCCCGCTCCTCTTCAAGAGGGTGTGTCTGTTGCCGGGCGCGATGAGCACTCTGCCTCTCATCACCGTGTCGTCGTTTTCGGCTTCCTTTACCGATACTTTGCACGTGCCGTCGAGTCTGTTCGCAAAAGCTCTGGTGAAGTGCTCCGGCATATGCTGGACGATGACCGTGCCCGGTGAATCTTCGGGCAAGGCCTCGAGGAAGATGCGAAGGGCCTCGGTCCCCCCGGTCGATGCGCCAATAATCACCACTCTTTCCGTGGTGCGTACCATGGACCTGTCGGTCTGTTTTGGCATGATGACGTCGGCCGTGAGCTTCGGGGCGACATGCATGGCAGGCTGAGTCTTTCGCAGACGCGCCCCTGCCGCTGCCCTGATCGAATCGCATATGATGATGCGCGATTCCTCGAGGAACTGACGCACACCGAGCTTGGGCTTCTGGATGATGTCCACGGCGCCATACTCCAGCGCCTTCAAGGTGGTCTCCGATCCTTTGTCGGTGAGGGACGAACACATGACCACAGGCATGGGATGCTGGGACATGATCTTTTGAAGGAAAGTGATGCCGTCCATCCGCGGCATTTCCACGTCGAGGAGGATGACATCGGGCACTACTTCTTTCATCCTTTCCGCGGCGATATAAGGGTCCCTGGCCGTACCGACGACCTCCATGCCGGGATCGGACAGCACGGCTTCGCTGAGCACCTGACGGACCACCGCTGAATCATCTACGATAAGGACCTTTATCTTGTTGCTCATGGGTCTTCTCCAAAGAACCGGTCAAGAGCGTCGTGTTCGGAACGCACTTTCACTGCGCCTTTCGCCGTGCCTCGTTCCCCCCGGGAGAAGCGAGCATGGTAAGGTCTTTCCCTATCTCCCTGTTTACCATTCTCAGGAGCACCCTGCCCGTGTGAGCATGGAAGACGATCTTCCTCCCGAACTGCCCTCCTACGTCGCATGCGGCAAGGTTCAATCCTTCCCGGCGGATGATCTCAAGCGCCTGCCTGATGTTCTGTTGGCCGACGGAAATTGCTCTGCCGTCGACCCGGTCGAGCACGTCCGCCCCTCCGAGAAGTTTGACCACGATTTCATCCCTTCTCACGCCGGTCAGGAGGAGCTTCTCGATCATATAGAGGATGGAACTGTCCACGTAGCGAAAGGTATCTGAGCCGTTGGAAGGCGGGTTCTTGGGGAGCATCGCGTGACATATGCTTCCCACCCGGAGCCTTTTGCTGAACATGGTAACAGCCACGCACGAGCCAAGGATCGTGGTGATGATTGCCGGTTCGTGCGTGGTGACCAGCTCGCCCGGCTTCAGGTAGATTCGGTTCGCCTTCACCCGTGTTTCCTGTAAACCGTAGGGGCGACCTGCACAAGGGGTACATCCATGCCGAGGAGGGTTTCCGAGTGCCCCATAAAGAGATATCCGTCCGGGGAAAGGTATTCGCAGAACCGGTTGAGAAGCCTTTCCTGTGTCTGTTTGTCGAAATAAATGATGACATTCCTGCAGAAGATGACATCCATCGGCTCTCTGAAGCCGAAGTCACCTTCCATGAAATTCAATCTTCTGAACTTTACCCGTCCCCTAAGCTCCGGCACGATGCGGTATCTTTTGTTTGCCGCTGTTTTGCTCTTGAGCAGATACTTTTGTCGGTATTCAACGGGGATTGGCTCGATCCGCTCCTCGTCGTAGATGGCCAGACCGGCCTTCTCGAGTACCCTTGTGGAGATGTCGGTGGCCAGAATGGTGTAATCTATCCCGTCGTTTTCCCTGACAAATTCGGCCATGACCATGGCCAGAGTGTAGGCCTCCTCGCCGCTGGAACAACCGGCGCTCCATATGGTCACATTCCTTTTCCCACCACTCCGTCTGACCAAGTCGGGGAGCGCCTTGAGGGCAAGGTACTTGAAATGGCCCGGCTCTCTGAAAAAGTCCGTCTTGTTCGTGGTGACCACGTCGATCATGCTCACCGGCTCTTCCCCCATGCCCCGGGGGCTGAACAAGTAGTCGCAGTACTGGGAAAAGGTCGAGACTTTAAGGGCCCGCAGCCTTTTCTGGAGGCGAGCCTCAAGCATGGTCCTTTTCGATTCAGTTATCTTGATCCCGCATTCCCGGTAGATGAATTCCCTGAGCCGAGAGAATTCTTTGTTGGAAAGCAGCGCCGGTCCCTCCCGGTCCGGGAGGGCCGCATCGCTCGCGATTTCCCTGTTCGTCAACGTCATATTGCAAACCTCCATGCGACTCAGGGCTCGAGGACAAAAACCCTTACAAAAGGGGGCCGCCGGCCGCTTCGTCTAAAACGGTTGAAGCCGCATACCTATATGGTCCCGAAAAGGATGTCCAACGGACGGCAGCACCTTTCGCCGTCTACTCGTTGCTTGCCACCCTGATGGCTTTGCCTGCCTCTCCATCGTGAAGGGCCAAAAGCTCATCCGAGGAAAAGACTTTGTTCACGTCGAGTATGATGATGAAGCCATCATCCTTCTTCCCCATGCCTTTGATAAAGTCGGTGTTGAGCTGAGTGCCCATCCTGGGCGGAGGCTCGATCTGTTCCGGTTCCAGCTCGAACACCTCACTCACGGAGTCGACCAAAGCGCCCATCACCATGGCCTCGCCTTCAAGGGTCACTTCTACCACGACTACACAGGTGTTGACCGTCTTCTCGCTTTCAGGCAAGCCGAACTTCAGGCGCATATCAAACACCGGCACGACACTTCCCCTCAGGTTTATGGCCCCCCTCATGTAATCGGGGGTTTTCGGGACCTTGGTGACCGTCGTGAATTCCAGGATCTCTCTCACGTTCGACACGTCTATGGCAAAGACCTCTTCCCCTAACTGAAAGGTGAGGTACTGGCGTGTATCGGCAATGGAAGCAACGCTCATTTTCTACTTCCCTCCTTCTTTTGAGTCTTCTTGACGCAAGAGCGGTCGTCTTCGCAAGGCGGCAGAGTCTAGGCTACGGCGGCCTCTCTCGTCTCTACCTGCTTCACCAGTTTCAAGACGTCGATGATAAGGGCCAGGGTCCCGTCCCCAAGGATAGTTGCCCCTGAGACCGCATCCACATCCTTGTAGAACCTCCCCAGGTTCTTTATCACCGTCTGGTGCTCGCCTATCACGTTATCTACGACGAGACCGATCCTCTCTTTGTTTATGCCCGCTATCACGATCTGCTCTATGTCAGGCGCATCACCTGCGATCCCGAATTCATCCCGCAGCCTGATGTAGGGCACGATCCTTCCACGGATATTGGCTATATTCCGGCCGTGGTTTTTTTCGACGTCGCGCCGTGTAAGCTCAACGCACTCTTCCACTATCGTAAGGGGCAGAACGAAGTGATCCGTACCGATCTTTACGAGGAGCCCATCGACGATCGCGAGGGTGAGAGGCAATCCGATGCTTACCGTCGTGCCCACGCCCTCCTGGCTCGTCATCTCGATCGAGCCGCCGAGGGCATCGATAGCCCTCTTCACGACGTCCATGCCCACACCTCGTCCCGACACATTGGTGACCTTTTCCGCCGTCGAGAAACCAGCCGAGAAGACGAAGTCAAAGATCTCGCGCTCTGTCGAGCTCCGCACCGGAGGAGGCAAGCCCTCTTTCGACGGCCTTGGCCAATATTGCCTTACGGTCGAGGCCCTTCCCGTCGTCTCGTATTTTTATGATCACGTTTGCCCCTGAGTGGATCGCCGACAGATGGATATTCCCGACTCCCGGCTTCCCCGCCGACAACCTGTCTGCGGGCTTCTCGATCCCGTGGTCTATGCAGTTTCTTATGAGATGGACGAGGGGGTCGTTCAGCCGCTCGATCACCGTCTTGTCAAGCTCGGTCTCCGCTCCCTCCGTCGTCATTTCGATCTCTTTCCCCAGCTCTCGGGAGAGATCGTGAATCAGTCTTTTGAACCTGCCGAAGGTAGTCCCTATGGGGAGCATGCGGATATTCAGGGTCGTATCCCGTAGCTCAGCGGTAAGCCGCTCAACCTCCTCCGCCACGGAGACCAGCTCGTTGTTCGAAAGGACCGAAGCGGTCTGGGAAAGCCTTGCCTGTACCGTGACGAGCTCACCCACCAGGTTCACGAGAATATCGAGCTTTTCGGCGGGCACCCTTATGCTGGATATGTTCTCTTCCTTTGCCTGGCTCTTCTCTCGCACCTTTTTCAGGTGCTCCTGTTCCGCGAGAGCCGATTCTACTTTGTCGGGCGAGACTATGCCCTTTTCTACGAGTATTTCGCCGAGCAATTTTTTGTCGTCGAGCCCGCTCTGTAATTGTTCGTCAGTGATGTCTCCCCGTTCTACGAGTATCTCGCCCAGCCTTTTGATATCGCCGCCCGACCCGACCTCGACCCGGTCTATCGAGAGCTCGCACTGGTCCTCGACGAAGATGAAGACGTCCTTGATGGCGTTCAACCCCTTATCGGTGCTCAGTATGATATCCCAATAGACGTAGCAGTTTTCGGGATTCATGTTTTCGAGATCGGGGATTTCGTCCCTCTGAGCGGCTATCTCACATTCCCCGAGGCCCCTCAGTTCGTCAAGGAGGAGGACCGGGTTGCTCCCGCTGGCAAATATCTCGGGAGAGGGCTTGAAACGGATGCGGAATGCTTGAGCCTCGGTCCCTTCTAATTGAACAGGTGACGCGCTCTTCGGATCCGAAGCAGGCTCATGCAAAACAGGTCTGCTTTCGACTTCGATTGAGGCCATGTTCTTGAAGGCGGTCACTATCTCCTTCGACGAGGCCTGCGATTGTCCGGATCCTTCCGAATCGTCGAGCATGCTTTTGATGATATCGCCTGCGGACAGCGTAAGGGATATCATCTCCTTGGTCACGGGGATTTCTCCATTTCGGACCTTGTCGTATACCGTCTCTATTTGATGAGTGAATTCGGCTATGTCGTCGAACCCGAACATGGCGCCCGAGCCCTTGATGGTATGCATTGCGCGGAAAACTTTTCCTACCAGGTCCATATCCTCGGGAGTCTCTTCGAGTTCGAGAAGGGCGTTCTCGAGTTCTGAAAGAAGCTCATGAGCCTCTTCTATAAATGTCGCTCTATGAATATCGGTCATCCCAGCACCTTCTTTATTACGCCTACGAGCTGCTCCGGTCTGAAGGGTTTCACTATCCAACCCGTGGCACCCGCCTGCCTTCCTTCTGTTTTTTTTGATTCCTGCGATTCGGTCGTGAGCATGATGATCGGTATGAACCTGTGGGATGGCTTGGCCCTCACGCCTTTGATCAATCCTATGCCGTCGAGGTTCGGCATGTTGAGGTCTGTGACGATCATGTCTATGGTTTTGCCGTCGATCTTGGCGAGGGCATCCTGCCCGTCTTTGGCTTCCACCACGTCGTATCCGCAGTTCTTGATGGTGAAACAGACCATCTGTCTCACACTCGTCGAATCGTCCACCACCATGATTGTCTTACTCATAAACCGCTCCTCCCAGCAGACATTCGCCGGTCGTTTTTTGTCGACAGCCGGAATCTCGCCAATACCCGGCCTTTTGCATGGTTTCTTTCATGATCGAAGGCAGGGGGGCGGAAAAAACAATCTCCTTCCCGTGTTCGAGAGAACTCTTATGAAGGGCGCAAAATAGCTGAAGGCAGGACATATCTACGCGGGAGACTGCCTTCAGGTCGAGGGAGACGCGGTCATTCGACTTGAAAGCTTCCAGGATAGTATCCCGGATCTCCGAAATGTAGGGGAGCGTAACGTCTCCTTCAATCTTTACTTCCCCCGGGTCTGACGACTGCTTTGCAAAAACGGGCATACGGATCCTCCTGAACGCTTGTCGGCGTCGATGCTCCCTTTTTTTGAAGCAAGAGTAATGCCACGGAGGAATAGGGCATTTTTGGGAGTATTTTTCAGAACAGGTCGGCTTATTTTGTGGAGCCGCTTCCACAAACTAGGGAACTGCCTCCACAATTTTCCGGGTGTTTCTTCTTCGCAACGGGGTATTACAGATATTCCTTGATCTTGGTAAGGAGGGTCTTGTAGTCCACCTCGAGCATGGCAGCGGCCTTCGATTTGTTCCCCCCCGTCAGAGCGAGGGCCCGCTTTATCGCCTGTTTCTCGGCATCCTTTGCGGCTATTGCCGACAGCTCCTTGAGCGGCAGCAAGGGCATATCCCTGCTGTCCGACCTGTCATCGATCAGGAACTCCAGGTGGTCGATTTTTACCACGCCGTCTGAAAGAAGGGCCGCTCTCCTGATCACATTCTTGAGCTCCCTCACATTACCGGGCCAGGGATAACGCATCAAGGTGTCCAGGACATCGTTGTCCAGCTCACGCATCTGCTTGTTGAGCTCGGTGGCGACCTTCACAAGGAACTTGACTGCCAAAAAGGGTATGTCTTCTACTCTTTCCCTCAATGGTGGAAGGGTGATGGTAAATTCGCTGAGGCGAAAAAACAGGTCCTCCCTGAATTTTTTCTCTTTCACCAGCTTCTTGAGATCCACGTTCGTGGCCCCCATGAGACGTACGTCGACCGCGACCGGCTTTGCGCTGCCCAATGGGTAGATCTTTTTTTCCTCTACCGCCCGTAAAAGTTTTCCCTGTACGGCAAGAGGCATATTCTCCAGTTCGTCGATTAAGAGAGTACCCCCGTTCGCGGCCTCGAAGAAGCCCTGTTTCTTTCTATCCGCTCCTGTAAAAGCCCCCTTTTCATGGCCGAAAAGCTCGCTCTCGATAAGCGTCTCGGGTATAACTCCCACATCTACCGCTTGCAAAGGCGCTTCCGCCCTCCGGCTTAGGTTATGAATGGTCTGGGCCGCAACCGACTTGCCCGTGCCGGTCTCACCCTGAATGATTACGGAGAAATTGCTCCACGCCACCTGGCGTATTTGCTCGATCACCCTTTTCATGGCAATGCTTTTGCCGAATATCCACTCCAGGGAGGTCTCTACGGACCGGTCAAGCTGGCTCAGCAGCGTCTTGAGCTCGGACCGCTCCAAAGCCCTCTGGATAGTTACCACGAGCCTGTCCACCTGGGGTGGCTTTGCGAGGAAGTCGTAGGCCCCCAGCTTGATCGCCCTGACTGCCGTGGGAATGTCTGCGTAACCCGTGACTATTATTATGGGCAGATTAGGCCTGATCTTTCGCAGTTCCTGCAGGGTTTCTATCCCATTCATTCCGGGCATCGCAACATCCAGGAGAATGAGGTCGGCGTCCTGCTCCTTCATCATAGCCACAGCCTCGCTGCCACCTGAAGCCTCTGAGGTCGTGAACCCGTTCTTCTTCAAAACTTCCGACAGGGCGAAACGTACGGCCTGCTCGTCGTCGACGATGAGTATTCTGCTCACGAAAAAGGTCCCCCCAGAACGATTAGACTACATTGCTTACGGGAGCCTGTCAATCTATTTGAAGCCAACGCAAGTCCCCAGAGTCATTGGACAACATCCCGGATCGGCCCGATCTGTTTTGTGCTTATAGCTCACCTGTCCGGCCAGCCTCCTAAACAAATCGGACTGTCTGCCGATATTACTTATGTCAACCTTCGGCGGGTGGACGCAGGGTGCCTGCTAAGACAGGTGGCATCCGCCTTGCAGCCGGGAGTATATGCGAGTGCTTTTCCTGAGACGCCCTTGACGGGCCCGGCAGAGCGCTCCTTAGTCGGACCGGTTCTATCCGCGTAAGCAAAGGCCCGGAAGGTCACGTCAGGGAGTAGGTGAGGATCGACACATGTCCAAGGATTCCCCAGCGAACAACGAATGCACTCACAAAGACGCGCAGCAACTCGCGTCATGGAAAAATAGGCTCATAGAGGTCGGCAGTGAGCTGGATAGTGTGAGCAAAGCTGCCGAAGAGACCTTTCTTTCGGTGGGCCACAAATTGAGCGATTTCTATGGTCGAGCAAAAGAGATCTCGAAAAGGTCCTCCGCTGTCGCCACCGGCTTTTCGGGAGTAGAGGTAACCTCCGCCATAGACGGTCTCCACGACCTTATAGATCGGTCTTCGGCCTTTCTCGTAAAGGCCGAACAGGACTTCCACCGGGATGTGGGGGTCTTGCAAGGCATCATGAAGACCATGGCGAGCATTCACAAACCCATAGCCGGGTTCAGGAAGATCGTGAAGAACTTGAGGATTCTAAGTATCTCGACAAAGATAGAAAGCGCCCAGCTTCGCGAAAATGGCGACGGTTTTACTACCATTGCCGATGATGTAGAAAAACTTTCAGTCCTTATCAGCGACAGTTTCGCGGACATCCTCGCCCGGGCCGGCGTGGTGAGCGGCTCGGTGGAAAAGACACTCTCGGAGGTACTCGCTCTTGAAGGGGAACAAAAGGAGAAGGCCCGGTCCATCCTGGACGACACCCGTAAGACCGTAACGTCCCTCATCGAGAAGAACAGAGCCTCCACTGAGACAGCCGGCCGGGTTTCCATGGAGCTCGAGCGGATTACGGACAGCATAGGGGAAGTCGTGTCGTCGATCCAGTTCCACGACATCACCCGGCAACAACTGGAACACGTGAAGGAGGCCCTCGATGTGGTGGCCGAAAGGCTTGGCAGCCGCCTTCAGGCCTTGGATGCCCCGGGTCACGACGGGGACATGGTTGCCCTTGTCAGGGAGGCACGGGCAGTCTGCACCCTCCAGGAGGCCCAGCTCGCCGATTCAGGCGAGCAGTTCACAGGGGCCGCCAAGAGCATTATCGGCAACCTTCAAGCCATAGCCGCCACAATCAAAGGTTTGTACGGACACCTGGAGAGGCTGGCAGGAGTGGAGAACACAACCTCATCCTCCTTCTTCTCGCGCATCGAGACTGAGGTAGCCTCGGCCGTGTCGTTTTTTGCAGAAATGGGCGATGGCGTCCGGGAACTGTCGAAGACGGTTGAGGGCCTGGCAAGAACCGTAAGCGACATGTCAGGGTTTGTCGATGAAATTGAGAACATCGGCAGGGACGTAGAGCTGATAGCGGTAAATGCACGCATCAAAGCCGCCCACACGGGATCGGAGGGCGCTCCTCTTGGTGTCATCGCAGAGGCCATCCAGAGGCTTTCAGCGGAGGCCCAGGTGCAGAAAGACGCGGTATCTGAGGAACTAAGGGAAATCATTTCCACGGTCGACCGCCTGCACTCACGGACAAATGCGGATACCAGCCGCCAAACGACCGAGACGGATGGCGTGCTGCAGGAGCTGAACAGTCTTCTTGGCGGTCTTCGCACCGTCAACGAAGCAGCCCTTGCATCCCTCACGGTGATTCAAGGTGACGGGAGGAAACTTGCCGTCGATATGGAAGCGACAGCCGGCGGCATAGGGGTTCAACAGGAATTCGAGGCAAGAATCGCGGGAAGCATTAAGACCCTGGAGAGTGTTGTCGTCGAATCACGGGCACGATTACCTGAAAGCGAGGAATCCGCCGGGATCGAGATATTGGGGAACTTCAAGAAGAATTACACAATGAACAGTGAGAGGAACGTCCACGAATCCTACCATAGATCGAGAATGCCGGGAGCAGGGGCGCCCGTGCCGGGTGCCGACAAACTTCGCGAAGCCCATTTCGAGCAGAATGTAGAGCTATTCTAAGGATGACTCACTCAGCACGCGACCTACGGCGCTGGTTCGAAGCGCTCCTGAAGCATGGTTCCTTTAACGGCAAGGATAAGGTCTTGCAGACGACGGACCAGCTCGAGGACTTTTTGGGGATCGGCCCTAAATCGTTTCGACTTGCTCTCGATGATTCTGTAGTTGGCGTTGATCTCGATTTGAGCTGCTTCGATACCCAGCGTATTCTTGGCGAAATAGGTAATGGTGTCCCGGCCGCGGGCTGAAAAGTTCTTGTTGAATACGTGCGGCTCGAACCCCGAGAAGTTCTTGGCGATAATCTCCCTGTAGGTCGGACAGGAGCATTGGGCGATTGCATCATCTATGATACCCACGTCGACTTTATAGGGCCGGTGGCTATCGGAGCCGTGAAGGTCGAGGATGAACCGGATATGGTTTTCCAACGCGGCCGTCCCGAGAAACTTCTTGTACTCTGTCCCCGGATCGTTGTTGGGGTCCTCTCCTGCCCTATTCTTTAAATAAAGGACGTGGGCCCCCGTCAGTTTGCCCAGCTCTATGGCAAGAGATGAAGTGTAGGCATCTTCCGCTTTCCATCGGTTTTCTTTCGTCCTGAAGTGCTTTGCGCCATGAGGCGCCGAGATGAGGATCGGGATCGCCCCTTTGATATAGGAGAAATACGGGTCGGCCGGTGTGTCGTAGTCGATCAGGCCGAACTCGATATTCCGTATGTCTTGAAGAATGTCGTCCTTCAGCTCCCCGCACTTTCCCTGATTGGTCGTGATCGAGAAAATCGAGAGGATTCCAGCGAGGGAAAGGATCACTCTTCTGCACGCCCCGCTTCTTATCGCCATTAGTTAACGACCGAAATATGTATAATGATAGGCGAAAAATAGGGACCGGTCAATGGGGTCCCTATGTGGGGCAGGTGAAAGAAGGATGGTAGGACCGAGGCCTCTGTGGTCCCGGGGAAGAGGATGAGGCGACTTACATAGCTCCGGAGGGCCCTGGCAAAGAGAGGCGGTGGAGTTAGGAAGCTCTATATG
>CAVVPU010000086.1:0-16931 GCA_963750015.1 uncultured delta proteobacterium | reverse complement strand
CGTGGGCGGCGGAAATACAAACACCGCCGGCAACATCTATGCCGCGGTGGGCGGCGGTGCATTCAACATCGCCGGCGGCAACGCCTCGGTCGTGATCGGCGGCTCTACCAACGTCGCCAGCGGCGACCAGGCGACGGTCGCCGGCGGTTCGAACATGTGGCCGCCGGAACCTACAGCTTCGCGGCGGGCCAGCGGGCCAAGGCCCTGTTCCAGGGCGATTTCGTCCTCGCCGATTCGCAGCCTTACGATCTGGTTGCCACCACCAACGGCCGTAACCTGATCCGCGCCACCAACGGCGTGGGCATCAACGCCATTCCCCTGCCGGGATTTTCCCTGACGGTCGGCGGCCCCGTGACGTTTCTCGGCGGAGGGGGCCCCGGCGGTGGCGGCGGAGGGGGCATCGTCTTCGATCTGGCGCCGGTATTCAGAGTTGGAGCGATTTTGGGGGCGAATCACCTTCGACGGTTTGGGCATCGCCGGTGGCCTCATCAATATCAACGGAAAAAACGGCGCCAACTTGAAAATCAACCTGCCGGTGAACTTTGCCGGCGGACTGAACATCAACGGCGCCGACATCGACACGCTCTTCTGGAAAACCAGCGGCAACCAGGGAATCATGCCCGGGCAGTATCTGGGCACTTCGGACAACACGACTTTATTCCTGGCGGTCAACGAAACGGCAGCCATGCAATACAACTGGGTTGGCGACGCCAATGACAACACCTTAGGCGTAAACATCACTGGCGGGTTCAACTCGACACCGCCAGCGGGAGGCGTTTATGGCGCTACCGTCGCGGGCGGCGGCGCCAACTCCGCCAGCAAGGTTTTCAGCACCGTGGGCGGCGGCAACAACAACACGGCCAGCGGCCCGGGCGCGTTTGTCGGCGGCGGCGGCTATGACGGAAATGGCAGCAGCGGCAACACGGCCAGCGGTTTCCGCCTCGGTGGTCTCGGCGGTCTGAACGATGCCGCGGCGGAACTATGCTTCCCATCGGGGTCCGTACAGGCCGATCGCGCGTCCGCAAACTGGGCTGCCGTGCCCGGCGGCTTTGGAAGTACGGCCGCGGGGATTTAGCAGGCTTTGCCGGCCGCCGAAACGCCGCCGCCGGCAGGGCCGACTCGTTTGTCTGGGCGGCGGCCTGGGCGGCGCCGCGGTCAGCGACACCGCGATAACAAATTCGTTTGAGCGCCGATGGCGGCACGTCGTTCTCGATGCCATCCAAGGGCGACGCTGTCGCGGCCCTGAACGTGACGGGCATGGAACACCAAGACAACATTTATGAACTACCTATTAAATTGATTCCATTAGAAGAACATCTTCTAATAACTCCCCCCAATTTATGAAAAAGATTTCTTGAAATATTTTATGGTTCTAACAAAACAATTCTTCAAAATTTAATTGAGAATTTCCAATTCAATGAAGTGATACCAATAGGTCAAAAAGCAGAATTCATTTGCACTCAAATGCGACCAGGTAAAATTCAATTTGATAAATTAATCCTTTATGATAGAACAAATGATATGATTACCCCTCTTATAACAGATTTGCGATACGAAAGTCTTGTTCATAATCTATTTGGTATCTCATTTGGAGAAATAACAACAACAACAACAACAACCCATCAACACCATCAACACCATCAACACCATCAATAACATTTGAAAACAAACCAATACCTTTAAATGATCCCATCTACCAACAAATAAAAGCTCTACAAATCACCGAAATAGGGACTTTTAAATGAAAAAATAAAAAATAAAATTTATTATTAACTTTAAAGAAAAGAGACCAAACAAATCAAATACCTTAACTGAAATAGCTGCATACATTTCAAAATATAAATTTATTAAAAAAGAAGAAGACAATTTAGAAAAACATTTGCAAATAGCCGAAACACTAATCAAGTCCCAACCTCTATTCCAATTAGAAAAAGACATTCTTGCCAAAGTGGATGAATATGAAGAAATATCAAATTTTGTAACAAACCCATCAAATTCCTTGGAAGAAATTCTCCGAATTATATGTCTCAAATCACTTCCTACTGGTACAAGTAAAGTTTCAGGGAGTTTGGTAACCATCTTATGGGGCTCGCGTCGCCCCCTCGACCGGCATAAGCCGGATCGAGCCTCCCCTTCATGAAAAGGAAGGACCGCCTGCGGCGCTTTTTGCTCGCCTTAAGCTCGCCTTCCCTACAGGGGCATTGTGCCCTTACCGAGCACGCGGGTATGGGGCTCGCGGGCAGTTATTGGGGTTCAGCACCCCCTCGGCAGGCATAAGCCGGATCGAGCCTCCCCTTCATGAAAAGGAAGGACCGCCTGCGGCGCGCACTGCCCCGTCTCATTCTCGCGGCCCTACGGGGGCCGCGTACATCAATAGCTCTTTATCCTATGGTTCACTGCAATTGGCCCAGCCGGGGGACAATTGCGGTATGTCTCACAGCGGCCTTAGGGCCGCGCTTTGGTTGCTTCCTTATTCCTATGGTCTCCTTCGCAATTGGCCCAACGTAGGGACAATTGCGATGCGCACCGGGCAGTCGCATGGGAAGAATCGATGAGATGTGGATGGCCTGTCGTGCCTCATTGCCCGCAGCCGTACTTCATGTACGGCGGATGGGCATGAGGTGCGGCAGGACGCCGCAGATCGCGATTGTTCCCATGCGACTGCCCCGCTGCCACATGGGGCCTTAGAACGTCTTTCGCTCTTTCGCTCTTTCGCTTTGTCGCTTTGTCGCCTTACCCAGAGAGCGACCCGCCCCAACAAAAAGGAGCCGCCGCACTGCCCCCATCGCTCTCACTTCGCTTCCGCTCCGGCTTTACTCTATGACGGTGTAGGCCGTTTCATTGTGTTGCGTGAGGTCGAGGCCGAGCAGCTCGTCTTTGGTCGGGACCCGCACGGATATGAATATGTCGACGGCTTTGTAAATGATATAGGTCGCCACAAGGCTGTAGCCCGCGGTCACGGCCACGGCGATGAACTGCACGAGAAGCTGATGGGGATTGCCGAAGAGGGCGCCGTCCGGCCCTCCTGGATTTATTAGTTTCGTTGCAAAGAGGCCCGTAGCGATCATGCCCAGGATTCCTCCCACCCCGTGGACCCCGAAGGCGTCGAGGGAATCGTCATAGCCGATCCTCGGTTTGAGTATGGCCACGCAGACGAAGCAGACGAGGCTTGCCACAAAGCCGATGATAATCGCGGCAACGACGTCGACGTATCCCGATGCAGCGGTGATCGTGGCCAGACCGGCGATAGAACCGGTGATGGTGCCGAAGACCGTGGGCTTGCCTGTGTTGATCCATTCCAGAAAGGCCCAGGTGAGGCCGGCTGCCGCAGCGGCGACGTGGGTTGCGACGAGCGCATGGACGGCCAGTCCGTTGGCGGCCAGGGCGCTTCCCGCATTAAAACCGAACCAGCCGAACCAGAGCAGGGCGGTGCCCAAAACGGTGAACGGAATGTTGTGGGGCGGCACAGGTTTGTCCTTGTACCCGGTCCTTTTGCCGATGACGAGGGCTGTGACGAGGGCCGCGATTCCCGCATTAATGTGAACCACTGCGCCGCCGGCAAAATCTATAACCCCGAGTTCCTTGAGCCATCCACCGGCCCCCCAGATCCAGTGGCACACGGGGTCGTAAACCAAGGTGGCCCACAGAACGGTAAAGATGAGAAAGGCCGAGAATTTCATCCGCTCGGCAAAAGCCCCGATAATGAGGGCGGGGGTGATAATCGCAAACATGGCCTGAAAGATCATGAAAGCTTCGTGGGGAATAGTCTGGGCGTAATCCGGGTAGGGGGCGGCGCCCACCCCGTGGAGGCCGAACCAAGCCAGATTGCACATGAACTTGTTCCCCGGCGAAAAGGCGAGGCTATAACCAAAAAGAACCCACTGGAGCGTCAGGACGCAAAGGACGACAAAACATTGCATCAGTATGCCCAGTACGTTCTTGCGTCTCACCATGCCGCCGTAAAAAAAGGCGAGGCCTGGCGTCATGAGCATGACCAGACCTGTGCACGTGAGAACCCATGCGGTGTCTCCTGAGTTGATCATTTTTCTCCTCCCTGAATAACCCCACCGGATCGTCATTCGCTCCCCAGCGCACAACGTCCGGTTCTGTCGGAATCCCAAAAAAATGGTGTCCCCCTGGTTTGTTGGCCAAGGCAGAACACCATCGCTTGGCTACACTTCAATGTGTAGAATTTGTTCGAGGCAGAGCCACAGCGTTACAAGTAAAAAAGAGAGGAGATTGGTAACGGAGATTGGTAAAAGTTTCTCGAAGACCAAAGAGGCTCTTATGCGGGGACCGGACGTCCGAGCCCGATGCCTTAGCCGTTCAGCCTCACATACTTCTCCTTGATGCTGTTGCGTATCTTCACCACGCTTACATGGGAGATGCCGAGTCTCGTTCCGATCTCTCTGGTAGTCATACCTTCCAGACAAAAGCGAAGGACAGCCTTCTCCCGCGAGGTAATGCCGATTCCCGCCATTGCCTCTATCTGAAGGTTGCCTTCGACCTCGTCGTAGGAGTCGAGGCTTCGGGCATCGAGGATATCCTCGAGCTGCGGTCCTTCCTTGTCGGCAGTCTGATTCAGACCACATAAGGCGGCCGGGTCCTGAATCTTTCTAATGTAATTCTTGAGATGGAAGTAACAGCCCTGAAGCATGTAGCTGTCTGTTTTATCAAGAAGGTCTCCGGAGGTGAAGTGGGTCCAGAGGTGGATCAACGCCTCCTGAAACAGGTCCTGATCGTCGGCAAAAGAGAAATTGCCGTTAAGCCTGCACGCTATTCTTTTCAACGTGGGCGTGAGCCTTCGCACGAGGGTTTCAAAGGATAAGCCATTGTCCCTGACGATGGCCGTTACCGCGTTGGTCGAAGCCCGCGTGGGGCCTCTATCAACCAAGAACCGATCATGCCCCGAGGAGCCGGTGACAACCGGCTGACTCCCCTCCGGGACTTTTTCCGATTGATCTACAAAAGCGACGTCCGTACCAGTATGTCTGTTCATCTCTCCCACCCCTGAACGAAAAAAAGGGCGCCTTAACCTCAACGGGATTAAGGACGCCCCAGTCCATTCAGCTTCGTTGGTAACTTTTTAACCGTGCTGGTATAAAGACGTCAATGTCTTCTTATAACTAGTATAATCAAGGAAAGCGCCTTTTGTCAAGGCTTCTTTGAGAGCCGTCTATCTCCGTATCTCCGCTGCCATAATAATCGCTTCTGCCACCTCGCGCATGCTCTTTCGCAGATCCATGCTTTTCTTGTGAATCTTCTTGTGCGCGTCGTCTTCCCCTATGCCGAGCTCCTTCATGAGCACACCCTTCGCCTTCTCGACGATCTTTCTTGTCTCCAGGGCCTCTTTGGCGGAAAGAATCTCCTGGTCGAGACGTGTGTTTTCGATGGCGACTGCAGCCTGATTCGCGATGGCCTGGAGGATCGCGATCTCCTCTTCGGAGAACTGATGCTCCTTTTGGGTGTAGCTGTTGATTACGCCCACCACCCTGTCTTTGATCATCATCGGCACGCCGACCATGGAAATCACGCCTTCTTTCCTCGCGACCTGGGGGAACATATAACCCGGCTCCTTGGTGACGTCGAGGACGCTTATGGGCTTCTTTTCAATGACCACTTTTCCGCTGATCGACTGGCCGATCTTGAGATTCGGTTTGCTCACGTAGTCCTGGCTCAGACTCTGGGTTGCGGCGATCACCAGCTCCTGCTTCTTCTCGTCGAGAAGCATGATCGAACAGATCTTCGAATCCATCACCTGGGCGGTCATGGTAACGATGAGATGAAGGATCTCCTTGAGATAGTAATCCGATACGATGGTGCGGCTCACCTCTGAGAGCAGGTCAAGCTGCTTGGCCTTCCTGTTGACCTCTTCATAGGTTATTGCATTCTGGATGGCGCTTCCCAGGTACTTGGAGATGGTGAAGAGCAGGTTTATCTGATCTTCCGGATACTCGTGCTCCTTTTTGTTGTGGAGGTTCATCACCCCGATGATCTTGTTCTTGGAGAGTATGGGCACGGCAAGGAAGGCCTCGAACCTGTCCTCGGCCAGATCCGTAAAGCTCCTGAACCTGGGGTCGGCGTATGCCTTATTCGACAGGGCAACCGGCTTCTTCTCCTTGGCTGCCCATCCCGTGACCCCTTCTCCGAGCCTTAGGCTGATCTCCCCGACGATATCCTTCTGGCCGGCGTTTGCAGCCCTGAGGGTCAATTTGTTGTTGTCCTGATCATAAAGATAGATAAAACAGGAATCTGCCTCAGTGACCTTGATTACCATTTTTACGATGTGTGCAAGAAGGTCGTTCAATTCCAGGTTGCTGCTGATATGCTGGGCCACCTGGTGAAGGATCGTCAGCTCCAAATCTTTACGGTTCTGCTTCCGGGCGGCTTTCTCGGTCATCGTATCTCCAAAGGAATGTTAAGGTGGTATTAAGTAAAGTCATTCTATATTATTTTATCCTGTTCTCTTTGTCAATTTTCCATGGCCGCACATAGGGTTGAATTCAAGGGGCCGAAACACGCCCCGACCCGTTCCCCTTTCCTTTCGCCCGATTAATTCTATTTAATAATACCTTTCAATATGATAGAAGAATAGTCATTGGAGGGAGATAGCATGGTGCGGGAACGGCACAACATGGACGAGATGCTTCAGGATCTGAAGAGCGGAGACTGGGAGAAGCGTTTCCGGGCGACGGAGCTCCTCGGCAAGCTGAGGCGATCGAGGGCGGTGAAGCCCCTCATGGAGGCCCTGAAGGACGAAGACGAATACGTGAGAGAGGGAGCAGCCTGGGCCTTGGGTGAAGTCGGCCGCAAAATAGCGGTAGAGCCGCTTATAGAGGCCATGCGGGATCAGGACAGGTATGTTCGTGAGGGAGCCATATCAGCCCTGGGCAAGATCAAGGACGAAGCAGCGCTGAAACCCCTTGTAGAGGCGCTGAAGGACGGTGATGAATCGGTAAGACGGGCTGCGGAAGCGGCCCTTTCGGCTCTCGGCGAACCCGCACTGCCTGAGCTTGTGAAGCTCCTCAAGGACGGGGACTGGGATGTACGTTGGAGGGCAACCCACATCCTCGGGGGAATCAAGAATGCCGCTGCCTTATCGCCCCTCGCGGAGGCAGCAAAAGATGAAAACAAGTACGTGCGAGAAGGGGCCGTGGCTGCCCTTGGAGAGATAAGGGACCCCCAGGCCGTTAACGCGCTCATCGGTGCCCTGTCCGATGAAAATAAGTATGTCAGGGAAGAGGCGGTGAACTCCCTCGGAGAGCTGCGGGACAAGAAAGCGGTCGATGCCCTGACGGCGGCGCTGAAGGACAAGGACTGGGGAGTCAGATGGGGAGCCGCGAACGCCCTGGGCGAGATAAAGGACGCGAAGGCCATAGGCCCCCTCGTTTTAGTCCTGAAGGACGAAGCCAGGTACGTACGGGAAGGGGCGGCCCTTGCCCTATCCAGGATAGGCAAGCAGGCAGTGCCCGTTCTCATGGAGTCGCTCTCGGACAAAGACAGGAATATCAGACGCTGGGCGGCATGGACCCTCGGAAAGATAAAAGACGAAAGAGCAGTCCGCCATCTGATCGGCGCGCTCAACGATGAGGATGGGGGGGTACAGTTTGCGGCCGAGGTCGCGCTGGGCGAAATGGAAGAGTAGCGCCTATTTTCCCCGGCAAATGCAGCACCGGCACTTCTATCCTGACCGTCGTCCGTCATTCACGCCCCCGAAGTTTCCGCCTCACGGACGGTTCTTTAACTAATCTGTTTACACCTCACCTCAGCATGTGCTAATTAAACAGAAAAATTCGGTCCCGAAGGTGCCCTATCCTTGAAACTGCTTAAATGGTTCCTGATGCTCGTTCTTCTCTGCGTTCTCGCCGGTACTGCCTACTATTCCGTTTACCCTGATATACGCGAGCTGAAGCACGCGAACCCGGGGAAGACGGCCTTCATGAAATACCGGGAGCGGGAATGGAGGGACGAGGGCAAGAAGGTGCGCATTCAGAAGCAATGGGTGCCTTTCTCGAGGATCTCTCCCTATCTTGTGAAAGCCGTCATCATCGCCGAGGACGACAAGTTCTGGTCCCACAAGGGGTTCGATTTCGAGGCCATGGAAAAGGCCATGGAAACAGACCTGAAAGAGGGGAAAGTCAAGTTCGGGGGCAGCACCATCAGCCAGCAGCTGGTAAAGAACCTCTACTTGTCGCCCTCGAAGAACCCTTTGAGGAAACTGACCGAGGCTTTCATCACGTGGCGGATGGAGAAAACCCTTTCGAAGCGAAGGATAATCGAGCTTTATTTGAACGTCGTTGAATGGGGTGAGGGCATATTCGGCGCCGAGGCCGCGGCCCGCCACTACTTCGGAAAAGATGCTGCCTCGCTCTCGGCCGAGGAATGTGCCCGGCTCGCGGTCGTCCTTCCCAACCCCCGTCGTTTCAATGTGAACGGCACTTCCCACTACGTCGAAAGGCGGGCCCTCCTGATCTACCATATTATGGTCAAGAGGGGGATCGTAGTCGAAGAGTACGAGGATGCAGCGAGCCAGCCCGAAGAGCAGCCCATATCACCCGAAGCCAATGACGAAGCTCCGCCGGAGAAGGAGAATCCATGACTGTTGACACCGGCTCGAGACGCCTGGTTGTGGTAGTGCCCGTCACCAACCTGCGCCGGAAGCCGGTCGATGCTCCTCTCATAAATGTCCATGACGATTTGCAGGAGACACAGCTTCTGTTCAATGAGCTTCTCGTCTTTAAGGATGAAAAAGAAGAGTGGTGCCGTGTGGAGGCAACCGAGCAACCAAGGCTCCTTGACAACCGGTGGGTCGGCCTTCCCGGCTGGGTTCGAAAGAGGGACGTCGCCGAAGTCGGGCATTGGCAGGAGTATAACGGACTCGTGCGAGGGGCTTCGACCATAGTCACGGCTGGTCCGTCCCGTAATGCCCCGCGCCTGTTCCCCCTCTCCCTCGCCACCCGTCTTCATTTGACGGGAGAGGCAACCAAGAGCTTCTTCGAGATAGACCTGCCTCACCACAAAGCAGGCTGGGTCCCGAAGAAGGACGTGGCAAGGCAAGATCCGGCCGACGCGGCCGGAACCGGACAGGAGATAGTCGCCGTCGCCCGCCTTTTCCTGGGCGTACCCTACCTGTGGGGCGGACGAAGCATGCCCCTGGCGTGGACCAGGGGGCCCCTTGCGGGCGTCGACTGCTCGGGCCTCATGAGCCTCGTCTTCAGAGCCAACGGTATCGACGTACCCAGGGACGCCCACGAGCAGTGGGTCAGGGCGACCCGGATCGAAAGAAAGAATCTCCGGCCCGGCGATCTCATCTTCCTCACCCGGCAGGGCGATGGGGCCATAATCAATCATGTGATGCTCTTTTCCGGAGGTGAACAGTTCATCGAGGCTACCCAGACGGGCGATATTGTGAGGGCGCGAACCTTCGCAGACAAATTCGGTCTTGACTTGGAACGAATTGCGCAACAGGATTTCTCCGTAAGCGGCAGGAAGATCTATTTTGGAAGAATAGAAAGAGGAAGCTGACGCCGGAACCACTCCGGATGCGTTCCGGATCAGCAAGCTTTGATGAAAGGGGGTCTCTATGTCGGTATTGCTTGAACTGACAATGTTTCCTACGGATAAAGGAGAGAGCGTGAGCAGCTATGTGGCGAAGATCATCGACATGATCGATGGGCAAAAGGCTGACTACCTGCTCAACCCCATGGGTACGGTCATCGAGTTCCCGGACCTCGACGAGGCCCTGGGAGTGGTCAAGGACGCCTACAATCTTCTTCAACCCGACTGCAACAGGGTCTATGCGACAATGAAGCTCGATATCCGGAAAGGGCCCACGGGAAGGCTCAGGAAAAAAGTCGAGTCAGTCGAGGCAAAGTTGGGACGGAAGATCAAAACCTGATCGACGGGACACCAATAACGACAGCAATTCTCGCTGAATCCTCAAGCGTGAAGCTCACTATCGCTTCCCGTCTTCAGCAGGGGCAATGGTGCGCCTTGGGCTTACCGGCCCAAGCCAAGCCTATAATGGGTCCTATTGGTCCTATACGACATAGAAGGTTCGTGGGCGCGCGCCTATGATTGCAGCCGTACCTCGTATTTTTCTACCAGGCGAGCGGGGTTATATGAAAGCTTTGCGATGCGCAGGCCGGGCTCGCCGAGGTCCTGTTCCCTGTTAATTTCGGGCACGTCCTTCCACCTTCTCTCGCAAAACTGCTGGTTTATCAAGTTGTAAAGACCTCGGATCTCGGTGTTCGCTTTCTCCACGTGAACCACTGCGGTAGTGCGGTTGAGAAGCTCGCCCAGCGTGAATGCCTCCACACGCCCGTTTAAGGTGATGACCGCGCCCTCGAGTTCCAGCTCTCTGAAGTGATCCAGGGCTTCCCGGGTCGCATCCCCCTCTCCCTCCAGGCTCAAGTCTTCTTCGCACGTACGCGTTTCACACCAGTTCCGGGCCAGGTTAGCGCATTCCGCTACGTGAGATTCCTTCATGGGCTCGTAAACCGGCTTCGACGTTCGCAGCAGGTAGTTAAGATGGTTCCTCTTAGCCCTGTAGTTCTTGCCCGCCAATTCTATCAAATCCCGGGTGGTATAGACGTAATCGTAATGGTCTCTCACGGGCTTGGCCTCGAATCCGGGATCGCCGGCCAGCTCGGAGACGAATCGGGCATCCGCCCTGTCAATACGAGGTGCGGCCACGCCTTTCTCCTTTCTCATCCACTGAAGGAGCATGCGCGCGACTTCGAGCCTTGAAGGCGGGCCTATCGGCTGGAGGGCCTGGACGCCGTTCTCGCCGATAACTAACAGCCATTCGGCGTAGGTAGACCAAAGAAAGCCATAGTGGGACCTCCACATGAAGAGGTTGCTGAAATTGAGCTCCGACGTTTCCGGCTGGTACTCCCACAGCTTCTTCTGGATCGGTTCCCTGTCTTGGAGCGTAATGGGCTTGAAATCAGGAAATCTCGGTATCATAAGGCCTAATATATACACTATTTTCGCCCGGTTCACAAAGAGTTGTATCCAGAAGGTTATCGGAGACCCTCAGTGCAGTTTGAATAGGGATTGATACTTCCTTATAATTCAGGTAGCATGCTTCTCGACGGATCAATGCGAGCCTTCCAAAGGGGAGCTGAATATAGTCTGATGTAGGGTCGATAGAGGGGCCATGGGTCGCATGAAAATCAGACAATTGACCTTAAGCGCCTGGTCCGTGACGCTTCTTGCGATCTTGCTGGTTCTCATCCTCCTCGCGTGGTGGAGTTACCGGTTCCTCCAGCCTTTCCCCCCAAAAACCCTTGTTATTGCTACCGGCATGGAGGGCGGATCATACAGCGCCTTCGGCGAGCTTTACCGTCGCGTCCTTGCCCGCGACGGCATTCGTGTCATACTGCGCCCCACATCGGGGGCCTTGGAGAACATCGAGCTCCTCAAGAACAGACGGGTACGGGTGGAGGCGGGTTTCGTCCAGGGAGGCGTGGGGGCGATCGATCCATCGTCCGATATTGTCTCCCTCGGAGGTCTCGCGTACACGCCCTTATGGATCTTTTACCGGGGCAATGGCACTTACGACGATTTGATACAATTGAAGGGAAAAAGGATCGCCATCGGACCCGAGGGAAGCGGAGTTAGAAAGTATGCCCTCGAGCTCTTGAAAACAGCAGGCGCCGACAGTCCACCGACCCGGCTCCTTGATCTGCCTAACGTGGAAGCGCGCAAGGCCCTTCTCTCAGGGAAAGCGGATGCAATAATGGCCTTTGCCGCACCCGACAACGAGTTCATCGGGGAGCTGTTCAAGACCAAAGATGTCAAGCTGATGAACATGAGCCAGGCTGAAGCCTACGCTCGCCGCTTTCCCGACCTTTCCCACGTGGTCCTGCCCCGGGGAGTCGTCGATCCGGCCAGGCGGTACCCTTCTTCTGCCGTGCACCTTCTCGCTCCCACGACGAATCTCATCATCCGCAAAGAGCTCCATCCGGCCCTTGTTTACCTGTTGTTGAAGGCCTCCGTGGAGATTAACGGCGGCAGCAGCTGGGTCAACGAAGCCGGGGAATTCCCCACCTTCAGCCGGCACGTCGATCCGATCAGCGACCAGGCGCAGAGGTTCTACAGATCGGGAGGCTCGTGGCTCTATGCGTACATGCCCTTTTGGGCGGCCACTTTCGTCGAGCGCCTCATCCTCATCCTTATCCCTCTCGGGATGATCATCGTGCCCCTCATCGGGATCGCGCCATGGGCCTATACCTGGCGACACCGGTCCAAGTATTATCCCTGGTATCGCGAGCTGAGAAACCTGGAGAAAGAGATGCTGGAGGGCCCGGTCGAAAACGTCGAAGCATACGAAAAGCGCCTTAATCGCATCGAGGATGCCGTGAGTCGCATACGCACGTCCGTGGCCTTCTACGATGAGTTGTACATCTTAAGAGAGCATGTCCAGATAGTACGCATGAGGCTTCACGCCCTCATCTCCTCGGGCAAGAAAGGCTAAGTTAGTTCGACGACGTCTTTTCCTTGAAGACGATATCTCCGTACCAGGCCGTGGCATGTCCACCCATGTTATCCGTATTGGTCATGATCGCGACGCCAGTGACTCCCGTAGGCGCCTCTCCGAAGGCCTTTCGGTAATCCTGGTAGACGTCCCGTTTCTCGGTTATCCATTGGTTCGTCGGGGAGCCCGCGTTTTCGACGACTATCTGAGAAAACCAGGCGGTGTAGGGCATGGGCACTATGCTGTCCTTCGGTGTCTCGTTCGCCCATGTATAGGAAATGGCCCTCAAGGGCAAGGAACTGGAGTAGATGTGCTTGGCCGCACCATACTTGAGCCTTTCGAGAAGACCCAGCCTGTTGATGTCATAGGCGAAGGCGACGTAGACCCTCGCGGGCGAATCGTTGCTCTCCTTTCGCGCGATGTCCGATCCTTCGATGGCGTGAGCCACCTTCCATCGCCACGTGATTATGGGCCGTTTGTGAGGATCGATCTCGATATCCCGCATGAGCCCGCTTGCCGAGCCGTCTGCCTTGGCCATGACCACGGGAGAATCGTCCTGAACGATGGAGTAGACGCTTTGGTGCTTCACGTTCTTCAGTATCCAGGGGCCCCAGCCGGCAGGAAAGTCTTTACCCACGGTGCTCCCAGAGAAGGCGCCCACAGTGAGGTCGACGGTATCGGCATGCACGAATCCGGGCCATAGAAGCAGCATCAAGGCCACCAGAATGGCCGGTCTCTTTCGACAAAACTGCATGATATCTCCTTGCTTTACTTAAAGCCTTACTTAAAGCCGGGGCCGCATCGACGTAGATGAGATAGGCGGGACAACGGGGCTCCCCACGAATGCCTCCGGTAGAAAATCTCACGGGAGGGAGTCCCTTTTGGGGCAGAGACTATCATGGCCCTGAAGCAAAAAAATCAGGGGGCGGAAGCTCTCTCCAACCCCCTGATTCTTCATCTGAAATGGCGGGGACGACGAGACTTGAACTCGCGGCCTCCGGCGTGACAGGCCGGCGTTATAACCAACTTAACTACGTCCCCGCATCATCTTTCTGCGTCTATGGTAGGCGGAACAGGGATTGAACCTGTGACCCCCGGCTTGTAAGGCCGATGCTCTCCCGCTGAGCTACCCGCCCGGCTGACGCTATCTTATACCAGTTTTCCCCTCACAAGTCAAAGGCTTCAGGCGATCTCAGCCGCAACCACTGGGGCTCGCGTCGCCGCGGGCGCGCACTGTCCATTCGTATGTCCTACTATGCGATCTCGGCCTCTTCCTCATAAATCAATATAGGCTTCTCGTGGCTGTTGATAACCTCTTCACTCACCACGCATTCCTTGACGTTTGCAATCGAGGGAAGCTCGTACATAACGTCGAGCATGACCTTCTCCATGATCGACCGCAGGCCCCTGGCGCCTGTCTTCTTCTTCATCGCCTCTCGGGCTATGCCTCTGACCGCCCCCTCGGTGAAGGTCAGCTTCACGTTCTCCAGCTCGAAGAGTTTCTTGTACTGCTTCACGATGGCGTTCCGGGGTTTCTTCAGTATCTCCACGAGGACGTCCTCGGCGAGCTCTTCGAGGGTCGCCGTGATCGGGAGTCTTCCGATGAATTCCGGGATCAAGCCATACTTGAGCAGGTCTTCGGGCTGGACCTCTCTTATAAGCTCGCCGTACATCTTGTCCCTTCCGCCTTCCACGTCGACTCCGAAGCCGATGCCTTTCCTGCCGATGCGATTGGCGATGATCGATTCGAGTCCGTGAAATGCCCCGCCGCAGATAAAGAGGATGTTCGTCGTATCGACCTTTATGTAGTCCTGCTGGGGGTGCTTCCTTCCGCCTTTGGGCGGCACGTTGGCCACGGTCCCTTCGATGATCTTGAGAAGGGCCTGCTGAACGCCCTCGCCCGATACGTCCCGTGTGATCGAAGGGCTGTCCGTCTTTTTCGAGATCTTGTCGATCTCGTCGATGTAAACAATGCCCTTCTCTGCCCGCTCGATGTTGTAGTCTGCAGACTGGAGCAGGTTGAGGATGATATTCTCCACGTCTTCGCCCACGTAGCCGGCCTCAGTCAAGGTCGTGGCGTCGGCGATGGTGAAAGGCACATGAAGTATCCTCGCCAAGGTCTGGGCGAGGAGGGTCTTTCCGGATCCCGTGGGACCGACGAGGAGGATGTTGCTCTTCTGGATCTCAACATCGTCGAAGGTGGCCCTCGCCTCGATCCTCTTGTAGTGATTATAAACCGCAACGGACAGCACCTTCTTCGCAAAATCCTGCCCGATAACATACTCGTCGAGAATCCTTCTGATCTCGTGCGGCTTCGGTATGGAGGTTTTTATATACTCGAACCTCTCCCGCTTCGCCTCTTCCTGGATAATCTCGTTACAGAGCTCTATACACTCATCGCAGATGTAGACCATCGGCCCGGCGATAAGCTTCTTCACTTCGTCCTGGCTCTTTCCGCAGAAAGAACAATGGAGCTTCATCGTTCTTCCATTGCTTTTCTTCATTACTGTCATACTCTTTTCTCCACTATTTGATCTATGATGCCGTACTTGAGCGCCTGTTCGGCGGTCATGAAGAAGTCTCTCTCCGTGTCCTGTCTGATCTTCTCCATTTCCTGTCCGGTGTGCTTGACGATTATGGAGTTTATTTCCTCTCTCATTCTCAGGATTTCCCGGGCCTGAATGTCGATGTCCGTCGCCTGCCCCTGTGCGCCACCCAGGGGCTGGTGGATGAGCACCCGCGCATGGGGGAGGGCATACCGCTTGCCCTTCTCGCCTCCGGTGAGGAGGACCGCTCCCATGCTTGCCGCCTGGCCTGTGCAGATCGTCGCCACGGGCGGCTTCACATACTGCATTGTATCATATATCGCCAGTCCGCTGGTGATCAAGCCACCGGGCGAGTTGACGTAAATATAGATCTCTTTGGTCGGATCCTCGGACTCCAGGAAAAGGAGCTGGGCGATGATAAGGTTCGCGACCATATCGTCAATCGCCGTCCCGAGAAAGATTATCCGCTCCTTGAGCAGCCTCGAGTATATGTCGTAGGCTCTTTCCCCCCGGCCATCCTTTTCAATGACCATAGGCACTAAATTCATGCTTTCTCCTTTACTGCCGCCTTCTCTATGAGAAGATTGAACGTTTTTTCTTCAAGAAGACTGTTCTTGAGGTTGTCTCTGAGGTTGTACTTTGCATAGAAATCTCTTATGTAATCATAAGCTTTCTTGGTTTCTTCCGCAATTCTTTTCAGCCTGTCGTCGACCTCGTCATCCTCCACCGTGAGGCCCTCTTTTTCGGCGATCTTGGCGAGGATCATGCCCATCTTGATCCGCTTCTCGGCCTCGGGCTCGTAATCCTTCCGGAGGGCGGCCGAGAGGCTCATTTCGTCATCGCTGCTCATGGAGCCCGCCTTCATACGACCCTTGGCGTCCTCAACGAGGGCCTCCACTCGCTTCTGAAGAAGCCTGGCAGGCACAGGTATGTCGGTTTTCTCGAGGAGGAAGGCGCCGACCTTGTCCATGATGACGCTCTTCCTCTTTGCCTCCTGCTCTTTTTCCAGAGCTTTGCGGACTTCGTCTCTGAGGACCCCCATGTTCTCGGACCCCACGTCCTTGGCAAAATCGTCGTTCAGCTCGGGCAGTCTCTTCTCCTTGATCTCTTTTACCGCAACTTTCATAATAATCGGTTTACCCGCTATATCTTTATCGGGATAGTCGTCGGCAAATTTAAGTCCTATTTCCTTTTCTTCGCCTATCCTTGCTCCCATGAGGCCGCTTTCGAATTCCGGCATCACATTGGGGTCGCCCAAATCGAGGGGGTAGGAATCGGACTTTATGTCCTTGACGGGTTTCCCGTCAAGAAAGCCTTCGTATTTGACGACGACGAAATCGCCTTTCTCCACGATTGCGTCAGCTTCCTTGTCGACCAACTGGCTGTGCATCTCCTGCATGGACTTGAGACGGGCGTCCAGATCAGCCTCGGATATCTGGATCTTCTCCACCTCTGCCTCTATGCCCTCATAGACGGGAAGGTCGAATTCGGGTTCGACCTCGCACTCCATCTTATACCCGAAGCGCTCCCCTTCTTCCACGAACTCGATGCGCGGCTCGCTCACGGGGTCGACCTTCGTCTCCGTAAGGGCCTCGCTCATGGTCTCTTCCACCATTCTTTTCTTGAGCTCGTCGTCCACATAATCCTTGTAGAGGGTCTGGAGCACGGACCTCGGCGCCTTGCCCGGCCGGAAGCCCTTCACCTTCGCCTGCTTCTTGAGCTGTTCGTATATCTCGTTGCGCAACTCGTTGACCTTTTCGTCGTCGATAATTACCTCGACGTTTTTCCTCACTCTATCCAGACTTTCCACTTCCACTTTCATGCAACCTCCGAGACTATGAAAAGGGAGAATTATGTTTTATTGGTGAACTTGTAAGTATAAATGGAAACCGGGAGATTATCAA
>CAVVPU010000085.1:0-11388 GCA_963750015.1 uncultured delta proteobacterium | reverse complement strand
ATGATTGGGGCTCAGCGCCCCCTCGACCGGCGAAGCCGGCCGAGCCTCCCTGCTCAACCTCGCTACGCTCGCACAGCAATGTAGTGGCACGGCTCGGTTTCCGTTCGCGAGAATGTGCGAATAATTTATTCGGGAAATCCATGAATGTGAAGCTCCCCGCCCACAGGGCGGGGCTTGCGGAGCGCTTCCGGTCAACGGACTGAAAAATGGGCGCTCTTTTGGCCCGTACCGGGTACGCCGGCGCGGGAAAAGGGGGTCCGGTTGTGCCTCTTACAAAAAAATAACTTGAAAAATATCGCGCGGTAGCTTATATATTCCTGATTTTCATGAGAACATTGGTAATCCTCGGCCTCGCCTATATTCTCTTCATCCACGGCATCGGAAGCGTAACTCTTTGGGATCCCGATGAGCCCAGGCAAGCCATAATGGCCCGGGAGATGGTGGAGCGCGGCGACTACATACATCCTTATCTGAACGGTATGCCTTACCTCGAAAAACCACCGCTCTATTCCTGGGCAATCGTTATTGTGTCGAAGATAACGGGAAGCATTAACGAATTCTCGTCAAGACTTCCTTCGGCCCTCGCAGCGGCCATGCTCCTTCTCACCACATATTTTCTGGGGCGGCGGCTCGATCATGAGGTATCGGGTTTCCTTTCGGCCCTCATCCTCGCGACCAACTACCAGTTTCTTGGGAATGCCCGAGAATCGGTCATGGATATGACCTTTGCCCTTTTCATCGGGCTGGCCATTTTTCTCGGCTATATCTGTATGGAAAAGGAGCGAAGGGAGATTCTGCCCTTTGCCCTCCTGCCCTGCGCCTTTGCCATCCTCACCAAGGGTCCCGCAGGACTCGTCATTCCCGTGGGCGTTCTCTTCTTTTACAGCATCGCCACGAAGCGTTTCAAAAGCATGTTCGTGCCCCTGGTGGCGAGCTGTCTCCTTTCAATCGCTGTGGCCTCCATCTGGTTCATTCTTGCCGGTAGGGCCTATGCCGAGGAATTCCTGCTCCACCAAAACATCGTCCGCTACACGACGGGCTTCGATCACGTCGAGCCCTTTACCTACTATTTTTACAAGCTCTTCGTGAATTTCCTTCCCTGGAGTGTGGCACTGCCTTTCGCAGCCTTTTTCGCCTATAGGAAGCGCCTCTGGCTGCCCCTGATCTGGCTGGTGGCTACTTTTCTCTTCTTCGATATTTCCAAGAGCAAGCGCGCCATTTATCTCCTCTCGTGTTATCCCGCGTGCGCCCTGCTTGTAGGCATCTATTTGAAGGAACAGTGGTATACCCTCTTAGAAAAGGGGTGGACCACCGCCATCCTCTGCTTTTTCGGCCTCGCCCTCCTTTCGGTTCCCGCCCTGCTGTTTCCCGCGATTCACCGGGTGCCGCTCGTTGCTGCCATGTTCGGGAAAGATCTCCTTTTTCCTGCCATAATCGCGGCCGTCCTCGGGATCGCGGGTATAGTTTTCCTGATTTCCCTTATAAAAAAAGCCCCCGCAGAGGGTTTTATGGCCCTCTTTGTCTATCTCTGTTTCCTTGGCTTCCTGTACCACTTCCTTTATATGCCCGCCATGGATGCCAGCGAAAAATCGATAACTGCCATCACAAACGAGTTCAAGGCAGCGGGAACCGCCCCGGTGTACATGTACGGCTTCAACTCCCCGGCCCTTGTCTACTACGCGGGGAAGCCTGTACATATTTTGAAGGACCCTTCGGAATTGCCTGCCAAGAAAGATGGTATAATAGTCGTCGTCGAAGACAAAAAAGACAACGCGGACAGGTTCAGAGGGCTTTTCTCGTCGGAGAAAAGGGTCCGATATGAAAGAGAAGGCTATGTCATCTTTACGGGAAAGAATGGAGAATAGGACCGATGTATCGATTCTCGTGCCTGTCCTCAACGAAGAAGAATCGTTGGGTGAGCTGAACGAACGCCTCGAGAAGACGCTCAAGACCATGGGCAAGACTTACGAGATCATCTATATCAACGATGGAAGCACCGACGCCACCCAGGCGATCATCGAGGGCTTCAGAGAGCGTAATCCCAGGGTCAAGGTCATCGAATTCAACAGGAACTACGGTCAGCATATGGCACTCTTCGCCGGCTTCGAGCGGGCGGCAGGTAACACGGTAGTAACCATCGACGCGGACCTGCAGAACCCGCCTGAGGAGATACCACGGCTGGTCGAGAAGGCCGAGGCCGGCTACGACGTGGTGGCGACCTATAGAAAAGGGCGCCAGGACTCTTTCTTCCGGCGCCTGCCCTCCTGGGTCGTCAACAAGATCACCGCCCACCTCGTGGGAGCCCGCTTGAAGGATTATGGCTGCATGCTGAGGGCATACAGCCGAAACGTGGTTGATTCCATCAACCTGTGTCAGGAGTCCTCGAGCTTCATCCCTGCCCTCGCCGCTACCTACGGGAAGCGTATTATTGAGATAGAGGTAGGGCACGAAGAAAGAAGAAGGGGCGTCTCGAAGTATAGCCTCTTTCGGCTCTGGAGGCTTAACTACGATCTAATGACGGGCTTTTCACTCTATCCCATACAGTTCATAAGCCTCGTCGGCGTCCTGATAGCGATCCTGGGTTTTCTCTTCGCCATCTTCCTGCTCGTAAGGCGGTTGGTCATCGGCCCTGAATCGGACGGTCTCTTCACCCTCTTTGCCATCCTCTTTTTCTTCGTAGGTGTTCAGATATTCTTCCTCGGGGTCATCGGGGAGTATATAGGAAGGATCTTTCAGGAGGTACGCAAGCGCCCCAGGTTCATCGTGCGAAAGGAACTACTGTGAAAGCAGTCGTTCTCGCGTATAACGAGATAGGGTACGTATGTCTGGAAGAGTTGATCAATAGCAGGATCCAAATCGAGGCTCTCTTCACTCATAAGGACGATCCGGCCGAAGAGATCTGGTTCCGTACCCCCCGAACCCTCGCCGAAAAGCACGCCATACCCGTTTTCGATCCGGACAACCTCGGAGGACCGGGATGGATCGAGCGCATAAGATCATTTGCTCCTGATTATCTCTTTTCCTTTTACTATCGTCACATGCTCCCGCAGGAGATTCTCGATATCCCACGGATCGCAGCCATGAACCTTCACGGTTCTCTCCTGCCTGCATTCCGCGGCCGCTGTCCGGTTAATTGGGTGCTGATAAAAGGAGAAAAGCGCACGGGTGTTACCCTCCATATAATGGAAGCCAAGCCCGACGCAGGGGCGATCATCGCCCAGCGGGCAGTCGAGATCGCCTTCGAGGACACGGCACACACGCTCGCGCAAAAGCTCGCGTCGGAAAGCAGGGCCCTCATGAGGGAAGTGATACCCCGCCTCGAATCGGGCACGTTCGAACGATACCCCCAGACAGGGCAGTCATCCTATTACGGCGGCAGAAAACCGGAGGACGGAATTATTGACTGGACTGCAAGCGCAGAGAGTATCTATAATCTTGTAAGGGCAGTCACCCACCCTTACCCCGGGGCATTCACCACGCTCGAAGGAAAAAGGCTTTTTATCTGGACAGCCCTGCCACAGAAAGGAACGGTCGCGGGATCAGCCGGGACGGTCGTCTCGACGGAGCCCCTCCTCGTGAAAGCGGGAAAAGACCTGATCCGCATCGGGTCGATCCAGCTCGAGGGCGAGACAGAGATGGACGCATCCGTCTTCGTAGCCGCCCATGGCGTTAAAAACAAGTTGTTAGGAGGAACGGTTTGAAAATACTGATACTCGGTGTAAATGGTTTTATCGGCAACAGTCTGGCCACCCGCATTCTTCAGGATACGGATTGGGAAGTCTACGGCATGGACATAAGAGAAGACAAGCTCGACAAATGCCACGGCCAGAGATGCTTTCATTTCGTGGAGGGCGACATATCGATAAACAAGGAGTGGATTGAGTACCACGTGAAGAAATGCGACGTGGTCCTTCCCCTGGTGGCTATAGCCACTCCCGCCACGTACATGACAGATCCCCTGAAGGTATTCAACCTCGATTTCGAGGAGAATCTGAAAATCGTCCGGCTATGCGAAAAATACAACAAGAGGATCATCTTCCCTTCCACCTCCGAAGTCTACGGCATGTGCCCCGACGAAGAGTTCAAAGAGGATGAGAGCTCTCTCGTGGTGGGTCCGATCAATAAAGTAAGGTGGATATACAGCATCTCGAAGCAGCTCCTCGACCGGGTTATATGGTCCTACGGTTTTCAGAAGGGCTTGAGCTTCACCCTCTTCCGCCCCTTCAACTGGATAGGTCCGAAGCTCGACGACCTCACCATGGAGCCGGAAAAGGAAGGCAGCTCACGGGTAGTGACTCAGTTCATTTCGAACATGGTTCACGGTGACCCTGTCCGGCTCGTCGACGGCGGCGCACAGAAAAGATCCTTCACCTACGTGGATGACGGCATCGACGGCCTCATGCGGATCATTGAGAATAAGAATGACGCATGCAACGGGCAGATATTCAATATCGGCAACCCTAACAACGAGGCCACCATAAGGGATCTGGCCTATAAGCTCAGGGACATGTACATGAGCTATCCGGGAAACAGTCAGAAGACTCCTCCGGAGATCATTGAAACTTCTTCAAAGGAATTCTACGGCAAAGGGTACCAGGACATGAACCGGAGGGTCCCGTCTATCAAGAAAGCCAGGGAAATACTCGGATGGGAGCCGGTGGTCGACCTCGATACGGCGCTTCGTAAGACCATCGACTATTATCTGTCACAAATCGGGTAAAGCCGCCGGACACGGATGAAAGCAGCTTGGGACAAAGTCATCGGGCTCAATGTCCATGTGGACACCTTCGAGGGTATGCGCCACGGTGTCCCTCGCCTGCTCGACCTTTTCCGAGCCTTCGGGATTCGGAGCACTTTCTTTGTGCCCATGGGTAAGGACCACACGGGGTGGACGATAAAGCGGGTCTTTACCCGTCGAGGCTTCTTGTCCAAGACCCGCAGGGCGGGCGTGATCGAGACCTTCGGGATCAAGACCCTCATGCGGGGCTTGCTCCTTCCCGGACCCGAGATAGCACGGGGCAATGCAGGTCTTCTTGTCCGGATCAGACAGGCCGGTCACGAGCTGGGTATTCACGGATTGGATCACGTGTACTGGCACGATCACATCAAAGGCATGGACCGGGCCCGGACCGAGGCGATCCTGTCGAAGGCAGTAACTGTTTTCGAATCGATTACGGGCGAAAAGCCCCGCTCCTTTGCGGCGCCGGGCTGGATGATCAATCGACACGCCTTCGCCTTCTTCGAGGAGTACGGCCTTTCCTACAGCAGTGACACCCGAGGCGTCGGACCCTATCTTCCGAGGATGGATGGAAGGACCTTTCGGACAACCCAGATTCCCCTGACCCTTCCCACCCTCGATGAAATGATAGGCCTGGAGGGCGACGCGCCTGAGAATCTTGCCGGGTATTTCGCCGGCCTGCTCGGTCCCGGACTCAACGTGATGGCCGTCCATACCGAATTGGAAGGCAAACGCTGGGCCCCCTTCCTCGCCTCCTTCATCCAATTCGCCCTGACACGAGGCTACAGGTTCGAAAGGCTGATCGATATTGCCTCGCGCCTCTCATCAGAAGATGACCTGCCGGTTTGTGACTGCGAATACGGGACCATCCGCGGCAGGGCTGGAGAGGTAACGCTCCAGAAAAAAACGCGTCTCTGAGAAGGGGCCGCGAAATGGCAGGGTTCGCTGATTCTCTTTGCCCGGCCGCGTTAAACCTGCTTATCCGCGTCCGGCCCGACCTGTTTCGGCTTGGCGATAAAACGGGCGGCAAAACCTTTTTGTTTGGCCTTCCAGAAATTCGTGAGCCCCTCTTCCTGATCCACGAAATCGGCGGCCGTCGTCTCCACCGGTCCGGAGTCGACTGCCTCGAGGTTCCAGCGGTAGGAAGCCAGGTGGGCAGTCGCCCTCTCCATAGCCTTTTCTCCTGATGCGTCCTCGATCCAGAAATAGGCGAGGGCCCGCTCGACCTTCTCAATGAGCGGGTTGTTTGGAAGCGGTGTGACGCGCGTCGAGATGAAATAGATACTCATGCAATATGCTCCTTTGTTTGGGAATAGTATAGCAGAATTGGCTGCTTTCGAGAATGAGGCTTTCCGGGGCCGAACGTGGTAGAATAGACGGAATCCACAAGTTGCATAGTAATTCAAGGAGAGACTCAAAATGGGTTTTCTGCATGTTGACGAGACACGATGTACGAAATGTGGGGCCTGCGCGGCGGTCTGTCCCGTTTCCCTGATTAGCCTCGGCCAGGATGGCCCGGAAGAAACGGGATCGCGCGCCTGTCTTGCGTGCGGCCACTGTGTCGCCTCATGCCCGACCGAGGCCCTCGATAATCTTTACGCACCGCTCTCACGTCAGGTGCCGCTCAAGAACTATCTCGCGCCCGAGTCTGACGTGGTGGTGAAGTTCTTAAGGTCCCGCCGTTCGATAAGATGTTATAAAAAAGAGCACGTGCCCCGGGAGAAGCTCCTCCAGATCCTTGATACTGCCCGTTTCGCATCGACCGGCGGCAATTCTCAGGGCCTTTCCTATCTCGTCATCTCAGACAGGGACTTGATGGACAAGATATCGGCCGCGACCATTGACTGGATGGAAGAGGAGATACAAAAGGGCTCTCCAACGGGAGAATATTTCTCCGGCATCGTGCGTGCCGCCAGGGTAACAGGAAAAGATCTGATTCTCAGGGACGCCCCTCACCTCATCGTAGCCTTATGCGACAAAGAATTCCCGAGAGGTCAGGAAAACGCGCATTTTGCCTTTGCCTATGCCGAGCTCATCGCTCCCACCCTCGGGGTAGGTACGTGCTGGGCAGGACTTTTTCAGGGCTGCGCTATCAGCGGTTACAGGCCACTTCTCGATATTCTCGACGTTCCGGCGGACAAAAAGGTGGCCGGCGGACTGATGGCAGGTTTCCCGCGATATTCCTACTATCGGCTCGTCGACAGGAACGAGCTGAACGTTCTGTGGAGATGAAAGAAGGGCAAGAGGGATCGAACCGGTTGTGCACAACAAAAAAATTGACGGTGGTTCATGAAAAAATCGCGCATACTCCTGGGCGCCCTTATCGGCGTGGCTGCTTTACTGGTAGCCGTGGCGATTGTTCTCGTCTCACTGGTGGGAGAGAACAATAAGATCGACGAGGCGACCCAGGCCTTTTTTCAGCAGATCCGTGGAGGCAGCTATGGGGAGGCGATATCCGGCGTACAGGTGAAGGCGCCGGGGCCTAAGCAAGAATCTTCAGACTCCCTGTTCCTGCTTGAGCTCGCGCTCCTCGAACGCTACGATCTACTCGACAATGATAATTATGAGGTGATTACGCGCAAAAGCCATTTCTGGATCCCCTTCCTGGAAGAGAATCCGGTAGACGTGGCCGTTTCCCTGAGAAAAAAGCCGGACAGCAGGTCCGCGAAAGCCGCTCTTTCGAGTCTGACCAGTCTTTGGTCGACGGAAGAAGGGGTTGATTCGGTCGAGCATCTTCTGACCTTGAAGCGAAGGAACGGAAACTGGGTGGTGGAGAGCGCGAACATAAGCGGCAGCAGCATAGAAAAGACTTACGACGACATGAGAAAAGAATTCCAATCCCACCAGTACCTGACAGACGACGGACACGGTTTCATCATCCATGATCTTGATGTTAATCTGAATACGTTGAATCCGCTGGAAAAGCGCTTTCTCCTGCACGTTTTCCAGAAGGCGGTCATGCGGATCGAGGGCGGCCCCCGGCCGCCGGAATCCTCTAGCCTGATGCCGGGATTTCGCCTGCGATAAAAAGAACCCTATATTAGGGGGCGGTCTCTGTGTGCTTGTCGACCGGCTTTCGCGAGCGACGCCTTCTATCCACCGCCTCGGCAAGGAGAGGAATAAGGAAGAACCCTCCAGGCAGAAAAAAAACGAACAGAATAGGGGCATAGAAGGCCAGTCCCCATATATAGCGCCTGAGTTGGGCCTTCTCATCTTTGGTCCATTTGGTTCCCGTGTTGCGCTGTTTCATGAGAAGTCGCATGAAGCCGTCTATGCGCCGTGCCTCTTCGAGGAGAATGGTTCGGTATTTTGCGGCCTGCGACTTAAAAAAACGACCTATCATAGAATTTCCCCATCCCTCAATTCGGCCGGTTGACCAGCTTAGAGCAGAAGTATACTGCGGTTCCGCCGGGATATATACGAAAAAAGAATCAACCGGTCCGGGGAACAGGCCTAATGTCTATCGGCCTTCTCTTTTTTTCGCCTTTCTTGCCCGGAGGTTAAGGTTTACGGCCCTTCGCACGCCTTGACCGTTCCGATGAACACCGGGGGAGGAATCCCTTGTCTGAATGACGGCCCGGTGAGCCTTGCGCTCCTGGAACGATTTGGCCACGTGTATCGGCTCTCCGGTTGACGGGTGTTTCTCGGTATGGTACATGCACGCCGAGAGAGTCAATGGCAAGGGTGTAAAATCCTGCACTTGCTGGGGCCTCATCCGGTTTTGTCTGAGATATGCCCTGAGCTCTTCTTCGTCCTCTATGGTCGCCCCGGGATGGGCGCTGATGAAGTAATTGACAACATACTGCTCTTTCCCCGTCCGTTCCCGTATCTCTCTGAAAAGCTCCATGAATCGCTCAAAAACGGAAAAATCGGGCTTGTTCATGAGGCGCAGCACCCGGTTGGACGAATGTTCGGGAGCCACCTTCATCTGGCCTCCCACGTGGTGTCTGCACACATACTCGAGGTAGCTTTCCGCCTCCTTGTCGACGAGCAGATCATGGCGAAGGCCGCTCTCTATGAACATGTGCTTCACCTTGGGCAAGTCAAGGATCGCACGGTAAAGGTCCATCGCCTGCTTGTAACCCAGCTTCAGGCTCTTACACCGACTCGGAACGAGGCAGTCTCGGTGGGCACAACCGCCTTCCCTTGCCCATTGGGAACACGAGGCACGATAAAGGTTTGCCGTAGGTCCCCCCACATCGGTGATCGTGCCTGTGAACCCCTTCATTTCAGATACTTTCCGGGCCTCTCTCAATACGGAGTCAGGGCTCCTCGACTGGATAATCCTTCCCTGATGCATCGACAAAGAGCAGAAGCTGCACGCGCCGCAGCAACCGCGGTGAGAGATAATAGAGAAGCGGACGGTCTCGAAACCGGGAATGCCCCCTTTCGCTTGATAGGAAGGATGGGGCAGCCTTTCGTAAGGCAGCTCGTAGATTCGGTCCAGTTCCTTCTCCGGGAAAGGCGCGGGAGGAGGAAAATGGAGGACGAAGCGATCTCCGTGAGGCTGAACCAGGACTTTTCCGCGCAGGGGATTCTGGTTGCGGACTATGGCCTTGAACGCATCATTGAACCTTTCCTTATCGCCCCTGACTTCATCGAAGGAGGCGATGGTCTCGGACTCCCCGGGCCACGATGGCGACTTGCGCACGACCACTGTCCCCGGTATGCCTGTGAGTTCATCACCTTCGGCGATCCGGCGGGCGATCTCCAGGACCTGGGCCTCTCCCATTCCGTAGACGAGGATGTCGGCCCGGGCGTCGAGAAGAATGGATCGCCTCACCCTGTTGTCCCACCAATCATAGTGGGCCAACCTGCGAAGGCTCGCCTCGATTCCGCCGAGAACGATAGGGACCTTCCCGAAGGCTTCCCGCACGCGGTTCGAGTAGACAATCGTGGCTCTTTCCGGTCTCAGCCCTACCTTTCCACCGGGTGAATATGCATCCTTCAGGCGCGACTTCTTGTGGGAGGTCAGGTTGGAGACCATGGAATCCATATTTCCGGCAGTGATACCGAAAAAAAGCCTGGGGAGGCCGAGCCGGGCAAAGTCTTCAACGCCTCTCCAGTCCGGCTGGGCTATGACCCCCACCCGCAGGCCGGCGGCCTCGAGCACTCTTCCGATCACCGCAGTGCCGTACGACGGGTGATCGACGTAGGCGTCGCCCGATATGAGGATCACGTCAAGGCTCTCCCACCCGCGCGCCTTCATCTCTCCTTTCGACATAGGTAAAAAACCGGCCACAGAATATTGTAACAGATTCGAGGAAGGGATTTGGTGTATTGACAGGTGACTCTCTTTTCGTAGACTCGCTAGTGTAAAGGGGCGCACGAGGCATGGAAAAAGAACGCGACATACGGATCCTCATGGCGGAGGAGCAGACCCTTCTTTCGAGGGAGAGGACCATGCACTCCTACATGCAGACAGGTCTCGCCTTCACGTCGGTCGGTCTCGTGATCATCAAGTTTCTCGGCGGTCTCCTCTATGCCTGTACGGGAGCATTTTTCATGATCCTGGGCTTCCTCCTCATCATCGAGTCGGCAAGAAGATACGTGCGCTTTCGTAAGGCGATCCGGCAACTCAGGGAAAAAGAAGCCGGCCTGGGCTACGACGTGGGAAACGTGGTGTGAGCCCAAGCGGAAAGGAGTGGCTGACCCCGCTGCAAGCAGCAGGGTATCGAAGACAACGAGCGAAGCGAGCTTGAGCGGGGAGGCTCGGCAGGCTTATGCCTGTCGAGGGGGCGCTGAGCCCCATAATTGAAATCGACAAGGGCCGAAAGGACGGATCATGCGTCTTTTCGGCCCTTGTTCGTACGATCTAGTGTGATCCGTATTCCCGGGAGAATTCGAACATGGTCCGCAGGTTCTCGGGTCTCGCGTCCGTCACACCCGCAGAGGTATCCATGAGAAAACCTCCGCCTTCGCCGACATAATCGATAATCTTTTTGCAGTAGGCTTTCACGTCGTCGGGAGTGCCTGTGGCGAGCAAGGAGATCGGCACGTTGCCCCTGATGCACACCTTGTCCCTCAGTGCATCCTTCGCCTTGAAGATGTCTGTGGCCTCGAACCGGTACATGGCTTTTCCCGGCGGAATGTCGGAGATGAAGGGGAGTCTTGAAGTGCAATCGCCTTCCCAGAAGAGATAAGGGATAAGGTCCTCTTTGATGAGGGCCACTACAAGCTCCCTCAGGGTCGGCCAATAGAATTTCTTGAACTGTTCGGGCGACATGAAGCCGTCGAGCCCCTTATGAAGGGCTATGAAGACGAGCTTGCTGTCGGACGCCTTCGCCGTATTTATGCCGGTTTCGATCTGAGGGGCAGGATCATCTCGACCGCCCTGAGCACGGTCTCCGGCCTTTATACATTCGAGCATGAGCCCTTTGGTACCGCGAAGGACATCGCCCAACAGATCGAAGGGGGCCTGGCTCTTGCCGGGGCCTTGAGAGGGGAAGCCTTCTTCGCGGACAATCTCCTCGAACCGCCGCGAATAGAGGCCCAGGCGCGCCGTTTCCTGTCCTGCTTTTTTCATCGCCTCGAGGGCCTGCTGCATTTCCGGACTCGCAAAGATCCCGAAGGAGCCGGGGTGCATGAGGTTTGTGAAGTTCTTGAAGGGAGGCAGGCTCTCGAAGGGCCTGAGGGCGCCCGATATGCGC
>CAVVPU010000084.1:0-3563 GCA_963750015.1 uncultured delta proteobacterium | reverse complement strand
GCGACCGTGTCGATTATCCCTGAGCCGCATATTCCCACGGGCTTAAGGGTGCCCGGGTCATGTTGGCTTGCCCAGCCGTCCGTACCGATAACCGCGTAGTCTACCTCCAGGGTCGCCGGATCTATCCGGACCTTCTCGATTGCACCGATTGTTGCCCTCATGCCGCTCACGATGTGGGCCCCTTCGAGGGCGGGGCCCGTGGCGCAGGAGCAGGAAAAGAGGCTTTCCCGGTTCCCCAAGACCAGCTCTCCGTTGGTGCCGAGATCGATGATGAGGCCGATCTCCTCCTTGTTGTAGGGCTCCTCGGAAAGAAGGACCGCCACGTTGTCGGCTCCCACGAAGCCTGCCTCCACGGGGAGCACATGAGCGTAGCACGAAGGGTTGATGGCAATTCCCAGCTCCCTGGCCTTCGCATCCACCGAACCCTGGACCGACGGGCTGAAAGGCCAAAGGCCCAGATGATCGGGAGCAATTCCCAGGAAGATATGGTGCATCACCGTATTTCCCACGACCGTCATATCCATTATCTGGTGTGAAGAGAAGCCGGAGCGTCCGGTCATCTGTTCGATCAGGGTATTGACCGCCCGCACGAGCTCTCCCTGCATTCGCTTGACCCCCTGGAGGGGATGGTGGGAGGAGTAGGAGATGCGGGACATGATGTCGGTGCCGAAGAGAACCTGGGGGTTCGTCGTCGAGGCGCTTGCGACGATCTCGCCGGTCGCCAGATCGCAGAGGTAGAGAGCGACCGTGGTCGTACCGACGTCGAGGGCAAGACCCAGACGCGTTTCGTCCCTGCCGGGTCTCACGTCGACGATCTCCTTATCCATCCAGACAAAAACCGTGATCGTCCCCGCGGCTTCCTTCATCACCTCCCCGAGTCCCTGAAGCGCGCGGAGATCGATAGCGAGGCTCGCAAGGCCGAAGCGCTCTTGGAGCAGGCCCGCGATCCTTTCCAGGTAGGCGGTTTGAGGCCCCTCTTCCCTGGGAAGATCCAGCGAATAAGCCTTTATTGCCGGGTTGAGCACGGCCGACCTTCCGGAGAAGAGCTTCTTGGCGGAATCTGCCGAAAGGATGTTCTCCTGTGTCACAAGAACCGTGAGGTCTCCAGTTATGCTGGTCATGCAGGCAAGCCTGAACCCGAGGGTCCTGTCGGGCTGGCTGATGAACTCGGCCTCTTCGTCGCGGAAGGGTCCTGCCTTGCCTTCTACGACGCGCACCCGGCACTTGCCGCATTTCCCTTTCCCATTGCACTGGGAGTCGACATAAACTCCCGCCTCGCGGGCTGCATCCAGAACCGTCTTGCCCTCTTCCTGAACTATTTCTTTCAGGGAAGGGGCAAAGAGTATTTTGTATTGTTCCATGGTTTCTTGATCCCTTTATGCTGATAATCGATAAGACATCTCTCGAGTCCTTATTCCCCAAATCCCGGGTAGAGCGCCCGAAGGGCCTCTGGTTTTACTTCCATGGAAATGCCGCCCATCGACCCGAGTATCAAGCCTCCCCCGTCAAACACCTGCTCTGCGCGGTGAATTTCCGAGGAGATTCGTTCCGCCTCCCAGGCCATGATGTCGATATGCCCCATAAAAGATACCCGTTGGCCGAATTCTTCCCGCAAGGAATACGGGTCGAGATTGGCCTGCACGTCTACCGGGTGTATACAGTCATAACCCGCTTCAATGAGGAACTCAATCACTTTCCGCATTTCTCCGTCAGAGTGAAAGAAGGTGAAGAGGCCATTCTCCTTTATGATCCCGGCAATTTCCCGGTACACCGGCCAGACAGTCGCCACGAAATAATCGAACGAAAAGAGGAGGCCCTTATTTCCGGCGATATCGTCGGCCAGGGCGATGGCCATGAGGCCATTTTTTCGGGCTGCTTTGGCTGTCGTTTCGACATAGCGCAGGAGGTTGTCCGCTGTTTTCAAAAAAAGTCCGGGCTCTTTCCTGATGCTCTTCATGGCATCCATAAAGCCGTAGGTCTCGATCAGGCGGGAGACGGGACCGTTTATATACCCTGTCAGGAAGCGGTCCTGAAGCTCCTTCGCCTCATTCAGGGAAGGCACGAGGCCGGAAGCTCCTTCGTTGAGGTCGAGTCCGACAAGGGAAAGGTCCATGATACGCGCCGCCCTTTCCAATTGTCCCAGGTAATTGTCGGCAGGACCGGCAAAGGACCTATTCAGGAAATCCGTCGTAAGAAAGAGTTCCCCTCTCGGCATGAAATCGGGGTGCCGGTGATTGAGCGCTTCAATGACAGCCTGTATGTGTTTCTTCATCGTTCCGTGGTATTCAAGGTGAGATATCCTCGAGGAGGAATGCCGAAGCCAGGGTCCGGAAGGGGCGCTTCCGAATCCTGGCTTCGATAGACTATATGAAACAGATCGGTCCGTGCCTGGACCTGTCTTTAGTCTTTAATGCAAGACCCGGAGCCCTGGCCGGTTGCACCTGTAACTTAACCCGGCGCACCAAGCCTTTTACGCACTCCGGACCACATGAGCACGCGCTGCTTCTCTGGCTAATGGTCATGAGACCGCTTCGTTCGTCTGCCCTATGGGCCGGCTTCGATGCGTCCCTTGCGAGCGGCCTTATGCTCCTATCCACTCCCGGCAAAGATTGACGGCTGCTATGGCGTCCTTACCGTAGGCATCGGCCTTGACGTACTTCTTGATCTCGTCGTCCATCTGGCCGCCGCCGATCATGATCTTCATCTTGTCCCGCACACCGGCTGCCTCAAGGGCTTCGACGGTCTTCTTCATGGAGTCGAAGGCGAGGGTAAGGAAGCCGGACAGGCCAACTACCTGCGGCCCGAACCCTTTGATCTTCTCGACGAACACATCGACCGGTACATCGATGCCGATGTCGAGTACGTCGTACCCGCTCACGTCGAGCATGAAAGTCACGATGTCCTTGCCGATGTCATGGATATCTCCGGCCACCGTGCCGATGAGGACCTTGCCTTTCTTCTGCGCTGCCTGACCGCCCGTAAGGAGAGGCTTGACGATGTCCGATATGCCTTTGAGGATCTCGCCGGCCATCATCAGATCAGGAATGAAGTATTCACATTTCTCGAAACGTTTTCCGACTTGCTCCATGGCGAGACGGGCATCATCGAGAATGGTCAGGGGGTCCACTCCCTGCTTGATCAGATCTTTGACCAGGGCGATAGTCTCATCTTCCATCAGGTCGGCCATAAGGCTCACTAGTTTGTCGTTCATAGTAACCTCCGCTTATCGTTATTCTGACCCCGATATATCCAGGATCTCTGTTTTGTTCATGGACTTCCCGACGATGCGGTCAAACTATATGCACCCCGGTCAACCCGCTCAGGAAAAGTACTCTGAATCCTTCCTCGCCGCCTATCCACCCCTCTTGTTCCTTACATCGCAATGGCTTGCCTCTTTGGTCGGTACCGGGGTCAGACAACACCGCGCGCAGAAAGAGATCAGGTATAAATGGTATATGAGGAACCGTTCTCTGTCAACATGTTTCGTGCATCTGTGAGTCTTATTACATATATACCCTGATGAGTACGCTCCCTATCGGCAGGCCTTCATCAAAGGAAATGCG
>CAVVPU010000083.1:0-16864 GCA_963750015.1 uncultured delta proteobacterium | reverse complement strand
AAGGATTAGTGGCATATGGATATAAAACCTATGTGGATACCGAGCATCTAACAAATATGTAACTGAACCAAGCAACATGTACATAACAAACATTGTTAGTCCTCTCATGCCATCGCCCAGGCGGTATCGGAAGCCAAAGAGGCGAAAAAGGAAGGAAAGAAAAGAATCATCCTTTTCAATCTTTCCGGCCACGGCATGTTGGACCTCACCGCTTATGACGAATTCATGAACGGATAATAGATTTACGCTGATTAGTCGCCAGACGTAAAAAAGCCACCCTCGCAAGGTCGGCTTTTTTATTGCTTGCCTTAACCGAATCCTTTCAAGTCAACCGCTCAAATTCCACCGTTCCATCCCAACTCCTTTATATAATGAAGCCTGACCAATCCAAGTTAAGGGAAAACATGACCACCCCATTCCCAAAAAAACATACACTCTGGCCCATCATCCTGATCCCGGTTTTGATGTCAATTTCATATCTTTCCGTTGTCTTTCCCAGATTCTGCAACGAATTCTCTTTAGTCTGGCAACATTTTATAGTGTTGATTCTTTGGCTCATCAACACTTTCATCATCATGATCCTGATCCGGGACCAATTGCTTAGGTGGAGGATCAAGGCGCTTTTTTATCCCCGCGGTCCTGGTCCCTTCTTTTTCCATTTTTATTCTTTACCTCATTTACATCTGCGCTTTAGTTGGTTATTTCTCTTGGGATGACACTCTCAACTATATCCAAGTCTTAGGCTTCATCCCTCACCTCTTCGATGTGGCGGATAACTTCGATATCCCCAGGGCCCTCTTCATTGCCCTGCTGATTCTGCCACTAGTCGCCTTGATCCTTATTTTCGAAGGCAGGGTCCGCGACATGCTCATTTGGTACTGGGCCTTAAAAGAAGCATTTGAGGAACTTAACACCAACCGGCGCCAAACCACATTTTTATCTTCGATGCCTACCCCGGCGGCATCGGATTCTCCGAGAACCTCTTCGACAGGCACGATGAGCTGATGCGCGCGGTTCGCTCGGTCATCACTTCCTGCGCCTGCGAGCACGGCTGTCCCACGTGTGTGGGACCCCTTCTGGAGGTAGGGCCTTCGGCAAAGGATGCGGCGTTGCAGATCCTCGATCTGATGGATAGGTCATGAGTCTCAAAGACCGCCTCGACCGCCTCACGGGTGACGCATCGAAAGCCCCTGTGGCCCTCCGGCGAGACAGAATGGACGAGCTTCGCTTGAAGCTCGACAGGATCATGGACCGCCGGGGCCGGAGCGCCCAGGCGGGCGTCGCCTTCTCCCGGGTCAACCCGACCCCCCTCGAGCATGTCGTGGCAGGTCAGGAAATTTTCACCGGGAAAGGCAGCTTCTTCTTAAGTAAAAGCAGGGCAGAGGCAGGCGATCTTCACGGCCGTGCACGCGTCTGCGATGCGAGCCGCGCGAGCATGGAGGCAGCGGCCTTCTTTGCAGGCGTCGGGATAACTTCAGACATGTCCATAGGCGACGGCCTCTTCATCGATACCGAGACCACGGGTCTCGCAGGAGGCACCGGGACCTTTCCTTTCCTCATCGGCCTCGGGTGGTTCGAAGCCGGCTCGTTCGTCACCTGCCAGCTCTTTGCCCGCGACTTCTCGGAAGAAGGCGCCATGCTCGCCTATCTTGGCGAGCTTGCTGGGGAGAAGCGGTTCCTGGTGAGCTTCAACGGCAAGGCCTACGACCTGAACCTTCTCGGGGCGCGGTTCATCCTCAACCGATGTTTCGACAGGCTTACCTCAATGCCTCACATCGACCTGCTCCATCCGAGTAGGAGGGTCTTGTCCCATCGCCTGGAAAATGTGCGCCTGTCGACGATAGAAACGCACGTCCTCGGCCTGGAGCGTGAGAAAGATATACCGGGCATCGAAATTCCCCAACGCTACTTCGACTGGCTCAGGAAGAGGGACGGATCGGTCTTAAAAGACGTTTTCAAGCACAACAGACTTGACGTCCTCTCGATGGCGTCGCTCCTCAAGTACCTGGCCGACCTTGTGGAAGGTTGCTTTGAGACGGGGCGCAATCATCACGGCGACCTGCTCAGGCTGGCCGGGCTCTTCTACGAACGCGGCGAAGACGAAAAGGCGACCGGGATGTTCGAGGCGTTGACTCTGTCCCATTATAAGGAGGTATCGGTTGGCGCGAGGCGCTCGCTCTCCCTGATCTATAAAAAGGCAGGCCGCCGGGAAGAGGCTGTCGATCTCTGGCAGGGTCTCGTCGACTCGAATCCCTACGATTTCTTTGCAGTCGAAGAGCTGCAAAATTCTACGAGCATCACACCCGTGAATGGGGGAAAGCCTTGCTTCTCATGCGGCGGTTCCTGGATGGGGCCAAAGGCTTGAGCGATGATGAACGCGGATCGGCCGAACATCGGCCTACGCCGCCTCCGTCATAAAGCGGATGGCGAGTAGTGCAGTGCGCGGCGATAGAACTTCTCTTGGGCGTCTATGGTCGGTCGGCGAACTGCGCGGAGGGAATGTCGCCGACCCGAATCCTGCGACGGTGGGTGCCCCGGATCAACCGACGTGGGCTTCAAATTCGCCCTTGGCGTACAGTAGTACGCCGACGGTCGTACTCGCTCACATTGCATCCCCATATGAACATTCCCTCCGTGCAGTCGACACGATGCCGGAGCCACCCACCAACTCCGCTGATGCCCCCGGCAGGCAAGTTAGCCATCCAGCTTAATGCTACAGGATAACCTCTCTTTCACCAATGGCGATCAGGCAGCGTAACTGAAGCCGGGGATTACAGTTTGAAAGCAAATAGTGGGGGTGGTGACACACCGGGAGCCGGATACATCCACGATACCGACAGCCGCTTGTTGGCTGGCTTTGTCTATCTGGAACAAAATTCAAGGACGTCACGCCTGAGAGATGGTGAGCGTCCGCCGACGTGACGGAGACGAGATCGCGGGAGGCGGAAATATAGGAGCATATGCCATCAACTTTACAGCTTCATTCTTGAATACGCGTTTCGTTCGTTCGGCCTCGTCAACTTCCCGCCTAAGCTTCTCCCTGTCATACTCCCGGCGCGCCGCCATTTCATCAGGTCTCGTTGGTAGCCGCGCGTGGCCATGTCCAGGTACCTCTTGAAGAAATCAACAATAGCTTGAGCCAAGCGTCCTCACCATAATTCTTGCCGTATCATGATCGAATTGGAATTTTTGTGGTTCAAAATTAGACAGCGACTAGAACCCGCCTCTTGGATTTCGAAATCGGGATATCCAGGCCGCTTCCGGGCTCTGTCCAGTTGCAGTACGAGAACCCCGTGATCCGACTTCTACCGCTATGAGACTCACCGGAGTTAACTGCTTAGGACTTTTGGTTGGAACAACGGCCCGCCTTTGAAAGTCAAGTTGCTCAAAGCTACGAACTCGTTTCTGCGTCTGATGAGTCCTCCTTGACTTCTTCGAGGGCCGGAGGCCGCGTCCCAGGAAACTGTCGAATCATGTTTTCAACTATCGAATCAAGATATATGTATTCTTGAGCTACGCTGCCAATGGTCTTGTAGCTCGTCCCATGGGGTATCAAGCCGGTGAACATCTCGTTCAGTATCAATCCCAAGGCATAGATGTCTGCGCGCAGATCTCTATCGCCCCCTTTGTTCTTTGCTCAGGAGCTGAATATCCCAAGTTGGCCATTCTGGCAGTTGCCTTTGTCTCCACCGCAGTGGCGAGCACCTCCTCTTCGAAATGAGCGATGCCGAAATCGGAGCAGCCACTATCAAATCCAATGCAGAATTATACAAGAAGTTCTCAGGTTTTATCGCGATGAAACACCCGATTGAGGTGGGCCGCTTCGACGCCATTCATCATCTGACTGAACAAGGGCAGAACCTGCCCGTGAGGGATGCCATTCGCCATAAGGCCTCTGAGGGTCGTTGGGAAAAACGGCATGACGTAGAAGGTGTCTTCGGCTTCGACGACCATCCGAAATCAGTTATGCGAATGACGTTCCGATGGACATGTTTGTTGCATAATTCAACCTGATTTTTGAAACGTTTTCGCTTTTCCGTTGATACCAGTTCGGAAAATAGACACTTCAATGCGAGCTGCTTTCCTGTTGAGTCGGTGATCGCGAACACACGTCCCGCGACCAGTTGCCGCTTTCCCCGTATCACACCGTGCGGGATATGTTTCAAAAGCACTCTCGAAGACATCGGGGAGACTTCGCCACTTAATCTTCCCTATTGATATCACTCTGAACATATAGCGGCAAACGAGCATAGAGTGGCTGCCCATTAGAGGGCCCCGTCCTTCCCCACCGCTATTGCAATTACCAGAAGCATAATCCGTGCAGGCCTATCCCTCACCTTCCGTTGGTGATGCTGCTTCTCATTAGCTCCTTTTGGTCGTTTCGCCTGATTCGTGCTTCGAACAGCTTCCTGATTGATGTCCACGCCCTGATTCTCATCGTTCTCAACCGCTACGCCAGGATATCTGCATCCACCAATCCACTCTTCTGTTGAAAACACCTTCAACCAGGTATTCCAAGGATAGTATTTGGCTGTTTCTCCCTACCAGGCTCTATTTCGATTGGCAGACTGTTAGTAACACACTTCTAAACATTGGCGCAAGACAGCGTATTTCTTAATAGTCCCCATTTTAGGTCAATTCCCGTAATCATTGCTTTTGAGAAGCGAAACATCTCTACCACCCTTATTTCGAGGTAGTCTCTTCGTGGTCCTCCTTCCCACTGAAACAGCTTATGAATCGCGCTGACTCTGAGCTTGATCCGATCGCGCCTAAGACCAAGATAGAGTGCCATACTCGCGGCACCAATTGTACCAATGGCCGCGAACCACGGTGCAAACGAGTTGATTAGCTTCAACATTTCCTGGTTGCGAGAGAGCCATTGACCCGGGTTCAGAATCAAGTCCATTCTCTGTGATACCACCTACCGACGATCATTTCAAGAAAATCCTTGTCCGCTGTCACGGCCGAGCCTCAGGGACGGAGAAGGGGACGACCGTAAAAAAGTGATCCCTTCTGAGTAACTTCTCCCCAACTGTTTGGAATTGCTGTATTTCATAGAGCAGCTGCCTTGTCTGTTGTGACCAGTTCGAATCCCAGTTCCTGAGCTTTCCGCTTCAGGTTCTGTATTGCCCTGGTCCGATAGCGCTGTTCGTAGTACTCCTGACCGAGATCGGTGTATGCGGTTCTGTGAGCGAGCATGGAATAGATAAGACGAGCCAGCTTATGGGCAGTGGCGGTGATTGCCTTGGGTGCGCCGAGTCGTGCCCGTAGTCGTCTCAGATACGCACCGAGCGCGCTCTTGGAGTGAAACAGTATGGGCATGGGGTCAAATCTTTATTCTTGACTTAAGGCCTTTCCTCGCCCCACTCCAAACTGTTATCACTTGACTTCCCGAGGAAATGTAACGAGGAAATGACCTCAACCCCTTGATAATAGTCACCTTAGATCCGATTTTCCTTGCATTCATCATCGTTACAACATAATATGTTGTAACGATGATGGAGGGAATCGCGCATGGCTATCGTGTATCAGACCAATAAGAGGACCGGGGTCAGATATGCGTATGAGTCAACCTCCTATTGGGATAAGCAGAAGCAACAGTCCCGGGCACGGCGCACGTGTATCGGGAGGGTAGACCCCGAGACAGGGGAAATCATCCCTACCAGAAAGAAGAAGGTACCGAATGAGGGGAAGAAGATTAAACCCGGTCCGGTGCCCATTACCCGGACCGGCCGATGCTTCTACGGCGCTACTTATCTCTTCGACCGCATAGGGGAGGAGATAGGGGTGGCAAAGGATCTGAAGACATGCTTTCCCAAGCACTATCTGCAGATCCTGTCTATTGCGTATTACCTGATAGTGGAGGATAGGAACCCTCTCAGCCGCTTCCCCCGCTGGGCTCACGTTCACCGGCATCCCCATGGTGAAGTCATCTCCTCCCAGAGAAGCAGTGATCTCTTCGCCTCCCTCACCGAGGAAGGGAGGCAGCGATTCTTCCGGCTTCAGGGAAAACGCCGGGTAGAGAAAGAATATGACAGTACGTCCATCTCCAGCTACTCCCACTGTCTCAGGCAGGTGCGCTACGGCAAAAACAAGGATCATGAGCATCTGGCGCAGATCAACCTGACCCTGCTCTTCGGACAGCAATCGCGCCTGCCCTTCTATTACCGGAAGCTCTCGGGAAACATCCCCGACGTGAAGACTTTGAGGAAATTGTTGGCCGACATGAACGCGCTGGGCTATGAGAAGATCAAGGTGGTCCTGGACCGGGCAGCCATTCTCCCCGAACTGCATGCAGATCCTCAGGAAGCCCCTTGAGACCCTTATCTTGCGGCGGGAGACAGAATAGACCACGCCTTCAACGGCATTGGGGGATGGCATGGGGGACAGAAGGAGGCGCAAACGGCGCGGCTCGACCTTTGCCGTAAAAAAGGGGCATACCTCCCCTCGAAGCAACTTTCGCGGAATCCGCTTAGCTACCAGAAGGCCGACGGCGTATGGATTCTTCGCAGGAGCGTCTCCCAGTCGGGGAAGATGAGCAAACGGATCGACACCCTGAAGTGGTCCCAGAGGTTCTTCTTGCTCCCGAGCTTCTGTCTGCATTCCCGGTAGAGCTTATCCGTCAGTTCAAATATCTGATGCATGAAGAAGGCGAGCATGTTGAGGAGGAAGAAGTTGAACGAGAGGTGCTTTGCGCCATGGCCGTAGTTGTGTTCTATGTGGTAGCCGTGGTTCTTCACGGTATTGAAGACCTCGTTCTCTATTTTCCATCTCGACCGGCCTATTCTTGACAGCTCCTCTATGTTTTTCTTCTCTACGGGAATGTCGGTCACCCAACTGTTGCGGTAGGTCCTCTTTCCCTCATTGTAAAGGCTGTAGGTGAAGTAGTTGACCGAAGGGGCGTCGTCGTTGCCGCTTAAGGGAACATCGTTGATCCACTCATAGACGCGGCGCCGTTTTCCCACTTTTACCTCCATAGTGGAGGTCTCCTTCAAGGCGCGGGCGCCGTCCACATACTGCGTGAGCACGACGTGGTCCGACTCCTTGGCCACGAGGACATAATGCATGCTCTCCGAGAGGGTCTTCAGGATGAAGGGCTGCTCGCTATAGAGTCCGTCGGCGACGATAATGAAGGGCAGTCTGGGGTGAGTCCTTCGAAGTTTCTCGATGAGTCTCTTTCCTGCGTTGACCTCGCAGTCCTGCTTCTCGGCGCCGTCGGCATTCTTCAGCTCTTCGGGAGCAAGGGGAATGACCTGGCTCTTGTCGGGATGAACGACGGCGGCCTGGACGATCTGGTGGAGGAAACGGCCGTTCCTTCTGAGGCACCCCGGGCAGGAGACCTTTTCCGACGAGAAGTATTCGCCGCCGTCTATGACGGCCATGTAATACTTTTCCAGCACCCGGTAGGCTTCGAGATGCGCGCCCCGCTGGAGCCTTCTGAAATAGTCGGGGAAAACCTCTTCTAAGGATGCCGGATCGACCTCGTCGAGCACTTCCCGTATCTGCGTGTCTTTCGGGATAGAATGAACCTTGAAAAGGGTCTCCAGGTTGCTCGTTTCCTTGGCATCTTCCATCCGCCTCTGGAACTGGAGAAGCGAAGGGTCCTGGAAGTACATCATCGAGAAGGCGCACATCACCACGTCATGGACGCTGTGATGCACCTTCCCCTCCTGGCGGCAGTCGGACAAAGCGCGGGCCTTGTCGGAGAGGACGTCGCGCAGACTAGAAAAACCCAAGTGCTTCTTTTCATGCACGCTCCTCTCTTATCATAAAGCAGCATAAAAGTCTAGTTTCACATGTTCACAAGCTCATTTTACCCTATTTCGTGCAATCACTTTACGAAAAACTATTTTCCGTCCTTCTGGAAGCCATTACGGGAGAGGGGGAAAAGTTTTCGGAGAGAATAGCTGTGGACCGGGGCTTCTACAGTGCGACCAACATCAACGCCCTGTACCGTCATCATATGAAGTTCCTCATCGCCGCCAAACTACCCCTGAAGTTTGTCGAGATGCACCTTGATCCCGTTCGGGAGAAGATGCGCAGCTGGACTCATTATAGTCAGACATACCAACTCTACGCCTACTCCGTGCCGATCACCTGGGGCTATGCTCAGGATCGCCCCTACAAAAGGGACACCCTCACGGGGGATCGCCGGATGTATCTTCATCTGTATTATTCTCCGGAACGCGCCCTGGAGGACGAGAAGGCTTTGAATAGCCGTCTGTCCGATTGGCAGGAAGAGCTGGAAAGCGGTACTCGTCATCCGGATCATGAGAAGCAGTATGTTCGATACTTCGAGGTGAAGAGCACGCCTGTCCGGGGAACAAAGGTTACTGCCCGGGAAGAGGCCCTCGCGGAGGCGAAACGCAACTACGGATACTTTGCGCTCTTAAGCAACGAAATAAAGGACCCCCTCGATGCGCTCACCATCTACCGGAACAAGGACCTGGTGGAAAAGGCCTTCGACAATCTCAAAGAACGGTTGAACTTACGCCGCCTGGCCGTGTCCTCTGAGCAGAGTCTTAACGGCAAGCTCTTCGTCCAGTTCATCGCTCTCATCTTCTTATCCCACATCACCAGGAAGATGCAGGAGGGGAACCTATTTAAAGACTTCACCCTGCAAGAAGTTCTGGATGAGCTTGATGTCATTGAATGCTTTGAAGTGCCGGGGCAGCGCCTCATGGTGGGGGAAATGACGAAACGGCAGATGGACCTCTATGCGAAGCTGGGTGTTGTGCCGCCGGCCTCGTTACAATGAGCCGGGAATTGAGGTTAGATGTACCGTTTCCTGGGCAATATCAGGGCCGCTTGCTGTTCATAGACTTTGGCCAGGGCCGGCTCTCCGATGGTCATGTAGATAGAGGAGAGGAGCAGCAATGCGTCAAAATGAAGCGTCTTGTCTCCGGTCTGCCTGCAGACATTTCCGCGCACGTCTTGTATCGGTCGATCGCCTCGCCCGACTCTCCGAGAAGCAACAAAAGAAGTCCCTCTACATACAGCGCGTAGACAAGCTCTTCCGCCTTCGCCGCGCTTTCTTTCGCCTGCCTGATGAAGCCCAAGGCATGTCCGACCTTGCCGCGGTTCAGTTGCAGCACCGCATAAAGGAATTCTCGGGAGAGAGGGGGCAGTTCATGGAGCGGCAACTGACTGAAGGTCGACATATCGATCCTTAGCTGGGCCCGGCCTACGAACTCGTAGCAGGAACGGATATTGGATAGGTGTTTATGGTCCATATACGTATCTTCGGTTATGCCATGTTTTACTTAAGACTGAGCCGCAAAAAAAGAACATCCCTTTTCGTGCGGTCAGGCGCAGGGTTACCATGGGTCAGGAGATTTTACTTGTAACCGGCGAGAGCTATAGCTACACGCCTGTGGTGCAAACCCCTCACTGATTTCGAGGGCCTGCCCTTTTGAAGGATACCTGTTGAGCCAGCACCTTGACTTCTTGAAAAAGTACCGTGAGGATACCGTATAAAAACAAGGAGGACAGAGAATGGACAAAAAAACTGGTGCAAAAGAGAAAGGCAAGTCGTTCCGGTGGCAGGGAGGGGTCACGGACAGCGAGGTCCAGCAAGTAGGGCGTCTTCTGAGGGAGAACAAGATACAGATCGTCGATCTGAAATTTTGCGATCTGCCCGGCATCTGGCAGCACTTTTCCATACCGGCCTCCGAGCTGACCGACTATGGCGATCTCGGGACGAGCATCTGGGAGGACGGCATAGGTTTCGATGGCTCTTCGATCAGGGGTTTTCAGAAAATCAATGAATCAGACATGATCCTGCTGCCCGATCCGACGAGCGCCGTGGTCGATCCCATATGTGCCGTGCCCACTCTGAGCGTCCTTTGCGACATCTACGACCCGGTCACGAAGAAGCCCTATAGCCGCGATCCCCGCTACATCGGAAAAAAGGCGGAGGCCTTCTTGAAGACTACCGGCTTCGCCGACCAGAGCTTCTACGGTCCGGAACAGGAGTTTTTTATCTTCGACGACATTCGCTTCGATCAGACTGTAAATGCCGGCTACTATTTCATAGATTCGGTCGAGGGCGTATGGAATGCGGGCCGCGACGAGAAGCCGAACCTCGGGTACAAGCCCCGCTACAAGGAAGGCTACTTTCCTGTCCCGCCCCACGACTCCATACAGGACCTCAGGAGTGAGATGTTCCTCGCCATGATCAAGGCGGGCCTCGACATGGAGGTGCACCACCACGAGGTCGCCACCGCGGGTCAGTGCGAGATGGATATGAGGTACGGCACGCTGGTCAAGATGGCGGACCAATGCATGATGTACAAATACATAGTGAAGAATATGGCTAAAAAGAATAACATGGTGGCCACTTTCATGCCGAAGCCGCTCTTCGGCGACAACGGTTCCGGCATGCACACCCATATCTCCCTCTGGAGCAAGGGAACGAACGTCTTCTACGATCCCAAGGGCTACGCCGGCATCAGCCAAATGGCCAAGTATGCCATCGGCGGCCTTTTGAAGCATGCCCGGCCCTACTCGCCTTCTGCGCACCCACTACCAATTCATACAAGAGACTGGTGCCGGGTTTCGAGGCGCCGGTCAACCTTGTCTACTCCGCGCGGAATCGTTCCGCCGCGGTGAGGATACCCATGTACTCGGACAATCCCAAGGCCAAGAGGATCGAGTTCAGGCCGCCTGACTGCACCTGCAACCCCTACCTCTCCTTCCCTGCCATACTCATGGCCTGCATTGACGGCATCGTCAACAAGACCGATCCGGGGAGCCCGACCGACGTGAATACCTACCACATGGATCCCGCAGAATTCGCGAAGATACCGACCGTCCAGGTTCCCTGGAAGCGGCAATCAACGCCCTGGAGAAAGACAATGAGTTCTTGTACAGGGGTGATGTTTTTAGCGCGACGTGGTAGAGACATGGATCGACTATAAGAGGAAGAATGAGATCGATCCCATCAGACTCAGGCCGCATCCCTACGAGTTCTATCTCTACTTCGATCTGTAAGGGGGAGGGGTCATTCCTCGTCTATTTTGAAAGAGGGCAGTTCGCGTTCGGCAGCCTACTGCGCGTTCCACCGCACGAGAAGGGCGGCGCCTGAAGCCTTCACGAAAGCAAGCGACCGGCCTCATTGCTTGAGGCCGGTCGCTTTGCATTTGACGGTTTCTCTCGATTAAAGTTTGAACAAAAGCTCCGGCGTAACCGGGCACGGGCCACATGTCCTTGGGGATGATCGTCTCCAAGGCATCTATGTCCTTCCGGAGGGCGGACATCGCAGTGACCACCTTGTCTCTAAACGCTTCGGCGCCCTTCACCACATCGTTGCCGCCTGTGCCTTTGCGACCGCACCCTCGAGCTTGCCAAGGTTTTTGTATGCGGAAGAGAGCAAGGCGCTCAGTTTTTTCAGGAGGTCCTCCTGGACGGAGGCGGGAACGGACACGGACTGAAAGCTGCCGATGGAATCGGCCAGGAAGGTCGCGTATTCGATCACCGCCGGTATGAACTGCTTCTTTACCATATCGATGGCGGCGAGGGCCTCAATATTGATCTCCTTCGCGTACGTCTCGACGTAGACGTCATAGCGCGAATGAAGCTCCTTATGGGAGAGGACTTCGTATTTTTCAAACAGCTTTAAAGCCTTCTCCGTGACGAATGCCTTGAGGGCATCGACCGAATTCGTCACATTGGGCAGGCCGCGTTTTTCCGCTTCATTCAGCCAGTCCGCCGAGTAGTTGTTTCCGTTGAAGATCACCCGGCCATGTTTTTTGTACGCCTCCTTGATGATTGCCGCTGCCTCGGCGTTCTTGTCGCGAGCCTTCTCAAGGCGCGTGGCGATCTCGTCAAAGGCTTCGGCGGCGATCGTGTTCAGGGCGACGTTCGGACCCGAGATTGATTGGGCCGACCCGACCATTCTGAATTCGAACTTATTGCCCGTGAAGGCGAAGGGCGAAGTCCTGTTGCGGTCCGTATTGTCCTTGGGGATAGCGGGCAGCGTATCCACGCCGACGTTGACGAATTCCTTGCCTTTGGCCGATATCTTCTGTCCCTTCGATATTTTCTCGAGGATATCCGTAAGTTCTTCCCCCATGAAGACGGAGATGATGGCCGGAGGCGCCTCGTTGGCGCCCAGACGGTGATCATTTCCGGCGCTTGCGCAGGTCGCCCGCAGGATATCAGCATGGGTGTCGACCGCCTTGAGCAAGGCGCTCAGGAGCACCAGAAACTGGACGTTCTCGCCGGGCGTATGGCCCGGTTCGAGCAGATTGATCCCGTCATCCGTCGAAAGAGACCAGTTGTTGTGCTTACCGGAGCCATTGATGCCGGCGTAGGGCTTTTCGTGAAGCAGGCATACGAGGTCGTGACGGAAGGCGACCTTCTGCATGGTCTCCATGACCAACTGGTTCTGATCTGTCGCGATGTTCGTGGTGGTGAATATAGGCGCCATCTCGTACTGCGCCGGCGCCACTTCGTTGTGCTTGGTCTTGGACGTGATGCCCATCTTCCAGAGCTCGGTATCGAGGTCCTTCATATAGGCGGAAATCCGGTCCTTGATGGCGCCGAAATACTGGTCTTCCAGTTCCTGCCCTTTGGGCGAGGGCGCGCCGAAAATCGTCCTTCCCGCGAGCATCAGATCGATCCGCTCCAGGTAGAATTTCTTGTCGACGAGGAAATACTCCTGCTCGGGGCCGACGGTCGACGTCACCTTGACGGAGGCGGTGTTGCCAAGCAGCCCTCAGGACCCGCATGGCCTGTTTCGACACCGCTGCCATGGACCGCAACAAGGGGGTCTTCTTGTCGAGAGCTTCCCCGTTGTACGAATAAAATGCGGTAGGAATGGTGAGGGTAGCATGGCCGTTCTCATCTTCCTTCAGGAATGCGGGCGACGTGCAGTCCCAGGCCGTATATCCTCTCGCCTCGAAGGTGGCGCGCAGGCCGCCGCTCGGGAAAGACGACGCATCCGGCTCCCCCTGGATCAGTTGCTTGCCGGAAAATTCCAGGATTGCCGTGCCGTCGTTGGTCGGGGACATGAAGGAGTCGTGTTTTTCCGCCGTCATTCCGGTCATAGGCTGGAACCAATGAGTAAAGTGGGTCGCCCCTTTCTCGATCGCCCAGTCTTTCATGGCGTTGGCCACGACATCGGCGACGTCGGGTCGCAGCGGCGTGCCTTTTTCGATGGTTTCCTTCAAGGCCTTATAGACATCCTTGGGCAACCGCCCCTTCATGACCTTGTCATTGAAGACGTTAGAACCGAAAACTTCTGTTAGTTCCATGCTTTTCTCCCTTCTAGATTAATAAACCCTAAGAGCCCGGTTTCTTATACGGGATTGACTTCAGCGTCAAAATCCAGGCTGTTTTGCAGGGATCGACCTCGCTGTCAGATCCCGGTTTCCTGCGAGGGGGATTGACGCCAGTGTCAACGCCTCAATCGGATCGTAGCTGTTGCCGGAAGTGGTACTAATAATAAACCATGAAAGAAAAAAAAGAAACCAGAAAAGTACGATGATGGAGTCTTGTCGCGGCCTCCCCAATTTCTCGGCTCTTCGGTCTTCCGTGACGAGCCGCGTGAGGGCGTCTCATTTCCTGAGTTCAGGAGAAAGAAGACCCACTGATGGGATCATGCCGCGTTGAATCGCCCTTCCGCCACGGACTGGATCCCCTTCCATCGAAGCCCGGCGAAAGGCGCCCGTCGTCGGAAGACACGCCGCACGCCCGTCGGGGATACTAATAGGCGGTCCCGGGTTTGACGGCATAGGCGCCTGGATCCTTCTGCCGATCAGGGTATATGGTTGACGGGGGCTCATACAAGCTTGCGCAGGAAGTGAGAAGAAGAAAGAAACCCATGATTGCCGCCGCCAACTTCAATCTTTTCATCAGTCACCTCGCGTGTGCTTGGATATTGTGCCGGCGCCGGCTTTAATAAGTCAAGACCAAAAATTCGTGTGAGAAGAGCGGCCGCCTTGGTCGCTTGCCCGCTCCATGCGCATTGACACGAGAGGGCGAGCCGGTATAGCCTAGGGGAAGAATTCGCTTCCTTGCCGAATATATCCATTCGTACGATAAGGAGAGGACATGGAGATCGGAGAAACAGCGGAAAAGAACTTTCAAACCCACTTGAAAGACAACCCCTATCCGGGGCGCGGCCTGGTCCTTGGGAGGTCTGAAGAGGATGTCTGGGTCATCATCTATTGGATCATGGGACGTAGCGCCAATAGCCGCAACCGTCGTTTCGTGGTCGAAGGAGGCGCTCTGAGGACCGAGCCCGTCGACTCCGCCCTGGTGAAGGACCCGAGTTTGATCATTTACGAAGCCATGCTCGATCTTCCCGGAACCTACCTCGTGAGCAACGGCGACCAGACGCGGACCATGTATGAGACGTTGAAAAAAGCAGGCGCCATCGAGGAGGCCCTTTCTTCCAGGGAACGCGAACCTGATGCCCCCAATTTTACTCCGAGGATCAACGGGATGCTGAGCTTTCGGGGGCCTTCGGTCAAGGCGGTCCTGGCAATTTTGAAGGCCAACCCCGTAGATCCGGCGCTCACCGATCGGTACTATTACTACCCCGCGGGGCCTGCGACCGGCTTTGGCCTGGGCTTGACCACTTACAGCGGCGACGGCGATCCCCTGCCCGCCTTCACCGGCGAACCCCTTCTGCTCCCCTGCAAGGGAAAGGGGGAGGCGGTGCTCAATGCTTACTGGGATGCCCTCGACAAGGAGAACCGTGTCTCCATGGCCGTCAAGGAGATAACGAACCAGGGGACGAGAAACAGAATCCTCACGGCGAACCGCTTTTGAACGAAGACGGAAAGATCGAGAGGGCAGGAGAAGCAGGCATGCATGAGATCCTGAAATCGAACAAGATGAACAACATATGTTATGAAATTAGGGGTCCTTTGCTCAAGGAGGCGAGGCGGCTCGAAGAAGAAGGATACTCCATCATTAAGTTGAACAGCGGGAACCCCCCGGCCTTCGGCATCACCGCGCCTGACGAAATCATCCGCGATGCGACGCTCAACGTCAGGCTCGCCCAGGCATACGGCGACTCAAAAGGGCTTTTCGCGGCGCGGAAGGCGATCGTGCAGCAATGTCAGATCAAGGGCATCGATGATGTGCAGATCGAGGACGTTTACGTGGGCAACGGCGTGAGCGAGATGATCATGATGTCCATGCAGGCCCTTCTGAATGATGGCGACGAGATGCTTGTTCCCTCGCCGGATTACCCCTTGTGGACGGCAGCGATCAACCTCTCGGGAGGAAAGGCGGTCCACTACGTGTGCGATGAGGAGTCGGACTGGAATCCCGACCTCAAGGATATTGAGTCCAAAATCAGCCCAAGGACCAGGGGCATCGTCGTGATAAACCCCAATAATCCCACCGGCGCAGTCTACTCGAGGAGACGTCCTTGTCCGTATCGTGGAGATGGCGGAGAAGCATCATCTCATCGTTTTTGCCGACGAGATCTACGATCAGATTCTGTACGACGATGCAGGGCACGTCCCTCTCGCATCCCTGTCGAAGGACATCCTGTTTGTGACCTTTAACGGGCTGTCCAAGTCTCACCGCATTCCCGGGCTCCGGGCCGGATGGATGATCGTGAGCGGCAAGAAGGCGATGGCGAGAGACTATGTTTCCGAAGGGCTCGACATGCTGTCCAACATGAGGATGTGCGGCAACATGGCTGGCCCAGTTTGCTATTCAGACAGCCCTCGGCGGTTATCAGAGCCTGAAGGAGCTGATTACTCCCGGCGGCCGGCTGTACGAGCAGAGGAACGCCGCCTACGATTGCTTCCGTTCCATATCGGGCATAACCTGCGTGAAGCCTAAGGGCGCGCTCTATCTTTTCCCCAGGATCGACACGAAGCGATACAATATATGACGATCAGCGGTTTCTCCTCGATTTCCTTATGGAGAAAAAGGTCCTGATGGTTCAGGGCACAGGCTTTAACTGGCCGGCGCCCGATCATTTTCGCGTGGTCTTCCTGCCGACTGTGCAAGAGATCAGGTCCGTCGCCGAGAGGATGGCTGACTTCCTCAAGGAGTACAGTCAGTAAGATTCAGATAGCCCTTGACAAAGCATATGGTCGCACCTATCATAGAGAATTTGAAAAGGAGTCCATGAAACATTGCTTTAAACCGATTAAGCCGTTTCGAATCTCGGAAGAAGTTGCCCAGCAGCTTAAGGAATCGATCATGTTCGGTCATTTCAGGCCCGGGGAAAGGCTGCCCACGGAACGGGAGCTGTCCGAACAGTTCCAGGTGAGCAGGGCAGCCACCCGCGAAGCGCTGAGGGTGCTCGAGAACGCCGGCTTCATCATCACCCGTCAGGGCGCCACGGGCGGCGCCTTTGTCACTTCCCTGAGCTTTGAACGTATTGCGGGCGCCTTCCTGGATCTTTTTATGGCCGAGAAGATATCTCTCGCGGAGATCAATTACGTGAGGATTCTCGTAGAACCGGAAGTTGCCCGCCTCGCCGCGCAGAGGGCGACGCCGGCATACGCAGAGCGACTGAAAGCCGCGGTCGCCACCATGGAGTTTCACTTCATTCTCGGTGAAATGTGCGGCAACCGTTTTCTCGAAGGTTTGGTTCGGTCGACGATCGACCTCACGATAATGATCGTCGAGGCAGCGAACGTCGGCTATACTCACCCAACCGACGAACATTTCCCCATAGCGGATGCCGTGCTGGCCGGAGATGCCGAGGCGGCGGCGGCGGCGATGAAGAAGCATACCGTCGCCAATGGAGAAAGTCTGATGAAGACCGAGAGGCTTTTCCGGGAGAAGAACCGGCCTCCTTCAGCATAGGACGGGGCTCAAAGGACCTCTTGGGAACCCGCCTTCCTATAGGGACTCGGCGTTGAACCTCGCAATGCTTCCAGTTTTC
>CAVVPU010000082.1:0-14924 GCA_963750015.1 uncultured delta proteobacterium | reverse complement strand
GGAAGCGAAGGCAAGCGGAAAACATCGCGGGCTGAATTACAGAGTGCTGACCCAGTTAATTAACGCCGCTAACTATGGAATCCCTCAAAGACGGGAAAGGATTTTTGTTGTCGGCTTTCGCGACGATCTTGATATCGAGTGGTCCTTTCCGAACCCAACTCACGATCAGGATTCCTTGATTGCCTCTCAATGGATCACTGGGGAGTACTGGGATTTTCATAGGGTAGCCAAGAAAAGAAGGCCGTCTCCTTCGCCCGCGACGGCAAAAAGAGTGGAGAGGCTAACGCGGGAGGGACTCGACGAAAAACTTGGACCATGGCTGACCGTAAGGGACGCAATTTCGGATCTCCCAAACCCGGTCGAAAAGAGGGAGAGCTTTCCGAATCACAGGTTTCAACCCGGAGCACGAGCTTATCCGGGACACACGGGCAGCGTTCTTGACGAGCCGGCGAAAACTTTGAAGGCTGGAGATCATGGAGTGCCTGGCGGAGAAAACATGCTCGTCATGAACAATGGCACCATTCGGTATTTTACCGTCCGGGAGAGCGCCAGGCTTCAGACATTCCCCGACGATTTCATATTTCACGGGTCTTGGACGGAAACCATGCGGCAGCTTGGCAACGCCGTACCGGTGGCGCTTGCCGAAACCATCTCCAAAAGCGTGGCGCGAGGTCTTCGGGAATTTGACGAAAAAAGAAAGCGCATATAACCCGCTGGATAAGAAGCAGCTCGGCAAGAGCGTCGCGGACGCCCTTTTGCTTCGCCCCGTTCATCCCATCTCCAAAATCGAAGAATTCGTCGGAGCCGGCATCTATGCCATCTACTATGTTGGCGACTTTCCACTATATCAGTTGGTTGGACAGCTTAATCGAAACGAGAAATTTGACATGCCGATATACGTGGGTAAGGCGGTTCCGGCCGGAGCGCGAAAGGGTTTAGTCGGTCTCGACGCCAACCCCGGGCCGGTGCTATTTAAGCGACTGGCAGAACATGCCCAAAGCATTAAGCAGTCATCAAACATGGATCTCAAGGACTTCCACTGTCGTTATCTCGTCGTGGACGATATTTGGATACCGCTTGCCGAAAGCTTATTGATCAATCAATTTTCGCCAGTTTGGAATCGGGTTGTAGATGGATTCGGCAATCACGATCCGGGGGGCGGAAGATACAACCAGCAGAAATCGGCCTGGGATGTCCTACATCCAGGCCGTTCGTGGGCAGAAAAATGTGCCCTGAACATGAAGACGAAAGAGCAGATAGAAAATGAGGTTCGCAAACACCTTGCCTCCATCCCCGTACCGGAGCCTTGCTGACTAAACTTTGAATCAGGGAAGTGAATTGTGCATTGCCAGGCGTGACGTTCCGGCATCAGCCGTGGCGTATACCATTGCATCGGCGCCCTCGGTTGCATGCCGTTGTTATGCAGCAGCAACCAACCGGGCGCCAATATCTTCGATATCGAGTGCTGTCTTTCAGTTCCGCCGTAAAACTCTTGGCGTACCCGGTCCGAAGGCGTACTAGCGTTTTGGCTAGTAGCTTGTGGTCGGTCCTGTTCCGTAACCGCGTGGAGAACCGTCTTCACTCTATGCTTATATACGATTATCACCAGGACCCCTGCCACACTGATTGCGACTTACGGCTCAGTCTTAGGCTTTCTTCCCCTCTTCTTGACTGGCGACGCCTCTGGGGCCTTCGCCTTCTCTATCATCTCATCGAGGTCCTTCCTATCAAATAGAGTCCTACCTCCGATACTCACAGGAGTGATCTCTTTCCGTTCAACCATCCGGTACAGCGTAGTATGAGAGATGTTTAGATAGCTGCAAGTCTGTTTCACTGTCAAAAGCCGCGATGGCGTTTCTACCAACATATGCCTTAAGGATAACCGTGGCTCGTAATGAGGGCACCGGCGACTTGGTATGCGAGGTCCTTCGCTATGGGTGTTTCCAACGCCTGGAGCAGGGAGCTGCGGACGCAGGCGCCTACAATTCAACAAAAAGAGGATCTCCGATGTCATCGTCCGAAAAGTGGGGACAGGTGGTGATGTTGAGATTCAGCAGCGTAACGCTTTCGTTGATCGTAGCCCGATTTCCATTATATACCAGGTACGCGTGAGATAAGGGGCGTCGCGTCCAGCCGGTCACGAGTTCTACCGCTAGGCCGACTGCGGTTGACGCCAAGACACCATTGGGCCAAACGACCTGCGGATGGGAGCCTGCGTCACCGTAGAGAGCCGCTTCGGCGGCGAGCTTCTCGTCGGTCAAGAAGCCCATGCACCTCATGCACAACTGCCCAGGCGAAGAAAGTATCACCTGGCCGCCGATAACGGGTCTTTCCTTTCCGTGGACGTCCATCCCCACGTCGATGTAGTGCATGAGGTAGCGTCTGCATGCGATCTCTAGTTCTTGGCGACCCTTGTAGCTGTCCACGCATCCGAAGACTATCTGGCATTCCCGAAGCGGCTTGGGATGTTCCTGCCACTTGCACACGAAGCCCCTCACGCTCGCCTTCGATTGAAGGCCATAAATCGTCATTTTGGCGATGTGGAGTTTCGGTGTGGCGGCAGGAACATCCAGGGAACTCGCTCCGATGAGACGGTTCAGATTCGATTCCTCGACAACATCGTCGTCATAAATTACATAACGCTGAAAGCCAACGTGGGCGAGCTGCTGGATGATGTGGGACCCCCCACCACCCAGACCCACCACTCCTACCGTGCATTGAGAAATCAATTCCTCAGAATCCGGTCCTAGAAACGACTGACGCGAAAAACGGCTCGTGCTCATCTCGTGATCCTCCGTTCAAAGACGCCGATGGGAACTCCGACGACGCTGACAGTATCGGCGAAGATAGGTTTCTTGCACGCGGGAAGCCATACCCAGCCCGCGCCGTGATCCAAACTCAGGATAATGATTCCGTGGGCAGCTTCGCTGCCGACGGACTGAAACCCGGGCATGAGCTTGGGGAGATCGCGGCTATCGACGCGGCTCATGTTCGGTTCCCCCCTGTAGGGATGAATGTGAATATGAAAGATGCCTTCACGTGCCGAACGGCCTTGATAGACGGCCTGCATTGCCCAGACGAGGGCCTCGCTCCCGATTCGTGCCCCGACGCTGGCGTCTTCAATATACTGGTCGTCAGGGATTGAATGATAGCGAGTGAGAAGGATGAGGCGCCCTTCGCCCGATAGCGATCCCATTCGGCTAAAGACGAAACCGACGCGTTCTTCAGCGAAGGGATGTGGCCGCCCGAGATCCTGGACTATCTCATCATACAGACGTCCGGTCAGCTTGATGTCCACCCTCATTTTTCCCTCGTGAAGCCCGTGAGGTGGGCGATCAACATTTCCCGGAGAGTCGGTGAAGCAAGGTTGACCGTCCATGAAAACGCGAACCAGTTTTTTTCTCCGATACGGGCGTTGGCGACGTTCCAATTTCTCGTATAGGGAGAAGCCACCTGGACCGAGAGGTAGAGCCTCGACGGATAGCCTTCGCGTTGAACAGGACACAGCAGCGCGTCGCAAACCTGTGGCTCGCAGCCCACAGGAAGGCGAAGTCCCTCCAAGTATAGAAAAGTTACTCCGCCCTCCGGAAACGAGCTCAGTTTCGAGCAGTAAGCCTTGAGTTCGTCGGTTTGGTCTTTCGGATACTCCATCTGACTACCCCCCTATGCGGAACTGCCGGATTGTACCTGCGAGTGGAAGATTTCGCAGCCAAAGATATTCACCGGCCGGTTGGACGGGAGCGGCAAGGGGGGCCCGTCTTTCTCTTCCATAAGAACGTACCCGTCGGCCGTCTCGCCGACCTTCGCAAGAATCTCCGACACCGTGCGTTCCCCTCTATCGATTGGATAGGGGTTGCCGTTGATGAAAATCGTCACGACCTCCTTGTGGGCGGTGATGAACCCCTTCAGCCCGTGCGTTTCGAGATCAATCGTTTCATCCGGCTCCACGACGTCGTTCTCGTGGTCATGGAGTTCCTCGATCAGCTCAAAGGCGCAGGGCCGCTTGCCGACCTTTTTGAGAAGCAATTCGCCCGTTGGATGCCGGGTCTCGACTTCCACTACCTCTCCGTCAATGTGAACTTGGTACTCGTGATACGGGGGTCTCTCTTTGTTCGCTGCGGAGTCTTGATGTTCTTTTGTTTCCACGGTCTTCTCCTTCTTTCCAAGTATTTCGGTATCAAACCGATCTCTCCATAATATAATCACGCATGCTAAGTTTGTCAAGCAGAAGTTTAGCGAGCTTGACATGTGGAGCAAAACCATTATAATTGAGACAAAACAAAGCGGTAAGGAGAGCACGATGGCAACCGACAACGAGAAGAAGGACACGAAGCCCACGCTGGGACAGTACCTCCAATCGATTCGCGAGGACCGCCACATGACGCTCCGGCAAGTCGAGGAAGCAACCGAGAAAGAAATATCAAACGCCTACCTTAGTCAGATCGAGCAGGACAAGATCAAGAAGCCGTCTCCGAATATCCTGAACACTCTCGCGGAAATCTATGGGATCGACTACCCAAATCTTATGGAAATGGCCGGCTACATAATTCCCAACAAGGGGCGGAGCGCAGACGTTCGACACGGCCGGGTGGCCACGTTCGCCGAACATAACCTGACGCCCGAAGAGGAAGCTGAGCTACTTGATTATCTAAAGTACATCAGGAACAGGAGGCGAGGCGGTGACAAAACCAGACGACAGCAGCCTTAGTCCAAATGAGCTTCGAGCGGTCGAGAACCGGGCGCGCGCGCTCCTTGACCGCGCTTCCGCTTGGGATCGCCTTCCGACTCCCATAGGGGATATCCTGGAGGCCGCAAAAATAGAGGTTGCTCCGAATAGCGCCTTCGACGCCGCCTCGATTCTCGCGTACTTCGAACGGAAAACGGTCAATGCGGCAAAATATATCAAGTCCGCGCTTTCAAAAGTGTTCGGAATCTACGACGCGAATGATCGCATCATCCACGTCGATCTTTCCGTTGTCAAAAGCAAGCAGAATTTCCTCAAGCTTCACGAGACCGGCCATCACGAGATGCCCGCCCACCGGAAGCTATTCCTCTTCTTCCAGGACTGTAAAAAGACGCTTGCCCCCGAGGTGGCTGATCTCTTCGAACGGGAAGCCAACAATTTCGCTCGATTCGCCTTGTTCCAAGGCGACCGCTACGCCCGTCTCGCCGCAGACTGCGCGCTCAGCATAAAGACGCCCATGGCTTTGGCTCCGAAATTCGGTGCATCCGTCTATGCGTCGGCGAGGGAATTCGCTCGCACAAACCAGCGGGCATGTGTCGTTTACATTCTTGAACCGATCGAATACGTTCCAGGGAACGGCGCCCAGGCACCGGTTCGACGAATAGAAGCATCTCCTTCCTTCGAGGAGCGGTTTGGACGTCCCGCGGATACCTTGATCACTATTGACCATCCCCTGGGATCCGTTCTGCCCCTCGGCCGGAAAATGACTGGTCCGACCGCGCTTTCAATCAAGGACAAGAATGGAACAGCCCATGAGTGTATAGCCGAGGCCTTCGATACGAAGTGGAACGTAATTATCCTCCTATATCCTGTTCAGGCCTTGACGAGTTCGAGAATCATATTGCCGCCAGGTTTCAGGGTGATTCGCGGTTCCCGCTCTACTACGGTAGGCACCCTCTGAGCGACCAGGGGGCCAGGGACTGCCGTCGGCAAGCCGAAAGGACGCGTCTGCCGCTTAGATGACGGGGAAGAAGATCAAGAGGAAAAACGAAGCGTTTGAAACCCCGCAAACAAACGTAAGAAGCGATAGGTGTTAGTATGATCGAGATTCAACGCGACAAAGATGAGGTTTCGGTCTTGATTTCCGGCAAGAGGGTAGTGATCTTGGATGCAGGAGATGACTACGTTTTGGCGGAGTGCGATCTCGCAGATTTGGGGGCCGAAGCAGCCCAACCATTTCCCGTGGGCCTGTCGCTTCAGATTCACAGCGAGGACGGCTTCGGTACCTATTTGTTCCACGAGCTCTATCTATCCTGGGGATCAGACGGGGTGGAGCTGGCGTTCTGTTGCCATACGCCAAACAAGTATTGGGAGGGCCAGTTCGGACTGGCAACCTTTCTGGCGGCGATCCGCGATCAGGTCAGTCAACACGACAACTGGACGGTCTCTCAGATCGAGCTGGAGGATGATTGGAAAGGCATTACTCTTTCGCGTATTGTCGCCATCGGTGACCCTCTGCGCGTAAGCGTGCTTGCCGCCGCCGCAGACTTACAGATCTTGATCCATGTCGCTGAGGTTGCCCTGTCTGGGCTACCATGGAAGGACGAGTACGCCGCGAACGAAGATGCTTTTTGCCGTCAGCTCCTCCACCCGCTTCTTCGTCGTATGGGCTTCGTTTTCGTCCAATATACTCACGGTAAGAGAGAGTATGGCAAAGACTTTACCTTCTCCGAGTTGACCCCATTCGGCCACTTTCGCCACTATGGGTTACAAGCAAAAGCTGGTGACGTCAGTGGCGGAGTGAACGCGGCCATCGACGAACTCCTCGGGCAGATCGAAGACGCTTTCTCGATGCCATACTACGAAGTTGGTTCAAAAGACCCGAGGTATATCTCCACCTTCGTCATCGCCATCAGCGGCAGGTTCACCGAGAATGCCCGCGAGAAGATGGTCGAGAAGATGCACAAAGGGGTGATCGGATCCATTTACTTCCTCGACCGCGAACGGATTACCGAACTGGTCGAGCGTTTTTGGAAGGCAACGGCTAAAGGCCCTGGGTAAGGCTAATCTGGAATATCAAAGGAGACATTCATGGGAAAACGTGAAACGTATACCGCTCCCCTAAAGTGCACTTGCGAAAACGAGGGCATTGCAATACTGGAAGAGAACGAGAATCCCATTTATGGCGGTGGTCTGAATACGAAGCTTATTTCCATTTCTGGTGAATTTGTCGCCTCGGGTAATGAAATTCTTTGCAAACAATGTGGAAGGCCCGTTAAGAAGTGAGAGGTAGCACAAATAGGTTGTCGTCGTCGATCCTCCGCCAGCGCCGGAGGCCTTCCCTTTCCGCACACGCACCCCGTTTTCCGACGTACCTTCCAGCGTCCAGTCAGTTTCTGTTCAAAAACAAGCCGGATAACGGTAGCCCCTAACCGTACGTTTTTGCGTACAGGACTTATTTTACAGGAAGGATGGCAATGGTAGCGCGAAGAGGCCCAGGGTGCGACGGAGGGCAATGCACCTATTCTCCTTCTCCCCTGCGCGAACAAGGCTGTTACCCACCGAGCGGTTGGTAACAGTCACTTTCCAAAGGCAAACCCCGGCCGCACGGTACATCCCAAAAGGGCGGTTTTATCCTTCCCCTTTCAAGTTGAATAGAGTAGACTACAGCCCATGCAAGCCCCGGCCCACGAAAACATCTCCAAGGAAAAACTCCTCGAAATCGTCCAGAAACTGCTCCGCTCCGATCTTGACCTGACTTTTCTCATGAAATTGGAGCAGCGAGAGATGGAACAGCTTGTTGCCGCCATCAGGGGAGTAGACGGAAACCGGTGAAGTGGCGGTTGATTCTGTGGCACCAGGGGAGTGACCTCCAACCGTCCCATCTTTTTTGCACGTCGCAGACGGACGTCGCTCAGAACCGGTAATCATCGTGGTATGTGTGCCCTCAGGTATCACGACAAACGAGGCGTTTCCTTGTCCCCCATACCTGGAGTGGGGCAGAGTGCTCCGCCCGGCAAGGGTCTCGAAATCCAGGCGGGTTATGATGAACACGCCTGAACGAAGACGCAGTTCAGACGTCAGCGACAAACGGCATTAAGTATCTTGGCCGCAAGTTGCAGCTTTATCTCGTCGCCCTCGGCGATGAGCCCGGCGACGAGCTGTGCCAGCTCCTTTGGCTCAAGCTCATAATCGAACAGGTCGGGAAGGCTGACCTTAAGCGCATCCGCCAATTTGGTAAAGATGTCGAGCGTGGGATTTGCCTTTCCCCTCTCGATGGCGCTCAAGTATTTTGAATTGATGGAGACCTTTTCTGAAAGCTCGTCCTGGGACATACCCCGCGCTTGTCTAAGGGCCTTGATCTGCTTCCCTATCATCTTTTTCTCGTCTGCCATGTGCACCCGCTCAAAAGTATCGAATTTCCGACGAGAAATAGGAACAATCAGTGAGACGTAGTAACTAATGCTGTGAGACGTAGTATAATGGAGAAAGGTATGGTCCATAGGAACTTGTCGTCCTGTGAGGAGTACCTGAAAGAAAGGGGACCTTGATGCGATCGACGCCCAGCAATGAAGGACAGGCGGCCATGGACTACGAGAGAATGTCCGACACGGAGCTTTACGCTCTGTTAGAGCAAAGGGTACCGGCCGTTGCGGAAACGGTGAGGAAAGTGAGGGATTCCAACAGAGAAGAGGTGATCGCGTTCCTGAAGTTTCTTTCAGACGGATCACGGTGATGCGGTCCAATGCGGGCGCAGCGGAATCGTCTATTCGTGTGAGTCTGCCGTAACATCGTAAACGAAAGGCATCTGAGGGTCCCTGATGACCGAGTCGGAAAGCCTTACTTCTTGCCCGGCTTCGCAGCTATATTCTTTGCCTTGTGACTCGTGCTGACCGCGACCGTCTTCTGCGGATCATGCTTTTCCTTCTGTCCCTCTGTCTTCTTGACGCCTGTGGGCTGGGGAGACGCTTTCTTTTTTGGCACTTTCGCTTCCGGCTTGGCCTTGCGCCTGGCCTTTACGATCCGCTCTGCTTCCAGCCAGTGCTCTTTGTCGAGGCCGTGCCGTCTCCCATCTCTTTCGAAAAGCTCGTACGCCACTTTCATTATTTCTTCATGCAAATCGTCCACGAGGTCCTCCTCTCCAATATGATAACTTGACCGAATTTGTTTTCAGGGATCTTCTTACATTCATACCATAACACCGGACTAAATTGTGAACAGTTTTCTCGTTTGTCGCAGGGGTCAAGGAGAATAGCACGTCGCTTTGCCCAGGAACGGCGACAGAAACCTCCGTCCGCCAACAGGTCGTCGGCCGCGCAGATACGGTGGAAAAGGACGGCCGTTCTGGAAGGCGGGTGTCGTTCAGGCACCTCGGACCGGAAAGACGAAGTGCTTCTGCAGATGAGTGCGGCAGCATGGACACAGCGAGTGGGGGATGTCTTGATTATCTTGCCGTGTTTGAAAGAAACCTTAAAAAGGCGATCACAGTCTCCCGATTGGCGTCGTTCACCGTGCGCACCGTCTCCGCCACGGCCGGCAGATTTTCCTTCAGGAGGCGATAAAGCTCCTGATCGGACATCTTCTCACAATCATCCATGGTCCAATTTTTCCATCGCGGCGGAATACTGACCACAATGAGGCTCCTCCTTTCTTGATCGGCCTCTTTGCGCCTCTTGCGACGGCCGACCCCATTATTTTACTACTTATATTAGTCATTACTAAGATAAATAATGCTGTGAGACTATAGACCCTGCCCTTCTGCCCCCTTTAGAATTCAGCACAAGGGGTAATTAATGGAGAATACCAGAGTGCTGGTGGGCGAAAGGATCAGGGCCCTGAGGAAGGAAAGAGGGTGGTCCCAGGAAGAGCTGGGAGAGAAGGCGGACCTACATCATACTTACGTCGGGGCGATTGAAAGGGGCGAGAAGAATGCTTCCATCGACACGCTAGACAAAATCGCAGATGCCTTGAGCGTCGTGATCGTCGACCTTTTCGCACTTGTGCAAGGACAAATGGACGTGGAAGAGTTGAAGGCCCGTGCAATCGACGGGATCAGGGATTTATCGCCCAGAACGCTGAAACCGATTGCTGCTTTGATTGAAACGATGAGGGACAAAAAGGTGGCGGTTCCCGGGAAGCTCAGGAAGCCGGGGGGGAAAGAGGCATAGCCGTTACCCGAGCGCCAACCTTGAGGAGCTGCCTCAAATAATAAAGAATACAGGATGCGGGGAGCGGGGCGCTCCAGAAAGTTCTCGCGTGACGCCGATCCCTGGCAAGCCGGGACGGAGAAAGGTTACACAAACACCACCCTCTTGACCACGTCAAGAAAGAACTCCTTTGACCAGACGGCAAGGGCTTCGGGGTCCCTCACAAACGGCTCGACCTCTTTTCTCGCCTGGTCTACGTCGAGCTTCTCAATCGTCTTTGCCGCAAGGTCCAGGAACTTCTCCTTGTCCAGAGGCCCTTCTCCTGCTCGCAGATGGCTGCTTTGAATCATCCTCTGTTCGAGGTGACTGAGGTGCAGCTCGGGGTGATTAGCGGCGAACCAGACGAGATCGTACCAGTCCCGCCCCTTAACCCTGCTTTTCCAGCGCCGGCAGAGGACGGCGTGCATCTTTCCGGCGAAGAGGTCGGGAAGCGTGAAGGTCTTCACGTAAAACGGGATCGGCTGGAGAAGGAATTTGTTTTCTGTGTCGAATCCGGGCGGGGGGTCGGTATCGACCTCGATCTTGATCTTTATGACCTGGCCCCGGGGTATTCTGCTCATGATATCTTCGCCGGTTTCTATCGCCAAGAGCTGCTTGAGGCTGTTTGCCTTGAGAAAAGCGGACTGAACAGGACTTTCGACGACTTTCTCTCTCGTCTCGATGCGGACGTCGAAACCGAAGGAAACGATTTCGCGTTCCAGGGCGTCCATATAGCGAGAAATGGCGAAATCGGGAGTCGGCTTCAGCAGGGAAAAGTCGAGATCCTCCGAAAAGCGCTCCATGCCGTACAGGATTCTCAGCGACGTGCCGCCGTAGAAAGCTGCCTTTTCGAAGAACTTGGCCCGCCACAGCCCAAGGAGAGCAAGTTCCTGGAGGATCTCCCGGAGAGCTCGCACGCGCTCCTCTGCGGTTCGTGCCTCGTATCGATCGAGCATCCGGGCTATTGCGCTATTCATGGCCTTCCTTTCTCGAACTGCGGATGAGACTGCTCAGAAGCCTGATCTTCCGCGACCTATAGTGTGCTCCTACGTCGACCACGACATCGGCATCCAGTCTCTTAAGGCTCTCGGGGTCAATCCGCAGGCTGGCAAAGAGGTACTCTCTCATCTCCGTTTGACTGCGAATCCCGGTCCCGCGGTCGTTGTAGATTTTGTCGCACAAGGCCTTTTCCGGGGTCGCTATCAGGAACGTCCGACCGTCGACCTCTGCCTGATCGATGCCGATCTGATAGGCTTTGAGGGGCGCCGTGCTATACAGGAACAAGCCCACGGGCGTAGTGAAGCGTCGATTTCGACCGACCGAGACGGAGGTGACTGCCTCGACCCGCTCGGGAATAAGGCCGTGGTAGTGAAGGGCGTACTCAAGGGATACATATGACGGCCCGTAGATCATGTTCGCCAGGACCTCGCGCGAGAAGGGCCGCCTGGCGTACCTCTGTCCAAACACATATATTCCCTTCTTCACCCTTACGATGACGCCGCGACGGAGGAGCGCCGTTATCTTGTCCCGGGGGCGTTCGTATCCTTTCAACGCCCCTAAAAGGGACTGATAGTCAAACTCCTCGCCGGGTATGCCTCTTCTCAGTTCCTCCGTGTCGATCATCTCACCGCCCTGATGATTACATAGCATATTTCTACATAGTATGTCGAGACTTAGTCGACTTACTATGCTTACATCGACATACCTTCACGCGTTACTTACCGCCCGCTATCGCTCTTACTGAGACGACGGTCTTGAGGTAATCCCTCTTCCGTTTTTCGATATCCGAGGGATTTGCCGGAAAGAGTCCGACCTTGACCGGAATGGCGTAGAGTCCCGGCTGGCGCATGGCGGGAACGCTCGATTGGAAGACGAACCTAAGGCCGAAGAAGCGCTCGTCGATCCTGTAGGCGAGATAGTCATGTTGCCTGAGTATGCCGGAGAACTCGATCAAGACCGCCTTGTTGTCGGTCTCAAAGGATTGACGGACGAGCCGGTAGTCGAGGACCTTCTTTTCGAAGGTCAGGATCTTGAGGACGTCGCGGACGTAATCCGGCCTGCAGTAAACAACGCCGTCGAAGGATATCGCCTCCCAGACGGCCCTCCGGTTCTTGACCGCGAGTTCATTGATGTGCGGCAGGACGATCTCGGCGAGCCTCGGCAAATCCAGCCACTCGGTCATGGGTTTTATGGTGAAGGCTGGATCGGCCGATGTGATCTCGTATTCCCTCGCGCGCGCGTCGGCGTCCATGATAATCCTCGCAACGGTGTCGTCTTTGGAAAGAGTATGGTGGAGGCTGACTGCTTCAGCGACGGTCTTTGTGAAGACTTCGTTTCCAAGGGGCGAAAGCATCTCTTTCAGCTTGGTCTCTGAAGCGGATTCGTGGGTGCGCTTCCGGACGAGGGAAGACCGCCACGATGAAGCAGTTTTCCCTATGTCGTGGCCTAGAGCGGCGGTGATGATGGCGGGGAGCAGGAAATCGTGCCGCTGCCGCAATTCCTCACGTGCGATATCGAGGGCGGCCCTCAGGACGTTGTAGGTGTGGTCGTAAAGGGAAACGCCCTGGAGGATTTCGAGAAAGTGCTTGTGCTCCCGCAGATTCCTATACTCGCAGTCCGACATTTTCCCCGGCCAGCCGACCACCGAGGGGGCGTCGCCGCCCTCATAGAGGAGTCGGAGCAGCTCATCGAGGACCTCCAGCGAGGCGACCTCAGCGAGGAGTGGCCGGTAGGGAGCGATAATGGCCTCATAGTCCTCTATCCTCCTTTTGGAGTCCAGCGAGGGAGGCTCATCGAGGAGGCCGGGGAGGGGTGGTTGGGCAGCCTGCCTGGCGCTCATCGTCTGTGCTGTTTCAGCGGGGGAAAGATTCAGCGAGTAGGTGCCTTCAGCGAGAAGCCTTTTGAAGGCGGTCGGCTCGCCTCGGCCGAGGCCGGCAGGCCCTTTGCCGGTCTTATTCCGGTAGGCCTCTCTCATGCGTTTGTTCTGCATCTTGCGCAGTACCACCTTCCTTATCGCAGGGACCATCTTTTCCTTAAGACTGAAGTGGTTCTTGCACGAATGGGCTATCTGGTCAACCGTGCCTTTATTGCTCTCCACAGCCCTGTCGATCCAATGCTCTATTGCTGCAAAGTCCGTTTTTGCGAACCCCTTGGTCACAAAGACGGCTGCGGCCTTGTCGGCGATGTCCCCGAGAAACTTCTTGTCCCTCCGCTCTGCCTTCATCCACTCCACGAAGAACGTCTTCTTCAGTTTTTTGTCGGTTTCCGACATCATCCACTCCACAAAGAACCGGGCCCTCTCCTCCATCGACAACCCCAGAACCCCACCGAGCAACGATCTTTCAGTTTTACCCATCGCCTCCTCCTTGTTCGCAGGCTGGATATAAATAAATATTTATTTATAATACCCGCATAAGAATTTGCTAAAAACGGATTCCGAGCTCAAAAAGACCGCCGCGTACGACGGTTGGTTTCTCCGATTCGGCAAGCTGCCTAATGAAGATACTCGGGACGCGCCCGTGATATTCCCCGGGTTTGTCCTCACCCACATATTACTTCCCGACGAGGGCGGAGAGGCGGGCGTTGATGCTGTCGATCTGCTCGGCGGAGAGGACTGCTCTTTTGGAAAGTATCTGCTCCAGGTCCTTCACGGCTATGGCCCTGACCCATCGGAGCCCCTCGATGTCGAGGACGGCCCGCGGGTTCGTGAAGACGACGGCGGCGTGAAGCCACAGGCCGTCTGTGTGCCCGAGCAGCTCCTTGAGCTTTCTGATGTTACGGTACAGTTGCCCGGAAGGGTCTCCGAGCTGACCTCGGTAAAGAGTTCCCTGTCGGCCCACCTTGATCCGGGACCACATTCCATTCCGGCAGAGAATGAGGCCGTGATGGTGTTTTACTTCGAAGACGAACAGCCCGGAGGGGCCGATGAGGATGCAATCAATGTCGGACTTCCTCCCGTTGCCGTTCAAGGGCACGTTGTAATAGGCAGTATACGCGCCACTCAGTCCCGACGCGAGGAGGTGGGCTCTGAGCGCCTGCTCACCCCGGATCCCGCACCGGTACGTCGTATAGGAAGGACCGTGCATGGCCGCAACGAAAAGGGCGACCATGGTAGCGACGACGCCAGATACGACGATGGCGGCGACGCCCGCGGCAATTCCGGCGAATAGAAGGATCATTGCGACCACCGCCCAGGCAACGCAGGCCACAAGAGTCCTCTTCGCTTTTTTCTCGAGATAGTCAGAAAAGAATACTTCTTTCACGGGTTCCTCCTCCGTTATACCCTACGTGTGGCTGTCGCTAAGGTCAACAAAAGCCGAAAAGGTCTATTAAAGTTGTCCAGAAGCTTGACTTTAGTGGCTTAGCCGGCGCTTACCGGCCTTACCGTCACTTCCGACTGGGCGGCGGTGGATGATAAGCAATGAAGTGGTGAGGGAGGGAGAGGTAGTGATTGAGGTCAGCCGAGTTGCACGGCTACAGAGTGGGCGAGCTATGTCGGATCCCAACCTGTGATGACATGATTGGAGAATCCCAGCCGAACAGTGCACAAGAAGAACATCACGGGCCTATGGGGGCTTCCCGTCTGTCCTGCCGGGGAGGCGCATGCGTGTCGATATTAATCCACTTCCGAGCAGGCATTTTTTATGTCCATTTTATGTCTGTGGCGTTCTGGATAAGGCCGTTTTTCACTGATTTCTGCCGATACGGGGAAAACAGGAAAGCCGTTGATAATGAACGGATGCACGGAACTATGCGGACTTTGAGAGCATGACGATTTTGGCATTTTATGCCCTTCAAGACCAGTGCGCCGGCAACGAGCTGGTAAGCTCTGTTAGCAGCTACCAGAATACCCTCATAACTGGCCGTCCTCACCCTCGCACAAACGAGGTGATCTCTCTGCCCCTGCCTCGGGCGTCTGGCCGTTGTGGGTCTGAAAGCCTCCGGTACCCCTGTCCTGGCGGCCGTCCGGATTACACCCAAAGCACCGGGCCTTGGTATCAACACTTGTCTCGGCAATCTTCATGGAATCGTCCATCCCGAGAAGTCACGCTTCC
>CAVVPU010000081.1:0-11530 GCA_963750015.1 uncultured delta proteobacterium | reverse complement strand
GTAGCTCGTCACATCGATTGTTCTTGCCGTCTCAGAACGGTTGGCAATAGTGATCCGGCGAACCTCGGCATCGTCCTCGGGCGATACCGCAACCTCCGTGTGGGTATCGATGTTCTCGTCCCGACGCCGGAACTCCGCCCTCCCTTCAGAGAATATGGCTTCGTAGTTTTTGGACGCCTTGTGAACCGGCTGATGGGCCGTCGACCAGTAGACGCCGCTGGCGACGTCCCTGATATAGCAGAAAGTGCCCCAATTATCGCAGGTGGTGTCTTCATGCCAGCGGGTCACGGCTATGTCTTTCCACCGGCTGTAGCCGCCGCCCGCATTGGTAATCATCACGTGGTATCTGCCGTTGGACAGCAGATGCGCCTCGGGTGTGGGCGTATCGGGTGTGGTGTAGACGCGTACTGACTTTTCCTCTATGGGGTGTGTTGCCGAATGCCCTTCGGAAGACTCCGAGGCGCGCGAGTAGAAGGCCGTGGCCCTTGGCAGCCGTTCCTGAAGCAGCAGCAAGGTCGCCTGGAATGAGGGGTCCGACTCGAATCTCTTTTGCATGGGCCGGTCGAGGAGCACGTATGCGAGAGACAGAAGACTCATGCCCTGGTGATGGGCCATGAAGGACCGAACCACGGCGCTCGACCGGCCTCGGGGCAGGTGGGCCGGGGTGTAGTCGACGGCATCATAGAAACCGTACCTGCCGAGAAAACCCAAGGAAGCCAGGACCTCAAGGTTCTCGGCTGCCTCTTCCGGCGCCACCATGAGCGCCAAAGCCGAGGCGTAAGGGGCAATGACCAGCTCCGCGGCGAGCCCCCGCTTGAGTCCCAGACCGGGCACGCCGAAGGCGGAGTACTGATAATTGAGACGACCGTCGATCATGTTGTAGCTCGATTCCGAAATACCCCACGGTACTCCTCGCTTTTTTCCGTAGTCGATCTGTCTTGCGACGGCTGCCTTGGTGGTCTGGTCGAGGAGCGTATGCTCATAGGTCGGCATCACGACGAGGGGCATCAGGTATTCGAACATGGAGCCGCTCCAGGACAGGAGAATCGGCTCTCCGCCGGCGACGGTGAGAAGGCGGCCCAGGGCAAACCAGCTTTCCTGGGGCAGTTGTCCCTGAGCGATGGCGACAAAACTACCGAGACGCGCCTCCGACGCAAGCAGGTCATAGTAGCTCTCATCCCTCCTGCCTTCGTCCACGTTGTAGCCGATGGCCAGGAGATGGCGGGCCCGGTCATAGAGGAATTCCCATTCCATGTGACGGGCGAGCTGTCCGCAGACGGACGCAAGGTCAACGAGTGCGGCAACCCTCTCCCGGGCACGCAGGCTCGACTCGATAGCGAGTCCCGCGAATGGATCAAGTGCTTGTTGCTCCTCGGCCATGCCGAGAGACGCGACCTGCTCCCCGGCAAGCGGCGGCGGCTCATTATCAAGGCAGGCCAATTGGCGTAGGGTTGGGATGCCGCCGAGATACGGGACGTTCTTCAAAATCGGTCCAGGCAATGCGGGGAGCCGGGCCGGAGGTAGCCACAAGGTCAGCTCGTCGAGGAGAGCCCGGCACTGCGCCTCAAAGGCGCGGGCCCACTGTAGGGCGTCGCCGGAAGGGTTGGGCGGAAGGTCGCGTACCACCTCTGCGGCAGAGGCCGCTAAGCCGTCGATGCTCTCCCTCACGGTCATGAGCGTCGAGTCCGGCGGCAAAGCGTGGGCCGCCTCCAAGTCCTTCTCTATCCGGGCCAGCACTGTTGGTTTAGGCGTGCCGACGACATCCGAAAGCACCAGGAACGTGTCTTCCAGACCGTCGAAAAGCCGTGCCCCCAAAAGTTTTTCGTCGGGCAGCGCGAGCAATCCTGCTCGTAGGGTGAGAAGACTTGCTGCCAGATTCCCGCTGTCCACCGACGAAACATACATGGGTAGCAGGGGTCTCAGGGACTCTGTGTCGTACCAGTTGTAGAAGTGACCGTGGTGCTTCGGGAGGCTTGCCATCGTGCGCAATGCCCCGGAAGTGCGCTCGATAAACTGTCCGACCGAGATGTAGCCGAAGTCGCAGGCCGACAGATTCGCCAGCAAGGCAAGCCCCATGTTGGTGGGCGATGTCCGGTGCGCAAGCACCGCGACCGGCTCTTCCTGGTAATTGTCCGGTGGCAGCCAATGATCGCCGACCCCGACGAGGGCCTCGAAGAAGGTCCAGGTTTTCCGGGAAAGCTTTCTCAAAAAAACGATTTGTTCTCCGGTCAACCGTGCTTTCCGTAGGGCAAGAGGTTTGCTGATCCACCATGTGACGAGGGGAGAGACAAACCATAGGCTCAAAATCGGCGCGGCTGCAAAGAAGGCATGAGGTCTCGAATAGAGGAGATAACCCGCCGCACAAAGCGCGATGACCGGCGCGATCCACATGTTTCGAAAGGATCCGGCAAGGTCCGTCCTGCTTCCGCGGTCGGCCTCCCCTGAAGGGTTCCATTCCAGAAGTCCCCTGCGCGAGACGACCATTCGCCACAGCGTGCGCAGAATGGCGGCTCCGCTGAAAAATGCCTCATGAGGCAGGCAGAGGAGCACGAAGATCGCCTGGGTGATGCCTCTGAGCCGCGGACCGGGCCGCATCGGCGAGGTGTGGCCCGGCGAGCACGTCCCCGGGTTTCCTGACCAGTTCCACGAAGGACGCAATCAAGGAAGGAATCAGGACGATAGCGATGATCGATGCAGTCCAGAACCAGGGAGACGGCAAAGTGATCCAGCCGGCGAGGGCGAGAAGCGTCAAGGCAGGCGACACGAGCGACCGCCTGAGGTTATCGAGGATCTTCCAGCGCGACAGCAGGGTGAGTGGATTCTTCCGGAAACGCTCGTTGGGACCCGGAACGCACGGGAACAGCCACCGCAGAAGCTGCCAATCCCCCCGAATCCAGCGGCGGCGGCGACTCACGTCGGCGATGTATCGCGACGGGTACTCTTCGTGTAACTGGACGTCGCTGATAAGTCCTGAGCGGGCATAGCACCCTTCGATAAGATCATGGCTCAGGATTCGGTTTTCGGGGAAACGCCCCTTGAGCACCCGTTCGAAGGCGTCAACGTCGTAGATGCCTTTGCCGATGAACGAGCCTTCGCCGAAGAGGTCCTGGTAGACATCGGAGACGACACGGGTGTAGGGATCGATGCCGGCATCGCTCCCCCACATGCGGGCATAGCGCGACCGGTTCGTGCCGGGCAGGCTTATCGCCACCCGCGGCTGAAGGATGCCGTACCCGGCCACGATGCGCCCCTTTTCCGCGTTATACAGGGGAAGATTGAGGGGGTGGGCCATGGCACCCACGAGCTGCCGGGCCGAATCACGGGGAAGTTCCGTATCAGTGTCGAGGGTGATAACGTATCTGACCTTCAATAGATCTTCCGTATTGCCGACGATAAGGGAGAATCCGCTGCCGTCACCCCCGCGAAGAAGGCCGTTCAGCTCCGCAAGCTTCCCCCTTTTTCTTTCGTAGCCCATCCAGGTTTGCTCCTGCTCGTTCCATTGACGGGGCCTATGAAACAAAAAGAAAAAATCGCCGGACGAGGCCCTGTACTTTTCGTTCAACGCCTCTATCTCTTGCCGGGCCAGGAGCAGCAGCGTTTCGTCCCCAATCGTTCTTTCCTCGGGGGCATCACGGAAGTCGGTAAGCAGGCCGAATTGCAGGTTATCGTCCCGGTTTGCCAGGAACCGGACCTCCAGGGCCTCGGCGAGATGCCCAATGTTTTCCGGGCTGGTCAGCATGGTCGGGATCACCACCAGAGTCGACGATTCAGGCGGAATTCCCTTGGAAAAGTCCATTCGCGGCAGCAGACAGGGTGTGACGAGACGTGTCGCAAAGAAATTGACCAGTGCTATGGCGAGGGAGCTGACCGAGAGAAGCGAGCATAGGCCGAGAGCCCAGAGTAGTGGATCGCCCAGGCGGTGAAAACCGGTCTCTGCGAGCAAGGCGGAGCCGAAAAGGACGGCGAGCAAGAAAATAGAGCCCAGATAGAGGGGCAAAGAAAATCGAAGGCCGATGCCTCTCACCGTGTCCGGGACGGCCGATGCGACCCCCGCCCGGGCTTTAAGCTGCGGCAGAGCCCGATCGATCAGATAGTAACCCACGTGTCGCGCCCGGCTATCACCCTCCGTTCCGGCATCGGCCTGTGTGGCGAGACCGATCGCAAGACGAGCCACCTCGTCTTCGGCGATTCCGCTCTTTTTTGCTATTTCCTCCACGACGTGACGGTATCGATCACGGGTGGTAAAGCCCATTTCGCCATAGACTCCGGCGGGGTCCTGCCGCAGGGTCTGCTCGACGACGCTCATCTGTTCGACGAATTCACGCCAGTCCATGGCGCTCAGGAAGCGCAGGCTCCCGATGCTGTTGCTCATGGAGAGTTGATCCGCCGCCTGCTGCTGGTTTTCCGATTGGACCATCTGTTCGATCGTCAGATACGACTCGGAGAGCTGCTGCTCCATCCATGTAAGGGGGAGCGCAAGAGGAGCGCCGTGTCCCTGGAGGCGGCGGCTGAACTCGGCAACAAAAGCACTGACCATCGGTGGGTTTGACCGAGCCATGTCTGCGACCGTCAGGATCAGGTTCTTCGGCTCCTTTTCTGCCGTCTCCGTTATTTTGTCGGCCCAATGATCGGCTTGGTTTCGGTCGATCCTGTCGGTGGCGATCCGCGTCGCAATCCGCCTGAGGTTCTCGATCAATGCCAGACGGAGCATGATGGGGATCGCCCAGAGCTCACCCAACTGCAAGATTGCAACCGTCTGATAGGCGGCGACAAAACCGCGGAGACTCTCCGGGTCAACCCGGCCGTCCCCGTGGGAAATCGTCTCCAGGGCGATGTCATATACACGGGGAAGGCCCCTGGACAGGCCGTCTTTGAGGCGCGGCAGACCCCTGGCGTATCCTTTCGGCAGGAGCCTTTTGGCCGCCCGGATTTGTTCCTCTATAAGATAGAAGTTGTCGAGCAGCCATTCTCCGGCCGGAGTGATCCTGCGGCTTGCCTTCACGGCTTCAGTCACCAGACCACGGACTTCGAAAAGGACGGCCTCATTGGCGGCCAGCCTTGCCAGTAACCTTTCCGGGGCATGGCCTTCACCCAGGACGTGCAGGGCCGCGAGTGTCCTACCGTGCTCTTCCATCTCGGCGGCGCTGAATAGGTCCGACCGCAAAGGCGCATCCTTGTCGGAGCCCTTTTGCGTGAGCGCGCTCCTGTGGAGGATGGCCTTGAAAGGGGATAGGCTTCCGAGACTGGTCTTTGAAGAATGTGTCACGAATAAACTCCCTCAGGAAATGAACCAAGGCTTAAGGAGGGGAAATGCGATTATGGCCCCTGCCGCTCTAGTCCTCCGCTCTCGCGCGATGGTGGGGGGCGCCGCCTCTGGGCAAGGTGGATGGCCCTTCCATAATCTATACCTTTGCGGCTGATTTTACCGCCACCATCGAGGAAGTAGCTCTTCCCCGGCTCTTTTAGGAATACGCAGAAACGGTTGGCGCGGGTCAATTGGTGAGAGCTGCCAGCGGAACACGTCTAGTGTAGCACGATTACAACAGAAAAGGTTGTACTGCCCGATGTACCCTTCCGACGGGGCTTTCAGCGAGCAAATGGCATAGTGAAGGGTAAGCTCCGGTCGTTCTCTCCGGCTATTTCTTGAAGGGATGGCGATCGGGAGCCTGTTTTGCTGCGGGAAGCACGGCCAGGATGCTCGGGACCGCGAGGTTGAGGACCGAACTCCGGTGGCGCAGGTAGTCGTACATCGCTTGAGGCTTGGCGCCGATCTGGGCCTTCGGTCCCAAGGCCGTGCGGCCCAGGACGACGGACGAAGCTCGCATCTGGATTGCCTGCGCCACGCACGCATAGATCAGCGACACATACAACGGAAGGCCTCTGGCCGTCCCGGCCTTATCGAAGCCCATATAGTATCCAAAGGCGGCTTCTTTGTCCCGTATAAGCGTGACGAAGCCGAGTATCTTGCCACCCCCCCCTTGCGGCGGGCCACCACGGTGCGAAAATCATTCTGATAATGGCGTGCAAGGGTGGGGATTCACTTTTCTCCGATAGTCGCGAGACGCAGCTTCTTGCGATCGTGTACCTGGTGGTAAAGCCCGTAAAGTTCGGCGGCGACGGCCTCCACCTGGTCCGAATTAATGCGCTCGAGCACGATTCCCGATTCATCCAGGCTTTGGAGGGTCTTCCCTATTCTCGTCCGATGGATTTCATGTCGTTGAGGCAGTCGTCGAAACTGGCCCACCATGGCTTCAACTGGAGGACCATGTTCGGCTCCGTTTCGAAGCGGCGGAAAGCGTACTTCCCTAGGGCTGCTCCCGCCCCGGCCTGCTCGTCTGTCAGGTCTTTTATCATCACCATATCCGACTCGCCGAAAATTGTGCTCGATCTTCTTATGCGGTAGAGCGCTTCCACCACCGCAGGCCAAAGCCTCGTCGGCTCTTCGCCCTCGGCGAAGGCAAGGCCGTGCGGGCCCGGCGAGAGCAAGTTCCCGCAGACGAGGAAGCGCAAACGGACCCACCCAACCGGGAGTTCCGCAGTGCGCTCTGCGACCTTCAACAGGTGCCGAAAACGATGCCATCTGTCGGCAACAACGCTTCAAGAAAAAGATTGACCGTGAAGGTGCCCGATGATATAACAAAAGGACTTCGGGTGCCGAAAGGCATAATAGGGAATCCCGTGAGGACGGAAACAGGGTCCGAATCGGGAGCGGTCCCGCCGCTGTAACCGGGGACGAAAGCCAAGATGGCCACTGAACATTAGTTCGGGAAGGCCGGCGAGTAGGACGAACCGGGAGCCAGAAGACCTGCCCGAGGGTCGGTCCACGTCTCTTTTAGGGGTGGACGTTTCCCGCGGAGGAAATTGAGGATGAAGTAAATCAGGGTGCAATCCTCAGGGCGTTCCGGCTCCGAGGATTTTTTGTTCTTGGGGCTCCATGGCTCTATAGCTCAACTCAAGCGCTAGTGCTATTGTTCGCTGAAGTAGTGCTCAAGGTAACTCGGAGGGAACATGAAAAAGGCCGTACTCACCTTCATCGCGCTCGCGGTTTTTGCCCTTCTGGCCGCGGTCGATCCCGGTCCTGCCCATGCCATGCATATCTCGGAAGGGATACTTCCTCTGAAGTGGGCGGCTCTCTGGTTCGTCGTCGTGGCGCCATTCGTCGGTTACGGGCTCTACAGGCTGAAAAAGGTTTCTTCCATCGATCTTTCCTTCAAGCCCCTCGTAGGGCTCATGGCCGCCGCAGTCTTTATCATCTCGTGCATGCCCATTCCCGTGCCTACCGCCGGGACGTGCTCGCACCCGTGCGGGACCGGCATGTCGGCGATACTCCTCGGTCCCGGAATAAGCGTGCTCGTCGCCTCGGTGGCGCTTTTGATCCAGGCACTCTTTCTCTCCCATGGGGGCTTGAGCACCTTAGGGGCCAATATCATGTCAATGGGGGTCATGGGTTCCTACGCGGGCTATCTCACGTTCAAGGCCTTGAGAGGCATGAAGGTTAATCTCCCCATAGCCGGCTTTGTGGCGGGCCTGTTTGCGGACTGGGCGACCTATTTAGCCACGTCCGCCGAGCTTGCCTCCGGCATACGGGGAGGCTCGCCATTTCTGCCTCTTTTTTGGAAGATCATGATCGCCTTCATCCCTACCCAACTTCCCCTCGGAATCATCGAAGGGGCTCTCACGGCGGGGGTCATCGTGCTGCTCTATAAGAGAAGACCCGAGCTTCTCGTGAAGATGCACGTAATGAAACAGGAGGCAACGGATCTATGAGGCGAAGATTGGCAACGTGGGTTTCGGTTACCGTCGTTCTTTTGTTCTTTATCGTGCCGCTGAATTACGTGTGGGCCGCAGAGAAATGGCAGGGCGTCGATGAGTCGGTCGTCGAGCGGGTGGCAAAGGAGCATGGGCGAGAAGCTCACAAGCCGCTCATCAACACGGATCAGGGGGATCTTCTCCTCTTCGTCTTTCTTATCGCAGGTGCGGTCGGGGGCTTTGTCGCGGGGTACAGCTGGAGAAATCTTATGGACCAGGGGCGCCGGGCAAAAGGAGAGTCAGGGTCAAGCGGAGAAGCAGGGAGGCCCGGTGGGGCAGGGCGATCATCGTGATTCTTTCGACGCCCGCACTAAGTGCTCGCAGCTCGATGTAAATAGATGATGGGAACCCGGGTTTCAGGTCAGGCCCAGGCTAGTATGTACACACGAGGGATGTGATATGCTCAAGGTCAATCTTCGTCTTCCAGGCCTTTATTTCCCATCGGTCCGAGAGACCTTTCTTTAGGGCGCGGGTCTTTCTTTGTCCCATGACCATTCTTCTTGTCCTGATCACCGGTCCCGTGTATGCGGCCGACGCGACCGGTCCTACCACCCTGCCGGCGGCCTGGTTTCCCCAGCTCCCGACATGGTTCCCCCAGCTCCTCGGCGCTCAGGCCACCTTCATCTACCAAAACGTGCCGGCCTTTCACAGTCCCTATATCGGCGAGAACAGCCTCCGGTTCGACCACGGCCTCGGTCAAGAGATGACCCAGACCTATGGTATGTACCTCGGTTCCCAGATCACGAAGTCGCTCCAGGCCTACGCCGACGTCGAGATGTTCCAGGGACAGGGCATCAGCAGAGGCCTGGGGCTCGGGGGGTATATAAATGGAGATGTGATGAGGGCAGGATCCGCCGATTTGGGCAAGGCCCCCTACCTCGCGCGTCTCTTTGCCCGCTGGCTCATTCCATTGTCCGATAGCGCAGGCGACTCGGCCGAGGCAGGTATGGATCAACTCCCCGGCAAGGAACCTGCCGACAGGATCGAGATCAAGGGTGGCAAGCTCACTCCCACGGACGACTTCGACCAGAACCGCTACGCGAACAACCAGCGTACCCAGTTTCTCAACTACGCGTTCCTCTACAACCCGGCCTGGGACTATGCCTCCGACACGAGGGGCTACACCATCGGAGCATCCGGCGCGATCGTTCATTCCTCATGGAGACTCGTTTTCGGGAGCTACCAGATCAACACTCAAAAGAACGGCTATTTCCTTGATTCAGACATCGCCAGGGCGCGGGGAGACAACATGGAGCTTGACATAAGGCCTGCAAGCACGGTGGTTCGCCTCCTCATTTTTAGGAACGAGGGTAATATGGGGGATTTTCGCGACGCCATTGAGGCCGCAACCCCGGCCGGCACCGTACCCGATACGACGGCAGTCGACCGCCCGCGACATGTCAAGTATGGCGCCGGCATCAACCTGGAACAGCCACTGGCGGACAGCGGGGAAACAGGCATGTTTGCGCGCGTGGGATGGGCCAACGGCACCAACTCGGCATGGTCTTATACGGAGGCCGACCGGGACGCGAGTGTCGGTCTTCAGGTGGCAGGCGTGCACTGGGGACGGACGGAAGACCGGTTCGGCATGGCAGTCGCGGTGAATGGACTGTCGGGTTCGCACCAGCACTATCTCGAAGAGGGCGGTATCGGCATGCTCGTAGGGGATGGGACCCTTAACTACGGCCTGGAACAGATATTCGAGGCCTACTACCGCATCCAGCTCGGCCGCTACGCACAGCTCAGCCCCGACTACCAGCACATCGTGAACCCCGGCTACAACCGCGACAGAGGTCCGGTCGATGTATACAGCTTACGGCTCAGATTGAGTTATTGAAAAGGCCTTGAGGGAAGGCCAAGGTGTTCCCGAGAGGGTGGTTGTCTCGACCGTACGAACAACAAACATAAGACTTCCCGTAAGTCTCCCTTGCCCAAGGCGTCGTTCTTGTGGCATGCTTGATGAGGGCGCATGGGGGTCGATAGTTCTTTCCGCTGCGTCTTAAAGGAGCGTGTGCCATGGATCGCGTTCTGGCGGTGACAAACCACAAGGGTGGCGTAGGAAAGACCACAACGGCGGTGAACATAGCCCAAGCCTTCGCAGAGGCAGGGAAGAAAGTGCTTCTCGTCGATCTCGACCCGCAAGGCAGCGCTACGATGCATCTCGGGATAGAGGACGATGGAAGCAGACTCCTCTATGCCATGCAGAACGCAATGGCCCTGCCCGTCCTATCGACCGGGGTAGAGAGGCTGGCCCTCGTGCCTTCCGGACCGGTCTTTGCCGAGGTGAGGCAGAGATTCAGCGGTGTCCTCGCAACCGAGCTCCTCTCCCGCTGTTTTTCGAGGACCGAGGGGCCCTGCGACCTGGCGATCGTCGACTGTCCGCCCAGCCTGGACATGCTCACGCTGAACGCGCTGAGGGTGAGCCGCTACGTGGTCATCCCGATCGAGGCCAACCGTCTTGCTCTCGCCAGCCTGCGACAGACGGTCGAGACTCTCGCGTTGGCGCGTAAGGATAACCGCTCCCTCGAGCTGCTCGCCATCGTCGTCTGCCGCTCCCATCCCAAGCGCCGAATACACAGAGAGGTGATGAGCGAGATCGAGAAGACTTTCCCGGGCAAGGTGGCTCCGGTTGTCCGGGAGAACGTCGCCCTGGCGGAAGCGCCCGGTCGAGGTATGCCCGTGGCGCTCCATGCGCCAGGTTCGTCGGGCGCGGCAGACTACCGGGCCGTGGCGCAATGGCTGTGGGCGGGACTGTTTTCGTCAACCCCGTCCGCAGGGTCTCTATCCTTAGCTCCCGGCATTCGTCTATAGCCAGGCCGGAGGTGACCTGAAGCCGCATCTATGCGGGCTTTGCAAGCACGGATTGAGAAACAGGACTCACGATCTTCTTCCCATACTCGAGCCGCTCCAGGAACCGGTGCGCTTTTATGGCCTGGTCTTCCGATATCCGGCATTCGAACCCGCACGAAGGGCATGAGTTGGGTACGTTCACCCTCATCCTGCCGAGTTCGACAGGGAATCTCGCCCCGCACTGCGGGCATTGCAGTTCATTCGTTAGCTTGTCCATGTCCTCTTCAGGCGATTTCAGTTTTTCTTTTGTTCGAGAAAGGCACCACACAATGAATCCAGCCTGTCTCGTATAAGTTACACTAAGTATGCTTCCGCCATGTTAAGGTTTCATGAACATTAGGCGAATCTCTGTATAAAACGACGCTCGTAGATGGCTTTCGCTTTCCTCAGGGTCGTGCCGGTTACGACGCTTGTGGGCACGAAGTACGGCCGGTTGGATTGGCCACTTCGATACTGGGTTCGGTCGGGAGCTTCGCGGTCCTGGGTCCCTCTTCGGTGCCCATACCCGCAACCATGCTCCTTTTTGGCCCGAAACTCGTCGGGCTCGCGGCAATGAGGAGAAGGTTCGAGAAGTAGGCGCTGTTCACTCAACTCATAGACAGGGTCGACTCCTGCCCTTTTCATTTAGATCTCAATGAACCCCTTCCTTTCTTCTTCAGGCACTGGCCCCGATACTGCGGGCCCCACCCTTTCCGCAGGCGGATGATACGGGCGAGAGAGTTGTTCTGCTTATGCCCACGGCTTCTCTTTGGCCGCGTTCTCTCCTGCAATACGGCCGAAAGCTATGCATTCGCCCAGGTTCCCCGATCCCTGATACAACCAGCTATAGATGGACCCCATTTCGCCCGCGGAGTAAAGCCGGGGAATGGGA
>CAVVPU010000080.1:0-12202 GCA_963750015.1 uncultured delta proteobacterium | reverse complement strand
AGCAATCGAACGGAGGCAGGATCGTGTCGGACGTAAAGAAGGAAGATCTCAAAACAGTACCCCTCAACAAGCAGTACGGCCATAGGGTCATCTTCAAGGCCATGGGTTTCACAAGTGAGGAGCTGGCGCTTCCCCGGATCGCCGTGGTCAATTCCTGGAGCGAACAGTCACCGGGGCACAGCCACTTGCGGGCCATCTCCGAAGGGATCAAGGCAGGCATACGGATGGCAGGTGGGATGCCCTTCGAAATAAATGTGATCGGACCGTGCAGCGTACTGGGTGCGTTGCCGGGCGACATGGCATTCGATCTTCCCCAGCGGGAGGCCATCCTTGCGTCCATCGAAGCAGCGCTCCACGTCGGTTTTTGCCACGGCTGGGTGGGGATAGGATCGTGCGACAAGATCGTGCCGGGTATGCTCCTTGCCGCCTTGCGGCTCGATCGGCCCTTCATCTTCATCGGTGGGGGGCAGATGATGCCCTGTGAATATGAGGGAGAGAGATTCGGCTTCGTGAAGGGACAGGAGATCATAGCCCAGGATTTGAACAGGGTACAGGAGGGCACCCTATCCGTCCAGGAGTATGAGGAGAAGCTCGAGGAGATCACCAGTTGCTGCGGGACTTCGGGAGGTGCGTGCGGCGAGCTGACCACGGGGAACTCCATGCAGCTCTTGACCGAGGCTTTAGGCTTCTCGGTCCCGGGCTCCTCGACGTCGGTCGGGGTGTCGGCCGAGAAGATTTGGCAGGCCAAGGAGACTGGTAAAAGGATCGTCGACCTTGCAGTTAAACAGATCAAGCCGTCCCGGATCTTCACCACAAAAAGCATGAAAAACGCCATGGCCGTGGAAATGGCCATCTGCGGAGGGACGAATTCGCTCCTTCACCTCCAGAGCTGCATGCACGAGGTAGACATGGGGTTGACCCTCGATGACTGGGATGACGTGAGCAGGAAGGTGCCTGCACTCGTCGCCGTTGCCCCTTCGGGCCCTTACGTGCTTCCCGACATGCACCAGAAGGGGGGCGTGCCGGTAGTGATGAAGAAGATCGAGAAATACCTCGACCTTTCATGCCTGACGGTCACAGGAAAGACGGTCGCAGAGAACCTTGCGGCTGTAAAGGACATCGAGTCGGATGTTATCAGACCCCTCGACAGACCGGTCTGGACCGAAGGGGCCCTCGCGGTTCTCAAGGGGAACCTTGCCCCCCGCGGGGCGGTGACCCGTCATACTGTGGTGGACAACAAGGATTTGCTGAGCGCAGATTTTACAGCCAGGGTTTTTGACTCCACGGCGGCGGTGACGGAAGCGATACACTCAGGCCGGCTCAAACCCAGGGACGCCATCGTCTGTCGCTACCAGGGGCCAAGGGGTGGGCCTGCCATGACCGAGTGCCTCGGTATCGTCACTCAACTCAAGGCGAAGAGGGTGAAGGACGTAGCAGTGATCACCGATGGCCGTTTCTCAGGCTGGACCAAGGGTTACCTCGCCATAGGCCACGTATGTCCCGAGGCACAGGTGGGAGGTCCTCTCGCGCTCGTCTGTGAGGGCGATACGATCCGTGTGGATGTCCCCAACAGGAAACTGGAACTCCTCGTGCCTGATGGAGAGATGGAGAAGAGAAGGGCGGAGTGGGTTCCCCCCGACCAAACGGATGTGACCGGCAGCCTTCTCATCTATGCAACCAGCGCGCTCCAGGCGGACGAAGGGGCGGGCTGGCCCGTAAGATGGAGTGATTTGGACCGAAGCAAGAAGTAATGAGCGTCGCGATCGTTTCCGCGTCGTCCTCATTGCAAAGGGGAGGCGGAAGCTCGGGGGCGTAAAGTATGAACCATGTCTGACGCAAAGAAGGAACTGACAGAGAAGGTCGCGCGGCTGGAAGAGCTCAACCGCGATCTCATGGGCATGATAGAGAACTCCTACGATGCCCTTACGATCCTTGACGGTGAAGGGAGGCACTTGCACCTGAGCCCGGCTTTTGAACGGGTCACGGGCACGAAAATCGCCGACATTCTTGGCCGGAAGATGGATGAGGTCCCGGGAGAAAAAGGGACGGATCCCGGCGCCTCGGCAAAGGTCATAGAGACCGGCAGGCCGCAGACGGTGATTGTCAACACGCGTCACGGCCGCCAGGTCCTGAGCACGGCCGTGCCCGTCTTCGATGAAAAGGGCGCCATAGTCCGCATCTACTGCAACCTGAGGGATATTACGGAGCTGAACCAGCTCAAGGCACGCTTCGAGCAGTCCCAGACGCTCGTCAACAAATACCTCGTGGAGCTTCACGAGGTAAAGCAGCATCAAACCATGCAGTCCCAGTTTGTCGCCCACAGCAGCCGGATGAAGCAGATTTTGGAGGTGGCCCACCGGATTGCCCGCGTCGACGCGACGGTTCTCATCCTCGGTGAATCAGGGGTCGGTAAGGAGCTCGTGGCGCGTATCGTTCATGAGGCCAGCCCACGGGCAGAGACGGGGACCTTCGTCAAGATCAACTGCGGGGCCATCCCCGGCGACCTTCTCGAATCGGAGCTTTTCGGCTACGACGGGGGTGCCTTTACCGGCGCCGGCAAGGACGGGAAACCCGGCTATTTCGAGATCGCCGACAATGGCACCCTTCTGCTCGACGAGATCGGCGATCTGCCGCTCAAGCTTCAGGTAAAGATTTTATCCGTGCTTCAAGACCAGGAGGTGACACGCCTTGGCGGGACGCGGCCGAAAAAGGTCGACGTCCGGATCATAGCGGCGACGAATAGGGACCTTGAAACTATGGTGGCAACGGGTGCCTTCCGCGAAGACCTATTCTACCGGCTTAACGTGGTGCCCCTTTTCATTCCTGCTCTTCGCGAAAGAAGGGAGGATATCCCTTTTCTTCTCGTCCACTACCTCGATGTATATAATAGAAAGTACGGTCTCTATGTGCGGATGAGCAAGGACGTAATCGATAGCCTCTGCGCCTACAGATGGCCGGGGAACGTGCGTGAGCTGGCCAACCTGGTCGAACGTCTGGCGGTCACCACGAACGAACAGGTGCTTTTGCCGGAACACCTTCCCGCGAGATACGCATGCGAGGCAGGGCAAGAGGACGGGATCGTGCACGGATCGCTCCGACAAGAGGTCGAAAGATTCGAGCTGGGTTTGATCAAGAAGACCCTCGACGGCTCGACCACCCTGGAAGAGGCAGCCGTCAAGCTGGGCATAAGCCTTTCCACGCTTACCCGGCGAATAAGGATGCTCAAAAAGAAGGGATTAACCTGATGCCGTGTCTCGGACCTCGGCAGTCCGAGCGCAGCGAGGTTGAGCGGGGAGGCTCGGCGGGCTGAGGAAGAAGAGGCAAAAGCTTATCGCGGCCCAAGCTCTCGCCGTTGGCGATGGTCCGCGAGGGCAAGCCTTGATCGAGGGGGTGCTGAACCGGCGGCAGCCCGAGCGAATGCGAGGTTGAGCGGGGAGGCTCGGCGGGCTTATGCCCGTCGAGGGGGTGCTGAACCCCATTAACTGCTATCAAACGGAGGTATCAAAATGGAACTATTCGGTGAGTATGATGTAGTGGTCGCAGGCGGCGGAACTGCGGGCGTGGCCGCTGCTATCTGTGCCGCGAGGGAAGGGGCAAAGACGCTGCTTATCGAGCGTGTCGGCGCTTTGGGCGGCCAGATGAACGTGTCCGGTCCTCCGGGTTTTGCCTACGCCTGGATGTTCAACCCGAGGTACGAGCAGATAATAGGCGGTATCATGGAAGAGACCCACGCCCGTCTCTTGAAGGACGGTCACGCTCTTCCTCACCTGAAGCCCGATTTCCGTGCGGGTTACAGTTTTTCCTATGTGGACCCCGACTGGTGGGGCGTTCTCATGTTCGAGATGATGCAGGAGAACGGGGTCGAGCTCTTGCTCCATTCTCTCATCGTCGACGTGGTAAAGCAGGGCGACACGATCAAGGGCGTGGTGGTGGAGAATACCTCCGGCCGGCAGATAGCACTCGCCAAGGTAGTCATCGATTGTACGGGAGAGGGCGATGTCTCGGTCTGGGCAGGAGCGCCTTACGAGAAGCTGCCGAGGGACCGGCTCCAGCCTCATACCCTTTCCTTCACCGTCGACGGAGTCGACTGGAAAAAGGTACTCACCTACATAAAGGAGAACCTTGATGAGTTCGCTTTCCGTCCCCATCCATATCTTGGTTGGTCCAAGGAGCAGATGCACGAGCGGATCAAGAAGGTCGACGACATCGCGGAAATAGGCGAGATAGAGGGATGGCTTTCCTTTAGGGACGGAGCAATGGCCAAGGGGGAATGGCACGGCAAGGCAGGGGTCGGCTTCTTCCTCACACCCCGGGAAGGCGGCGTGATACAGGCCCATTTCCAGCACTCTGACCATGTGGATAACTGCGATCCCACCGATGCGAGGGACCTCACTTTCGCGGAGATCGAGTCGAGAAGACAGAACACGATCGCCTGGAAATTCATCAAGAAGTATATGCCCGGCTTCGAGAACTCTTACGTCACGCGGATGTGCACGGAGTTGAGGATCAGGGAGAGCAGGCGCATCATGGGCGATTACGTCCTGAAGAACGATGACGTCACGGAGGCGAGAAAATTCGACGATGTTATCGGCAAAAGCTCTTTCCCGAAGGGCGGTCATCACGTTGCCTCTACGGTGACCCTCACTCTTGATGCAAACCATGAGTACCCCAAGGACGGCGGCTCCCATGACATACCTTACCGCTGCCTCGTGCCCCTCAAGGTCGAGAACCTGCTCGTCGCGGGCAAACCCATCTCAACCGAGAGAGACGTCTACCAGAGGTTTCTCATGCAGACCATGGTGACCGGTCAGGCTGCGGGAGTGGCCGCCGCTCTTTGCGTCAAGATGGGGATTACGCCGAGGGAGCTTGAGAAACAGGTCAAGAAGCTCCAGGAGGTGCTCGTCAAACAAGGAGCCATATTGTACGGAACGCACTAAGGGCGATGAGAGGGGCATGGGCTCGGATGGCTTTTGGCAAGGCCTGAAGGGGGGCGGACTATCGGCATTGCCGCGGTTTGAGCCCACCCTTGTTTTTTGTTTCCATCTTGAGCGAAGAAGGAGAAAGGCATGGATTTTCTGACCGAGTCGAACAGGATTCCTGTTATCGATAATTATGACGTGATCGTCGTGGGGGGAGGCATCGCAGGCGTGGCTGCGGCAATGGCGGCCCGACGCAGCGGCTGTCGTGTGTTGCTCATCGAGAAGAGCGTCATGCTGGGCGGACTCGCGACTCTTGGCTTTATCGCTTACTACCTGCCTCTGTGCGACGGGCGCGGCAAGAAGGTCACGGGCGCAATCGCCGAGGAGCTCCTTTATCTCTCCATCAAGTACGGCTATCACAACCTCCCCGACGAATGGAGGAATGGATCTGGCCTAGGGGCGAGTAAGCGCTACACCACCATCTTCTCACCGCCGGAATTCGTCTATGCCCTCGACGAGGTGATGAGCGACGCCGGCGTTGACCTTCTTTTCGACACCGTTGTTTGCCGGCCCGTCATGGAAGGGGACAGGTGCAGGGCGGTTGTCGTCGAGAACAAGTCGGGTCGCTGCGCCTATGGGGCGCAGATGTTCGTCGATGCCTCCGGCGACGCGGATCTCATCTTCCGCACGGGCGTGCCGTGCGTGGAGGAGCCGAATTACCTGGCCTACTGGTTCTATTCGACCGACCTTCCCCGCATGAAGAAGGCTATAGAGAGCGGACAGGTACGGGACGCCATCTCCCTCGAGTGGCGCGGCAGCTTTCGTCCGGACGGCTCATATACCCTGGGAGAAAAGGAGTATCTGGCGAGCGACGCGAAAGAAATAACCCGGTTTATCCTGAAAGGCCGCCGGACCATTAAGGACCAGATCGAAAAGAACCGGGAGATCGAGGGCTCCCTCCTTGCCTTGCCCGGCATGGCGCAGTTTCGTCGGACCCGCCGCGTGGACGGCATGTACCTCCTCACGGAAGAGGACGCAAACAAGCATTTCGAAGATTCCATCGGCTGCACGGGCCACTGGATGAAGCCGGGCATCGTTTACGAGATCCCCTTCAGAACTCTGGTGTCGAAAGGACTGGCAAACGTGCTGGCCTCGGGCCGCAACACATCTTCTTCCGGCGACGCGTGGGAGGCTACCCGGGTGATCCCGCCGGCTGCGGTGACCGGCCAGGCAGCAGGGACGCTCGCGGCCATGGCCATAGAGCGGAAATGCGCGGTCAATGCGTTCCCGGTTGGGGACTTGCAGCGAAGCCTGGAGGCCGCAGGGGTGATACTCCACTTCTAACAGGCGACCCTGGATTGAATGAGAGAGAGAAGGCAGGCGCTGCCGGTATTTTGACTTCATCCGTCCTTATTCTTGAGCACTAGGCTCAGGCATATTAGAGCATTACGCAGAATGAAGCAACGATTGAGCGGGCGCGGCCATTCCTTGAGCGTGGCGCTTCTTCTTCCTAAGAATAGGTCTTATAGGACTTATACGACCTATTCTTGAAGGTTTGAAAAGAGGTTGAAACGGGAATCAATTTCGCAAAACGCTCTAAAGGAGGCAGGAGAAAATGGCTTTGAGAAGGCAACCCGGCAGCGGAAGGAAATTGAAGGTGCTCAACCCGAGGGGGAATCCCCCTTCCATACCGCTCACACCCATGGCCGCTCGCTCGTCAGGCCTCACGGGAAGGACTATCTATTTCGTCGATGCCCGGTTCATGAACGGCGACCTCCTCCTCAAGGAGATGCAGCAGGTTTTTGCCGAACGCTACCCGGAAATCAAGACCGCATTCAGACAGAAGAAAGGCGGATACACCGAGGATGACCCGCAGCTATGGGCCGAGATCAAGATTAACCGGGGATTCATGGTCATGGCCATAGGCCACTGAAGCACATGTGCGCCGGCGGTCGCCGTGCACTGCATGACTTTGGAGAAGATGGGAATACCGACGGTCCCTTTGATAACCGCGCCGTTCAAAGACCTTGTCAAGGCGGTGGCCTATAAGGGCGGCATGGCCCACGAGCGCTTCGTCTTCCTTCCCCATCCTGTGGGAGGACAGCCCGCTTCCGTGCTCAGGGAATATGCTCTCGGCCTTGACCCTGTGACCCGGAAGCCGGTGGTCGACGAAATCGTGGATGCCCTCACTGCGCCCCTCGATGAGGAAGAACAACGGACGGGCGTTATCGATAGGTCGGCGCCCCGATTCCTCGACCCGGATCATGAAGAAGATTTGCATCGTCTCTTCCTGGAAAACGGATGGACCGACGGTTTGCCCGTGGTGCTCCCTACCGAGGAAAGGGTGGCCCGCATGCTCAAGGGCACGAAACACAGCCGGAATGAGCTTGTCGGACAGCTGAGGCCCACCGAAACCCAGGAGGCCTGGGAGTACACGGTGGAGAAGGTCGCCATCAATGCGGTCATGGCGGGGGCGGATGCTTCGTACCTCCCGGTGATCCTCGCCCTTGCCGCTTCGAGAGAAACGGCCCTCCACAGCTCCACGAGCTCCTTTGCATCGATGATCGTGGTGAACGGCCCGATCCGCAATGAAATTGGTATGAATGGCGGCATAGGCGCCCTCGGTCCCTTTAATCACGCCAATGCAACCATCGGCCGGGCTTACGGACTGCTTTCGAGAAACCTCGGTGGAGGGGCTGTGCCCGGGACCACATACCTTGGTTCCCAGGGCAACCCCCTTAACTATAGCAATGTCTGTTTTCCGGAGAACGAAGAGAGGAGCCCCTGGGAGCCGCTGCACGTGCAAAAGGGTTACAAACCCGAGGAGAGCGTGGTGAGCATATTCAGGGGGCGAGGTATGAGCCATCTTCTCGGGGTGCGGGAACGGACCTGGAAGGAGCAATTCGTCAATTTGGTGGCAGGCATCACTCCGTCGCCGCGGACTAACCTGACTCTTCTTGTGGAGCCGATCGCCGCGCGCGCCCTCAAAGAGGTCGAAGGGTTCGACACGAAGGCGAGCCTTTCCCGATGGTTCCATGAGAACTCCCGCATTCCGGCCAGGGTCTACTGGGATTATCAGCTCGTGATCAACTACATAGAGCCCCTGGCCCGCAAGGGAGTAGAGCCTTTTGCCTCCTGGCTCAACCTGCCTGAAGACTCGCCAATCCCCCGGTTCTGCGACCCCGAGGGCATCAACGTCGTGGTGGTGGGTGGAGAGACCAACGCCTACTGGTTCGCTGCCGATTTCAGCTATCTCAAGAGCCAGTCAGTAGATGAGTGGAGATAGGAACAGGGCACAGGCACAAGCAAAGGCATTTGGGATGGGTGTGCATGATCGACGCGTATGGCACCCGTTCCTCTCGCACAAAGGCTCCGCTCCCGACCATCGTAAGCTCCGCTTGAGCTTGATGTGCACGGTGGCGTTCGAGCAGGATGTACGAGCATGACACATCATCCCTTCGGGACCGCTCAAGCTCCGCTAACGCTGGTTCACGGTCGCTGCGCAATATGTGCGAGAGGAACGGGTGCCATACGCTTATGGAGATTCCCGTGGGAAAAATGCCAGTGCGCTGGAAAGAAAGAAGGGGAAGGGATGGAATGTAATGGGCGGCCTCTAGGGCCGCCGCCTTTATTAGACTGTGCTGGTGTGCATCCCTCCCGACAATGGACCACCCGTTTTGGCGGACCACCCCCGTCTTGCGGACCAGTTTGATTGGGTTTGGGCTTTTGATTCAAAATTGTCTCGTAGCCCCGTGTCGTCCGTGCTATCCTTTTGAGACGATTGCGGACAGGCCGTTTTCAGCGGTCCGCCCATGAGGATGACAAGTGGAAAAGAGTATAGGATTCTTAAGAAGGGTGAGCGGCCATACCTTTGACACGATTTATGATCTCGTCTTCACGAGCGAGAGAGTGATAGCCTGCATCGTCGAGCACCCCGGCGACGTGCAGCGCAAGTATGGGATGACCGAGTTGATCATGGGCAGCCAATTGGGCAAGCACGGGGAGCGGCTGGAGAAGAGGCGGATCGCCGACGAGAGGCGCCGACTTTACGAGGAAAAGGGGCTGGACGAGCTGAAAGGTCTTCATCGCCTGAACTTTGAGATCCATGTGAGGGACATCGCATCGATTGAAATAAGGCGCGGTCTTCTCGAATCCAGCATCAAGTTTTTTCTGTCGGGTGATTCAAAACCGGGCAGGACCATACGTTTCCGGTTGAAGAGGAATCAGGTGGAGGAAGCCCGAAAATTGGCGGACGCGACCCTGCCATCGAAGTCCGGCGACCGGCCTTAGCAGCAGGCCCGAAGGCCTCCTCTATGGCCGGTCGAGCCGCACGAGGGCGAGGCGCTCTTCGCCGGCTTCTGCCTGCTGCACCACAAGAGGGGTCATGCGGCTGATGCGCTCTTGGACAGGCCGGGGCATGTCGTTCAGATCTATGAGGAGCAGGGGCGCGGGGTGGGTCCGGGCGAACTTTTCGATCTGCTCCATATCCTTCACTTCCGTCAGGGGAGACTTACAGTTCAGGTAAAAGAGCGACTCCGAGGTGACCTGATCGAAGAGGGCAACGTTTTCCGCGCCCATCTTCTCGATCGTCGCGCGTGCCTGTCCGGCGAAAGCCCTGAGGGTCCTCTTCCCTTCGGCTATTCTCATACCCGCCGTGAACCCCCACATGTCTATCATGAAAAAGACCAGCAGAAGCATTGAAATGGCCTCAGTGCGTTTTTTTCGGGCCAACAGGAGCAGAGCGGCTGCGCTGCCCGGAATGGCAAGGAGGACGACCACGACCTCCGACCCATGGCGATAGGCGGGCATCGAGAGATAGACATAGCACAGGGCCGCGGCACCGCAGATGAACAGGCCCGCCGTGGCTGCTGCTGCCAGGCGCATCAGACCGTCTTTGGAATGTGTCTCCTCAATCCAGTCTGTTGCCGACTTTCCGGCTATGAGGGCGAGAAAGGGGAGGAAAGGGAGTATGTAGTAGCTCCTGCGGGATCCGGAGACGAGAAAGAAGAGAAGGACGCCGGAAGCGCACGCGAGAGTCCATCGGCGACTCACACCCGGCTTCCAGTACCTCGCCCGGACCAGGCCAAAGAGCATGAGAAACGTCCAGGGAGCGGAAAATTGAAGGATCGATACGAGATAGACGGAAGGGGGATCGCGGTGATCGAAAGGGGCAAGGAAACGAATGACGTTTTCTCTCCACATGAGTCGTGCAGGGAACCAGGAGCCGCTCGATACCACGGGGAGCAGGAGAAGGACGGCAAAAAGGAGAAGACCGCAAAGAATACCTTTCACTGCGGCCCCGGAAAGGAGCCACGAGAATTCCTCGCCCACGGTCTTCCATAGGGCGGCCCCGACCATCCGGCCCTTTTCGATTCTGAGACCGCTTTCAATCGCGCTGAAGAAGAGGACGGCGAAAAGACAGACCGCAGGGGCCACCGGCCCCTTGACGAAACAACCGGCTGCACCGACCGCGTAGAAGAGCAGGAGAAAACCGGGCCGCTTGTCGAGACGGGCCTTGAGAAAAGCCCAGAACATGAGCAGAATGGTGAAAGTGTTGATCGCCTCTGCAGATGCCGTCCTCGACCAGAAGAGAAACATGGGAGCCGTGAGAAGAAAGGCGGCCGAGAAGAAACCGGCCCTGGCGTCGAACAACCGTCGGCCGATGAGGAAGAGGATCAGAACCGAGCCCACCCCTGCAATTGTGCCGGGCAGGCGCAGCATGGCCTCGTTGACCCCACCGACCCAGACGAAGGGGAGCATGGCCCAGTAAGTCAATAGCGGCTTGTCGAAGTAAACGCTTCCGTTCATGGTGGGCAGAAGGTAGTGGCCGGAGCGAACCATCTCCTGGACGATGACGGCCCATCGCCCCTCAGGCCCCCACAGGGAGCGAATGCCCAATCCCGTCCAAAGAAGGAGGGCCCCGCCGACGGCCAGTATTGCGAGAGGGAGTCGGGAAGTGGTCCATTCATCGAATTTCGTGCGGCTGGACGGGGCTGTTCTTTTCAGGCTCGTGCTCCCTGACAGAAAGTTTTCCTGACCGGGAAATACTATTTGAAAGCACACGACAATTCAAGATCAAACTTTACCGGTGGCTTTCTCTATTTTTGGAGCGTGAAGGAAAGGATAGTGTGTCCCGCTGTTGTAATAAAATGTGAGAAAAAGAGATATTTGGTGCTTTTGTTTCGGTTAAAGAAAGCCGGGAGGATTCCGATAATTCTGATAGCTTGGCTCCGTTTTTTGCCGACCGGCTGAAGTTGCGTAAGAGGAGAAGGATATGACCATCAAGTCGAAACTTACCCTGAACGTCGTCATCGTGCTCTCTATCATTACCTCGGTGGTGCTTGCGAGCGTTATTTCCATGGGTTTCGTAAAAGGAAAGCTTTACGATCTCACGGAAAAGAGTACACCTTTTCAGACGAGAACCATGGAATTGCAGCGTGCCATTCATGCTGCAACGGCCGATCTTATAAGAGTCGGAACAGCCCGGGACCCCAAGGAGTTCGGGACATACAAGCAGGAAGCAACAGAGAGCCTCGATCAGGTAAAGAAGGCTGAAGAGGGCATAACGACACTTTTTGCCGGCAGAAAGACGGGAACCTACGATCAATTCCTCACCCAAGCCCGGGAACTCTTTTCGGTGACTGAACAGAGGCTTAAGGTGGAGGCAAGTGCACGGACCGCAGACGACGAAGTTCGGGGAAAGGTCAAGGGCGTCTCCGACGGGCTCAAGGGCCTCGACCAGAAAGTGAGATCCCTTCAGTCGTCCCGTTCGACGGTTTACGGTAAATCGCTCGACGCCACGAACGTTGTATCGGCGCGCCTGAGAGATATACAGGAGATAACCCAGATCATGACGAGCATGCAGCTTTGGTGCTTCGAGATAGAGTCATCCAAGGACAAGAATAGCCTGGATGCGGCTCAGTTCAAGGGGCCTATGCTCGTTCAAAGGGCCTCACAACAGATCGCCAAGGTCTTCAAAGATGCCGGAGACTCGGCTGCGAGCCAGATAGTCGACGCTTCCCAGGACATCGATGCCAAGGTCAAGGAGCTGGTGAGCCTCAGCCCGGCCGTCCTCGACAAGGAAAACACGGAACTCAGGCAGAAATTCGAAGCGGCGAGAGAGAGCGTGCGAATAACGGCCCAGACCATTTGCAACCTTCTTGAAAACGACTCCCAGGCGGCCAATGAGAAATTGTCGGCCGAATCGGGACGGCAGTCGGACATTTTTGGTCAGGTAGGCAAAGCCACGGCGATCCTTAACGGGACCTCGGAGACTCACGTCT
>CAVVPU010000079.1:0-7235 GCA_963750015.1 uncultured delta proteobacterium | reverse complement strand
AATATAGTAAGAAATTTACTCCTTCCGGAGGAAGTTCCTCCGTGCACGAATACCCTCGCAAGTTAGGTATCGGCCCCGACTCGCTGACCAGTTCCAGACGAGAAAGAGACAAAGAAGCGAGGACAGAGAGGCGAGAGAGGGTTTGACGTACGGCCGGTCGGATGGAAAGAATCGCCCACCCAAACGCGGGTTCCCGGCGACGACTCCCCTGGTACAATTTCTCTTGACATAGAAGATTTTCTCTCTTATTATGTGAATATACTATCACATAACATGACAGAGAAGAAAAGCACGCAGATAAGGAAGGGAGAGATCGTCCAAGCGGCCTTCGAGGTCTTGGGCAAAGACGAGGCACAGGGCCTCACGATCACCGCCATCGCCAAAACGGCCGGGATGAGCGAGGCTAACATTTATCGGCATTTCAAGGGGAAAGAGGCGATCTATTCTTCGCTTGTGGACTTTATCGGTTCAGAGGTAATGGGAAAGGCGGCAACCATCGCTGCAGGCAGCAGAAGGCCCCGCGAGAAGCTGGAGACGATCTTTTTCTCCCACATGGCTCTGATCGAGGAGCACCCCGGCATGCCGCGAATGATATTCTCGGAAGAGATAAGGCTCGGCAACAAGAAACTGGGAGAGAAAGTGGCGATGCGGCTGCGGAGCTACATGGAGACATTGGCCGGCGTCATCGCGGCCGGGATCGACGAGGGAGACTTCCGCCAGGGGCTGTCGCCCAGAGAGACGGCGCTCACCTTTCTGGGTCTCATCCAGTCGACGGCGCTGCGATGGACCGTCGGCGGCGAATCTTTCGACTTCAGGGACGAAACACGAAAGCTGTGGAGCAATTTCATGCGGCTCGTCTCCTGATATTTTTTTACCCATTATGTGAATATTAGTTCACATAATCCCACTCCGCGGAGGTCCCGAATGAAGAAGTCAGCCCCGTACGTTATGCTCGTGTGTGCTCTTGTTGGTATGGCCATAGCTTCTTACGACTGTGTCATGATCTTTGCCGGCCGGCTGCTATGGTGCCCGCCGCCCATCGATGGGTGCAACACTGTGGCCTACAGCCCGGAAGGGCGAATATGGGGCGTGCCCATAGGCTTTTCCGGCGTCATCTTCTACGCATTCATGCTGGCGCTCGCGGCAGCTCTCGTATCCGGCTCGCCCACACGCCGCCTGCGGCTCGTGGTGCTTCTCTACAGCGTCGTCGGTGTCTGCGTCTCCATCGGCTTCCTTTACCTCGACCTCGCACGCATCCATGCCTTCTGCATCTATTGCCTCATTTCGGGAATCGACACCGTCATCCTGCTGCTGTCGGCGATCGTTTACTATAGGGCGGGAAAACGAGGGCATGATGAGGTGGCGGCAACTGAGGTTGCATAGTCGCCCGATGAGCAGTGCTTCGCGAATTCAGCGCAAGACCTTCTCGAGCTCCTGCACCGCCATCTGTGTGGGGTCCCAGGGGAGCTCAGCGGCGGGGTATAGCTCAGATCATAGGACAGGAATTCCTGAACAACGGCTCCGTGATATAAGGCGGCCGCGAAGATGTCTATCCTCTTCGATACCTCCGCGCCATAGGCCCCGATCATCTGGGCGCCGAGTATCCTTCTCGTTGCTCGATCCGCCGTGACCAGAAGGTGAAGCTTGTGCGCGCGGGGATAATACACCTTGTGATCCCACGACTCGGAGTCGGCCGTCACCGGCTGGAATCCCGCATTGCGCGCCTCTGCCTCGTTCAGCCCTGTTCGGGCGACCACCATGTCGAAGATCTTCACCGATTGGGTGCCGAGGGTACCGGCGAATTCGGCGTTACCATTGACCGCATTTTCACCCGCGACCCTGCCCTGCTTGTGGGCGACGGTGCCAAGAGGCATGTAGGTATTCTTCTCTAGAATCCTGTGCCGGGTTTCGGCGCAGTCGCCCGCTGCGTAAACGTCGGCGATGTTTGTTTCCATTCTCCCATTGACCTTGAAAGCCCCTTTTATTCCCGTCTCGATACCGATGGAGCGGCCGAGGATGGTTTCGGGGGATGCGCCTACCGCCACAAGTACCATATCGGCAGGGAGAGCGAACCCTCCGGTGCCGTGAACGATCAATTCATTTGTGTGGCGGATGGACTCGATGTCGATTCCCGTGTGCACCTCGACCCCGTGGCCGGTGAGGTTGTCTCTGATCAGTCGACTGAAATCGGCGTCCATCGAGGTCATGACCGATTCGGTGTATTCCACGACCGTCACCTCGACTCCCCGGGTCGTGAGAGCCTCGCACATTTCCATGCCGATGTAACCCCCTCCGACAATGACCGCCTTCTTTGGTGCTTTGCGCTTCAGGAATTCCTCTATGGCGAAGCTATCGGGCACCGTCCGCAAAAGAAAGACCCCCGGATTATCGATGCCGGTGATAGGAGGCCTTATCGAAACCGCACCGGTCCCGAGGATGAGCTTGTCATATTTTATCTGGCTCGCAACACCCGACTCATCACAGATGGTGAGCCGTTTCGATTCTGTGTCGATGGAGGTCACCCTGCGACCCTGCACGAGCTTGATGCCCGCGCCTTCGATCTCCTGCACCGTCCTGTGGGCGAGGCTCCTCCAATCAGCCACTTCGTGGCTGATATAGTAGGGAAGGCCGCAGATGCTGAAATTGGGAAAACCGTCACCGACGATCACCGTCGGCGCTGCGGCAGGGTCCAGCTCTATTGCCCTGAGGGCGGCGCTGATCCCCGCGTCGCTTCCTCCTATGATCAGAAGATTCATTGACCCTCCTTTGGCGCCGGCTCACCCGGAGTATCCTCCACGAGCCTCCCCCTCCCGGTGCCTCAAATGAAGGCCAAGCTTGGCGCGTGAAGTCAGCAGGACGAGCAGCTATCCTCGTCTATGACGCAGCAGGCTTTCTTTCTGCCGAGCATCTTGTTGATGACAGCCGAAGCGCAGCCGACCCCCGATCTCACGGTCAGGGCGCCGTGAGGGCAGTTGCCCCTGCACGCCCCGCACTCGATGCACGCATCACGCAGGGCGATTTCGACTTTTCCGTTGTAAGGCCGGAACACCTCACGGGGGCAGACAATGAGACACATCCCGCAGCCCGTGCACTTCGACGCGTCGAAGGCGAGGGTGACCACGTTTTTCAGGTAGAACAACCGCTTCATTTCGTCTCTTTAGCCTCCCGTAAGCACAGCAATGATCCAGAGGACGAGACCGACGGCAGTTCCTCCGATCTCGAGGGGAAGAGCAAAGCGCATCTCCTTTTGGACGCCGGACAAAGAGGTGAATGTGGAAGAACCGGTGAAGTTCATTGCGAGATAGGCAGCCATGGCAGGAATGGAGACGAGCTCAGCGATAGTAGCCGCCGTGCCAAAATGGTGGGTTACACCTGTGACCAGGACGACGCAAATGGCGAACAGGAGACCCAAGCCCGCCCCCTTTACCGAAAAGGCCCTGCCGGGTAGCCAGGGCAGAAGAAGCGGGGCAAGGACGGCTCCGGCGAGAACCGAGGAGCTCAGACAAAGAAGGGCGACGAAGGTCCAGTCGAAGGCCTTCGACGCAGAAAGACCTGTCAGGATGAAGGAAATCACGAAAAGGGCCGCTGCCGCGGGCAACGCGCCCTTGAGGGCGGGCACGATCTCCATGGGGACGAGGGCGAGCCTTTCCGCGAACCCGAAGTCTCTTACCCGCATCCTGCCTTTTGTTTTGAGGCCTTCTGTGAGAAAGGCACGCAGGTCGCCAGCCCGGACGGGTCCGAAGACAACCTGAAAACCCGACCGTTTCCTCACCTCATGGGCGCATATGCCGGGGGCACCGAGCTGCGGCACGATCAGTCGCCTGTGGGATACGACATCGCCGAGTCCGCTCGATTCGATGCGATCCACCAGCTCATCGGTCCCGAAGGTGCCTTTGCCCGCGGCACACCATACATTGATGCCGAAGGTATCGAGCACGAGGATCCATGCATCCAGCCCGGAAACGGCCCTCTTCAGCAGATCGAAGCTCATCTTGTAGTTCGCGGTGACGAGGACGGGAGATTCCGGGTCGGGATCACCTATCCCATAGAGCCCGGGGTCGACGGTGTAGTGCATTCGGCCGATTCCCCACCGGGCTTTGTAGGCGCCGCGGCGATCGGCCAGGCTGAAAACACCTGAAACACGGGGCGCCGGACCGGCAGCAGTCTTGAGCGAACCAATGACGAAAGGCTGGTCGAGGCGCGGGGGACTCGCCTGAGTCCGCTTCCCGGTGCCTCAACAGGACGTGGCGACAGAAGTCAGTGTAAGAGTTTCCATACTTCTCATCATAATCGCTTCCACGGCCGGTGTCAAGACGGATCATACAAAATTTAGTTTGAATGTTTTTACATAATCATTGACAATAATATATATTTCGCTTATTTATATTAAGTATATTTGATACGACTGGAGGGGCAAATGGACGAGCTTCTATCATTGTTCAAGGCATTGTCGGACGAAACGAGGTTGAGGCTCGTGAAGCTCCTGGAGAAGGGCGAGCTGTGCGTCTGTCACCTCGTGGCTGCCGTCGACATGTCCCAGTCGAAGGTCTCCTTCCATCTTAAAGTGCTCAAAGAGGCCGGGCTCGTGAAGGACAGGCGGGCAGGCAAGTGGATGTACTACCGTCTCAACGAGTCGGACCTCTTCAAGAGGCTCCTCTTTTTGTCCGTGGCGGACCGGGTTCGAGAGGAAGAAGTCTCGACCGATCGGCAAAGACTGGATACGTTCATGGCATCGAGGGCCGACGCCCTGCCGGAAGCCCGGACCGACTGCTTATGCGGTGGCATAAGATGAACGACGCGGCCACACGCAGGCTCTCTTTTCTCGACCGGTTTCTCACTTTGTGGATCTTTCTCGCCATGTTCGTGGGCGTTGCCTGGGGATACGTCTTTCCCGGCGTAGTCGGCTTCTGGAATATCTTTCAGAGCGGCACGACGAATATCCCCATCGCAGTCGGCCTGATCCTCATGATGTATCCGCCCCTCGCCAAGGTGAAGTACGAAGAGCTGCCGGAGGTGTTCAAGAACTTCAAGGTTCTCGGGCTCTCGCTCATCCAGAACTGGGTGATAGGCCCGATCCTCATGTTCCTTCTTGCCATCGTTTTCTTAAAAGGCTACCCCGACTACATGGTCGGCCTTATCATGATCGGCCTCGCCCGATGCATCGCCATGGTGATCGTGTGGAACGACCTCGCCAAGGGCGACACGGAATACTGCGCGGGGCTCGTCGCCTTCAACTCGATCTTTCAGGTGCTCTTTTTCTCGCTCTACGCCTACATCTTCATTACGATTCTTCCTCCTATGCTCGGTCTGAAAGGGGTCGTAGTCAACATCACTATAGGCCAGATCGCGAAGAGCGTCTTCATCTACCTCGGCATCCCCTTCATCGCGGGCGTGCTCACTCGGCTCATCCTCGTGAACGTGAAAGACAAGAAGTGGTATCATGAACGCTTCATTCCGAAGATCAGCCCCATCACCCTTATCGCCCTGCTCTTTACGGTCCTCGTCATGTTTTCTCTCAAGGGTGAGTACATCGTCAAGATTCCTCTCGATGTAGTGCGGATAGCAATCCCTCTGCTCATCTACTTCGTGATCATGTTCCTCGTCTCGTTCTTCCTGAGCGTCAAGGTGGGTGCCCATTACGGTCAGGCGGCTACGCTTTCCTTTACCGCCGCCTCCAACAATTTCGAACTGGCAATTGCCGTGGCAGTCGCGGTATTCGGCATCAACTCGGGTGCTGCCTTCGCGGCAGTGATAGGGCCTCTTGTCGAGGTGCCGGTCCTCATCAACCTGGTTCACCTTTCGCTTTGGCTTAAGCGCAAATTCTTTCCCTTTGCGAAGGAGACACCCACCGGGGTGTGTTACTATACATGCAGGCAGCAAGGCCTTTGATAAAGGAGCCGAAATGAAGAAAAGAAGCGAGATCGCTGTGGAGAAGTTTCTGGAGGGTTATAATTGCGCCCAGTCCGTAGTCTACTCCTTCAGCGACGACCTCGGAATTGACAAGGATCAGGCCTTGAAAATAGCATGCGGCTTCGGGTCGGGCATGGGGCGCAACGAAGAGGTCTGCGGGGCCGTAACCGGCGGTATAATCGTCATCGGCACGAAATACGGCAGAGGCGAGAAAGATGACCGTGCGGCAACCGAGCTGACTTACGCAAAGACACGGGAGCTGATGGGCCGCTTTTCAGAGAAGCGCGGGACCTTCATCTGCCGGAACCTGCTGGAAGGCTGCGAGCTTACGAGTGAAGAAGGACGGAAGCAGTTCAAGGAGAAGGACCTGCAGAACAAAACATGCAAGCTTTGCGTTCAGGACGCGGTCGATATCCTGGAAGTAGTTATTTGGGCAGAGTGAATCGTCGGCTCGATCACGAGGACGCAAGCCGAACCGCAGAGGGGGCGCAAAGGTGACGCTGTTTGAGAAAATAGGCTGAATAACCTGAGGCGAGCCCGAAGCGCCGGCAGTTAGCCGGCGTATGTTGAAGTTCCCCGATGGCACGCAGGTCGGCATCAGCGGCCTGAACGAGGTATTTGCCTGCCTTTACGCAGAGGGCAGACAGGCGAATCAGGCAACTGCCAAAGAGATCATTAACAAGCTGGAAGAGCAAAAGAACTTCATTCCTTCGTCTGACCGGATCCGCAAGGAATATGCTCACGCCCTACTCAGGGAGTTCGCCCGGTACGTAAGCGAGCGGACCGACGCCGCGACCAAAGGGCGGGGACCAGGAGAATGGGGGGTGAGCTACTGACATGGGATATGATGATCTTCAGCTTGAAACATAGGAAATAGTCTAATTCCTTGGACAAGATAAATGGGGTATGTCAGATGCCCGCAGGCTGACCCCTTTTACTTCCGTTTGCATAACGGTAACGTCCCCTTGGGCTTCGTTCGCGCTTCATCCTCGGCGGATCGTCCAGGCACCGATCTCGTTCTGTTTTTGTGCTTTTGGGCAGCCCATAATCTCCCAAGAACAGCCAAGCCTTGCTCCATTTTAAGGAGTTCCTCTTGACGTGGAAAGATACAGGCGGTAATGATTATCAGATCGGAGGAAACAAGAGAAGGAGCCGATATGGGGCACCCGGAGGGTTTTCTAATCAGGCGTTTCCTTTTTCCTACAGCTTTCAGGAAGGATGGGCCCGATGTGTCGTGGGAACCGAGCCCCCTGGATGCGGTTGACCAGATGATCGGCTTGGCGCGCGTCTGCGGTACGGACCTCGTCTATGACCTGGGGTGCGGA
>CAVVPU010000078.1:0-24979 GCA_963750015.1 uncultured delta proteobacterium | reverse complement strand
ATGAAGGCCGGAGCCGCGGGCTCTAAGATGATACGGCTCCGCGTGTCACCGGCCGGTCGGCTGGGAGGGATCGTGAGGTGTGGATGGGCTGTCGTGCCTCATTGACCGCATGCCGTACTTGATGTACGGCGGATGGGCATGAGGTGCGGCAGAGCGCCGCAGATCGCGATTCCTCCCAGCCGACCGGCCACACCTCGTACCCTCACTCGCCTTTTGCCCCTTTTGCCTTTGCCCCTTTTGCCCTTTTGCCCCTTCGTCGGTCTGGCCCGTATGCTCTTTCGTGATGCGATCAGCCGGGGAAGAGGTCCTTTGTTCATCTCTTTGAGCCCCAGGCTGGTCATCTTCTCGGGCGTCGGAGCACCGTCATTCGTCCAGCCCTTCAAACTGTAGTATCGGTCGAGGAATTCCTCCATCTCCCTTACAGTTTCTCCCTCACCCGGCGCCCCTAAGGTGTGGAGCGGCTCGTGGAGCATCCGGTCAGGCGGCTTGTCATCTTTCCGGCCGAAGCCTTCCCTCACGTTGAAGGCCCGTTCCACGTTGAGTTCCGGTCCCCCACCTCCGCCATGTATGCGGGTCGGCGCAATGGTCCATGCCGGTCGCGGCGGCGAGGAGCCTGCCGAAGACGTCCGGGAACCATCCCCAGCTACGGGAGAAGGTACAGGCAATGCCTATCTCCGCTGTGGCCATGCCATTCTGGTTCCCTATGACGATGTCCGCATTCTTCGCCTCGTCGAAACGGTTGATCGGCCTCGGGAAGGGCACGCCGAATATCTCCTGTGCGGCATAGCCGTAACAGTGGCTGCCGCCGATGTTCGAGGTCGCGTAATTGAACCCTTGAGATTTTGCTCCCCTGGGCTCGTAAGCGGGCAGTTCCATGCCCTTGGTGTGGATCGCACAGGCCTCGGCTCCTCTCCCGATCATGCGGCTCGCCCTGACCACGCCTTCTGCGAGGATATTGCCGAAACCTTCTCTGAGCCGATCTTCCGGACCAGCTCGACCATGGCCTGGTGGTTTCCGTAAACGAGCTCGAGGCCGTCCGTATCCTTATTGTCGATGATTCCGCGTTCGTACAGCTCGTAGGCAAGGGCCACACAATTTCCGGCACTGATCGTATCCATGCCGAGATCGGGACGATTTGGTCGGCCCGATGGTCGCCTCGATGCACAACGGTCTATGGGGGCGCTGAAGACTCCGGGATCTGGATTCCGTACTCGGGACCCTCGCTCCACGCACCTGCATAAGGACCGGTCTTGACCGTATGGGCCTTGCCGCACCGGGCCGAGCAATTATAACAGCCGGAATTCACCGGTTCGCAGCTTTCTGTATTCCTCGCCATATATCTTCTCGCAGTCCTTCATCTGGCCGTAGCGGAAGTTGCGGGTCGGGAAAATGCCGATGGAATTGGTGACATTTTGAGTAGCCGTCGTGCTCCATTCCTTGTGCTGCTTGAACTGTCCGCTTTCTTTGTAAAGTTTCCCCTGCTGTGCGGCGAGGGTCTTGAATGTTTCGGGGTCGGAGACCCTGATATTGCGCTTGGCAGTCACTGCTATGGCCTTGAGTTCTAACCCGTCACATACCCGCAGCGTGCTGCCGTCCGTCTGCCGCTCACCACTGCGGAATACCTCACGAGCCGCTCGCCGGCCGGCCCGATACAGGCGATGCGTGTGCCCTCTCCGTGGCGCTGAAGGATCATCTCCTGGGCTTTCGCCGTGTCCTGTCCCCATATCCCTTCTGCGTCGAGAAGCTCGCGCCCATCCGACGTCAGATGAATGTAGAGGGGCTTTTCCGCCTTGCCCTCGATGATGATCGCCTCAAAACCTGCGAACCGAAGCCATGCTCCGAAATCCGATCCCCCCACGGAGCGGGCGTATCCGCCGGTGAGAGGGCTCTTGGTCATATCATCCAGCGCGAGGCCGACTGGGCCTGCGTGCCGGCAAGGGGGCCTGCCAGGAATATAAGCCGGTTTTCCTCGCCCAGAGGATCTGCCAAGGGCGGCTGCTCGCGATAGAGCATGGCAGCGCCCAGGCCCCTTCCTCCTATGAAAAGCTCGCACAACTCGGAAGGGATGGCTTCGGTTGCCCAGGTGCGGGCGCTCAGGTTTACTCTCAAAAGATGCTGGGGATATGGCGTCACAGCTCACCTCTCTTAGGAGACTCTTGGCAACTTTGAGGATAGCACAAATGAGGTTTCCGGTCATTCTGTCATGGAAGACATAATTCCAAGTCTTTTGGGCCTTTTCAGGCTATGTCCGGCCCTTCGGAAACAAGGCCGCAGAGAGCCGGTTCAAGACAAGGGCGAGACACGCTGCCGCTGTGTAGGTGGGCACCAGAGCGTGTCCGGGGAGCATGGCTGCAACCACGAAGAGAAAGGCGGCGGAGGAGAAGCAACCGACAAGGCACCCGAGGAGCAGACGATGGGCCACGGACGGACCTCCCTGCAGGTGTGAGAAGACGGCCATGACGGAAGCGAAGACCGGGAAGGGGGAGAGAAGGCCGCTCCAGGTCGCGCCCAATCCGCGGGCAAATCCCGTGATGATCAGGACTACCATGGTGGCGCTCGCCATGCGAAGGGGAAGGTCCCATCGGAGTATCTTCCCGTCGGATTTTTCCGGGGCAGGGCTACCGGCTGCAAGATAAGCAAGAAAGATAAGCGACGTTGCGAGAAGCACGCACCAGGCGAGACCCAATTGGAGCGGCGCCAGAAGCCGGATTGCCACGAGGCAGGAAGCGATGCCGGAGGCGGCGGCGACAAGGGGACCTCCCCGTCCTGCTACCCGGATATAGACGACACAGAAGACCGCTACCGCCACCAGGCCGAGGAGACCGGCCTGGGCCGATTGACTCGCAAAGAGCGGTCCCTGTTCCAGGGAAAGGAATACGGAAAGGGGGCCCGAAACGAGGGGCAGACCGGCGATCAATCCCCCCTTTTCAGGTCCGGCTCGCCGGGCCACAAGGGTGGCGATGGTGATGAGTGCAGGTGTCAGGACAATCTTCAGAAGCATAATCATCAGGCCATACCATCTACCACAGCTCACCAGCCCAGGGCAAACCAATCAATGGGGTTCAGCACCCCCTCAGCGGGCATAAGCCCGCCGAGCCTCCCCGCTCAGCCTCGCTTACGCTCGTGAAGTGCGGGGTTCAGCACCCCCTCAGCGGGCATAAGCCCGCCGAGCCTCCCCGCTCAGCCTCGCTTACGCTCGTGAAGTGCGGGGTTCAGCACCCCCTCGATCCAGGCTTGCCCTCGCGGACCATCGCCAACGGCGAGAGCTTGGTCCGCGATAGGTTCTTGTCCTTTCTTCCAGAGCCCTCGACCCACTGCGTGGGTGCCCGAGCCTCCCCGCTCAACTCGCTTCGTTCGGCTGCCGCCGGTTCAGCAGCCCCCATGGGTAAAGCCCTTTCGTCTCTTGGACGTTTTCCGGTTGTGGACCTCTTGTTGCCCGGTGTATAAACTATCCTTTGAGGGGGCACCGAAGCTGCTATCGGTCGCCTTTCGAAAAGATGAAAAGGGAGGAAGGTGCGATTCACCATGGATGATGCGATGAAAGCGAGCAAAATGAGGTACCTGGAGGATCAAATACCCGGGTCGATCCGTGAATTCGGATCGACCCTCGTGGAGCAGCGCGAGATGATCGAATTCGCCCGGCGCTATGACCCTCAGGTCTTCCATATCGACCCGGAGGCGGCCAAGAAGACATCTTTTGGAGGACTCGTGGCGAGCGGCTGGCATACGGTCGCCATGGCCTCGAGAATGGTCGTCGACAATGAGCTTTCGAGTGTGGCGAGCCTCGGTTCTCCGGGTATCGACGAGCTCCATTGGTACAAGCCCGTTCGCCCGGGCGACGTCCTCTCTGTGAGGATTACGGTTCTTGAGACGCGACGATCTGAATCGAAGCCGGACAGAGGGGTGGTCAAAGGTCTCGTCGAGGTGCTCAATCAGCACTCGGAAGTCGTCGCGAGCTGGAAAGGCACCCACATCGTGCTCAGCCGTCCTCCGACATAGGCCCATGAGCCGCCTATAAGCCCCCCCCTTGAGACTACTTCCAAATGCCCTGCCTGACCCAATTTCCTGTGGCAAACCCATGGAGGAGTGCGGTATAGTATGGCCTCGAACCTGTGTCTCAAAGGAGGATGTGATCTTGAATAGGAAAACCAAAGGATTAGCCTTGCTCGTTCTGGGAATGCTCTTTTTGTCCGTCGCCGGATGTTCCGGTGTCTCGATGATGAAGGGGTATGCAGGCCCGGATCTGTCCCCAGCCCAGACGGCAACCATCTCGGCAGGGTCACAGGCCGACATCGTATCCTGCGATGGAAAGAAGCTCGGCCAGTTTCAGTCCGGGGTCGTTGTCACGCCGGGCACCCACACCATCGAGGCGACCCTGGCCTGGCGCGACGATGGAGGCAACGTGGCCTATTCGTCCAGTGCCCTCGGCTCGATTACGTTCAATGCAGAGGCCGGCCACTGGTATCAGGTCTCCGCCTCTATGGACTACTCTTCCGACAGTTGGACTGCCGTTATTGCGGATACGGGCTCTCACGCCAAGGTCGGCGTCACTCAAGCCCTGCACATGGACACGTTCCTCAGACCGAGGGGCGGTGAGGCCCAGTGAGAGGCCTGGACGGGTAGAGAAAAGGCAGCCGGTCTAAAGTCACACAAGAGACGGGGAAGCCTCATGAGCAGGGTAGCGCTGGTAGGTACCACGAATCGCAAAGAAGGGGTGACCGCCTCACTGGGCGCACTCGCCATTAATCCCGTAAAGGGCACCAATGTCTTCGTCAAGCCCAACTTCAATACGGCCGACATCACCCCCGGCTCGACCCACAATGACACGCTCGTGGCGCTCGTGGAGGAGCTTTGGTCCATGGGCGCCCGGTCGATAAGCCTCGGAGAAAGATGCTACCCGGTCACCAGGGAGGTGATGGAGGCAAAAGGTATCCTCCCGCTCCTCGAACGCCTCGACGTGCGGGTGATCGACTTCGACCTGCTCCCCGATAAGGACTGGGTCCTGATTCAGCCCAAGGAGAGCCACTGGCAGAGCGGTTTTCGCCTCGCTCGCCCCCTCCTTGAGGCTGAGTGCCTGGTCTCTACCTGCTGTCTCAAGACCCATCAGTTCGGCGGCATTTTTTCAATGTCCCTGAAGCTTCACGTGGGGGCCGTGCCCACCAGGCGACACGGCTATGCTTACATGGAAGAGCTGCACGGATCGCCTCATCAGCGCAAAATGATCGCCGAGATCAACGGGCCTTTCTCACCTGCCCTTGTCGTGCTCGACGGCATCGATACCTTCGTCGATGGAGGACCCATGACCGGGGCCAAAGCGAGAGGGGATCTCTTCCTCGCATCCACGGACCGCGTTGCTATTGACGCGGTTGGCCTCGCCGTCTTGAAGTCCCTCGGCAGCAATGAAGCCATCATGAAGACCCCTATATTCGAGCAGGAGCAGATCGCCCGGGCTGCGGAATTGGGGTTCGGCGCCGCGAGCCCCGCCGATATCGAGATTGTGGCAACCGACGTCGGGAGCCGCGTGGTGAAGGAGCGTATAGCCGCGATTCTTGCAGAGGGATAGGGGCGTTCCGAACGAGGGCTTAAGCTCCCGTCAATAGCGGCCGAACTCCCTTGTCGCTTCGAAGAGGGCCTTCACGTTTTCGGGCTTAGCATCGTCGAGAACCGAGGAGGAGTCCATGATGAAGGCGCCTCTCGGCGCCACCTCCTTTATGAGTCTCCGGCAGTGCTCTCTGACCGATTCCGGATTGCCGGCCACGAGCAAGGACGCAGGCACGCCCCCTCTCAGGCAGACCCCTTCTCCCAGCACCTCCCTCGCGGTTTTCATGTTCACGCTTTCAAATTTGTAGCATGCTTTTCCGGGCGGGATGTCCTTTATAATGTCGAGACGGGTCGAATATTCACCCTCGAAGAAAGGGCACGGACAGAGCCCCTCGTTGATGAGGGCCAGAAGAAGGTCGTGGAGGGTCGGCCAGTAGAAGCGCGAATATTGTTCCCGTGACATGGCTCCATCCACACCTTTGTGGAGCGGGATGAAAACCCTGGGGTTACCGGACGCCTTCGCACCGGCCACTCCCTTATCGACGAGAAAAGGCAGGAACTTCTCGCACGCTGCGGTGACCGTTGCAGGTCTCCTGTAGAGATCGAGGAGCAGCCCCCTTGTGCCCCTGAAGAAATCCGCGAGCAAATCGAAAGGCGCCTGAGTAGAGGAACCATATTCTATGGGAAACCCTTCCGCTTTCAGCTCTACGGAAAATGCCCTCCCATGGGCGATTACCTTGGCCGACTCGGCGCTCAGTTTACGGAGCGAGTCGAGGGCCTCTGCGACCTCGGGGTCGCCGAAGGCAAAGAGCATACCCGTGGAATAACTGTAGTGGTTGTGGATAGGGCCCAGCTTTTCGAACCCCTTGAGGCCTCGAAAGATACGCGGCCAGAGTCGCCGGACGATGAAGTCGGACGGATCGGACAGGAGATGGTCGTACTCCTCTGCCTTCATGTACTCCTGTTCGATATACTGGTAGGGCAGGTGGTCGGGCAGGCTCCGGCCGGGCCATTTGGCCTCGATGCAGTCGACTGCATCGAGCATGGGACCGAGGAAGCGGTCGAAAGGGTTCTGCACCATGTCCGGCTCGAAATCCCTGAAAACCTTCAAAAAAGTCGCTCTGGTCAGGTCCGCGTCATACATCTGATCGCGGGCGGTAATCCCCGCATAACGGGTGGGGAAGAACTGAAACCCCACCATAATGGGTACTCTGTCGGGCATTCTCAGTTCTATCGAGTCGATGACCCTCTTTTCCCGTTCTCGATAAAGTTGCTCTGCCGTCGTGCTCACAATGCCTCCCTTGATATACGCATTCTTGGTATAACGGCTCTCCTACCGGCCGGTGGAGGGGATTTCGAGGAATCGCTGCTCTATCTGCCGGGCTATCCTCTCGATGAGCTCATCCGACAATTGGACGCCTCGCCGGGCTGTGAGCAACTCGTAATCCTGCTTCTTGACCAGGAGCACGTCACCCCAGTCATTCCTGTTTGTGAGCCATCCGGGGACGGTAAGCAAGGGATAGACGTCGACATTCTGCCGAATCCCGTTGCTCAGCCATGCTGAGAGCCATCTGGCGTGCCGCTGTGCCTGATCTACCGATTTTGCGTCGACCCATATGGGGGACGCCAATATCCGGCCGTCGTAAATCATTAGTGTGCCCGGGGCGGCCTTCTTGCCTTCCGGCGCCTTTCTGCCTTTGGTCTCTATGGCGAAAACACCGTTCGGTCCGACCACAATATGGTCTATAGTCGATCTCCGGGCAGGGAAATTTTCATAGATCCGATAGCCGAGAGTCGAAAGCCTGGTGAGGTCGTGGCCGATAGCCGCCTTGCAATCCAGACAAAGCCAGGGACCGCCGATTTTCCGGGGATGATGGTCTGGAAGGGCCAGGGGATTACGGGCGAGGTGGCAAAAGGCATCAAAGAGTCCTTTGAAAAGAGGTTTCAGGGCCGGATCGGGAGGAGCATTCTCACCCCGCGAATCGTCGACCTCCTTGGGCAGCTCATGGTCGGAAGGTCCCTTTTTTCGTCGCTTCCAGCGCGCCGCAGCGGCCAGAATCGCACACGATGCACCGATGATAGATGATTTTGTGTTGATGAAAGTAAAGGATTCCACGTCCGTTCGATATGGCGGCTGCGAGAGGGTATTCTTGAATCAGCCTTGAACCGCCTTAGCCCCCATTTTTTAGGTCTCGACTCTCAAGCACCTGTTTTCGACACGGATAGTTGCGCAAAAGGTGTACCGGGCAAAGTCCCTCATAGGGATTATCGCCCGATATAGGCCAAAGGTCAAGCTGCAAAGAGGCGGCAGTCAAGAACTCGGATGGACCGCGAGCTTCGTCCTTCAACGGGCGAAGGCGAAACTCTCTGTAATGCCTTTCTGCGCAAGCCTTGATGGAGACGTCGGGAGTGTCGGTGCCCTGACACCCGCGCACAAGACAGACTCAGTACTCCTCCAGGTGGTACCATTCTGCGTTCTCGAGCCATTGCTCCGGCCGGGCAACGAACTCGATAATCCGGTCAAGGATGAAATAGTGCTTGTTTTCTTCCTTCGCCACCCTGAGAAAGGTCTCCTTCTGAAGTGAATCGTCCGTCTCTGCGGCCTTTTCGAGGTAGAAGTCTTCCGATTTTTTCTCTATATCCTGGGCTGTCCTGTAAAAGTCGGTCTCGGATGCACTTATGCCTTCCAGGCCCCCCTTTTCTTTCATCGAGACAAAGATGTTTTTCACGTCTTTCAGTATGGTGGCCTCGGGAAGATCGATCGGCTCGTGCTCTTTCATCCGTTTGAAGAGGTTGTAGTGCTTTACCTCCGCATCTGCGAGCATCGTCATGATCTTCTTCATCCCAGCGCTCGCCGATCGCGCGGCCCCTTCACGGTAGTAGTTCTCACCATCCTTTTCCATCTGCATGGCATAATCGAAGACATCCATATTCCCCCCTGATTCGTTTATCCTATGGCAAGGGCCGCCCCGTCTTTCGCGCTTTCGCCTTTTCTGCGGGCAGTATTACAGCTTCTAGGGCACCCACGCATACATGGGTCGCTAGCATCCAAATAAATATAGTTCCCCCGGAACTGGGCAGCAAGGCCGCGGCCCGCGGCCGATCCGTGTCGGATGCAGCCTTGCCTGGTGACAAGGCTCTGGAGCGTTCCGCAGAATTGATTCCCGTTTCAGCCCTTTTTTCGAACCTTTAAGAACAGGTCATATAAGTCCTATAAGACCTATTCTTAGGAAGAAGAAGTGCCACACTCAAGGAATGGCCGCGCCCGCTCAATCGTTACCTTATTTTACGAAAGGCGCTAATCCCGCAGGAGCAGGGGGTTGAAGCGCGTGTCGTAGTCGTACGTATCGAGGCCCTCGCGTTTCTTCAGAAAGCCTACTATCCAATAGGTGAAGGGCGTTACCGCAGCTTCGTAAGCCGACTTGAAAAGCCATTGAGTCACGATTGCGCCAAAAAGCATGCCGCTTGGTATGGCCCCTGCGAAGGCAAGGGTGATGAAGATCGCCGAATCGATGGCCTGGCCGGCGAGAGTCGAGCCTACGGTGCGTGTCCAGAGCCAGCGCCCTTTCGTTGCGATCTTCATCTTCGCGAGGACGAAGGAGTTTGTAAACTCGCCCGCGAGGTAGGCGACGAAGGAGGCAGCGAGGAGCCGGGGGGTATAGCCCAGGACGCGCTCGTACGCGGTCTGGCCATCCCAGAAAGGCGCGCCCGGCAGTATTTGCGTCACCCAGATGGCGGCCACGGTGAGGAGGTTGCAAAGGAAGCCGAGCCAGATCACCCGTCGTGCCTGCCGGTAGCCGTAGACTTCGGTAAGGATATCGCCGAAGACGTAGCTCAAGGGGAAGATAATGATGGCAGCAGGGACGAACAGGCCGAAAACACGGATCATCTTGACGGCGATGATATTGGCCGTGATGAGGCAGGTGGTGAAGACTGCCACGATGAAGACGAACCATGGAGAATAGTTCTCTTTTGTCTCCTTTTTTATATCCATAACCATTCCTCTCGTGCCGAAGTGCCGGGATAATCGATCCTGGCCCGCCGGAATCTCTTATGTTACACCGGCGAAGGGCCTGTTGCAAGCCCCGCCGTACCGCGTCGTCAGAGGAGGAAAGCTTGACAAGTCCGTTTAGGCACGGAATAATGGAAAGGTTCAATGGATGGAAGCTGCCCGTCAAGAAAGGGGGATGACATGAAGATCAAGGCTGCGCTGGTGCGACAGAAATCAGGCCCGTTTTTGATTGAGGACATAGAGCTTGACGAGCCCAGGGAAGACGAGGTGCTTGTCCGCATCGCCGCCACGGGCCTGTGCCACACGGACCTGGCCGTGCGTGACGGCCATACTCAGTCGCCTATCCCGATAGTCCTTGGCCACGAAGGCTCAGGAGTAGTGGAACGGGTCGGCACCAAGGTGCGCAGGGTGAAGCCGGGCGACCACGTGGTCCTCAGCTACTACGCGTGCGGCACCTGCCTGGCGTGCAGGAGCGGCCGGGAAAATCTTTGTCTCAAGAACCGCATCTGCAACTTCGGGGGTATTCGTCTCGACGGGTCCACGACCATGAAGAAAGACGGCGAGCCGATTCATGGCTCCTTTTTCGGCCAGTCCTCCTTCGCGTCCCATGCCCTGGCCTATGAGAGGAACGCGGTGCCTGTTCGCAAGGACGTGCCCATCGAGATGCTGGGGCCCCTCGGGTGCGGGGTGCAGACGGGTGCGGGAGGCGTCATCAATTCGCTTCGTCCGAAGCCCGGTTCTTCCCTTGCGGTCTTCGGCACGGGCGGCGTCGGTATGAGCGCAATCCTCGCTGCTGTGGTATGCGGCTGCTCGACGGTCATCGCCGTGGATGTGAAAAAAGAGAGGCTCAAGGCAGCCCTCGACTTCGGGGCGACTCACGTGATAAACCCAACGGATGCAGATCCTACGCAAGCAATCATCGAGATAACCCACGGCGGCGTCGAGCACGCCCTCGACACGACAGGACTGGGCAGTGTAATACGTCAGGCAGTCGAGTCCCTTGCCGAAGGAGGCAGACTGGGTTTGATTGCCAGGGCCCCCGGCGAAGAGCTATGCCTGGATATCGGCACCATTCTCAGGGGCCGCTCTGTTTTCGGGATCATCGAAGGTGACGCCATACCCGATATCTTTATCCCCCAAATGATAGAGCTTTACAGACAGGGGCGTTTCCCCTTTGACAAAATGATAACCTTCTATCGGCTCGACGAGATAAATGAAGCCGTCCGGGATTCGATGAGCGGGAAGACGATCAAAGCCGTCCTCAGGCCATAACCCCCATCTTGTCTCGGGAGGTTTGCCGTCGTATAATATCTATTCTTATGGGTCACTCCTTTATTTGTCTCAACGCGGGGCATAATCGTCGGCAGAACAAAAGGTGCTTCAATGAACAGAAGGGAATTTCTCAAGGTATCGGGCGGCTTTCTTTTAGCGTCCGAGTTATTGACTAAGGACCTCATTGCCAGGGAAACGTCCGTGGTTGCCGTGGCTGAAGGGCCGGACTACGCTGCCATCACGAGGAGCGCCATTAACGCTCTCGGCGGCATGGGTCGGTTTGTGAAGGCGGGCAATACGGTCGTGGTTAAGCCGAACATGGGGTGGGACAGGAAGCCGGAACAGGCTGCAACGACTCATCCGACGGTGGTGAAGGCCATCGTGGAAGAGTGTCTGAAGGCCGGAGCGAAGAAAGTGAAGGTCTTCGACAATCCGTGCAATGACATGAGGAGATCTTACGAGAACTCCGGCATCCCCGCTGCTCTCAAAGATGTCAAAGGTGTCGAGGTCCGCTACATGGAGGACGAGAAGTACAAGAAAGTGAACCTTAAAGGCACCTTCCTCAAGGAGTGGGAAGTCTACGGAGAGGCCCTTTCTGCGGACGTTTTTATCAATGTCCCTATAGCCAAGAACCATTCTCTCACCGGCCTCACCCTCTCTCTCAAGAACATGATGGGCATTTTGGGGGGAGACAGGGGATATATCCACCGCCAGATCGAGGACGCCCTTTGTGACGTGAGTAGTTTCGTCAAGAGCCACCTCGTGCTCGTCGACGCAACACGCATCCTCGTTGCCCACGGTCCCACCGGCGGCAGTCTGAAAGATGTGAGGGTCCTCAATAAAGTCATCGCCTCGACGGACATGGTGGCGGCCGATGCCTATGCAACGGGCCTATTCGGCCTCAAGCCCAGGGACATCTCGATCACGGCTACGGCCTACAAAAGGGGACTCGGTGAGATAGACCTGGAAAAGGTAAGGGTGATAAAAGCCTGATGGGTAGGTCGGGCCCCCACTGTCCTTCAGTGTCACCAGGCCTATGAAGACGAGCCTTTCCCGTCTCTTTCAGATCGCCTTTCTCGTCGTCTTCGTTGTACTCTTCGTCACCACCGACTACAGGGGGCAGGACCAGATCTCCGTCGCCCTCAACAGCTTTTTCAGAAGCGACGGTCTCGTGGCGGCGAACTATCTGCTGTCCGCGAAGACCTTTACCATCCTGCTTCTGCCGGGTCTGCTCGTGCTCTTTGCGTCACTCTTCCTCGGAAGGTTCTTCTGCGGATGGATCTGCCCCTTGGGCACGCTCCTCGACTTTCTCACTCGGTGGATAAGGAAGAGCAAGCCCCTTTTCTTTCTCAGGGGCAGGTTCAAGTACTACCTTCTTGTGACGATCCTCTTCGCCGCTCTCTTCAACATCAACTTGGCCGGCCTCGTCGACCCCATCGCCATCCTCGTCCGGTTCATGACCTTCGCCCTCTACCCACTCTTCGGCTTTCTCGCGAAACAGGGCTGGGTCGGGCTCTATAGTATTCTCGGTGACAACAGAGATTTTCTCGAAGGCGGCTACGGCATACTCAAGAGCTACATTCTGCCCTTCCGGGAGACCTTCTATCCCCTGGCCTTCCTGTCAATTGTCGTTTTTCTTTTCGTCATTTTTCTGGAGAGGTTCGAACGCCGGAACTGGTGCAAGAACCTGTGCCCTTTGGGCACCCTCCTCGGTCTGTTCGCCCGTTTTTCCCTTTTCAGGAGGCTTCCGGCGCGGCTCTGCACTGACTGCGGGGATTGCAGGGAACACTGCCCGACGGCCTTTGACGAAGAAATCCTTCAGAAAGACGACTGCATCCTTTGTCTCGACTGCAGGAGGAAATGCCGATTCCACAGGGTGAAGTTTCGCTTTCGTCCCTCCTTTCCTAAAATGGGCAGGGATAGGGCCTTTTCCCCGGGCAGAAGGGTCCTCGTTACTGGGTTCGTATCGGGTCTCTTCGTCTCTCGACTCTTTTCCGCGAAGATGCCCCTTGCCGAGGCTCGCTTTCTCCGTCCGCCCGGTGCCCAGGATGAAGGAGATTTCCTGAAGAAATGCGTGCGCTGCGGCGAGTGCATGAAGGTCTGCCTGCGCAGCGCCCTTTACCCCGCGTCCCTCCAGACCGGTTTCTACGGCTTTTACACGCCCACTCTGGTGCCGCGGCTCGGATACTGCGAGTACAATTGCAGCCTGTGCGGCCAGGTCTGTCCCACGGGCGCCATACCCAAGTTGCCTCTCGAAAAAAAGCAAAAGGCCGTGATAGGTCTCGCGGTGTTCGATAAGAATCACTGCCTGCCCCACGCAAAGAAAATGAACTGCATGGTCTGTGAAGAGCACTGCCCCATACCGGACAAGGCCATCAGGTTCGAGCAGGTCGAAGAAAAGGACTACAACGGAAAGCCGATCAGCCTTAAGAAACCCTATGTGCTGGACGACCTTTGCATAGGCTGCGGCATTTGCGAGTACGTCTGCCCACTCGAGGAGAAGGCCGGCATAGAGGTCCTCAAGCTGACCAAACGGAAGCTCTAAGAACGAGGAGAACACCATATTATTCCGGATGACTCCGGACGAGCGCGCCTTGAAGGAGGGAGACCATGAGACTGAAGGGAAGGGTGGCGATAATCACCGGGGCGTCCCGCGGAATAGGGGCGGCTTTTGCAGTGGGTTTTGCCCGTGAGGGGGCCCGTGTAGTGGTCGGTGATGTGGCGGACGGTGCCCGGACAATTGACCGCGTTCAGAAGGAGGGCAGCGAGGCTCTTTACGTCAGGGCCGATGTGAGCAGGGAGGCTGACTGTCTGGAGATGGCGAAACAGGCTCACGAGCGTTTCGGTGCAGTAGACATTCTCGTCAACAACGCAGCCGTCTTCGGCACAATCGTGCTGAAACCTTTCATGGAGATCACGAGCGAGGAGTACAAGCGGGTCGTCGAGATCAACACGAGCGGTGCCTTTCACTGCATGAAGGCAGTATTCCCCTATATGAGGGAGAAGGGAGGCAAGATCATCAACATCTCCTCCGCCTCCATACTCGAAGGGGCCCCGGGCATGCCCCATTACGTGGCCTCCAAGGGAGCCATAATGGCCCTGACACGCTCCATGGCGCGCGAGGCTCGGCGATTACAATATCAGGGTAAACACCATAGCGCCGGGCTTCACCCACTCGGAAGGTGGGGACAGTTTCGACCGCAACAAGGCCTTGCCCCTGCCGCCCCTCGATGAATTGCAGCTTCAGGGCCGTTGCCTGAAGAGACCTGGAGTGCCGGAGGATTTGGTGGGGCTCGCACTTTTCCTTGCGAGCGACGAGAGCGCCTTCATCACGGGTCAGATGATCGTTCACGACGGGGGCCTTTCGCTTTATTGAAGACCGCCGTTTTCATTCCTGTTTTTTAATCCGCGGAAGGGACCATTTGAGAAAAGGGCTGATCGAGCGTATAGGCCGGGAGGGGCGGATCACCTATGAGGCCTTCCTGGAAATGGTGCTCTATGATGAGCATGAAGGCTACTTCAGGTGTGGAAAGGTCGACCGGAAGGACTACTATACCGCACCCGAGATAGATCCTCTCTTCGGCCGGACCATCGGTACCTATATCGAGGCTGTCTGCGATCTTCTGGGTGTCCGGTCCTTGTGCGTCCTCGAGCCGGGAGGGGCCTCGGGCAGGCTCGCCTCTCAGATCCTTTCCGCCATGACCCATACGATTGTCGAAAGATACTTCATCGTCGATAAGGGCGTGGAGCGAAAGGAAGGACCTTTGGAATGGGTCGATAACTTCGACCTCGTCCGGCCTTTCGATGAAGGTTTTACCTTCGTCGTGGCAAACGAGTTCTTCGATGCCCTTCCTTTTCACCGTGTCCGGAACCTGCACCAAAGGCTCTACGAGATATACGTGGGGTATGAGCACGGGTTTTTTGAAGAAATGGGGCCTTTGAGCGACGGCCTCAAAGCCTTCCTCGAAAGCCATCCGGTTTTTCTTCAGGACGGGCAGACACTCGAAGTGACCACGTACGGCGAGCCCATCATCGAAAGAGTTTCCAACCTCGTGAAACAGGGATGTTTCCTCATCTTCGACTACGGATACCATCAGGCGGAAATCGCTTCGGGGAGGTTCTTCGACGGCAGCCTCCTTGGCTACAGGGAAGGTCAGGTTCGCAACGATTTGTACGCGGATTTGGGCAACATGGATATAACGCACCATGTGAACCTCGACCATCTCTCGGCCATGCTGGAGGAAGGGGGGTGGCGGAAGGAAGGGGAGATGGAGCAGTGGCGTTTTCTCCAGCGCTCCGGCATCATGGAGCTTCTCTCAGGGGCAACCCCGGAAGAGAGACTCTCTGCCAAGTGGCTCATCAACCCCGAAGGTCTTGGCTCCATGATCTCAATGCTCGCCTTCTCCAAGGGTATGCCGTTTTCCATGCCCGGCTTCAGGCGACACCCGACCGATTGACCTGACCACATCCGGGGGAACTATGTTGAATCGCTCCCCCGGCCCCTCAGTAGACTACCTTGACGCCCGGACAGTGCTCCTCCATCCATTTCAGGTATTCCGGACTGCACAGCGTTCTGTTGTGCTCTTTGACCGGGGGCATGCAGTCGATATAGGTTGTCGATGGGCAGCTGCGGGGCCCATCGGTTGGGGGCGGTCTGTCCGTATCCGACGAAGACGGCCCTCCGGCCGGCATTACGGTTGCTCCTGTCGCGGCGAAAGACGAGGGGGCCGCCCAAGAGACGAGAACGAGGAATACAACGAAGAACAAGACAGACATACTCATCTTTTTCATAGTCACTCCACTCATAAATTTCTTTCCCGGCCCGGTGAAAACAAGACGTTCTTCACTTCGAGACCTTTTCGTCCACTTTGCCCTTGTCGGCGGCAACAGTTTTTACAATGATCCTCAGGGACACCTCGTTGCCTATTTCAGGGGAAGACGTGAAGTCCCCTAGGTCGCCCATGGCCCGGAGTCTTTGAAGGAGCCCATCCATCCTGTCATTCCTCACGATCCCCCCTATGGACTCTGTCGCGTCCAGGGACTCCCTGAATAGACGAATCGCCCCCGCCTCCTTCAGCATACTCTCGACTTCTCGGGATGTCTTACTTACATCCTTCACTCGAATCGTCACGTCGACCCGGTGGAGACCCTCTTTTGCAGCGGTTTTATCGGCATAAGGCGCAGCTAAGGGGGCTGCCGGGGCAGGCACAGATTCTTGCCGCACAGTGGTCCCGGCTTGCCTGGAAGCGGAGATTTCTGTCTGAAAGGCGTGCGAGGAGGCGTTGTTGCCTGACCCATCGTAAGGACTCACCCGCTGCTCCAATGCTCCCTGGCCCGATCGGAAAGAAGAAGCCCCGGAAGGAAGAGCTTCAGCCCCGACCTTCGCCTGTGGGGCTCCAGCCCTTAGCTCCTGCGCCTGCTCGTCGGCCGGCTGCGTGAAGCCGCTTGCGGCTGCGGCCGGCGCATTATCGTCAGCCTCCCTTGGCGAACCTGCTGCACCGATCCCTCTGCCTCTGCCCGCATCATTGGCAGTGGCGGCTGACGGGGCCCGCATCTCATCCTTGTGCTCTCCATTGGCGGGAAGGCTCGACAGGTCACCCCGGCTCAAGCTTTGTTCAATCCCCCCGCCGGACTTCGCCGCCTCGAACCGGGGTGCATTGACTTTGTACACGTAGGCTACGAGGCCTACAACCAATAAGATGGTGAAGGCCTCGACAGGGATCTTTATCCGAAGCGGATAGAAGAGCCATCTCAGAAGGCCTCCCTTCTCTTCAGCCTCTTGCCGCACCCCGGCCATTACCTTGTCCGAGAGCCAGGGCGGCGGCTCGATCTCTTCGAGGCTCTTCAGAAGGTTCTCCGTCTTCTTGAGGTCCTTCATCGCCATTCTGCATTTGGCGCAATTCGAAAGATGGCTTCCGATGGCCGGCCCTTCTGCGGTATCTACTATCCCTTCGATGTAGGCCGCCAACCTCTCCCGGACTTTGTCGCATTCCATCAGAGATCTCCGAAGACTCCTATAAGGCTGTCCTTCAGGGCGCCTCGCGCCCTGAAGAGCCTTGATTTTACCGTTCCGTCGGGCACCTTTAGAATATCACTTATCTCTTCATAGGAGAACCCTTGGATGTCGCGGAGAACGAGCACTTCCCGGTGTTCCTCTTCGAGCCGTCCGATACACTCCTGCACCTTCTCCTGCACCTCTTTTCGCTCCAGATAGGCGAGGGCTGCAAAATGGTCTGACGCCGGCCCCTTGTCCGGTATCCCTTCCTCTGCCTTCGCCGGATCGTCTAAGGATTGTACCTCGTGACGCGACCTCCCCCTGGTCTGTTTCAGACGGTTCTTGGCCTGGTTCACACAGATTCCATAGAGCCAGGTGGAAAAGGAGGCTTCCCTCCTGAATTTCTTTATGGCCCTGAAGGCCGAGATAAAAGTTTCCTGAACGATTTCACAAGCGTCCTCGTAGTCTCCGACCATCCTGTAGGCTATATTGAGCATTCTCTTCTGGTACTTTTTTACCAGCACCTCGAAGGCCTCAACATCGCGCTTTTGGCAAGCCGAGACGAGCTCGTCGTCTTCATCAGCCAGACCGAACACCTCTTTCTTCTTATGAGACACCTCCACCGGCGCATTTGTTCCGTCAGCGAAGAAGGAGAGGCCAAGTAACTCGAGGATGCTTGAGGGCCGGGCAAGGACTGTTCCTGAAGAGTGGGCTGAAGGCCCCAGGGAATCGATATTCATGACTTCGGCTCTTATGGTACAACAGATGGGTCCTTTTCATCACCCTTTTTTTGCAGGACGGCCCTATATAGGCATCTCAATTATACTTTTACATCCGCTTCCGCCCTGTGCTAGAGTTGCTTGTAGAGCCGTGGGGAACAAATCTCCCCCTATGGTTGTCTTACAGGGTAGAAGGAGAGCGAAAAAGGCCATCGCCTTCGGCGGTCAAACCGGCCGGGGAGGATTGCCGTTACACCTTTAGGAGGTGGTGCTGCACATGGGATCGCGAATGGAATGTTTATGCGGAAACCTCGTCTATACGAACCATTTCTACAGGCTTATAAAGGATACGGACTATGACGCTTTAGAGGAGCCGCTCGATTACGAAAAACTTTCCGATCTTTTCTGGCACAAGGGTGCCACCGCCTATCGCTGCGTTTCCTGCGGCCGCCTGATAGTAGAGTGGGAGGGTCAAGGGGGCCCCACCTTCTATCTGCCCGAGGCCAAAAGAGCGCAGGCCTCGAAGGCAGAGCCTGCCCTTGCCGGAATTGGGCTGGAGAGCGATCAAGGTTCGGAGAAAGAACAGGGAAGAGCGTCCGAATCGATGGAAGAAGATCAACCCGATCCGAGGCTTGGAGAGTTGGAGGCAGAGGCAGAAGCTGCTTACAGCGAGATGTATGATTCGAGCTACCCCATCGGAAGCTACTCCAATGCCAAGGAGGCGTTGTATGCGGCAATAGCCCTTGCCCGCCGGCTCGGCCGTCAAAATGACGTAGAGAGATTGGAAAAACGGCTGCAGCACATCAAGGACGTGTTCAGGCATCAGTTCTCCTGACAAATCGACAATGCTCAGGGCCATGGGCTTTTAGGGGGTGAGAATTTTTTTCCGTCGTCGCTGCCCTTGATGCTAATATAGTGAACGTGGGTGACTCTCGGGCGTGGCAACCGACGGCTGTGTGAGGCAATGACATGAGACTCCTGGACCTCAAGAAACGGCTTCTTCTCAGAGCATGGTCGAGATACCAGCGGCTTGCTTCCAAGGAGCATAAGCTGCGCTATCTGTTCTGGGAATCGACTCTTTCGTGCAACCTGAGCTGCCGGCACTGCGGGAGCGATTGCTCTTCGAACAGGGATACCCACTTCGAGTTGACCACTCATGAGATCATCGATTGCTTCGAAGGCGTGGCTGCCTGCTACGACCCGGACGAGATAATGGTCGCCGTCACGGGCGGCGAGCCGCTCCTGAGAAAGGACCTTTTCCTCGTGGCGGAGAGAATCTCGGAGCTTGGCTTTCCCTGGGGGATGGTCTCGAACGGTTTTGCCATGACAAAAGAAACGATAAAGAAGTGCAGGCACACCAACATGAGGAGCGTCACCATAAGCGTCGACGGCGAGCGGGAAGACCACAACTGGCTGAGGAGAAACGAAGACTCCTTCGACAGGGCCCTGGCCGCGGTGCGCTCCCTGAGAGAAGAAGGATTTCTTTCGAGTCTTCAGATCGCGACCACCGTTTCCCACAGGATCGTCGACAGGCTTCCCGCCATTTATGACTTCATGGCAAAAGAGCCGATAGATGAATGGCGGCTCATCACCCTTTTTCCGGGGGGTAGGGCAAGGAACAATCGGGACCTGCTCCTGGACAGTGACGACTACAGGAAACTCTATACATTTGTCAAAGAGGTCAGAAGAAGCGACCCGGCCCTGAAAGTGACCCTCGATGAAGAGGGCTACCTTGGTTACGAGTTCGAGAGGGAGGTGAGGGATTGCTTCTACAATTGCCCCGCCGGCATCGGAGTGGGGGGAATCCTCGCAAATGGAGACATATCGGCATGTCCGAGCATTTCGAGGAAACTGGTCCAGGGAAACATACGCCGTGAATCTTTCACCGACTGCTGGGAAAACAGGTTCCGCCCCTTCCGGGACAGGCAGTGGATGAGGCAGGGAAGCTGCGCGTCCTGTTCCGAATGGTGGATATGCAAGGGAAACAGCCTTCATCTATGGAATTTTGACAAGAACGGGCCCGAAGTCTGCCACTTCGGTTGCCTGTACAGAAAGGGGTAGCCATGAAGATGCTCAGGACCTTAGTGAGAAAGTTATTTACCTTCAGGAAGATCATGTGGCTTTTTTTGGCCGGAATGCTGGTGATTTCCGAAGAAGCCGTGGCTCAGCAGACGGAAGGGAAGGGCGCAAGTCCGGCCGATAAAGGTCGGCCGGCGGTGACTGAACCGAACGTCAAGTATGGGCCGCCTCCTTCCACCTGGTCGATACCTCAGAATAAAGGCGGTTCAAAAAAGAAAAATGCCAAAGATGCGGCTACGGCAAGAGCAGAGAGGAAACGGCAGCGTGAGATGAAGAAAAACGAGACGATCAAGTACGGCCCGGCTTCCACCGTCACACCAAAGCTGTAGAACGAACACTGCCGATTGATGTCTGCGCGGCAAGGAACACCTGTCAAAGCGTCCTTGCCGCATCGACCGTTCAACGAGAGACCCGCTAGCAACTCCGGGCGCCCCTTTTCACTTGCTCATCCAGGCTTTTTCAGGGCTCCACACCGACAGGGCCGTGTACTCGCAAAAACCGGTGTCATGGACGTTCTGCTGGAGGGCATACATCTCGTAGACGTAGTAGATGGGGATAATCATCATGTCATCCGCGGCCATTCTCGTCAGTTCCTGCATCTTTCCATCTTCAGGACTCACCGTGCTCAGGGACTTGTCGAGCTTATCGAGTAGGCCTTCCGTCCTCTTGAGGCTCGGGAACTGGCCGCTGGCCGTCTGCCAGTAGAAATAGTTCGTTATGTTGGTGGTGGCGAGCATGCGGGTATGCTGGGCAAGGAAAGCGTTGCGCCATCCGTTCTTCCACCGGTATGCCGTGTATCCACCTCCATCGGGGAACTCGAGATCAACCTGTATCCCCACTTCCCCGAGGAAACGCTGTACGGCAACCATGGCATCCTTGTCGACGAGGGCTGGCATGACGATGATCTTGATCTTGAATCCACTGGGATAGCCTGCCTCAGTGAGAAGCTGCCTGGCTTTCCTCGGGTCATATTGGCCGATCGACAGGTTCTTCACGTAGCCGAGTTGACCGGGTGAGGGAATCTGATTTGCGGGAGAGAAGAAGCCGAAGCCCCTCGCCTTGACGATGGCCTCCCGGTTGATGGCATACGATATGGCCTCACGTACCTTCTTCTTCGAAAGGGGTGAATCTGCGTTGTTGCTGTCGGGGAGCAGGGAGACGGGGCCAACGGGCATGGTCAGCACCTGGAAGCCTTGGGCTTTCAGCATGGCCGCCTGCTCACCCGAGGTGACGCAGAGCACGTGCACCTTCTCTGCTCCCTTCGCTTGCATGGCCGCCTGTTGGGTCATAGGGTCCCTGATAAAAAGGTACTCGACGCCGTCGAGATAGGGCTTCCCCTTCTGCCAGTAACCCTCCCACCTCGTGTAGGTGAGCTTGCTGCCCCGTTCGAAGCTGACGAACTTGAAGGGGCCTGTGCCGACGGGGCGCCACCGCGCCGTCTCTGCGCCATTCTTCTCGAAGTAGGTCGGAGAGACCATGGCCGAACCCGAGCCGGAAAGGTAGTTGAGGTAGTTGTTCTGATACTTCTCCGTATTTATCCGGACGGTGTAGTCGTCGATAACGTCCACGCTCAGAAAGCCCTTGGCTGTCCTGGCTTTTATGGAATTATCGAGGCACCATTTGGCCGCCTTTGCATTGAAATCGGTACCGTCGTGGAACTTCACTCCCTTTCTCAGGTAAAGGGTGATCGTGTTCTTGGCAATGTCGATTTTCCAGGACGTTGCAAGCCAAGGATGGTAGCCCCCGTTTACATCTTCGAGGACCGGGGTCTCCAGGCAGGGTCTATGGAGCTTGGAATCGATTCCCTGGACTTCCCAGGGAGCGCCGATCGGCTGGGCGCCTTCGGACACCTCGATGATCTTCATGACGCCGCCGTATTGGGGCTGACTCGCGGCGCTCGCGGCAGGAGACGCCAGCAACAGGATGGCAAATGCAACCAGAGCCGGACCGGTTTCTTTGATCATCCTCACCTTTAAGTCCCCCTCTTTGTTGACTATTCTGTGAGAATCTTTTTGTCATATGATTGCGCAACCCATCTCGCTTCGTCAACACAATTCCTCGTGAATCGTCCGGTCATCCGTCTGGACCAGCCTCGTCAGGGCGTACAATATATAAGCGAAGCCCAATAGAATGAATGTGAGGATATCTTGACTGATAGCCCGGTATTGACCATGAAAGCAATTCAGGTGAGTGCGCCGAAAGCCGAATTTGAGTTGGTACGCCGTGATATCCCCGCGCCGAGCGAGGGAGAACTTCTCGTGAAGGTCCTGGCTTGCGGCGTTTGCCATGGTGAAGCGGTCGTCAAGGAAGGGCAATATCCCAGCCTTTCATGTCACTGAGGCACGGCCTCCTTTCCCGCCTCTGGCGGCTTCGGAACCACCGGTACCCACCCACCGGGGCAGCTCGTTACGTAAGGGTAGTAAGCCTGAGCTTCTTTACAATAGTACCAATAGGTCTGCTGGGGTTCGCTGGGAACTGCAGGGGCATCAGACGGATAAGCTGGGTACGCGTCGTAGGGGTAGGCGTAATAGGGATAAGGGTACGCGTAAGGATAAGGGTACCATGGTCCGAACCCGTATGAGCCGTAGAATCCTCCGTGCCAACCTCCTCCGTGCCAACCTCCTCCGTGATACCCGCCGTGCCAGCCTCCGTGACCATCCGCTCCGGCTGCTGAAGAAAGAGCCAGGATGATAAAAATGCCAAAGAACATAACAATCGCGATTCTTTTCATATTTCCACCCCTTGTCTCATTGCAAATATATCCCCCCGGAGTTAATGTGTCAACATTCCGGCATTCCGGCCGAGAAGGCCCACGTCGCTCTTGTAGACCTTTGGATAGGAGCCCCGGCTTCATTCCCGCTGCTTCGATGCGATCGTGAGCCACGAAGCAGCCGCGCCGATAAACGCCAGGCTTCAGGGCAGAGAATGACCCTATTTTCTGGTCAAGTGTCTGTATCTGATCCGGTGAGGCTGATCTGCGGCAGGACCCAACCGGAGTTTCCTGTCGGCTTCGTATTCAGAGTAATTTCCATCGAACCAGACCACCTTGCTCATGCCCTCGAATGCGAGGATGTGGGTTGCGATGCGGTCGAGAAACCACCGGTCGTGGCTGATGACTACGGCGCATCCGCCGAAACTTTCCAAAGCTTCTTCCAAAGCCCGCATCGTGTTGACATCAAGGTCGTTCGTGGGCTCGTCGAGAAGAAGGACATTGGCCTCTTCCTTGAGCATACGGGCAAGATGGACCCGGTTTCTTTCCCCGCCGGAGAGCATGGCAACCTTCTTCTGCTGGTCGGTCCCGGAGAAATTGAAACGGGCGACATAAGCGCGCGAGTTTACCTGCCGCTTGCCGAGGGCAATGACATCGTCCCCGCCTGAGACCATCTCCCAGATAGTCTTATCCGGGTCGAGCACGTCACGGCTCTGGTCGACGTATGCGAGCTTTACTGTTTCCCCCACCCTGAAGCTCCCCGAATCGGGCGACTCCTGACCGGTGATCATCCGGAACAGAGTCGTCTTTCCCGCCCCGTTCGGCCCGATTACGCCTATGATCCCTCCTGGAGGAAGGGAGAAGCTGAGTCCTTCTATAAGGATATTCTCCCCGTATGCCTTGCTCACGTTATCGGCCTCGATGACGACGTTGCCCAGACGCGGCCCCGGTGGGATGTAAATCTCCAGTTCCTTCGAGTTTTTTTCCACATCGCGGCTGAGGAGCGCCTCATAAGAATTTATGCGCGATTTCGCTTTTGCGTGGCGCCCCTTGGGTGACATCTGTATCCATTCCAGCTCGCGTTGCAACGTCTTTTGCCGTTCAGTCTCGGTCTTCTCTTCCTGCTGCATGCGATTCTTCTTTTGCTCCAGCCAGGATGAATAATTCCCTTTCCACGGAATTCCCTGCCCTCTGTCCAGCTCCAGTATCCACCCGGCGACATTATCGAGAAAATAGCGGTCGTGTGTTACGGCGATGACCGTACCTTGGTACTCTTGCAGGTGGTGCTCCAGCCAGGCCACGGTTTCCGCATCGAGATGGTTGGTCGGCTCGTCCAGAAGGAGGATGTCAGGCTTCTGCAAAAGCAGCCTGCACAGGGCGACACGCCGTCTTTCACCTCCCGAAAGGACGTTGATCCTTGTGTCGCCGGAAGGACAGCGCAGGGCATCCATTGCCATCTCCAGGCGTGAATCGAGGTCCCATGCGTCGAGGGTATCCAATTTTTCCTGCACCGCACCCTGCCGCTCGATGAGCCCGGTCATTTCATCTTCCGACATGGGCTCGTTGAATTTTTCGTTGATGGCGTTGTATTCCTTGAGGGCAGCCACTGTTTCGCCTACCCCCTCTTCCACAATCTCCCTCACCGTTTTTTCATTATCGAGGTTCGGCTCCTGCTGGAGGAGTCCCACCGTATGGCCGGGGCTGAGCACAGTCTCGCCGACAAACTCCTTGTCCGTTCCCGCCAGGATGTGGAGGAGAGAGCTTTTCCCCGACCCGTTCAGGCCGAGGACGCCTATCTTTGCTCCGTAAAAGTAGGAGAGATAGATATCCTTCAAGACCGGTTTCTTGTCATAATACTTGCTGACACCGACCATTGAGTAAATGACCTTGTGAGGCTCGCTGCTCATCGTTGTTTTAGTCCTTTCCACGAAGATAAGTGGTATTCCATGAAGGTCTCGAAGTATACCATAATTAGGGAAGCCCGTCTGCCCGGAGGTGACTGCCGTGGTGATCGCAAGAATTCGAAGAAAAAAACGGACAAAGGCTTAAGAGTATTCGTGGACAGCCGATAACATAGTCGGTAAAGGAGAAGTCCGTGTCCGCGATCAACAGTGTAGGCAATTCCCTCACATCTTCGTTGCTCAGCAGCCTGCTGTCAGGATCATCCTCGTCCAGCGGCACCGCTTCAACGTCGGCCAACATTAACTCCGATATTGTCAGCCTCTTGGGCGGCTCTTCAACGAGCTCGACCGGGTCCCTTTACAGCACGCTCCTCGGCGGTTCGGGATCCTCTTCCACGGCTGACCCCATGTATGGCGTTCTCCTTTCAGCCGAAAGCGCAAGTCTGTTGAATTCCAATCCTGCCCTTGCCCAAGATATCGTCTCAGCCTATGGGACATCGACGACCGGGGGCTCCTCCTCAAGTTCAACCAGCACCGAATCCTTGGTGAATGAACTCCAGGCCCTCAACCTTGTGACGGTGAGCCCCGATACACTTTTGTCCCTGGTCAACAATTCTTCCTCCGGAAGCGGCTCCACTATCAGCACGACTGCCTGAGATTCCGGTCGGCATCTGACATTACCATCCTCAGACTTAAATTTTTTCAAAAAAGGTTGATATGAGAAGAGGGGCTGTGCATGGTAACCCTGCC
>CAVVPU010000077.1:0-7673 GCA_963750015.1 uncultured delta proteobacterium | reverse complement strand
TTTTGGCCGAGGCGGAGGCGCCTGAGGAATGCTTCGATTCTATTCATGGTTTCACCCCGGTTCTGATTTGTGGCAATGCTATCGTCTGGTTTACCACAGACGGTGCGGCGAATGGTAGCGAATGGCCCCTAAGCCTTATGATTTAATGGACATTTAACCGATTTTTCACTCCACCATAACACAGCGGCCGGCGGCAGCTTTTCGAGAACCTGTCCACTCACGTTAAGAGTGCTTTACAAAACTTTCATCGAAACGAAACACCGCCCATTTCCCTCGTCGCTGTGCGCCCATTCGTGCGGATTAACACTCCCTTCGCAAATCTTTCATCCCGACGCAACACGAAGGGTGGTAAAGAATATCATCTTAACTTCCATAGTTGATTACGGCAGGGCTCGCCTTTCCGGGCGGGAACTTCTGAGAGAAGGGGGTGATAAGACCAGAGGCCGGTTGTTCGTGGTATCGAAGCGCGGGGGATGAAGCCGGCCACAGGAACAGGTTTGCGTCAGTCTTGTTCCGCCGCACAGGAAGGAAGACGATGGAAGCTTCAACATACGGGCTCAGAAGCATCATCCAGCCCAAAAGAGTGATTTCTTTAAGGAGGAAACCGAATGAAGAACCTACGACATTCAAGGAAAGTGACGGCGGCGCTCGGCCTGTTCGCCGCCGTCGCCCTGTGGCTCGCTCCGGCGGCCTTCGCCAACAACACATTCACCGTCGGCGTCATTCCGGATACACAGTTTTACGTCGACAGCGGCAATTTGCTTACCACGAGCCCTGCTTATACCCAGCCGACCGCCGACGACACCGCCAAGTATTTTCAGGCAGAGACCCAGTGGTTCGTCAATAACAAGACGGCCCTCAACCTCGCCTTCGTGACTCACGTGGGAGACGTGGTCCAGAACGGCGACGGCACCTCAGACGGCACAACCCCCTTGAGCATCTTCCCTGCTTCGGCCGAATACGACCGCGCCTTTTCGGCCATGCAGATCCTCGCGAACGCCGGCATACCCTTCGGCATGACCCCCGGCAACCACGACTATGACAATTACTACTGGAAGAACAACAGCCGCCCCCTCATCGCCACCAACATGTGGCCCAAGTACTTCGGCTCCCAATCTTCGTTGTTCAAGGGACAGCCGTGGTACGGCGGCGCCTCTGACAGCCTGTCCTACAACCCGGGAATCTCGAGCTGGCAGACCTTCACGGCCGGCGGCAGGAAGTTCCTCCACATCTCCCTGGAGCTGGAAGCCAGTAACACAACCATCGCATGGGCGCAAAACGTCATCAACGCCCACAAAGGCTATGCCACCATCATCACGACCCATTCGTACATGAGCCCCTTCGCAGCGGGCAGCATGCAGCCCCCCGCGACCCAGGGCGGGGTTAACGCCACGTATAACGCCTCAAGCGCCTATTCCGCGGGATCCCCCGTCGGCGGGAATGGCGGCCAGGGCATATTCACCCAGTTGGTTTATCCGAACGATCAAGTATTTCTGGTTATCTGCGGCCACTCGTACAATGGGACGAACCTGGCGGGAGCTTTTCCGGGCAGCTCCCAGGGGGAAGCAATCCGCATCGACAATAACGCAGCCGGCCACCCTGTCTACCAGGTGCTGAGCGATTTCCAGGACAACATGATGAACCATGACCTCAGCCCGCTGCCGACCACGTTCGCAATTCCCCCTTACGCCCACGCCCCCGGCGCCGCACACTCTGTTCCCTACGTGTCCGGTGTTTCCGATCCGGGCGGCGATGGCTGGCTCCGCCTCATGACCTTTGATCTGACCTCGGGCAATATCCATTTCTGGACATACTCTCCCCTGCTGGAGAACGGGCAAGGCGTTCCGGGCAGGTACGCAGGCCAGTGCCCTGACGGCAATAAGAGCGGCACTACCTGCACCTGCACCACCACGCCGGGCGGCACGTGCGAGAACACCTTCGAGCAGCCCTCAGCATACTCCGACTTTTCCTGGGGACTCCCGATGCCTGTCCAGGTTCTTAACGCTGCGTCCCAGTTTAACTTCACGTCCACCGGACTCGTTTACAACCGCGCCACCAAGACCTACACCGGAAACCTGACCGTCACCAACACCGGCGCCGCATACCCCGGTCCAATAAACGTGGCCCTCAACAACCTTACCGCAGGCGTGACCTTGACCGACGCGACTGCCAGCTACAACGGGGCCCCTTCCGTAACCGCTTCCGCCACCGGCCTGGCCGCAAACGCCTCGATTACCGTTCCGTTGACCTTCAGCGACCCGGCGAATGCCGTAATCAACTTTACCCCGATGATGTATTAGGATAGGAGGAACATCATGAAGTTCATCAAATTACAGCTTCTCATCATTGCCCTGCTTGTTTTTGGCTCCACCTCGGCCTTCGCGGCCCTAACGTACGACGCATCGATCGATACCAGCAGCATCAGTGGTCAGCAGGGTTATCTCTACATGCAGTATGACCCATATAGTACGACCGTGGCTTCTACCGCAACGGTTTCCGGCTTCGCGACGGACGGCGTGCTTGGAGCCCAGGACACCGTTGACGTGGTGGACGGGACCGCGGTGACCGGCACGTTGCCGGGTCCGGTCGTTTTTGCGAATACATACGGCATCAACGATTACGAGCAGGCGATCACCTTCGGGAACACCTTGAGCTTTGTCCTTTCCTTTCTCAATACGGCGCCCTTCGTCTCATCGGGCACCTTGGGGAGCAGCGACTTCTCCCTCGGTCTGTTCAGCGACGCATTCGGCGCTAGCCCGCTGATCACCCCGACGGGGACGGTGTTCACCGCCAGCCTGGTGGACAACGGAACCGTGGTCACGCCGGTTCCGGCAGCCTTCTGGCTTCTGGGCTCGGGTCTCACGGGTCTCGGAGTGATCCGCAGAAAGAAACAGAAGTAGCGACAAACCTCTCACCGGCAGGGAACTAGAACCTGCCGGTGAGAAACTTTCCGTGCCGCTCCGTATCCGACAAGAATCAATCTCCAACGCCGCTCATCCCGATCGATCCCCCCCGAAAGAAATCGCGCCTTTTTCACAGGGCAGACTGAAAATTCCTCCTTTGTCAAAAAGGACTTGAGTCATAAGGCCCGTTTTGACATAAGTCCACACTTGTTGTAAAATTGGACACCTTTGCCCAGGCAATTCGATAGACCGCCAGGGCCGTATCGTTGCTGGTCCTGGTCCCATCTTATCGGGTGCAGCCTCACAAAGAGGAAAGCGTCTTTTAGGGAAAAAGAGGGAAGGGCGGCCATGGGGAGCGCATCCGCCGTCCAGGTCTTAAGGCTTTTCAAGAGCCGTCCGTGGCCTGTGAGAACCTGGAAAATTCTGAACCTTGGGGGAAAAGGATGAACAAGAAGCAGAAGATTCTTCTCGTTGACGATGATGTGGACTTCATCGATGTGAACAAAGCTGTCCTGGAAAACCATGGCTTCGAGGTGGTGCCTGCCTTTTCAGGCAGGGAAGGGCTCGGTAAGGTAAGGTTCGAGCAGCCCGACCTCATCGTGCTCGATTTGATGCTGGAGAGGCACGATACGGGCTTCGCCTTTGCGAAGGCCGTCAAAGCCGACCCGGTCTACAAGAAGATTCCCATCCTCCTACTCACATCCGTGTCCGGAAGGACCGGATACGATTTCTCCCAGGAACAGGACGGCTACTGGATGAAGACCGACTCCTATGCCAACAAGCCGCTTGCGCCGGAAGAACTCGTAAAACGGGTGGAGGAGCTCCTTTCCAAGTCTGCGGAACAGGCGTAAGTCCCGAAAGAGAAGCGCCCAGGAATAGACTTGGTGGATCAGCCTGCATATATACTGGTTCTTGTCCCCGAACCGGCTGTCCGTGAAAGGTGCCGGGTGCTGCTGGTGGCGGAGGGCTACACGGTCGAGACAGCCTCGAACAATGCCGAAGGGCTCGAAAGGATGCGGACCCGGTCCTTCGATCTGCTTGTTCTGGGGTTCGAGGCCAACGGGCAGGGCGGGTTTGACCCTGAGGAAGTGAAGGCTCTCGATCCGGAAGCTGTCGTCATTACACTTGGCGGGACATCGGGGGGCGGAGGCAAGGCCGGGGGAGCGGGAAATATCGTATTCGAGCGGATAGCCCGTGACTTTACCGCGGATGAGCTTTTGTCGGCCGTCCGCAGGGGCATCGAGGTAGGCGGGCTGCGGAATCGCGTGAAGGAACTCACTATCGGGCAGGAGGAAATGCGCGGCAGCACCAACAGGTTCCTCATCACCGCCGCCCACGAGCTGCGGGCACCTCTGGCCGCCATCGAGAGCTACCTTTCAGCTTTTCTCTCGGGCGCAGCCGGGAACGATCCGGAAGCCAACAACCGGATGCTGCAAAGGGCTCGGGTGAGATGCAACAGTCTGATCGATCTGGTGGCCGACCTCCTTCAGCTCGCGAGGCTTGAATCGAAGGCAGCGCCGAGGGCGAGGAGAATTGTCGACCTGGCCGAGATCATCAATAACACTGTCGAGCTTTTCCGGAGACAGGGTGAGGACCGGGGGATCACAATCGACGTCGATGTGGCCGACGGCCTTGCGCCAGTGGAAGCGGACCCTTCCGAGATGGAGATGCTTTTCACGAATCTCATCTCGAATGCGATCAAGTACAATAAGGATGGTGGCAAGGTGATCGTCCGGGCCCGTGAGGAAAAGGGCTCTCTTCGGATATCCGTAAGGGACTCGGGGTTGGGTATCAGTGATGAGGATCTGCCCCATCTGTTCGAGGAGTTCTATCGCGTATCCAGGCCGGAAACGAGATATATCACGGGAACGGGTTTGGGGCTTGCCCTGGTGCGCAGGATCGTAGCGGCCCTCTGCGGCAAGATCGATGTGGAAAGTAAAGAGAACGAGGGCACGACAATCATTGTCGAATTGCCCTTGCGTAAGGATAAATGAGATTGCTCTGACCAAAGAGCGGGGGATTGATAGATTTCAAAAAGGAGAGAATATGGAGAATGCTGCGAGAGTTAACGGGTCGTTCAGTTTAAACGAGATAGTAGAACAACGGCAGCTGGCGCCCTCTTTGATGATGTGGAAGCTCTATGTGCCGGATATCGCGGAGCGCGTGAAGCCGGGCCAGTTCGTCGTCCTTCGCGCCGACGAACGAGCCGAGAGGATACCTTTGACGGTTGCCGATTTCGACAGGGAAAAGGGGCAGATCACCGTCATCTTCCAGGAAGTGGGGGCATCCACCAAGAAGCTCGCCGGCTTTAGCCTGGGCCAGTCGATCCTCGACGTGGTCGGTCCTCTGGGAAGGGCGAGCCACATCGAGAAGTTCGGGACCGTGGTATGCGTAGGGGGCGGTGTCGGGGTGGCGCCGGTCTACCCCATAGCCAAGGCTCTTCACCAGGCAGGGAATGAGATCATCTCCATCATAGGAGCCCGGTCCAAGGAGATGCTTATCATGGAAGAGGAGATGAAGGCGATCAGCGATCAACTCCTCGTCACGACCGATGACGGCACCTACGGCCACCACGGCTTTGTCACTGACGAGCTGAAGCGGCTCATAGACGAAAAGAAGAAGATCGATCTGGTCCTCGCCATCGGCCCCGTGGTCATGATGAGAGCGGTCGCGGAAGTGACCAGACCTTACAACCTCAAGACTATAGTGAGCCTCAACTCGGTCATGATCGACGGCACGGGCATGTGCGGGGGCTGCCGGACCACGGTCGGAGAAGAGACCAAGTTCGTCTGTGTCGACGGACCCGAGTTCGATGCCCACCAGGTGAACTTCAAGGAGCTTATGCTTCGCCAGCAGATGTACAACCGGGAAGAGCGGCGCGCCGCGTGGGATCACACATGCCGGATCCAGGCCCAGGTGGACGCCAAGAAGGCGAAGACCAGGGAGAAGATGCCCGAGCAGGAGCCCAAGATCAGGATCCAGAATTTCAGCGAAGTGGCCCTCGGCTACACGAGGGAAAACGCCCTTCGGGAGGCGTCGCGCTGCCTCGGGTGCAAGAAGCCCTCGTGCGTGGAAGGCTGCCCGGTGAACGTGCAGATTCCCGAGTTCATTGGTCAGATCAAGAAGGGCGATTTCGAGGGCGCGATCCGCACGATCAAGGAGACCAATGCCCTTCCTGCCGTATGCGGCCGTGTCTGTCCTCAGGAGTCTCAGTGCGAGAGTAAGTGCGTGCTGGGCAAGAAGGGTGAGCCTGTGGCAGTGGGAAGACTCGAGAGGTTCGTGGCAGACCAGGAGCTGGCCAAGGGCGAGGTGACTATCCCTGAGAAGGCGAAGCCCACAGGCAAGAAGGTGGCTATCGTCGGTGCGGGTCCTGCGGGACTCACCGTGGCAGGAGAGCTTGCGAAGCGGGGCCATGAGGTGACCATCTTCGAGGCCCTCCACAAGGCGGGCGGGGTGCTTGTTTACGGTATACCCGAGTTCCGTCTCCCCAAGGCCATCGTTCAGCGCGAGGTCGACTACGTGCAGAAGCTCGGGGTAAAGATCAAACCGAATACGATAGTGGGCCAGACCTCCACGGTTGACGAGCTCTTTGCCCAGGGCTTCGATGCGATCTTCGTGGGCACGGGCGCGGGCCTGCCCTATTTCATGAACATACCGGGGGAGAACCTGAATGGCGTGTACTCTGCCAATGAGTTCCTCACCAGGGCCAACCTGATGAAAGCATACCTCTTCCCCGAATACGATACGCCGATAAAGACGGCACGGAACGTCGCGGTTGTGGGCGGGGGAAATGTGGCCATGGACTCGGCCAGAGTGGCCAAGAGGCTTGGTGCGAACAATGTGTATCTCATTTACCGGCGCTCGAGGGCGGAGATGCCCGCACGGGCGGAGGAAGCGCACCACGCGGAAGAGGAGGGTATCGACTTCCGTTTGCTCACGAACCCCATCCGGATCATCGGCGACGACAAGATGTGGGTGACGGGCATAGAGTGCATCAAGCAGGAGCTGGGAGAGCCGGACGCGTCCGGAAGAAGAAAACCGCACGATATCAAAGGCTCGGAGCATATCATCCCGGTTGAGGTGGTGATCATGGCCATCGGCCAGGGACCGAACCCCATCCTCACGCGGAGCACCCAGGGGCTTAACCTGAGAAAGTCGGGCAACATAGAGGCGGATACGGAAACAGGTAAGACGAGCCGCAAAGGGGTATTCGCGGGAGGCGACATAGTGACGGGCGCCGCCACGGTCATCCTCGCCATGGGAGCAGGCAGGAAGGCAGCCCAGGCCATAGACGATTACCTGAAGACAGGACAATGGTAGGGCGAGGCGCAGAGGCCTGAGACGCTACTGAGGCGAACAGAGCAAAGGCAGAGAGGGTACGAGGTGCGGGCCGGTCGCTCGGGAGAGATCGCGATCTGCGGCGATCTGCCGCACCTCATGGCCTACGGCGTACATCGAGTACGCCATCCGGCCGATGAGGCACGCCAGCTCATCCACACCTCACGATCCCTCCCGAGCGACCGGCCACTGCAGCGGACCTGTATCTTTTTGGCCCGCAGGTCCGGCTACCATAGGATGCAAAAACCAGCGCAATTGAACAGGGGCAGCGGCCCTGGAGGCCGCAAAAAAGACCAGACAACTGGATGTCTTTCGTTATCCGTATCTTCCTGGACTATCCGACTTCTTCTCTGACTTCACCGCCTTTGAAGCGGCAATGATGGTCCCAGGCGATAATTGGCAGTCTCTAAAGCGACGAGAATCACAAAACTA
>CAVVPU010000076.1:0-12454 GCA_963750015.1 uncultured delta proteobacterium | reverse complement strand
TCCTTGTAGTCCTTGCCCCGGCCATTCGTTGCGGAACCGTAGCTTTGAAACGGCATTCCTTACCTGACCAATCAAGCTGTCCAAGGATTTTGCTTCGTATAACGTATTCTCATAGCACGACGTTCGCGATTACAGAATAGGCGAATGTCTGGCGAGAAGTTCGAGGGTCGCCAGCTTCGGCTCACGCCGCTTCAGGTAAAGAGAACTGCCCCTGGTAGAATGCCCGAACCTCGGCCTGTTTGTCTAAAACGCTCCTCCTGATCTCGTCGTGGTTTGCTATCACGAGATCTACTATTCTGCGGTCCAGGGCGGTTCTCGAGAGGTGCTTCAGTGTTTTGACTATCTCCCGACTATCCATCCCCTTACGGTAGGGTCGGTCTTCAGCCAAAGCCGTGAACACGTCCGCCACGGCCACGATCCTCGCACCCGTGCTCAGCTCTTCTGCCTTGCAGTGGAAGGGATACCCGGAGCCGTCGAGCCTTTCATGATGATAAGACGCCCAAGCCGTAATGCCCTGGATTCCACCTATGGTCTTGAGGATCGAGTAGGTATGATACGGATGAGACTTCATGACCGCCACGTCTTCTTTCTCCAGAGGCCCCGGCTTCTCCAGGATACTATTAGGTATGACCAGTTTCCCTATGTCGTGGAAATTCCCGGCTACTTCTATCAGCGTCGTTTCCACTTCGGTTAATCCGAACGCCTTGGCGATCGTCGCAGCGGCAAGGGCAACGCCCGAGGAATGGGTTGCAGTAAAACGGGAGCGAAAATCAATGATATTACGGAAGAGCTCCGCAATCATCGATATCTCCGAAAGTCCAATCTCGGTTTTTCTGAATGGCCCGTCGTTAAGCAGGACCGAGTATAGCCTGGGAGAGCATAGGTCGAGCCAGAACTCCTCCCGGGCGCAGACCGTGCTCACCAGGTCCAGCACGTCTCGATGGACGGAAGTATCGGCCAGTGCGTGAATGCGGGACAGTATGTCCTCGTGCTGATGAAGGATATACTTATGACGATCAATGAGCCGTTCCACGTAATCGCCCAAAAACACCAATTGGGAGTCGAAGGCGACAGGGGAATCGATTGGATCCCTCCACTGGCGCCACTCAGTATGGTGCGACCTGACAATATCAGATTCTCGGCTGAGCCAGGGCACGGTTCGTAAGAGCGCCGCTCCGCGGATGCAGTGCGCCTCGGCTTGATCTGTCTCCCAGTCGTGGAGAGCTATCTTCTCTTCAAGGGACAACGCCCCGACGTCGTGGAGCAGGGCCGCCATGAAAGCGCTTTCGAGGCGCTCTTGGGGAAGGCGGGCGGCCTTGCCCAGTTCGGCTACGATGAACGCGGTTCTCTGCTGGTGTTGAGCAAGTCGGGGGCTCGCCAAATCCATGGCATCCGACAAAGACAGGATCAAGTTTCCCAGATTCACCGATATCGGTCGCTGCATTTTTGCTGGTCCTCGTTGTACTCGACCGCGTAGATTGCGAGAGCATCGCTTCGGCCCTTTGTTGTTATCGACGGAAGAAGGCCGCGGCATAAGCCGTTCTTCCAGCAAAAAGGTTCAATTGGTTCACGTGAGGAGAAAAGGCAGGGCATGTGCTGAACACGTCCTTCTCTACCACCATCCGGGTGGACCAGCTCTCTATCCCGACCAGCTCTGAACTCGTCCAGTCCATCCTTTCCCAAGGGTGAATCGTCCCCGAGCTCCCCGATCTCTTCTTGGGCAAGGCGGCAGGCAAGCCCCTCTTTCAGGAGGAGCCGACCCATAGCCCACTCGAGGGCGGTTGGATACAAAAGAAAGAATGCCACTTTATCCTCGGTAAGAGGCTCTTCGACATCCGGGCCCCCGGCACCGTGTCCATCAGACGGGCTTTAGTCGAGCCGGCAAACTGTCGATTACATACTATATGAAGTCGTCGATAGAACGGGCATGACCGGACAATGCGATTGGCACGAGATAGAGACGTGACGCTTACGATCAAGAATGAGAGAAAGACCATAGGTGATCTTCTCAAGGAACATGGAGAGTCATCTCGTTTTATAACCGAAGGTGCCACCGGGAAGCAGGTTTCTCTCATTGTTTTGTGCGATGGCTCAATCCCTTTTGACGAAGAAGTTCTTGGGGCAATACCCCATATCACGATGCGCATGGAAGACGATCTCCTTCAAAAGATCAAGGAGCTTCATGAAGAAAACGTAAAACTTCGGTCCCTTTCGCTGATCGACAACCTTACCGGTCTCAGCAATAAACGGTTCTTTTGGATGCAACTGGAAACTGAGATGGCAAGAACGAAGAGGACAGGCCATCCCTTTACCCTCATGATGATCGACCTTGATAATTTCAAACGTCTCAATGACACCTTGGGGCATCTCGAAGGCGATAAATTCCTCGAGGAATTCGGGAGAATCATGCGTGATAACTCCCGATCCGCGGATCTGCCGTGTCGTTACGGAGGCGATGAATTCGCCCTGATCATGCCGGCCACGTCGGTCACCGATGCCTCAAAGACAGGTGAACGGCTGAAGAGCATAGTGGCTGATATGCCGCAAAAAAGCATTCCCCCTATCTCTTTGAGCATTGGCATCGCGGAGTATGGCCCTCTCTCTCCCTATGGTATGAACGAATTTGTTCGCGCTGCAGACATGGCGCTGTATGAGGCAAAAGGGGGAGGCAAAAACCAGATCCGTATCGACCGCAACTGGAAAAAAATTACTCTCGAGGACAATGAAGTGAACCCTGATGAAAAAAATGCGCTCTTCACAGGCTACCAACAATAGTGGGAGGAGAGGCTCGTGGCCGAGAATAGCCCTGTAATCATCTCTGTTGCCAGCGGAAAGGGTGGTGTGGGAAAGACATGCATCGCCATAAACCTTGCTGCGTCGTTATCGGAAAAAGGCAAACGGATCCTCGTCATAGACTGCGACCTCGGGCTGGCGAATATCGACATCATGCTGGGCATAAACCCTCGCAGGAATCTGAAAGACGTTATCTTCGATGATGTCGATGTCCGCGATGTAGTAATACGGACAGAAGCGGGATTCGACTTCCTCCCGGCAAGTTCCGGTGTCAGGGAGATGGCCCAGTTACTCTACGAGAATATCGAGAAGCTCAAGGACATCATAACGCACGTATCCGAGGGGTACGATTACGTCTTTTGCGATATAGGTGCCGGCATCTCTGATACGGTGCTCCAATTCAACCTCTTTGCAGCCCGAAACTTCGTTATCGTGACCAAGGACCTGACCAGCATTACCGATGCCTATGCCATGATGAAAACGATGTACCGGACGTTTGGAAGGACGTCCTTTGAGATCATCACAAATTCCGTGCGTGACGACGATGAAGGCATGAAGGTCTTCAACCACCTCGATTCGATATGCAAGAGATTTCTTAACTTCTCCCCCGGGCACCTCGGCAGCATTCCGTTCGATGAAGCCGTCACCCGTTCTATCATGAAGCAGACCGCACTCGTTCGGCTTTTCCCTGAATCAAAGGCTGCAACGAGGATAAACCAGATTGCTCACGTTATCGCTCCCTGATCGAACAGGCATATTCGGGAACAATATCACCCCTTAAGAAAAATCGTGCAGGTTTTGAAGATAACAATTTATCTCGCTCACCAGGCATCCTTCACCCGCCCGAGAAGCCCGTGTGCGAGGCAAGGCCTCGCCTATGCATCACGGGTTGTGTGATTTTTACTCCCCCCCCCGTAAATCGCCACACCCGTCGACGCTCACCAAGAGTTTACGATGCTCCCATCCCGCTCAAGCTCTGCATCATGAGCCACAGAAGTTGGTTGAGGGGGGACAGGCGGGGATTGAACCGTCTGAGCAGTGCCGAAGACCTCGTGAGCGCGCAACTTTCGCCGATCCACGTCATTCAGTGCCGAAAGAATGGCTTCTTGAAACTAAGCCATTCTTTCGGCTGGCAAGCCGTCGCTCTCGTCTCTCGTCCTTATGCAAGGAGTATCGGGAGGGCTGTCGGGTCAAACTGCGACGTTCCCATGAGCCCAGATTACACCGGCAGTGCTTTCGGAGAACGTCGGGTCTCCTGTTCCCATTCCCGGTGCCCCCGGGACCCTCAGAAAAACATACATAGGTTAAGAGAAATTTCGCCTGCCTTGACTCTGTCACCAAGACTGTCCTTAAGCAGATGCCTTCCATGGCCGAAAAGACGTGAAGGTTCCGCAACTATGCGTTAGATCGCAACTTAGGGGGTAGGCACGTGCGTACCGGGATGGCATTGTCGAAGTTGGACCAACAGGTTCTTCACCGCGTCGTGATCATCGTGACCGACCACACGGGAATTGCGATCAAGGAGGGGACGTTCCGGCACTCCGTGAGGGACATCACCCGGCAGCTTGTTCTTGGCAGCGATTTCGTCTACACGTTCGGTGATTTCTTCAAGCTCATCTTTGCGCGGTGGGGGACAAAAAAGATACAAGAAAAAGATGCCTACGATATCCTCTTTCGTCTTGGCGTCGAGTTGGACAGCACCAACGGTCTCGCGCACGACAGCACCCTGCGTGAACTCCGAAAGAGAATCGCGAAAGAGGCCGAAGAGAAGCTCGACGCATACCTGAAGGCGAACAGCCTGGCGGTGGAGCTACCGGGATAGGTCTTCTATGCTCGCCTGAGCCAGTTGTGATTGGTGGGCCCTCGCGATTTATTCGGGGGAGCCGGAAAATCGAGACAATCACGCAAGGAGGATACGAAGGTGGTCAGAAAGGCAAGAAGTGGACGTGCCAAAACCGAGAAATTGTGGCAGGCGGTTCAGTGGGCTCAGGAGCTAGCCGAATACATCGACAAGAATTATGGTGTTCCTGTGGCCGTTTACGTTGATAAGTTTGGCGAAATCGGAACTATACGCTGGTTCTTTGATCAGCCGAACATGGAGGCCGTTGAAAAGCTCGATAATCAGCTGATGGTGGACAGGGAGTATATGCGGAAAGTAAGTCAGGTCGGCCAGCTGTTTATTGAGGGAAGTTTCCATGATACAGTGATGTTCGCCGTCTGAGTCCCCCCGTTTCGTCACCCGGCATTCTTCACTGAACCCCTGAAGCCCGTATTCGAGGAGCAGTAGGTGTGCCCGATGAGAGTGAAATATTAAACGATTATAGACAGTTAGTGCCCGCAAACCTCCTGTAAGCTTCACTTTTTTGTTTCTCCTGCCGCGTTGAAAAGCACGAAGTGTGATGGCGGCCCGACTGCTCGTCCCGTCCATCCCGAAGCGCCCAGAAGTCGTTTTTCCTCGTCAGGCAGTTTCTTCTTCTCTCCTGAGGACCCATGCGCTATAATGCCTTCATCGGGAGACATTAGCTTCGTGGTGAAGGATAAATGGGCGAAGTACGCTTCAGCGATATCGAGGATGCGTTTCTTTTTGTCGGCTCCGCACCCTACGGGACCCCATTCCGCCTCCCTCAATGTGGAGACCGGCCGGATATTCTACGAGTCGGAGACGGCCGACCTCGACGAAATGGAGGATGAGGAGATGGAGTGGGATCACATGATCGAGATCTCCCACAAGAACGACCTCGGTCAGCACTCCGTGTTCGACTTCGTGGACGCCAACCTGCCTGAGGACTATGATATTTTTCGAAGGAGAGGGGCCTACGGCAGTTTCTTGCTTCTCGATGGGTGGTACCACTTCGAGCATGAGCGAGAGGAAGAAGCCCTCCGATCCTGGTGTGAGGACAACAGCCTCCCCCCGTCGGATGAGAAGCGGGCATGACAGATGAGATCGAACAGAGTTCTTAAGGGGATTGGGTCCCACGGACAGGAGATATGGCGGACACCATGCATTAACGACAGCGAGGAAGAGTTATTGGCCCTTACATTAGAACAGATCGAAGAGAGGGTAACGACGGTCATCCCTGAAGAGGTGCATATCAAAGGCAGTCTCGAGTTCAGAACGCCTCTCATGATAAAGGGGTCTCTCGAAGGAGAGATTGTCTCTGAAGGGCTCCTCGTGGTCGGCCCCACCGCGAAGGTCAACGCCACGATTGTCACCAAGAGACTTATTTCTCACGGGGACATTCAGGGGGCGGTAACCGCAAGCGAGCAGGTCACCCTGAAGGGGACTGCCGTCCAGACGGGAGACATTACGGCGCCGTATCTTATCGTGGAGGGCGGGTCTGTTTTTGACGGTTCCTGCATGATGAAAAGAGAGGCAGCTGCCGGATCACCGCAGAACGAAACCGGTGAGGAAGGCAGTTCCGGACTCGAGTCCTCGAACGTGCCGTGGACTGCCACTGGTCCGAAGTGGTTGACGTCCCTATTAAAGCGAGTCCCCGATGAAGAGCCGGAGGGTCGTGCAAAATAGAAGCGGATCACGAGAAACAAATAAGACAGATTATTGCTGAGTTCGATTGCCCTAAGAATTTCGTCTGCTACAAATCGGGATTCAGCACCCTCTGTAAAGCTCAAGATATAGCAGGCGAACCGTATCTCAAATGCTATGACGAGAGTCCAGAGGAATGCATGTTTTTGTTGTCTTTCGCGAACGGGCGCTACTGTGATTGCCCGCTTCGGCTCTATATCGCGAAGAAATTGAAGAAATGAGCTCTCACATTGAGTTACACTCCCAGAGATAGCGCGGGGCTTCTCAATTCATTATCACGCCGCCATCCCGCATGCACTCATGCGATGGTCGGGCAAACCATGGTTCTGCCCTTTTCATCGACCCGCTCCCGGAATTATGGAGGATAAGAATTTGGGCTGTGCGTGCCGCGAGGGATGCGCCAGTTTGGGGACCGGCACCGGCTTCACGGCAGTTGGATGTTCCCCTCCACTCAGGTGCGGGATGTTCTATTCAAAGGAAAAGTCTATAAAGAGCTGCTTCGTCGTTCCTCCGTCACCGAAACTGAAGGGCAGCGTGATAACGGGGAGTGGCGTAATGAAGTTAATCTCCAAGTTCTGCCCTACAATGACCGTGGGAAGGCTGGCTTTAAGGTTCACACCGATCTTTTCCAGCTCGACCCGTATCTGTCCTGAAATGATATTCGTGAGCTCCCCGATGGCATCGACCACATCGGGAGTGATAGTCGACACATCCTCCCCGATCATGGTCTTGTAAACGTACGCCGCGCTTTCCCTGCTGAAAGAAAGGGTGAACGTCCCTTTCTTGTCGCCGGCAAAGCCCATGACCCCCGTTACCTCGCCGAGGGTCAAATTGTTCGTCTTGACCGATGGCTTGCCAACATTGATCTGCGCACTCAACATTGTCTTGAATACATGCTGCGTCGCTATGAGGAATGGATTGATGAATTTTGCGTCCATTGAATGACCCCCCTTCTACGGGTGCTGCGCTTTGGCTCGAGCTTTCTGAATCGCTTCCTGAAGTTTATCGGGCGTGAACGGTTTTACGATATAGTTGTCCACCCCGGCCTTTATGGCCTCCAAGACGCTGTCCTTCTGGGCCTCGGCGGTGACCATGACGAAGGGGATCTTTCGAACCGCGTCATCTTCCTTACAGGCTTTGAGAAAGTCTATGCCGGTCATCACCGGCATGATCCAGTCGCTCACGATAAGCTCGAAATCCACAGGATCCTTTTTGAGTATGTCGAGCGCCATCTTGCCGTTTTCAGCTTCCGCGACGTTGGTAATGTCGATCTGCTTCAGCACGTTCCTGACGATCTTACGCATGGTTGCAAAATCGTCGACGACCAATGTTTTCCCCACGGTACCCTCCATGATGTATTCTCAAAGTATAAGCCCGGACCATAAGGAACCTTCTGCCGACGAATATGATAGGCAGGTGTGGTATCCCACTGCGGAACTCTCTGTGATAGTCGTCGGCGCAAACGCAAAATTTCTTAATAGGCGTGGCCACCTGTTTTGAATCAGAACATTCCACGCAGCTCTGCTGCGCGGATGCCTTTTCTGTGAGCATCGCAATGAAGCGGGGCATGGAGTAGAATAGGTGGGTGAGCGAACATATTTTCAAGCGACACAACAAGACGCTTCTCCTCTACCATATCGTATGCCCGGCGAAGTACAGGAGAAAGGTATTTACCGAAGCAGTGGAAAATACCCTCAAAGAGGTCTGCATGGGTATTGCGGAACGACACGAGATTCATTTCGTGGAGATTGGCGCCGATGAGGATCATGTTCATTTCCTCGTTCAGAGCGTTCCGATGATGTCACCGAAGACCATTGTGCAGATCATCAAAAGCATCACCGCGAGGGAGATATTCCGGACCCACGCGGAGGTGAAGAAAATGCTCTGGGGCGGAAAGTTTTGGACAAGCGGCTATTACGCGAACACCGTGGGGCAATACGGTAATGAAAAGGTGATTAAGGAGTACGTGCAGAAGCAAGGAAGAACGTATCACCAGATACACCGAGGCCAGCTCACGCTCTTCGACGGGTTTGTTGTTTAGGTCTTTTATACCTCGCAGCTTGCTGCGGGGTAGTTAATTCCCAGCGTATGTTGAGAACTGGGGTACATATCGTGATAATCATATTTCCTTGAAGCGGATATACTGGGCAATTGCTCGAACCGATTGCCCAGTATATCCCTCATAGGTCAAGTGGCGTTTTTTGTGTTCGGGAATAGATATCTTTAACCCCAGCCGCCTCCGGGAGCACCGATGAAGATGAAGTTGTTTCCCCGCAATTGACGGTTTTAGCGGTATGATGAGCGGCTCCGTGACTGCAAGAGAGACCATTGTGGGATGACGAACGGGGTGTCAAGGACCACGGTAATTCCCCACCCCCGGGGCCGCGGCAAATCCCCACTTTTCCCCGCATCCGGTGGTGGTAGTTACTGCCGTGTCTTAGGACTGAGCTTCTTCCTATAAGACTCTCCTTCATCGATCATAATATGATGAGCATGGTGAGCAAGGCGGTCGAGCGCCGAGTTGGCCATGACCGGATCAGGGAACAGACCGACCCAGTCCTGCGGCGGCCGGTTGCTCGTGATGATAATCGATGATTTTAAATGGCGCTCCGTGATGACCTCGTAGATGTCCTCGGCCTGGATTGGCGTGAGCGCGCTGAGCCCGAAGTCATCAATGATCAAAAGATCAGGGTAAAGGTACTTCTTGATCTGCTTTTCCCACGACTGATCGGCGCGCGAGGCGAAGAGGTGCCTGAGCATCTTGACCGCCTTCACGAAGAGGACATGATATCCCCTCCTGCACGCCTCGTGACCGAGTGCCTCGGCAAGATGGGTCTTCCCCACGCCCGCCCGGCCATAGATGAGGACATGCTCTCTCTTCTCGACGAAGAGACACGTGGCAAGATCGGTAATGGCCCCTCGCTTGATCTTCGGGTTGAAGGCGAAGTCGAACTCCTCCAAGGTCTTCTGTTCTTCGAAGGACGCCTTCTCTATTCTCACGGTGAGCTTCTTTGCCTCTCTCCTCTCGATCTCGTCCTGGACCATGAGCGTAAGGAAGGCAAGGTGGGAGAGCTCGTCTTTTTCGGCCTGCGCCACCCTGAGCTCAAGGGTCTCCCCAAAACCGCCGAGCTTGAGCTTGCGGAGATCTGCCATGAGGTGGTGATCAATCATGGCGCACCTCCCTGCTGAAGTACGAGGGTTCTCGGAGGAACCGCTGCCCGAGGTCGGAGAGCGGTGCTCTATGTGTCGGCTGGTCATCGGCTATGCCGTTCTCGAGCATGGCCTTGATGCTCTTATACCTCGTGGCGCCGTAGCTCATCGCTCTTTCTGCCACCTTCTCGATATCGCCCGAGTACTTCTCCGCGAGACGTAGGATAGCCTGGGCCTTACGCAGGTTCTTCATAGCGCTTTCTTTCAGGATGGCGGTGATGAGCGCCTCTGTAGAGGGACCGAACTCGGCTGCCTTCTTCCTGCACCATGTGGGCGTCGCCATGAGAAAGGCGAGCTTCTCCGGAGGATAGTCCGTCTGGTCCGTGACCCACCGGCCAGGGCTATGGGAACGGGAGTGGACTTTGATGCGCTCCTGGTCTAAGAAGATCTCGGTGACCTTCTGCGTCCCCTTCGCCCATACCTTTCTCCCTATATATCTCGTGGGCAGAGAATAGTAGGACTTGTCGAAGACGATGTGGTGGTCGGGGTGGACGGTGCACTCCTTCCACAGGGGCCGCTCGAAAGGGGCCACAGGCAGGGACATAAGATGCGCTCTTTCCTCGGCAAGAAAGGTGGGATACGGCTTCTTCTTCGTCGTCCCGTGGACCTCCATGCCAATCTCTTCCTTGCACCAACGAAGGGCCCGCTCGTTCGCCTCATTGACGTCGGCGAAGGTCCTGCCCGCGAGGAGATGCTTGCGTACTATGGGGACCGCTCTCTCCACCTTGCCTTTGTGTTGAGCTAGACCCACCTTGGCCGGATCGGCCACAAAGCCGAAGAAGCGCTCCATATCGGCATAGGCCCTGTTGATGGTGGGGTCGTAGATGTCGGGCTTCAAAACGCCTGATTTCAAATTGTCGAGGATTACTCTTTTTGGCACTCCACCGAAGAAGGCGAAAGCCCGCTCGTGGCAGTCGAGCCACATGTCGATGTCTTGATGGAAGACGAAGCGGACGAACTTGTGGCGGCTCGAAGAAAGGGTCATGATGAAGGCCCAGGCCTTGTGTCTCTTCCTCTCGGCATCGTACATAAGCCCCGCGAAACCGAAGTCCACTTGCGCCTCAAGGCCGGGAGGGGTCTCGATGCGGACCGTGGCCTTGGTCCTGCCGAAGGCGAACTCCGCGCGAAGATAGCGCTTGATCGTCGAGTAGCCGACGTGGATGCCGTGGTTCTCCTTAAGGAGCCTCCACACCTGCTTACCTGTCATCTCCTTGTCATCGAGGAGCTCTTTGATCTCGTCCCTGTGACGATTGATGAGATCGAGGGCCGGCGTCTCGAAGGAGCATGCCTGGGCACCCAAGAGGCCCCTCAATTTACCCACGAGCTCCTGCTCATCGGGCAAAAGTCCCGATTGCGTGATCCCCAGGGTTTCCGCGATGCCGACGTACTTTCTCACGGTCTTTCTGTCCAACCCCAAGGACCTGCTGATGTGCTGGATCTTCATTCCTTTGTGCCACTGGTAGATGGTCTCCACAACCTCGTTCATCGGTATATCCCTCCTTGCCATGATCCCTCCTCACTCCGCAAGGAGTGGCAGAAATCATGCCTATTCGTGTCCACCTTCGGAGGCGGAACAAAGTGGGGAATTACCTTGGCCCTGCTACTGTGGAATTACCTTGGCCCCGATGGCCCCAAAGTGGGTATATACCATGGCCCTCGACACGGGGGCCATATTGTCAATGACAGTTCTTTGGAGCTTTGGGCCGTTTGGAAAAGAAAGGCGGTGATCGCTGACTCGTTCGGGGTACCGAAGGCGTCTCAACAAGTCAAATGCTCGCTATTGAGAACCGTCACTGATTCCATTTCTAAATCAAATATGTAATAATATGCTCATCTCACAGGAGGTGAGCATATGGCGAGAACGCCACGTGGCAAAGAAGTGCTGGAGAAGGCAAAGGAGCTTCTATTCAAGGCCCGCACGGTTGAAGAACTCCGGCAGGCGCAAGCAGTGGTGCTGCCCCTGGAATACGGCTTTTCGATGGAGCGCACCGGCGCCGTCATCGGCGTTTCCAAGGGATGGGCGAGTCATCTGCGATCAGAGTTCGTCCGTGCTCAGGGAAAGCATCACAAGAAGAAGCTTCGCGGAGGCCGGCGGCGCGAGAACATGAGTTTCGAGGAAGAAGTGGCCTTTCTTGCCCCCTTCTTCGAGAAGGCCTCCAAAGGAGGCATCCTCGTTGTCGGCGAGATCAAGCAAGAACTCGATAAACGGCTCGAGCGGAGAACGGCCCTAGCTTCTGCCTACAACCTTCTCCACCGTCACGGGTGGAGAAAACTTGCCCCGGACAAGAGGCACCCAAAGGCCGATGTCGAGGCTCAAGAGGAGTGGAAAAAAAATTCCCCGAGATCATCTCGGAAATCGACCGGGAATGGGCCGAAGAAGGGCCGCTCAGGATAATGTTCCAAGATGAAGCGCGTTTCGGCCGCATCTCCGATACCCGGCGGTGCTGGTGCCCGAAACCTGCCCGTCCTCTCTGCCTGGGCATGGTAACCCGGGAATACACCTATGCCTACGGCGCCGTCTCTACTGACGGCGAGTTCGATAGTCTCATCCTCCCCCACGTCAACGGCGACATGATGCAGATATTTCTCGACGAAGTAGCTTCCCGACATCCCAAGGACCGGATCATCATGATTCTTGACGGCGCAGGCTGGCATAGCTCGGGTCTGCTCTCGGTCCCCCGCAACATGAAACTCCTTCCTCTCCCGCCCTACGCACCGGAACTCAATCCCATGGAGCACTTATGGGACGACCTTCGGGAGAAATCCTTTCACAACCGCGTGTTCGAGAGCATCGACGCGTTGGAAAACCACCTGGAAGCATCGCTGAGACATATGGAGAGCGATAAGGATCGAATCAGGTCCATAGTTGCATGGCCCTGGATAATAAACTCACTTATGATTTAGAAA
>CAVVPU010000075.1:0-10809 GCA_963750015.1 uncultured delta proteobacterium | reverse complement strand
TCTTCATCTCACTAAAAGGACTGGAACTTTTGCCTCACTGTGTATCAGTCCGCTTGTGACACTGCCGATGAGCGCAGCGCGTACAGCGCTTCTTCCGCGAGAGCCCATTACTATGAGGTCGACTTTCGAGTCCTCTGCGCCCTTAGGATCTCTTCGACCGGGTGTCCTGCATTGATGATCCTTCGTGACTTGACTCCTTTAGTCCGGCACAGCTCTTCGGCCTCTGCAACATAAGCCTCGGCATGCTGTCCAAGGTAATCTTCCAGATTTTCCAGCAGATGGGTCGGGGTTGCTACAGCGGGAATGGTCGGTGCGCCAAAATAGTGGCTTCGATCTATCACACTCAACAATATGATTGACGCTTCTGTTTGTTTCGCAAGATCTACAGCGTATTTCAAAGCGTTCCGTGCGGTTTCAGAACCATCAACGGGTACCAGTATTTTTTTGATCATAGATCCTCCTTAAGAAAGGCTCGTGGGGTCTTGCAATCCTGCTTTTTGCTCATCTTCCCTGATTTAATAGTAAGACCTAAGGGCACCCGTGTCTTTCAATCATTACCATCTATCCTTCTTCTCTTCAAGAAGAATGTTGAAGTCCCGGGTTTCAGGAAAATCCCGGCCGGCAAAAAAGACCGCGCCTAAGCGCCTTTCAGGCCCTTTGGCATTTGGATTGTTACAGGAGATCGAGTGCTTATCGGGTAATCATTGAAGACAGCCATAGTCCGCCGGCTGTGTCATTTAACTCTAGAAGCTCGCCCCTGTACTCTCCCCTTGAGGAAACGAGCTGGGCGGAAGATCGCGGCCGTTTGGACCGCCTGCGTCAGCCTGTCCTTGCGGTTGAGCTTGCGCTTGTCCCTGTCCGGCCTGGGGGGCCGGTTGGCCTGGACCGGCACCTGGCCCACTGGCGGGGGCACTGGATTCGGCTGTCCTCCTGAGGTCCCGCTGCTCCTGGATTCACTGCGGCGCCTGGGGCGGCTGCACTGCCTGGGGGTCCGATAGGAGCAGCCCTGCGGTTCAAGGGCACGGGTTGCGGGGGTATCGCTGCCTGAAGCACGGGTGGTGGGTTTTGCGCCGGAACAGGCGGATTGGCTGCCTGAGGCTCGGCCTGGGCCGGTTGAGACGACGGCGGAGTAGAGGCGCCTCTCTGGATTTTTCCTATGAGCATAAGAACGGGTCTTCGGGATGCGCCCTGATCCATAAGCACGTAGTTGTAACCGCGCATCAGCTTCTTGAGCGCCTCGTCAAGGGTAGCGCCGGAGAACTGGACCGTGATCTCCTCGCCGGTCGGCAAAGGTCCTTGTATGTCAAAAAGTCTTTTCGCTGCCATCGCCCTCAAGGTTTCGTTCAGAGGATAGGCTTTTATATCTGCGCTTATCTTGTCATCCCTGGTTATTGCGATCACAGGCGGCAGGCGTACCGCCTGCAACCGGCCGGGTCCGGTTTGCGGTCCGCCCTGCTCTCCCATCGTTTGTCCTTTGACGGATGGCGCCCCCCGGCGAGTATTCCGGCCATACCCGGCTGGCCGGCAGGTTCACCTGAGCCGGGCTGTCCCCTGTTGCAGCGTCTGCGGCGCCCGCTTCCCTGCAAGGCAAAAAGGCGCTGCCGAAAACCATTGGGGTTCCGAACAGCAGGACGAATATGGGCATTCCTATCTCCATGAGACCTACCACATCCAACGACTCATCGGTCGTGACTGACCTATTGTACCATGACCATAAAGGTTTCGAAAGTCCAGCGGGGTCTTCGCTCTCTTTGCGTGGCTGTCCCTATTCCCAAGGGGGTGGGAAAAAAGGATAGCGGAACTCGATGACGTAAGGCTCGTCCCACGTGACGTGGTGAAGGAAAATTTCCTGGAGCCCATGGAGGCTCCCGGCCTTTTCGGCCTTGATGCCGAAGGAGTGGGCGAGGGCCGTGAAGTCGGGATTTGTGAGCGTCATAGCCCCTTCCATCCCGTAGCGCTTCTTCATGGAGCCTTCCAGCACGCCAAAGCTGTTGTTGTTGTAGATCAGCACGACGAGTGGGATGCCACAGGCTGCAACAGTGGCAAGCTCCCCTGCTGCCGGCAGAAAGCTCCCATCGCCCGTCACGCAAAGACACGGGCCCTGCTCTTTCCCCAGCTTGGCGCCTATGGCAGCCGGGAAGGCATAGAAGATCGGCCAGATTCCCTTCGGAAAAAGGAACGAACGCTCCTCGAAGACGGGGAAATAGCATTCGGCCCAGTAGCCGCACATGCTGAGGTCCCACACGGTCAGCGTATCCCGGGGTATGATCCTCCTCAGCAGGTTCACGATACGGAGGCCCTCATGACGTTCCTCCATGCGGGTCAGCTCCGTTTTCCGGGCCTCCAACAGGCGCTCCATGTCCCATGAGCTTCTTCGTCCTCCCAATGCTTCCCGCAAAACGCCGACCGCCTGACCCATATCCCCCGACAGGGCGCAATCGCAGGGAAAATTCTTCCCGAGCCATTGGTCGTCCACATCGACGTGCACGAGAGAGCCTATTTTGACGCCCCTTCCCGTTGTGTCCGCGTGCCTCAGCCGGGTGCCCAGGGCAATGACCTTATCCGCCGCTGCCAGGACCTGCCGCTCTATCCCTCTCCCGGCGATATGTCCGAGAAGATAAGGGCTGTCGGGGTTTACCACGCCCTTGCCTGAGGTCGCCAGAAGAAAGGGGATGGCCGAAGCAATGCATATCTCGTCGATGAGGCCCCCGAGGTTCTTGTCGATAAGCCCCTTTCCGCCTATTATGACCGGCCTTTCAGCCCCCTTGACCGCTTCAACGAGGAGGTCCCCACGGAAAGCCTTTTTTTCCTCTACTCCTCTGAAAGAGGCAGCCGGAACCGATTCTTTCTCGAGGATATCGAAAGGTATGGAAAGCACTACCGGGCCGGGTCTTCCCGTGGCAGCCGTGAAATAGGCCGCCTCCAGCTTCTGAGGCAGGTCACTCGCATCGGAGACGACAAAGACGGCTTTACTGATGTGCTCAAAGATCGCCTCAGGCTCCTTCACTGCGTGGAGCGTGCCTTTCTCCACGTTCTTTCTTCTCACGTCCACAAATACGATCATGAGCGGCACGTCGTCGCCATAAGCCTCCATGCAGGGTGTAACCACGTTGCCGAGACCGGGGCCCGGCGTCACGAGGAGAATCGCCGGCCTTCCCGTGGCGCGGGCGAAGCCATCCGCCATAAAAGCCGCGTTCGACTCGTCTCTTCCTACGATTATCTTGATATTTGAATGTGATAGGATGTGGTTCAAAGGGAGCGTGTGGATTCCCGGTAAATGGAAGATATATTCCACGCCCTTATTTTGGAAGAAGAGAGATATGGCTTGTGCTACCTGCATAATAGAGCTTTACGGTGAGTTTAACATACTGTATCTTAAAGTTAAATAAGAATAGAGTTGACATGAAATAGGAATTAGGTTAGTTTAGTACATAAAACTTCTGGTGAGCTTTTACTGTCATGACTAAAGTAGACGGATCGAGCATTGGGGAGAGGATACGCATGATGAGGCAGGCCAAATCCCTGACTCAGGAAGAGCTCGCATCGAGGGCCGGCCTGACGAAGGGATTTATCTCCCAGGTCGAGAGGAACCTCACTTCTCTTTCCGTCGAAAGTCTTCTGGGTATTCTCGATGCTCTCGACCAGAAGGCGTCCACTTTTTTTGACGCAGGCTTCGACGAGAAGATCGTTTTCAGCGCGGACGACAGAGTCGAGCTTGAGAGAGAAAACGTAGAGAAATTCCAAATCCTCGTGCCTGCGGCACAGAACAGGCTTATGGACCCTGCCCTTCTCGCATTAGGCCCTGGCGAGAAGACAGAGGAAGAGGAGCCTCATGAGGGCGAAGAATTCGGCTTCGTCCTGTCGGGAGGCATAGAGGTAACCCTCGGCGTGAAGACCTACAAGGTCCGACGGGGCGAATGTTTCTATTTCAGGGCCTCGAGAAAGCATTATCTGGCGAACAGGCGAAAGCTGGGGGCAGTGGTCCTGTGGGTATCTTCCCCTCCATATTTTTGATGCCTTGAAAGCAGGTATGCTGTAGGGGAAGGGAAGCGAGATAGAGTTCAGGAGAACAGGCAAGAGTCGCACGTTCCCGCCATGGAGTTGAAAAGGAGCCGGCTCGACGTGACGGGCACACAAGTATCCCTGATGTCTGCTGGTATTAAAGATTTTGGGAGGCGGTCAAAGTGATAATTCAAACACCTACAAAGTTTTTTCTCGTCAGTGGATCGTCCGAGGGGTTCTCACTGTTGAATGCGTTTGATGGTGCCCTTCTGGCTTCGCGTGTCGGCGACACCAACCTCGTGAAGATGAGCAGCATTCTGCCTCCCCATTGCGAAGAGATAAAGCCGGCCCCGGTCTCGCTGCCGCAGGGAGCCCTCGTTCCCGTAGCCTATGCGTCTCTCTCCAGCGACGCTCCCGGGGAAGTCATATCGGCCGCAGTGGCGATAGGCATTCCGAAAGATGAGAATTGCGCCGGCTTGATCATGGAATATTCGGCGCGGGCCGAAGAGGGCGTCGTCGTGGAAAGGGTCAAGAAGATGGTGGAGAAAGGCATGGAGTTAAGAAACAGGGCGATAAGGGAGATAAGGAGTATTTCCGCCTCCCACAAAGTAGCCTCCATCGGTGCGGTCTTCGCCGGCGTCGTCTTGTGGGACTGACCTTCGTCGGCTCCTTTTTGGCCGGATGTTCTATTATAAAGAGGCGTGAGGGGTCGCCTCATATCCTCCATTACTCGATAGGTTTTCGGATGCCGGCAGGTGTATTCTAATAGTCGCGTGCTGATTTTGCGTCACAGTCGGCACGCCGGCCGCTACAAATGGCCGCGTCGCGCGGGCCTTCGTCGTCTTGTATCTTTCGGAGAAATTCATTGATTAAAGGCACCTTCAATAAGGCATACATAGGCTCCAGGACGGCAGAGGAGCCGGCCGGCTGCGTGCTCGCAGGCTGTCCGCTCGACGCCACGTCTTCCTTCAGGGGCGGGACGAGATTTGCTCCGGAAAGCATCAGGAGAGCTTCGTGGACACTCGAAACTTACAGCCCTTACCTGAAGATGGATCTCGATGATATCGCCTTCTGCGATGTGGGTGACATCGAACTCCGCCAGGGAGATCTGCTCTACTCTCTGGGCGTGATAAAGGGCGCGGTCGACGAGATCGTGAGAGAAGGCAGGAAGTTTCTCATTCTGGGAGGCGAGCATCTCATCACCTATCCTATATTGAAGGCGCTGAAGACGCGCATCAAAGAAGTTCAGATCGTCCATTTCGACGCCCATTGCGACCTGCGGGATGAATACGAAGGGCAGAAGCTTTCCCATGCCACAGTCATGAAACGGGTGAAAGAACTGGACGGGTCCGATATTTTTCAGATAGGGATACGATCGGGCACGAGACAAGAATTCGAAGAGCTCCTCCTGATCGAATCGCCCGAAGCCTTGGCTGCTCGTCTGGACCGGAGCGCCCCGCTTTACCTCACCTTTGACATGGACGTCTTCGACCCGTCCCTCGTTCCCGGGGTCACCACCCCCGAGCCGGACGGCCTGACCTTCAAGGAAGTTATGGACTATTTTTCCATTTTCCAGGGTATGAACCTGGTGGGTGCAGATATAGTCGAGCTTTCTCCCGACTATGACACCACCTTTGTCTCTTCCGTGTGCGCCTCGAAGGTTGCCCGGGAGATCCTCATGCTTTTAAATCCATAGTAAAGGGGCCGGTAATGAACAAAACAGGGAAGCCCGGACGGGTTATGATTATAGGTGCCGGAGGAGTGGCCACCGTGGCAGCCCACAAGTGCGCCCAGGTGCCGGAGGTCTTCACGGAGATACTGGTCGCGAGCCGGACCCTGTCCAAGTGTGAAGCAATCAAAAGGGAGATCGAAAAAAAATACGGAAGGGAGATTCAGATCGCCCGGGTCGATGCAGACGACCCGAGAGCACTCGCGGCACTCATCGAGAAATTCGAGCCGGGGGTCGTCCTCAATCTTGCCCTTCCCTATCAGGACCTGCACGTCATGGACGCCTGCCTGGAGACAGGAGTCGACTATGTGGACACGGCCAACTATGAGCCGCCCGACGTTGCCCGCTTCGAATATAGATGGCAATGGGCCTACCAGGAAAAATTCAGCCAAAAAGGCATCATGGCCGTCCTCGGCTCGGGGTTCGATCCCGGTGTGACGAACGTCTTTACCAGCTATGCCCTGAAGCATCTTTTCGACGAGATCAACTACCTCGACATACTCGATTGCAACGCGGGCACCCACGGCCATCCCTTCGCGACGAACTTCAATCCCGAGATCAATATCAGGGAAGTGACACAAGTCGTGAGACACTGGGAAAAAGGGGAATGGGTCGAGACGCCGCCCATCATAGAGGAAGGCAGCATTCATCTCGCCTTCGATTACCCGGTGGTGGGGGCAAAGGAAAGCTATCTCCTCTATCATGAAGAGCTCGAATCCCTCGTGCTGAACATCAAGGGGCTGAAACGGGCACGCTTCTGGATGACCTTCTCCGAGAATTACCTCACCCACCTCAAGGTGCTTAAGAATGTCGGCATGACGAGGATAGACGAGGTCGACTACGAGGGGCACAAGGTCGTGCCCATAAAACTCCTCAAGGCGCTCCTTCCCGAACCCACCTCCCTCGGAACGAAATATACGGGCAAGACCGTCATCGGCAACATCATGACAGGCAAGAAGAACGAGGAGACGATCACGAGGTACGTCTACAACGTGTGCGATCATGAAGAGGCTTACCTGGAGACCGGGACCCAGGCAATCGCCTACACCACCGGCGTCCCTGCCATGATCGGCGCCATGATGCTCCTCTCCGGCGAGTGGACCGGGACGGGCGTCTACAACATCGAGCAGTTGGACCCCGATCGGTTCATGGAGGCCCTCAACACACATGGTTTGCCCTGGCATGTCACGGAGCATTCTCCCCTTCCCGACAAGGTCTGATACCTAGATGCGGGCAGAGTCGAACCTTGTCGAGGATGCAATCAGGACCATTACAAAGAAAGAGACGGCCGCGGCAGCCTTTTACCATTCCCTGTCGACGGAAGCACGAAAAGCGGTGGCCGGGAATCTGACGCCCGCCGGGCTCAAGACCCTCACCGCCCTGATCAAAAGCGCGAAGAAAAGAAGATTCGAAGAAGGGCACGAGAGATTCCTCGCCATCTCGCAGACGCCCATCGATACGCCTGTCTACCTCGTGGACGAGACCCTCATCGAGGAAAACGTAAAGGTGGAAAGGTACGTAAAGGACCGCACCGGGTGCAAGATATTGCATGCCTTGAAAGCATACGCCTCATACCACACCTTTCCCCTCATGAGCAGATACCTCGACGGCACCTGTGCGAGCGGACTCAGCGAGGCCAGGCTCGGCCGGGAAGAATTCAAAGGTGAGGTGCACACTTTCTCGGCTGCCTTTCGTGAAAAAGAGATCGGACAGATACTGAAGTACTCCGATTTCATCATATTCAATTCCTTCTACCAGATCGAAAAATACGAAAAGGCGGCGCGCCGGCTCGGTGCGGAGATAGGCCTGCGCGTGAGCCCCGGCTACGCGGAGGTCGCAACCGAAATGTACAACCCGTGCGCGCCCTGTTCGAGGCTCGGCATAACCCCGGAAAGATTCTCCGAGAGCTTCCCGGATTTCAAGGACATGGTAAAGGGTCTTCATTTCCATGCCATGTGCCAGCAGAACGCCGATGTCCTCGAAAAGGTCCTCGGTTCCTTCGAGAAACTCTACGGCCCGTGTATAAAAGGACTGAAATGGGTCAATTTCGGAGGAGGCCATCACATATCGCGAGACGACTATGACCTGGAGCTTCTCGTGAGGCTCATCAACCGGTTCAAGAAAAAGTACGGGGTCCAGGTATATCTTGAACCCGGCGAATCGACGGTCTATAATGCTGGGGTCCTGATCTCGTCGGTCCTCGACATCGTCAGGAACGATATGGAGATCGCCATAATAGATGCGTCCGCGGAAGCCCACATGCCCGATGTGCTGCTCATGCCCTACAGGCCTCACATCATGAAGTCGGCCGAGGGAAAGGTCAAGAGATTCACTTACAGGATCGCCGGACCGAGCTGCCTCGCCGGTGACATCGTGGGTGACTATTCCTTTGACGAGCCCCTGGCAAGGGGCGACAAACTAGTGTTTACGGACATGGCCCTTTATAGTATAGTCAAGAACACGACCTTCAACGGAATAAACCTCCCCGATATCACGGTAATAAGGGATGGAGGCAGGATGGAGAGGGTGAGAAGGTTCGGTTATAAGGACTATAAGGGCAGGCAATGAAACTCCCATTCAAGAAGGCATGGAAAAGAAGGCAGATTTCTTAAGTTTCACGAAAGCGAGGCAGCTTGCCGGGCAATTCGGCACTCCGCTGCTTGTTCTCTCGAAAAGTAGGCTGATCGGGAACTATGAGACCCTCAAGCAGAGTCTCCCCGGGGTCGAGTTGTTCTATGCGGTCAAGGCGAACCCGAGTCCGGAGTGTATCGCCATCGTCGACGAATGTGGAGGAAGCTTCGACGTCAGCTCCGTCGGAGAGTTCGAGCTGGTAAAGGGCCGGGGCGTGGAAAAGGAAAGGGTGCTCTTCACCCATCCCATCAAAAAGGAAGAGGATCTCCGCCATCTCCACGACAAGGGCATGGAACTCTTCATTTTCGACAACGAAGACGAGCTGCCCAAGATCGGACGGAATGCACCGGGCGCACGGCTGCTCCTGCGCATAGCCGTATCCAACCCCTTCTGCGTCGTCAACCTGAACTACAAGTACGGGGCGGACCCGGAAAGGGCAGAGAGAGCTGATAAACAGGGCCGCAACCCTGGGTCTCAAAGTATCGGGTCTTGCCTTCCACGTGGGCTCCCAGAGCCTGAATTCCTCCACGTACGTGGAGACGATTGCGACATGCAAGAAGATCTACGATGGACTGGCGCTCAAAGGGGTAAAGATGGACCTTCTCGATCTGGGCGGTGGCTTCCCTGCCCGATACATGGAGGATATCATGCCCATGGACCAATTTTGCCGGCCCATAAAGGAAGCGCTCGGCAGCCATTTCGCCGGAACCAGACTCATTGCCGAGCCGGGCAGAGCCATCTGCGCGGACGCAATCGTGCTCGTGACAAAGGTCATCGGCAAATCTATCAGGAACAACACGCCTTGGTACTACCTGGATGACGGCCTCTACAGTTCCTTTTCGGGAAAGATATTCGACCACGCCGACTACCCCATCGTCACCGACCGGCCGGGCAATGCCGTAAAATCCGTCCTCGCAGGGCCGACCTGCGACTCCCTCGATGTCATCGCCAGGGAGATCGACCTGCCCGAGCTTCAGATCGACGATCTTTTGCTGGCGCCGAGCATGGGGGCCTACACGAATGCCACGTCGACCGACTTCAATATGCTGAAAAAAGCCCGCATCGTCACCATCGACTAAGAAGGCTCATCTGCAACCACTGATCGGCAACCACCCCACCCTTGCGGGGCATCTTCAGAAGGGGAAAGTGAAAAGGGGAATGGGGAAAGACCGATGGACGAGGGACGAGAAAAACAGCGCGAAACTCGAAGCGCGAAGCGCGAAAGTTAAGGACGAAGAGCAAGGTCCACCCTCCCCTGCGAAGCGCGAGGGAAAAAGAGCATGTTGTCTTGGCGGCCTCAAAGGCCGCCCTCCTCTTCAATTGGTGCTGGTGTGTGCATCCTATGAAGGCCGGAGCCGCGGGCTTTTGATGATACGGCTCCGCGTGCCACCGGCCGGTCGGATGGGAGGGATCGTGAGGTGTGGATGGGCTGTCGTGCCTCATTGACCGCAGCCGTACTCGATGTACGGCGGATGGGCATGAGGTGCGGCAGAGCGCCGCAGATCGCGATTCCTCCCAGCCGACCGGCCACACCTCGTGCCCTCACTCGCCTTTGCCTCTTCGTCTCTTCGTCAGTCCGACCTGTATGCTCTTCGAGGAAGGCTGCCATACGTTTCCTGAGGTCACCTGGCGGTTCCCAAATACGCACACCTTTCGCCGCCTTTCGAAGCCTCTTGAAAAATTTTGAAAAATAGGTTAGAAAATTCTACTGCACTATATACCCTAACAAATAACCTGGAGAAGAAATGAAGTATCCCATAACGCGCGAAGGTTATGACAACCTGAAGAAAGAGCTTGAGTACTTGAGAAACACGAAGCGGCCGAAGATCCTCCTTGCCATCGAGGAGGCCCGGGCGCATGGAGATATCTCTGAAAACGCGGAATACGATGCGGCCAAGGAAGAGTACCAGTTCCTTCAGAAGAAACTCGCCGAGCTCGAAGAGATGCTGAAGCAGAGCGAGGTCATGGAGGCAAAGAAGAACCCGAACGGCGTGGTCGATTTCGGCGGCCGGATCGCTCTCAAGAACCTCGACACGGACGAGGATGCGGTCTACACGCTCGTCGGCCCCTATGAATCGGACCTCGAAAGAGGCAGGATAGCCATGAGCTCGCCCTTGGGCCGGGCCCTCCTCGGCAAGTCGGTGGGAGACGAGGTCACCTTTTCGGCGCCCGGCGGCGAGAGGACCTACGAGATCAGGAAGATCACGTGGGACGGCCTGAATTCCAAGGAAGACGGCGCCTCACACAGCTAAGACTTGACATTCGGGAAGCATTGGTTTACACTATCTTTACGTTGTTGAGTTGGTTGCTTTTAAAGAATTGACTTCTTCGAAAGACACTTGACTTCGAGAGAAAAGTTAATGTATTGTTTACATGTACCGCACGCGAGTGCGGTTCTTGTTCTTTGACAATAAAAAATAGTTAGGCCCCTATTTTCACGTACAGTA
>CAVVPU010000074.1:0-13480 GCA_963750015.1 uncultured delta proteobacterium | reverse complement strand
AATATGTGCTCAGGAAGGCTGCCATACGCTTCTTGAGATCACTAGGGGGTTTTGCAAATGCGTTCGCCCTGAGGCTCTGGGGAAGGCTCAAGAAGCAGGGCGACGGGGCCCTCTTCATTTCTCTCCCGCAAGTATCCCTATTCTTCCTACCATGAAAGGCAGCTTGAGCCATGAGGGTATGAAAGGTGAGTCCTTCGTCGGTATGAGCTCGACTCTCTTCATGCCCCAACTCCGTATCAATGCCAGGAGGTCGTCCACATCGCCGTACATGGCTTTGACGAGAAAGAGGTCCTGAAAGACGAAGCGACCTCCTTTCCTGACAACACGCAAGGCCTCTTTCACGACTTCCCGTTTGTCCTTTGTGTCGGCCACCTCGTGAAAGACGAGGTTGCTCACGGCAAGGTCAAAGGATTCATCCTCAAAGGGAAGGCTCGAGGCGCTCGCCTTCTCAAAGAAGAGACGGTCATCTACCTTCTCGATGCGGGCGTTTCTCTCGCAAACCTCTTTCGAGTAGTCCCATCGTGCCCCCCAGTAGTCGATCCCGACAACCCTGGCTTTCGGATATTTCCGGGCGAGGCTTATTGCGAGGGGCCCGTTGCCGCATCCTATATCGATCGCCCGACCGGTTCCTCCCCAGTCGAGACGAGAAAGCACGAGCTCAAGAATCTTCTCCTGAACTTTTCCTCCCCGAGAGGAAAATCTCCTTCGAGCGTAAAGGAAATAAAGAAAAATCGGGCATAAGAGTATGAAAGCAGCGATACAGGGAAGAAAAAAGAAGCTTGCTGCCAGTGCGAGCAGACTCAAGATAGCCGGGATGTAAAGGAACTTTGCCGGTACCCAATTTCCATAGTCGGGTGCTCCGTCAAGCGACTTTTTCATCTATTCCTCCTTCCTTTCTTTTCGAAGACCTCTTCGGCCATGAGTGTCCACCAGCCCAAGCACATAACGTCTCGGCCAGGCGAGCGACTTCTTCCCTGGCCGATTATCTCACTCAGAGGAAGTGGACTGCAAGGTCGGAATCAAGGGATGCGTGTCTATACCACTTCACCGATAGGAGACTCTCTTCACGGACCTGGCCCAGGGACCCCAGGAAGGCTTCCAGGGCATTCCTGTCCTTCCCTGTTGTCCGTACTTTGATGACCTCGAGAGTTCTCACCTTTCCCACCCCTTTTCGTTTCGGCCGGTATCTTTTTTGCTACATTCGTGCCACGCAAGGCACGCGGCTGTTATGGCCTGCTTTCGCATCGGTGGTCAGGCGAAAGTGCGCAATATGGCGATACCGATTGACTTATTTCGCAATTCAGCTCAAAATTGCGAAATAAGTCAATCCCCCATGAGGGTGAAGCTCCGACAATTCGCAGTCGGCTCAACAGAGAAGTCTGTACCCTCAAAAGAGGTCAATCCGTGGATATCGACGAGAACGTTTTCTTCCGCAGCGCGACAAAGCTCATCTGCAGCAGTCTCGACATCGAGACGGCAATGCAACGGGCCATGCTATTCTTGAAGGATTTCATGCCGGCAGAAGAGATGTACCTCCATCTTTATGATATGGGCCTCGGAGCCATGCGAACCATTGCCATGGCCACCCCTTCCGAGGGGAAGAGGCTGGACCGCATCACCCCTCTTGCGAAAGAGATGAGGCCGCGCTCGGAAAATGACGTACCGAACATGCAGGTCGTCAACCAACCTGAGGTTGAGCCAATCTTCCGCTCCGTGCTCCAATACTACGGGAGAGCCGATACCTCGGCCCTAATGCGCCTTCTGGAGGTAGATGGGAAAAAGCTCGGAGCCCTCGTCCTGCTCGCCGCAGGGAGAGACAGGTTTTCCGCACAACACGGCCGGCTCTTCTCGCTCCTCAACGATCCCTTTACCATTGCCCTCTCCAACACCCTCAAGCACATGGAGGTCCTGAGGCTCAAGGACCTGCTCGCCGACGACAACCAATATCTCCACCGGGAGCTGCTCCATCTGTCGGGAGACGAAATCGTGGGCGCAGAGTTCGGACTCAAGGGAGTGATGGACCTGGTCAGGCAGGTCGCTTCTCTCGACAGCCCGGTCCTGCTGCTCGGTGAAACGGGGGTGGGCAAAGACGTGATCGCACGAGCCATCCACAACACGTCGATCAGGAGAGACGGTCCTTTCGTGAAGGTGAACTGCGGGGCAATTCCCGAAAGCCTCCTCGACAGCGAGCTTTTCGGACACGAGAAAGGCGCTTTTACGGGGGCCCTGTCGCAGAAACGGGGACGCTTCGAGCGGGCCGATCACGGGACCCTCTTTTTGGATGAAATCGGTGAGCTTCCGTCCGCAGCCCAGGTGAGAATGCTCCGGACCCTGCAATACAAAGAAATAGAGCGCGTAGGAGGGACGCAGGTCAGTCCCGGTCGACATAAGGATCATCGCCGCCACGAACCGCGACCTCCCCGAGATGGTCCGGACCAAAGACTTCCGGGAGGACCTCTGGTTTCGTCTCAATGTCTTCCCCATACGCATCCCCCCTCTTCGGGAAAGAAGGGCAGACATCCCTGCCTTGCTGCACCACGTGATCGAGCGCAAGTCGCGGGAATTAAGGCTTCCCTCCCCTCCTCCCCTGGGACGGGGGGTCATCGACCGGCTCATTGAGTATGAGTGGCCCGGCAACGTGCGGGGAGCTGGAGAATGTGGTCGAGAGGGCCATGATCCTAAGCAAAGGAGCGCCCCTCGCCTTCGAGGATCTGACAAGGGGGCGACCGGATGTCGCCCTTCCGGACCCGGAAGACGAGCGGGGGGAGTTTCTCACGCTCGACGAAGTCAACCGCCGCCACATACAACGGGCCGTCGAAGCGACCAAGGGTAGGGTGCACGGAAAAGAAGGAGCCGCCGAGATCCTCGGGCTCAAGGCGAGCACCCTGCGAAGCAGGATGAAGCAATTGAAGGTCCCCTTCGGCCGCGCTCGGTCCTAACTCCAAAATAAAGGCCCACCGTACGGTGGGCCTTTATCATGAGTTCGATGAGGGCCTTAGTGGACGGTCGGCATCTGCCGTCCGAAGGCAGGGGCTTCCCAAACCTGGACCTCATCCGTCTTCTTCTGGACATACTTCTCCGGATAGGCCCCGGGCAGCGGCACGTTCTGGGCGATCAACTGCTTGCGTAGAGTTGCGAAGTCGACCTTCCTCGGACTCACGCCCTGCTGCACGGAGAGGGCCGCGGCAGTGCCGGCAGCTTCACCCATTGCCACGCAGTGGGGGATCAGGTTGAAGAAGTTGTTCGCCTCCTGGTCGGAGGAGAAGGCCCGGCACCCGATGAGCATGTTCTCGACGCCCTTGGGCAGGAGAGAACGGTAAGGGATGTAGGTATTGGGATGGACAAGAGAGGCCTCTCCCCTGTCTAAGTCGGGGAAGATGGCGATGGTATCCTCGAAGGGCTCGTTGGAGGTGAGGTCTTTGGAAGTCACCATGTAGTCGCCATGGACCCTTCTGGCCCCCCTGGTGCCCAGCTGTGGGCAGGAGAGGACGATGAAGCTTTCCTCGAAGCCCGGTATGTTCTTCTTGAAGAAGGTGTGGGTGAGGATCATCTTTTCTCTGCCGAGCATCTCGACCCTGGTGAGTTCCTCCACGTCGGTCTGGCTGGAGTTCGCATAGCGCGGGTGTATCCAGACGATATGCTGCTGATTCTTAAGGTTGCTTCTCATGAAGCCGGTGTGGCCGCCCATCTGCCCCAGCTCCCGCATGAGCTCGCCATACCTGCGGGGATTCTCCTTGCGAAAATCGTCGACCTTCATGAAATCGACGTTGTCGATCCAATAGCAGAGGGACAGGTTCGCGATGCGGATCCTCGGATCGATGTCCGTGTCGAATTGGGCAGGGGTGAAAGGCAGGAGGTCCCCGTCGCCCGTCGAATCGATGACCACTTTTGCCATGACGGCCTGACGGCCCGATTTGCTTTCGAAAACCACCCCCACGGCCTTGTCCCCCTCCATGATGGGCATGGTCCCCCAGGAGTGGAGATAGGTCTTTACCTTTGCCTCGTTGACCATCTCATTCAGGATGAACTTGGAGATTTCCGCGTCGATGAGGGAGGCATAGACCATGTGGCCCTCCCTGACGGTGAAGAAGGAGCGGTCATTCCAGTAAGCGGTGAGCCGCTTGTCCGTGGAACCCCAGATCTCCTTGGGCGGATGGGTCTCGGCTTCCCTCGCCGTGAGCCTTTCGATCCATTCCTGGTTGATGCCGCCGATCTGCATGACGCCCGAGAAGTCCGAAAGACAGGGAATGATGGTGACCAGGCCGCCCGTGCCCATGCCGCCGAGATGGCCGTATCTTTCGATAAGCACGGTATCGGCGCCGTTGCGGGCAGCCGCGACCGCCGATCCGATGCCGCCGGGGCCTCCGCCGACGACCACTACGTCACATTCACGAACAACATTGACCGATTTGTTGGGCTCTGGAATCGATTTGATTACTGTTGCCACCTTCTTTCTCCTTTCCGTCTCGTTCGAATATTTATGGACTCGATGAAATAGTAACTTAGCTACTATTATATGCCAACGGGAAAGAGCAATACAAGTTTATCAATTACCGGGGCTCGCGTCGCCCCCTCAGCCAGCAAAGCCGGCCGAGCCTCCCCTTCATAAAAAGGAAGGACCGCCTGCCGCACTTTTCGCTCGCCTTAAGCTCGCCTTCCCTACGGGGGCTTTGTACCATTACCGGGGCTCGCGTCGCCCCCTCAGCCAGCAAAGCCGGCCGAGCCTCCCCTTCATAAAAAGGAAGGACCGCCTGCCGCACTTTTCGCTCGCCTTAAGCTCGCCTTCCCTACGGGGGCTTTGTACCATTACCGGGGCTCGCGTCGCCCCCTCAGCCAGCAAAGCCGGCCGAGCCTCCCTCAAAGCTTGCTCGTCGGGACGTAGTCCCGAATAGTCTTAGCCTTTTAGCCCTTTATGGAAGGACCGCCGCAGGCGCGCAGTGCCCCTTCCCGAAAGGGCAGGGTAAGGGTTGATAACAGCGGCGGCCTTAGAGGCCGCCCATTACATTCCCTCCATTCCCTTTTTTCCTTTCAGGGCACAGGCATTTTATCCCCCGTGGCAATCTCATAAGCGTATGGCACCCGTTCCTCTCGCACATATTGCACAGCGACCGTTAACCAGCGTTAGCGGAGCTTGAGCGGTCCGAAGGATGATGTGTCATGCTCGAACTGCTTTTAGCTCGTACGCCACATGCACATCAAGCTCAAGCGGAGCTTACGATGGTCGGGAGCGGAGCCTTTGTGCGAGAGGAATGGGCGCCATAGGCGTCCCACGGGCATTCGTCCTTAAGTGCCTTGCCTTTGCCTTGCCTGTGCCTTTGCTTTTGCCTGTGCTCTATCCTTTTAGCCCGCAGTAGACGGTCAGGGCTGAGAAGTGGGGCGAGGCTTGTTTTGCCAGGGGTACGAATCCCATCTCCCCGGGCATTGCGGCGATGACCCTGTCGACTTTTTCGGCAAAGGTCTCATCGTCTCTTCCGGCTGATATCTGCTGAAGGGCTGCTTTGAGCCTCTTTGTCGCCTCTTTCGCGTCCCTCAGGTACTCCTTTATCTCGCCGCCTCTCCTCACTGTTGCGGGTTGCAGGCGGATCCCACGGTACTGATGGGTAAAGACGAGGGTGGCCAGGTCCATTTGAGAGAGCCTGTCTATGGATCTTTCGTATTCTCCGAGGTCCACGATGATCGGCAGGGAGCCGCCGGGACCTCCGAGAGCAGGGATAGAGTCGCCTGCGATGAGGATTGCCTCCTTCTCCCAGTAGTAGCCCACCGAGCCTTTCGAATGGCCGGGAAGAGCCACGACCCGCAGTTCCACGTTGTCTCCCGCGTCGATGACGTCTCCGTCTGCCAGAAGCTTATCGGGGACGGTCTCAGGACCCACTGCCGCAAGAAATACGGCCTTTTCTTCCGCCGTCCGATCTTTGCCGGAGAGCAGCTTTCCTCCGAGCCCGTAGAACTCGTCGAAGGCTTTATCGTGGTGGGAGAGGAAGAAGGCATCGTCCCGGTGGATAAAGACCTGGGGCCGTCCGGCGGCCGTGAGTTCTGGTATGCCTCCCACGTGGTCGAGATGGCCGTGAGTCAGAAGAAGAAAACCGATGTCCGAAGTGGGGACGCCGAACGTGCTGAACACTGATGAAAGGACACCAGGATCGCGTTGGGGCGGGCCCGCGTCGATGAGCACGTTGAAACCGCCTTTGATGAGGTAGACCGGCACCTCCAAATGATTCTGTTCCCAGGGAATGTTGGCGGTGATGATTTTTTGGTGGATAGGTTCGTTCATTCGATCCCTTCCTTTTCGGTCAAGCGACTCATAGGCCGGTTTTCTCTTCCTCGCGGAGCGCCTCCAGGATCCTGTCGGGCGTGAGGGGATATCGGGTCATTCTTTTGCCGATCGCGTTAGAGACGGCCATCAGGACAGCGCTGGGGCCGGGGGAGGTCGATATCTCCCCTACCCCCAATGCCCCGTATATATGGGTAGGCAGAGGCGTTTCCAAGACCACATTGTCGAATTTGGGCAGGCCGATGAAGGTGCGCCACTTGTAGTCGACCATATTGCAGTTGAGGACGCGTCCCGTGGCGGGGTCAAGAACCGACTCCTCGGAAAGGGCTGTGTCGATGCCGGCCGAACCCAGTGCCCCGTGGAGCTGCCCCTCCAGGACAGGCGGGTCTATTATGCGGCCCACGTCGGTCGCATTGGTGATTCTGCGCAGCTCGACCAGGCCCGTCTCAGTATCGACCTCCACTTCGACGAAGGTCATGAGGAAATTGGGCATGGAGTAGTCAGGCACGAAAGAGCCGAATCCCGTGATCGTGCGCTCTGCCGTACCCATGACTGCGAGCCAGGGGAGGGGTTTTCCGAATCCGCCTTTTTCGAAGACCATTCCATCCGAGGTCTCCAGATCGGCCGCGTCTTTGTGGAGTATGGCCGCAGCCTCGCTCATGAGCTTGGCTTTGGCGTCCATCGCGGCGATGGTCACGGCGCTGCCCGTCGCGTAAGTGCCCCGGGAGCCTGCGAGACCGTGCTCGAAGGGATTGATGAGGGTATCGGGGGCGGTAATCGTCACCCTGTCCAAGGACAGGCCGAGAACCTCGGCCACCATCTTGCGGACGCTGCTCCTCTGCCCTCCTCCCGATTCCGCCACGCACGCCTGCAGCACTGCCCTGCCGTTCGGAAGGAGCCTCACGTATGCCTCGGAGTGGTCCTCTCCCACGTCGGCATTTCCGTGGACCCCGCAGCCGACGCCTATCCTCTTGACCCCCTCGACCGCCGTGGGCTTGAGCCACCCCTTCCACTTTTCTTTCCACCCGAAAGCGCGGGCCCCGGCTTCGGCGGCTTTCCTGTAGTCGACCCCCTTGCATGTCCACCAGTTGCCGTCTCTCCAAAAGTATCCGTCTCCCGCGTGCACGAAATTGGACTTGAAGAAATCGACGGGGTCGAGATTAGCCTTCTCCAGGGCCAGCATGAGGATCGGGAGAAAAGCCGACTTGAGCTCCTGACCGCCAAAGCCCCGCACAGCCCCCGACGCTGTCTGGTTCGTGAAGACCACGTAGGGCTGGAGGTTCCAATTGGCGCAGCGGAGCATTAACTGGGCCTCGCCGAGACCGACCGCCACCTGTCCCTGGGTGGAAGTTGCACAGTTCCCCGTGTTGATCAGCCAATCGCCGGAGAAGGCGGTAACCGTGCCGTCTTTCTTGATCCCTACCTTGCCGTGAATGCGGGAACCGAACCGCACCACGTAGGCAGAGAAGTGCTCTTGCCGGGTGTAAGCTACCCGCACGGGCCGCCCCTTTCCCACGGCCCGGGCCAGGGCAGCCGCGTAAAAGATGGGCTTGGTGGCGCAATTCTTCGAGCCGAAGCTCCCGCCACACTGGGATGCAATGCTCCTGATGTCCACCCCTCCCATGGCGATAGACATGACGTTGCGCACGAGAAAAGGACTCTGGGTCGCCGACCAGATTATGAGCTTGTCGGGGGCTTCCCACATGGCGATGGCGCCGGGAGGCTCTGCGGGCAAGGGGTTCGGGGTGCACTCGTAGCCATAGGTCCCCTCGCTGACGAGGTCTGCTTCCTTGAACCCCGAGTCGACGTCTCCCCTGACGACCTCCTGGAGGGTATTGGGACCGAAGGCAAGAAAGCCGCGGGGTGCCACGTTTCCAGGGAATTGAGAATAGAGCTGGGGCGAGCCGGGTCTCATCGCCTCTTCCACGTCGAAAACCGGGGTAAGCTCTTCGTATTCGACACGTATGAGCCTGAGGGCCTCCTCTGCGATCTCCTCGCTCGTGGCAGCCACGAGGGCTACCCCGTCTCCGACGAAGCGAAGCCTCTTTTCCAGGACCGGCACATACCTGGGGTTCCCCGCCTTCCAGTCCGGCACGTTCTCGTAGGTGAGAACCGCCTCCACGCCCTGCAAGGCCAGGGCGGCGCTCGTGTCGATTTTGAGGATGTTCGCATGGGGAAAGGGGCTTCTCAATACCTTGCCGAAGAGCATGCCGGGCAGCCTGATATCGCTGATGAAGGAGGCCTCTCCGCTGACGATCGCCTCAGCGTCCACCCGGGGCGTCCCTCTTCCTATGTGGCGGTTCGGACCGGGAGGGCCGCTTTCCGCCGTTCCCCTGGCCGCGTCCTTGACAGCCCCGACCACCTCGTAATGAGATATGCAGCGGCAGTAGTGACCTGAGAGAGCATCTGTGATTTCATCATCGGTCGGCACAGGATTTCTATCGAGGAGCGCCTGGCTGCTCATGACCATGCCGGGTGTGCAGAAGCCGCACTGAAAGGCAGAGTGGCTGACGAAAGACTGCTGCAGCTTATTCAGCTCGCCTGATTTTCGGTCCTTGAGCCCCTCGATGGTGATAATGTTTTTCCCGTCGCATTCGATGGTGAGGGTCGTGCAGGAAAGGACGGGCTCCCCATCCATGAGGACCGTGCAACTGCAGCATCCTCCGTGGTCGCAGGCGATCTTCGTGCCCGTGAGGCCGAGGGTCTCCCTCAAGGTGTGGGCCAGGGTATGACAGGCCTCGATCTCCCTGCCTGCGATAAGCTCGTAGGGTTTTCCGTTGACGATAATATGGATGCTCTTCGCAAGGGGCGCGGCTTCTGTGCCCGTTGTCTGAGGCCGCCCTGTGGCGCGAGCCGTTTTCTTTTCTCTTCTATCGTTATTCATGATCTTTCGCCTGCCTTGGCTAGTGCCGGGATTGACTGGAGGATCGCCCTTTTGACGAGGGTACGGGCGATCCGCACCTTGTAGGCATTCCCGGAGAGGGGCTTGGCGTCCTTGAGTACCACATCCGCCGCCCCGGCAGCGATCTCCTCGTCGATAACCTTTCCTACGAGCATCGCCTCCGCCTCCATAGCCCGCACAGGGCCGGGCCCGACCGCACCGAGGACGATACGGGCATCGACGCAAGAGCGCTCCTCGAAGGCAAAAAGGACGGCTGCGCTCACGATGGCGAAGTCGATGGGCTTGCGGAGGGTGAATTTGAGAAACAGCTGAAAGCCCCCGGCTTTGCGCGCCGGCACGCTTACCGCCAATACCATCTCATCGGGCGCGAGGGCATTGCCCATGGGATTGAAGAAGTCCACGGCGGCAACGCTCCGCTGCCCTTTTGGGCCAATGACGAGAACCTCCCCGTCGAGGACGGCAAGGGCGACTGCGAGGTCGGAGGGACATACGGCGAAGCACCTTTTTCCTCCCACGATGGCGTGGTAGCGGTCGTCGCCCTTAATGGCGAGGCAGGGGGCCCTTCCCTTCCGGGCGCACATCATGCGGCCCCCGATGCTGTCAGGGTAACGGTAGTACCAGCAGCGCACGTCCTGGCAGAGATTGCCGCCAACAGTCGCAACTTTTCGTATCTGGGGGCTTCCAACGGCACGGGCCGCTTGGACGAGAAGCCCATACTTTCCGTTCACCAGAGGGGAGTCGATGATATCGCACAAGCGGGTCAGGGCGCCTATGACAAGGGCGCCCTTCTCCTCCCTTATGTAGTCGAGACCGGGGATGGTCTTGATGTTGATTATCAGCTCCGGGTAAACGGGAAGTATATCGTCCTTGAGGATCGAAAGCAGGTCGGTGCCCCCGGCATTCACCTTTGAGATGCCCTTGCGGGCCGAGAGCAACCCTATCGCCTCATCGACAGAACGTGCATCCGTGTGGGCAAAGTTCCTCATCTGTTAATTCTCTCCTCCTGCCTCACGTCTAATTACACCGGCCGGCGCCGCGTGTCAAGCGCGGCCTTAGCCAATCCGTCATGCCGGGGGTAGAACCTTCCGGTAACGACAATATTGTAAGGAAGTGGGTACCGTAGCCTCATAGTATCATTCTCGCAGATTGCAGACAGAGAGGTCAAATCGGGAAGGGACAGGCGAGAGGGGAGAAACCGGCCGGCCGCCATTTCAAGTGATAAGAGCTGATCTGCGCGACAATGGGATGGTTTCAGAAATCCCTTGACAAGAAAAATTGGGCCGGTGTAGGTTGGTCATATATATGGCCGGCGCCCAAGGAGGAGAAGCCATGACGGAGAATAAAACTTCGGCCATCGAGCCGGCCTTTGCCGTGCTCAATCCGAGCGGGAAGGAGAAGCTGGTCGATCCAATGGGACTCGCCGAGCGGCGGGGCGACCTCGAGGGCAAGAACGTCTACTGCATAAGCCAGCTCGTGGGCCAGTCGAGCGTCGTCATGAAGAGGATCGCAGAGGATCTGCCCCAATACATCCCCGGTGTGACAACGAAGTACGTGGCGAAAAGCACCGCTTACATGGCTGACGATCCGGAGCTCTGGGACGAAATCAAAGCAAAGGGGGCGGCCTTCATCTACGGGTGCGGCGCCTGAGGCTCCTGCTCCATGTGGGGTGCCCACTGGTCGATACTCCTCGAAAAAGCCGGCGTGCCGGGAGTTTTTATCATCGAGGAACCCTTCAAGGCAGACGTTGAGATCACTTGTCGCAAAGAGGGCATGCCCGGCCTTCGCCGGGTGGTGATTCCCAAGCCCGTTCCCGAAGATGGGTTTCCCGATATCCTCTCCGGGCTGGTCCCCGCCCTGACTTCTCCCCTCACTGAGGCTGAACGCAATCCTGAAAGGAGGGAGACCCGGGAGCCGCCGAGACTCGTCTTCAAGGGCAGCATCGAAGAGGTAAATACCTTCTTCTACCGGAGGGGCTGGAGCGACGGGCTTCCGGTCATTCCTCCCACGGCAGAGGCGGTGTTGCGTATGCTGAAGGGAACGAAGCATGCCCCCGATGAGGTGGTCACCACGAACATGCTCCCCGAGAGCTACACCGTGACCGTGGAGAATGTGGCCACGGTCGGGGTAATGGCGGGCTGCGAGCCGAAATACATGCCGGTGCTCCTCGCCATGGTCCAGGCGTTCAGCGACGACCGCTTCTCCTCCTCGGTCCGTTCCACCTCGTCCTTTGTCTTCGGAGTCGTCGTGAGCGGTCCCATAGCCAAAGAGATAGGTATGAACTCATCCGTCAACGCCCTCGGCTCAGGCACGGGAAACAAGGCGAACGCAACGATAGGCCGGTTTTTGAGACTTGCGGCTATCTGCCTGGGCGGCTCCCGAAGCGGGGTCAGCGATCTCTCCAGCCTCGGCAGTCCCGCCAAGTACAGCTTTGCCTTTACGGAAAACGTGGAGAAGAGCCCCTGGGAGCCCTTTCACGTGTCGGAAGGCTTCGAGCCCGGCCAGAGCGTGGTGACCGTCATGAGCGGAGGGTACAGCCACCACTCGCCTTTCCCCCACGTCGATCTTGAGAGGATAGCCAAGAGTATGGCGGTCTGCGAGCTGCCCTTAGGCGTCCTGGTCATTATGGACCCGAGCGCCGCTCGCAGGGTCGCATCCGAAGGCTATACCAAACAGGCTGCCCAGGAGTTCCTGTGGTCGCACGCGACGAGGACCGCGGCCGACTTCAGGAGAGACCCCTTCTTCGAGTCCCTCATTGAGCCTTCACTAAGAGGGAAGTCACAGTACGGCAGGGCGAACATGTGGCCGGCGGAATACCTCGATGCTCCTCCGGAGACGGAGGTACAGGTCTTTCCCCGAGAGGATGTAAGGATAATCGTCGTGGGGGGAGAGACAATCCCTTCACCCAGGCCTGGCAGTTCGCGCGGCCGTGTCGGTTTCGTCGATCAGTGGAGTTAGCCCGTCGATGAAGAAAGAGATGGGAGCAGATGAGTGACTGAGCCTGCTTCGCAGCCGGGCGGGCAACCGGCAAGCTCATTACGATCCTACTATGCCCTTGCCATATTGACACTGGTCATTGCGTGCAGCGCACTCGACCGCACCATCATCACGGTCATCCTCGAACCGATCAAGAAAGAGTTTGTCCTGTCCGACACGATGTTGGGACTGATGGTGGGCTTCGGGTTCGCTCTCCTTTATTCCCTTTGTGCGTTGCCCATCGCACGCCTCGCGGATCGCAAGAGCCGGGTGGCGATTATGACCACAGGCCTCGTCTTCTGGAGTGCGATGACCTCGGTGCACGCATTCGCGCAAAGTGCCATTCAGGTTTTACTCGCCCGCATCGGCGTCGGCGTCGGAGAATCATGCGCCGCCCCTCTCACCGGGTCGGTCCTTGCCGACTACTTCCCGAAGAACAAACGTCCAATGGCTAACTCGATATTAAGCTCGGCGCAATATCTCGGCACATACGCGGCGTTCCTGATCGGCGGCTTCGCCACGACGTACTGGGGCTGGCGCAGCGTCTTCATCGTGGCCGGTATACCGGGCTTCGTGGTCGCCGCGCTTTTGATCTTTACGGTCGAGGAGCCCCGTCGCGGGGCTGTCGATGGACGCAAGGCCGACACCAAGCTCTACAGCATAGGTCAGACCATTACTATGCTGGCCAAAAACAGGACGTACTTCTTTTTGCTCTGTGGCTTTTGCCTTACCAGCATCACCGATCTTGCCGTCGCCTCCTGGTTTGCCTCATTCCTGATCCGGGTGCACCACCTCACCATGATACAGGTCGGCGCGGTGGGAGGGGGCATCAAATCGATTGCGGGAGTGGCGGGCGTGCTCCTCGGCGGTATCATTGTGGGATGGATAAGCAAAAAGAACGACAAGTGGAAACTCCGCGCACCCGGGATCACTTCTATGCTGGCGGGACCGTGCCTCGCGGGTTTCCTTCTTACGCCCATGCCGATGGCTTGGGTTTTTCTTGCCCTGGGGATCTTTTTTGCGGGAGTCCGGATGGGACCCATTATGGGCGTGGTCCAGACCGTTGTCAAGGTTCGGATGCGGGCCTTTGCGGCGGCCACCTTTTTTTTGACAGGAATGATCTTCGGGATGGGGCTTGGGCCGATCATTATCGGTGGATTGAACGACCTCCTGAAGCCTGCTTTAGGACCCCTCGCGATTCGCTATTCCCTGCTCGCCGCGGCAGCAACGAGCATGATAGGCGCCGCATTCTTTTTAGCTGCCGTGAGACACCTCCAGGCAGACATGGCAAAAAACATGGTGGAATAGTAAGAACCGTGGTTCGGCCAATAGGC
>CAVVPU010000073.1:0-10221 GCA_963750015.1 uncultured delta proteobacterium | reverse complement strand
CGCCGATTGTTTGCGGCTACGCCACGGTCGACGAGGGTGCGGCTCATCTGGCGGCCGCGTCCAGACCGGTCTTGGAGGGGGAAATTGCCGGAACGATACGCCATGTCTATTCAGCCGTGGAGCGCATCCCTGTCGTAAGTAACAGTGTTATCCCCGACCCGGAGCGAGTCCTCTATCTTCGGCCGGATGCCGTCTTCGTCTATACCGGGCAGGCGGAAATCCTGAAGAAAACCGGACAGCCCGTGGTCGAAATCCAGTTGGATCCTAAAAACCCGATCCAAAGCCGGGAGAAAATCTGGCAGAAAATGGGGAGAGTAGCCGGCAAAGACGCTCGCGTAAAGGCATTGTCGGACGAGTGGGCTGCCAAGCGAGCCGCCTTGAAGGCACAGCTTTCCCTGAGCACCCGTCGGGAGCTACGGGTCGCATATGTGCCTGTTTTTAACGGAGACTGGATGACGACCAACAACAAGTATTACCTCGCCTATAAGCTGGGGCTCGTCGGCGCGCAAGATGCTTCCAAGGATCTTCTATTCCTTGGCAAGGCCGATCTGGAGCAGCTCCTCCTGCTGGATCCCGACGTGATTCTTTTTGCGAGCAACGGCGGGGAACGCACCACACTGGGGGAAATTATCTCCAATCCCGAATTTCAGTCCCTTCGGGCCGTGAGGGAGCGCCGGGTCTACAGGATGCCCGAGCATACCTACATGAACGAACCGGTGGAGGACCGCTTCCTCCTCACGTGGATGGCCGAGATCTTCTATCCCGATGTCATGCCCCGCAGGTTGCGGGCCGATTACAAAGAGACCTACCGGGAAGTCTATCACTATGCCATCAGTGATGATGAAATCGACAAGGCCATTTTCCTTGAAGAAAACCGTAACTCAGCCGGATACGACCGGTTTGCTCGAAAAAAGGAAGACACCCGATGAGCCGGCATCAGAGATTGCCTGGGCTATCAGAGCTTTTGCGCTCTATCGAATCCTACCGCACGTACCTGATCGCGACCGCTATGATGACCCTGCCGTAGACGGGCGATATTTCCCGTCCCCACCACGGCCCCGACTCGATTGCCCCCATATACTGCATGCCGTCGGCCACGATCACCGCCGCATCGGCGCCCATCCCTGCCGCAGCCTGCCTCAACTTGGCCTCCATTTCCTGGACAGGTGGATTATTCTGCGGCTCCAAAGAGATCTCCCCCAATCGCTCGTGGGGCTGCGTCGGCGGGGCATGCAGAATCTGGACGGTAGCGGGGTCTGTCGGAGGATAGGACGGCACGGCGAGATACCTTCTCGTTTCGACCGGCACATAGGCGCAACCGAACAGTAGCGACAGGACAACTAAAGCTGCAAGTATCGGCATTACGTTCCGGCACTGTTTCATGTTCTGCTCCTTTGCATCGCGTCTACTCTCCTCGAACATACGTGCCTCCAACCTGAGTGGCACAGCTCGTTATATATTTGTAGTAATAACATAAAAGTATGTACATTATATTACGGTGAGTCAAGGGGCCATGGCATTTGGAAGTAATGTTCTCCATAGTAGGGTGCGTCAAAGGCCCCCGAAGGGTGAGGGAAATATAGCACGGATGCTTCCTTTTGCGGCCTCTAGGGCCGCCGCTTTTATTCGATTGGTGCCGGTGTGTGCATCCTATGAGGGCCGGAGCCGCGCTCTCTTTTGTGATACGGCGACCCGTGTCACCGGCCGGTCGGATGGGAGGGATCGTGAGGTGTGGATGGGCTGTCGTGCCTCATTGACCGCAGCCGTACTCGATGTACGGCGGATGGGCATGAGGTGCGGCAGAGGGCCGCAGATCGCGATTCCTCCCAGCCGACCGGCCACACCTCGTGCCCTCACTCGTCTCTCTGTCCCTTTGCCTTTTTATCAGTCCGACCCGTATGCTCTTCGAGGAGGGCTGCCATACGTTTCTCTTGAAGTCACCCTTGGATTTCCGAATGCCCTGAATCAAGGGGTTGGCCTCCGTGACAAGTCAACCGATATACGAAAGCAAAGGAGCAACCATGAATGAAATGCACTGTTTCCGCAACCGGCTCCTCCGCTCGCCGGTCTCCGGCCATGCCGCGATCATGCTGCTTGCGCTTCTCGCGCTCACCTGGAGCAGCACGGCCTTCTGCGATGAGATTCATGACGCGGCCGGGCAGGGCGACGTGAAAGAAGTCGAGGCCCTGCTCAGAAGAGAGCCCGATCTGGCTTTCAGCAAGAACGATCGCGGCCAGACGGCTCTGCACTATGCGGCTTATGGCCATAAGGACGTGGCCGAGGTGCTGCTTATCAATAAGGCCGATGTCAATGCGAGGGACAAAGCCGGCTGCACGCCCTTGCACGTGGCAGCCGAGGAGGGTCACAAGGACGTGGCAGGAGTGCTGCTCGACTATAAGGCTGACGTCAACGCCAAGTCGAACCATGGCGATACGCCTTTGCACATGGCCGTGTATAAGGATCACGAGGACGTGGTGGAACTGCTGCTTCTCTACGATGCCGACGTCAATGCGAAAGAAGGCGGCGGCTTCACACCTCTGCACCTTGCCGCGAGCATGGGCCACAGAGACATAGCGGAGTTGCTGCTCGCCCACAAGGCCGCCGTCAATGCCAAGGACAACAACGGCCACACGCCGCTCGCCTGGGCACTGCATAATAAGCGCAAGGACGTCGCAGAATTGCTGCGCCGGAAAGGTGGCCGCGAATAAATCGGGGATCGGCCGGCTCTACGTTCACGATGCGGCCGCGACGAGTTACGCCGCAGCCTTCCTGCCTCGTCCTTCAAAGCTCCTGGCGATCAAATGAGAAAAAAAGTTAAAAAAGCTTGACACATCGTTAATCCTCATCGTATATAACCTATGCGCGTTATATTCAATAGAATAGAACAGTTCCCCGCGGCACAACTTGAAAGATTCTGCCGTTGTGAAGGCTGGCTCAAGGAAGAGGAGAATAGGACAGTATAGGACGGCCATGAAACGAGTCTATGCAAAACCGGCCGGGATATCCCTGCTCGCCCATATCGCCCTGCTTTGCCTCGCCATGCTCATCACAATGCAGGCGATGCCCCCTGCTTCCCACGAACCTCCCCCCATCGAGGTTCAGATCGACCCTGCCCGTATCCTGGACATAGGCAGCGGGAAATTGCACGTCGCCTCCGGCTCTCCACGCCCCAGCCCCCGCCCGGCGGCAAGACCCAGGATAATAATGGCGGCGGCGAAACGTGCCCCGAAACCAGCTCCCGAGCCCGCTCCTGCAACCACCCCCGTGAAACTCGAAGAGCCCCCTCCAGCCCTGCCCGGAGAGGTCATTGAGACAACGGTCGCGGTGCCCCTGCCGGGAGACAGGCAGACGACGGGGGGCGGCTCAGTGACCGCCGTAGGAAGCGCCACCGCAAGCGGAGGAAGAGGAGCAGGCGGTACGGGCGCAGGAACAGGCGCTTCCACCGGGGACGGGGAAGGGGGAGGCGGGGAATATACGGGCGCAGGCGTCGGCTATGGGCCCCTTCCCACATACCCCTCTTCCGCACGAAGGGCAGGCCGCGAAGGGGTGGTGACAGTCCGGGTCCTCGTGGGCATTGACGGAAAACCCGTATCGGTGACCGTGCGCACCACGAGCGGTCATGAAGACTTCGACACATCTGCGCTTCAGGGCGTGCAGAGGTGGCGCTTCTCTCCCGCCCACAAAGGCAAGGAGATTGTGACAAGCTTTTTAGACGTAAGAGTAAGGTTCCGCCTCGATGAGGCGCGATAAATAAGGAGATAACCATGTTTCAGGCACTTGTGAAAGGGGGGTGGATGATGCTCCCCCTTATCGTCTGCTCCCTCGTATCGGTGACCATCATCATCGAAAGGCTGCTCTTCTTCCACCGCATCAGGCGGACACACCGGGCCGAAGAGGTCCTTGCCCTCGTGCACGAGAAAAAGCCGGAGGAGGCCTTGGCCATTGCCGATGAGACGTCCCTGCCAATCATGAAGGTACTGCGGGCCGGCCTCACTCACTCTGAGGCATCAGGGGCGATGGAAGCCGCTGGAGTCACCGAGCTTTCCCTCATGCGCCGGGGTCTTGCGGCCCTCGATACGATTGTCACCCTTTCTCCTCTCCTCGGGCTTCTCGGCACCATCATCGGCATGATGAAGTCTTTCAACATCATGGCCGTCTCAGGAATGGGCGAGCCCCATGCGGTGACCGGCGGGGTGGCGGAGGCCCTCGTCTGCACCGCCGTCGGCATTACCGTGGCAGTGATCACCCTCATCCCCTACAATTATTTCTTAGCGCGTGTCGAGCAGGAGGCGGAAGGGATCGAGACCTATGCGACCCGCCTCGAAATGGCCCTTTCCACCCCCAAGGAGCGATGATGAAGCTCCCCAGAAAAACGCGGAAGAAAGCGCGCATCGAGATCATCCCCATGATCGACACCATGTTCTTCCTCCTCGTCTTCTTCATGGTGGCGACCCTCTCCATGACGGTCCAGAAGGGACTCTCCGTCAACCTCCCCCATGCGGCGAGCGCCAAAGACGAGATAAAGCAGGTCGTCGCCCTCACCCTCACCAAAGAGGGCAAGCTCTACTTCGACAAGGAGGCGATCGCCTCTCCCGCCGATGCGTCCATGCGCCTCATCAACAAGACCAAAGAGGGCACAGACCTGTCGGTGGTGATCTACGCCGACCGGGAAGTGGAGCACGGCAAAGTGATCGACCTCATGGACGCGGTGAGGCAGGCAAACGTGACAAGGATCGCCGTCGCGGTGAGGCCCGCAGGGTGACCCCGTGAGTGTTTGTATAGGCAGGCCCTTCTCTTAGTGGATACATCGGCCGAGGCGAGTTTCGATGCATGACGAGGCGTCCCAAGGTCCGGGGTGCGGAAGGCGCACTTTTTCGTACGCCGACGGAGCACAGGCCGCCGGGCAACGAAGTCAGGCGCGAAAGGCGGCCGGCCTGCTAGGACGGGAAGATCTTTCCCGGATTGAGTATGCCGTTGGGGTCGAAGAGCTGCTTCACCCTTTTCATGACCGCCATGGCCTCGTCAGCCAACTCCATGCCGAGAAAGGGCGCCTTGGTGAGGCCGATGCCGTGCTCGCCCGACATGGTCCCTCCCAGTTTCAGCGCTTCCACGAAGATCTCCTTTACTGCCTCTTCGGCCAGGGCCTTCTCTTCAGGCGTGTCGTGGATCATGATATTCACGTGAAAATTCCCGTCCCCCGCGTGGCCGAAGCTCAGGATCGGGATACCATACCTGTCGCGCATGGCTTCGAGGGCGCGGATGAGGGTAGGTATCTCAGAGCGCGGCACCACCACGTCTTCGGCTATCTTCACGGGCGCGACGGTGAAAAGCGCCTGGGACAGGGCTCTGCGGGCCTGCCATAACCGGTCCGACTCGACCGGGTCTTCCGTCAAGTCGCAGCGGATGGAACGGTGGGCCTCGACTATGGCCCGGACTTTCTCTGCCTGAACCAGGGCCGATTCCCTGCTCCCATCCACTTCAATCAGGAGGAGACCGCCGACGTCCGGAGGCAGGCCCATGGGAGAAGCCTTCTCGCTGCATGCGATCGACGCCTTGTCCATGAACTCTATGGTCGACGGGACCACCTTCGCCGCAACGATTGCCGAGACCGTCTCTGCCGCCTCTTCGACCTCTTTGAAAAGGGCGAGGATCGTCGCCTTCGCCTCGGGCAGGGGGATGAGCTTCAGGGTAATCCGTGTGATCACGCCCAAGGTGCCTTCGCTGCCTACGAAAAGCCTCGCGAGGTCGTAGCCGACCACGCCCTTCATGGTCTTCACCCCGAGGTTCAATATCTCGCCTGTCGGCATGACCACTTCCATGCCGAGCACATAATCGCGGGTGACGCCATATTTAAGGGAATTGGGACCTCCCGCACACTCCGCCACGTTGCCGCCGATGCTCGAATACTTGTAAGACGCAGGATCGGGAGGATAGAAGAGACCCTTCTTTGCCACTTCCTGCTGGAGCAGGAAGTTGATGACCCCCGGCTCCACCACGGCGATCAGGTTCTCCGGATCGATCTCGAGAATCCGGTTCATCCTGGTGAAGGAGAGGACCACTCCTCCCTTGAACGGAACCGAGCCGCCGGTCAGGCCGGTGCCCTGTCCCCGCGGAATGACGGAAAAAAGGTGCGTGTTCGCGAGCTTCAGGATAGCCGAGACGTCCTCGGCAGACCCTGGAAAGACTATCAGATCGGGGATGCTCCCCGAAGTCCGCCCGTCATAGGAATAGCACTTCCGCTCCTCCTCCGAGGTCTTGACGTTCTCTTTGCCGACGATCCCTTCTATTGCGCCGATAATCTTCGCATCCATCAATTCCACCCTATCGTAAGGAGTATCAAGAGCCCGACCGGATGCGATTCACCGACCCGGGGGCGAGCCACATATTATAGCGCATTTTTGCCCCGTTTTGCCCAGGGTAATGGTCGTGTCCTGTTTAAGCGATGGCCTCGGGCCTGAAGAGGATGAAGTGCCCCGAATGGATATGCCTTTTTTTGTGCGTGCCATTTACATCTGTTTGAAAAGATGGAGGTAGTTGCGGCCGACGGTGAGAAGCTCGCTCCTGCCCTTGAGCTTCAGCACCCCCCTTCCCGTGAGGGAGCGGCTCATCTTCTCGATGCACGCCACGTTCACGATGGTGGCCCGATGGATCTGCCAGAACCTGTCGGGGTCCAGCTCGAGGGCCAATTCCTTTATGCCCTTCCTGATGAGGAACTCCCCTTCTTTCGCCACTACCACGGTGTATTTGTCCTCGGCCTTGAAGTAATCCACCTCTTCCACGGGGACAAGGCGGATATTCTCCGTCTGCTGGGTCCTTATCCATCTGAGGTAAGTCTTCCCCTGCCCTGCGCCGGGAAGCCTCGAGAGGACCTGTTCCACTGCCTCTGTCAGACCCGGAGGCGGTCCGGCCGAGGACGACAGTCTCTCTTGCAGCCGGTGTACGGTTTGAAGAAGCCTTTCCTTGGACACGGGCTTGAGGAGGTAATCGACCGCCTCCCTTTCGAAAGCCTCGACCGCAAACTGATCGTAGGCGGTCACAAAGACTACCTGGCACAGGCCTGCTATTCGTTTCGCAGTTTCCATGCCCGAGAGACCGGGCATCTTGATGTCGAGAAAAGCGACATCGGGATGAGCCGCATCGACCAGATCGAGGGCTTCCCTGCCGTTCGCCGCTTCGCCTGAAATTACGAGATTGGGCCACACATCGGCCAACAGGGCACGCAGATAGGTCCTCAGCTCCCGTTCGTCGTCGGCGATGATCGCGCTATAGGCCATCCTTCGGCACCTCGATGATTGCCCTGACGCCGTGGGGCACGTTCTCCTCCAAAAGAAGGCGCCCTTTCTCTCCAAAAAGCAGGCTGAGGCGCTCCCGCACATTCGCGATGCCAACCCCTCCCTGCTCGAACTCGGAAAAACCGTCCCCCGTGTCCGCAATGGTGATCCTCAAAGATCCATCGACCTCGGCTGCCTTCACCGTGATCGCCCCGCCCTCGACCTTTGGCTCGAGACCGTGTTTCAGTCCGTTTTCCACGAGGGGCTGGATAAGCATGGGAGGAAACGGTTGCTGTCTCAGGGCTTCGGGAAGGTCTATCTCAAAGCGCAGCCTCTCTCCCATCCTCACCTTCTGGATGTTGAGGTATGCCCGGCACATGTCCATTTCCTGATCGAGGGTGGTTGCAGAGGGAAGGGTCCTGGACAGGGAGGTCCGCAAATAAAGGATCAAATCGGTGAGCATGGCCTTTCCTCTCAAGGGGTCGACGTCGATGAGGCTCAACACGTTGGAGAGGGTATTGAAAAGAAAATGGGGCTCTATCTGGGCCTGAAGGAGCCGCAGTTTGGCCTCGAGGGCATCTTTTTCACTCGATAAGCGCGTGATCCTCTCCTGCTGAATGATCTCATTGCTCGCCCGGAGCCGACCTGCGGAAAGGAAGAAATAGAAGACCGTACCCCCGATAGCGAAAAAGAGGATAACCGACTGGAAGATATCCCGCTGTCTGTGAAATAAGGCAGGGATCGAGAAGAACCGCTCCAGTATGTAGGGGGCCACAGCCAAGGTGACCAGAGTGCCCACCACCGAGGAGGCCAGCACGAGCAAAATGTAAGAGCCCCTTCCCGGTTTCGGGTTCACAAGATTGAAGAGGATGTGAATGGTGGTAAAGATGGATATCCCATAGCACAGGGAGACAACGAGGCCTGAGACAAAAGGCCTGGCGATGCCGATAGCGAAAAGGAAGATAGCGATGAGCACGCTGATGATAAGCGTATAAACCAGGTCGATAAGGAAATGGCCCGAGATATACCTGTAGTGCCTGCTACCTCCGGCGCCCCTTCCGATCATGCTATCCCTCCCTTAAAAAGTATACTCCAAACCGAACATCACCTGGTAGCCGAGGGTGCTGCCGAACTCCGTATTCTTTCCTCCTGCCGCGATGGTGGCGACGGCGAAAAGCTGCGTATGCTTTCCCAGGGAATAGCTGCCGAGGGCGGTGAACTGGCCCGAGCCATCGTCCAGGTTCTGGGTCCACCGGAAGGTGAGGTCGATCCTGTTCTCTATGTTGGTCTGAGTATACTGGAGCAAGGCATAGTTCCTCCGAAGAAACCTCAGGTCCGTGTCGGCCGTCTGCCCGAGAGTCTGCTGGCCCAGCCCCGCGATCGGTGCCGGAATAGAGATTACCTGAGATGCCCGGCGCCTCAAGGCGTAGTAGCTTTCCGCGTCGTTCGCGCCGTATCCAGGGCCGTAATAGGCATATTCAAGGGTCAGGATGCCCGTTGTCTCCAGAGTGTAGGAGCTGCCCAGAAGGATCGCCGGATAAAGCGCCGAGTCATGCTCGTGGGCCGCCTCCATGGAGACTCCGAAGGGGGAGGATCTGTTCTCTACGGGATAAAGTCCCCTGCTTCCCTGGGAAAGGGAGCCTTCTCCGTAGATGAGTATGGCATCCGTGACGGTCCAACCCCCGAAGAAGCCCAGGATGTTCTCGTCATCCTCCTTTCTCGATAGGATCAACGAGCTGTACGCCTGCCTGCCCGTGTAGTCCGCTTTTATGGTATAGGTGCGTTCGAAGGGCGGGGGCGGGGTGCTGGAGAGAAACGCGCCCGGACCGGTCTGCTTATTGAGCCCCTGGTCTGTGTTGGCAATAAAGGAGAGGGACCAAACGCTGGCGGGTATCCACACCACGCGGCCGAAATCCATGCCCGGCACCTCGAGGAAGGTGTTGCGGCGGCCGTTGTCCTGAAAGTAAGGGTTGGAAGGGGAAAAGAGATAGGACGGCCCCCACTGGAGGTTCTCCCGGCCGTACGAGACGAAAAGGTTCTCCCGAAGCTTCAGTCGGGCGAGCCACTCGTTCACGAAGGAGTCGCTGTCCCATTCGTTCTCTCCTTTCTGTACGCCGCTGTCCCAGGAGCTGAAGTCGAGCCTGAGTCTCGGCTTTACACTCAGGTCGAGATTCTCGAAAGTGAGCCGGAAATCGGGCCTTGCCTCTCCGTCGGCCACGTAGCGGGGGAGCTTGAGAAAATTGTTCGATGGGTTCTGGGTCGACTCAATCGGCTGCTGAAGCACGCCGAAGGAGATTATCCTTACGTCATAAGTGAAATGGTCGGCGAGGAAAGCTCCGGCCCCGAGGGCAGGGTGCGGCCCCGCCTCCGCACCTTCGGGCGCTCCCGCAGGCATCGGTGCCTCGTCGCCGAGAGCCGCCCCGGCCCCCCACATGATGAAGCAGGCGAGGAAAGCCATTGCACAGAACAACCCTTCCTTCTTTTTCATGGCGCGATCCACGGGTCAGCCCTCCCCTCACTTGACGAACAGGTTGAGGTTGAATATCGAATCGGGCACGCTCTTGAAGACGATCTTGCGGTAGCGCATGGTCGTGATGTCCTCTTTTATCACGGCACTCGTAATCGTCATCTTAGAGATGAAGGGCCTTGGGTCGCCTCCGATGTTCATGCTGTTCTCATAGTCGAAGGTGGCGGACTTGAAGAGCTTGCCCGAAACCGTATAAAACTCGGCCTTGAGCGCGATAAGACGTTCCTTCGATATCCAGTACTTTATCTTATCGTAGGTGGTCTTCTTGTCGATCGCTTCCAGGTCGAAAAGATAACAAGCCTCTCCGTTCACCGTATCCGTGGCGCTACGGGCGACCTTGTAGTCGCCCGCGTAGTTCGTGGCTGCGATATCGCCGTTGGCGGCCAGCAATACGTAGTCGAAACCAGTAGAGGGCAATACAGA
>CAVVPU010000072.1:0-16636 GCA_963750015.1 uncultured delta proteobacterium | reverse complement strand
TTCCTGGAGCCTGCAATCTCACCCTTCCAAGATTAATAGAAGCTTCCAACTGGCATTTAATAGCGTTGCATCTGTTCTGTCCCAGGGGCAAGACGCCTTTCGGCATCTTACGATCAAAGATCACGCCAGGGGCTTGCTGCTCTCACCTCTGTGACGCTTGCCGCGGATGGTATCGGTCGGGCATCACACTGGAAGAGAGAAATCCGAGGCGAAAGGTGTGACAGGGATAAGTGCAACAGAATACCACGAACACAGGGCCCAATCTTGTATCCTGCAATCCGGTAGGCCCCATATCTTTCAAAATGTACGCGTCGAATGGCCACGTCGGGCAGTGTGACAAACAATAGCAAGTAATATCGATACGTTGCGCAGCGCGTAGGACTTGGCACATCTTATGCTGTGCCAACCGGAAGGGAGAGGTAAGTGAATCTTTAAGCAGGGCATGTATGTGCCATCAAACGCCCGCCATTCCAGTGCCGGGCCCGGGTTGATTATGAAGATGGTTTGTCCTGTCCTCGCTGTCATATTCTTGTCGTCGACGATGAAATCAACATCAGAAAGACGCTTGGCGCATATCTGGAGTCCGAAGATCCTTCACTACTCTTTTTCGGCTTTATCCTTGCCCAGATTAAGGACCAGACGGATTCGGAGGCTCATCGTTCGCGAGTTCCAGGGGATAACCAATTAGGGTATTTTTGCATACATATTAGGGTTTTTGCTAGTCCATAAAAGCTTAATGATGAAGAGCCTGTCCCCGACAATCTATAAAGAACATCAGGCATTTGTTCACCGCATCTTGACCAAGCATACAGAAGGGCAGTTACTTTTCGCTGAAAGGATACTTTCGTGAAGCTCTTTAGCGGACTCTTTGGCGTATGAGCAAAATGAGGAAGATCGGTTTGTACGATTCTCCCGGAACACCGGGGAGCTTAAGATAAAGCAAGACCGGGAAGGCAAGCTTCCCGAACCGTCAAGGGGGCTCAAACATGAGATCTCTGATCACTGCCGAGAAAGAAGTCCAAGCGGGCCGCGAGACAGGAGAGGAGTGGAGGGATGCAGAGGAGAGGCTGGAGAACCTGAAAGAAGAAGTTTCAAATCTGGCCGACTCCCTGTGGGGCCTCTATATAGCTCTTTTGCCGGAAGATCGATTCTTCGATACCTAAGGGTGAGTGGGCATTAGCGTTCCGGGACTCAAGGTTCCGTCTCCTTCCCTTTCTATACAACCTCCTGATTCGTGGAGCCGCAGAGAGCGTAATCTTCACTGACTATCACCGTTTCGGACCGGCGGCGTCCTTCCTTCCTTCCTTATTCTATATTAAACGATAGCAACACACACAGTTTCTTGAGGCTATGCAACCATTCAGGCCTCGTTCGATATTCAGGGAGGATAGGCGTGGCGGAAAGCCGCAGCATCGTTCTTCTATTCAAAAGAGAAGTCTATAAAGAGCTGTCTCATCGTTCCTCCCTCGTCGAAGCTAAATGGCAGGGTAATAACGGGGAGTGGCGTAATAAAGTTGATCGCCACATTCTGCCCTACGATGACCGTGGGAAGACTGGCCTTGAGGTTAAGGCCCAGCTTTTCCAGCTCGACTCTTATCTGGCCTGAAATGATATTGGTAAGTTCCCCGATGGCGTCAACGACATCGCTGTTGATGGTCGACACATCCTCCCCAATCATGGCCTTGTAAGCATAGGTTGCACATTCCCTGCTGAAGGAAATGGTGAAAGTTCCCTTCTTGTCGCCGGCAAAGCCCATGACCCCCGTCACTTCGCCAAGGGTCAGATTACTCGTCTTGAGCGACGGTTTGCCGATATTGATTTGAGTGCCCAGCATCGTCTTGAATACATGCTGCGTCGCTGTGAGGAACGGATTGACGAATTTTGCGTCCATTGAATGACCCTCCCCTTTACGGGCGCTGCGCTTTGGCCCGGGCTTTCTGGATTGTTTCCTGAAGCTTGTCCGGCGTGAACGGTTTTACTATGTAGTTGTCCACCCCAGCCTTTATGGCCTCCAAAACACTATCCTTCTGAGCCTCCGCGGTTACCATGACGAAGGGGATATTTCGAATCGCCTCATCTCCTTTACAGGCTTTGAGAAAGTCTATACCCGTCATTTCAGGCATGATCCAGTCGCTCACGATAAGCTCAAAATCGGCAGGATCCTTTTTGAGTATGTCGAGCGCCATCTTGCCGTTTTCCGCTTCTGCGACGTTGGTAATGTCGATCTGCTTCAGCACATTCTTGACGATTTTACGCATGGTTGCAAAGTCATCGACGACCAATGTTTTCCCCACGGTACCCTCCATGATGTATTCTCAAAGTAAAAGCCCGGACCATAAGGAACCCTCTGCCGACGAATATGACAGGCAGGTGTGGTATCCCACTGCGGGAACTCTCTGCGATAGTCATCGGCGCAAACGCAAAATTTCTTAATGGGATCGATTCGCTCGGGACGTCATCACGGGCTCAGTTGGCCGCCGTTGAGGATCACCGGCGCCGTGTACCGTGTCTATAGGAGCCATTTTGCGACACAGCCGCCACAAGAACCGGGCCGGATGAAGACGAAAGTGATTGAGGCGCAGGTCAGGACGGTCAAACGCCGAGTGTGACGCAGCATCTGGACCTGCTATTAGGAGGAGTGAGTCAGTTTCCGCCCGCACAGATCTTCTCCTCCTGAAACCTTTTCAACTTTCTGTACAGGGTGGCCCGGGAGATACCGAGCTCTTTTGAGGCTCTTTTTGTGTCGCCTTCGCATTTTTGCAAAACTCTCGATATTCTGGCTTCTGCCAGGTCATTGAGGTTGAAAACCGATGGGCTGTCTCCTGTCGCCGTCAGTCCCGGGAAGTGTTCGGGCAAGAGCGTCGTCCTTCTCGCCAGCACCGCCGCCCTTTCCAGCACGTTTCTCAGCTCCCTGACATTCCCTGGCCACGGATAGCCTTTGAGCAGGAGCAGGGCCTGATCCGAGACCCCCGCGCATGAAAGTCCCGACCTGGTGAGAATCCGGTCGATGAGACCCTTGATATCCTCCAGCCTATCCGTCAAGGGGGGCACCATGACGGGAAAGACATTGAGGCGAAAGAAGAGGTCGAGGCGAAAATTACCCTTCCTAATCTGTTCCTGGAGGTTCTTGTTCGTCGCACAGATAAGGCGAAAGTTGCTATGTCTGGTTCTCGTGTCGCCCATCCGCCGGTATTGTTTTTCTTCGATAACTTTAAGGAATTGTGCCTGTACCGAGAGGTCCATGTCTCCTATCTCGTCGAGGAATAGTGTGCCTGCGCTCGCGATTTCGACCAAACCCGAACGGTCCTGATACGCCGAGGTAAAGGCACCGCGCACGTGTCCGAAAAGCTCGCTCGCAAGAAACTCTCCCCGCAGGTTAGAACAGTTCACATCCACGAAAGGAGCGTCTTTCCTGTCGCCATGCTCGTGGATCCAGCGGGCTATGACTCCTTTTCCTGTGCCCGTTTCCCCGTGAAGCAGGACTATAATCTCTTCTTCAGCCGCTACGGAAGATAGCTTCATCAGTCTCAGGACGGCAGGACTCGTCCCGAAATATGGTTCGTCTTTTCTGGCGAGCCGTTTGGTAGCGTTACTCCGTTTTCTAAACGTCCCGAGCTCAAGGCTCTTTCGAAGAAGAACGGCCAGTCCCCGCATATCGATCGGTTTCGTCAGAAAATTATCGGCTCCTTTCTGCATCGCCTCCACTGCGGCACTGATATCATTCGATCCGGTAATAATGATGAGGGGCACATCAGGGTACCTTGAGCGGGCCTTCTCGATCCAATTCAATCCGCTGCCGTCAGGCAGGCCGAGGTCGAGCAGGATGGCGTCGACATTGTTTCCGTCCAGCACCTCATCAGCCTTTGCGATGGATCCAGCCATTGTGACTGAATATCCTGACTTAGTGAGAAACGCTGAATAGGTGAACTGTACCGCCTGGTCATCGTCAACGACAAGTACAACCGGAGCCATACCCTGACCTCCTGTCCGAGCATTGACAAACACTAGTTAGAGATGGCAGACCTGCAAATGTACGGACAACTTTCGTTGTATTGCCTATGGTTTGACTCACTCTGTGGTCCGTGCCATACCTTATGCAACCTTCGTTCCAAATAAACCGGTCGAGGAATAGCCCTCGATGTCCTCGCCCGAGGACCATGTGCCCGGAACTCTATCAGCATAAGGGACAAGGCCGGAATACGGTGTTTGGGTCGGATGCCCGAACGTACCTTAACCGTGATGACGACCGAAAGTTTTTGCTGATTTTCCGATATCTTGTTCGCTGAACACGTCAGTTTTTTGACCGGCCATCCGTTAAGGTATCTCTCCCGCCTTTTTCGATAGCCTGTCGGTCGGGGCGGTTCCGCCAGAAAGTGGACTATCCTCTGAACCCACTCACCCGACGTGACGTCCCCCATGACCGGTTACCGATAGGGCCGGTGTTCAGGATGAGCTTTCATGATTCTGCTGAAATACTGCCTTCCGTTTATCTTCGGCATGGCAATATCCGGGGTCACGATATCTATCCGCCTTCGCCTTCCCTGAAACGCCTCCCTCCCGTCCGCTACCTCTGGAATATTGTATCCGCGCCCCAACAATCTTCTCTTTTCGTTCTCATCGAGAATCACATTCTCACCAGATTCTCATATACCCCTGGAGTACTGCATCAGTGCCCGGGCAATCTCCTCCTCTCATTTTTATCGAAAATGAGATTCTCACCAGATTCTCACGGCGAGGATCACGAGGGCATGCCTAAAAACGTAAGTAACTTATATTACAGGTATTTTTCATCTCACAAGTCTTGGCACCGATCTTGCCCATAAGGTATTCGCATCTCGTAGCAGCCCACGGTTCAGGGTGTTATGGAATTGAGATGGCGTACACAGCCGGCTTTGTTGACGGACGAGCGCGTACTAATCGAACTGATGCCAAAGAGGCACACTCAAGGGGAGTCGCCTCAAGGAAGCCGGTAAACCCGGGACAGAAAACATTAAGGAGGATTTTCGCATGGCACTGGACGTAAGAAGAAAAGGACTTTCGGGAAAGAAACTCGCAGAAGCGGCGATGGCAGGAAGGCCGACCAACGGCGGTAATGGTAACGGCACGAGCATGGACGACGACGAGTTTTCCAGGAAAAGGGAAGAAGCACGCCAGATCGCGCAGGAGAAGGCGAAGGCACGGACCCTCGCCAAGCAGCAGCAGTTGGCCGAGCGCATCGCGACGGCCTCCGAGCAGCTCGCGAGCGGCGTCGAGGAGGGAAGTGGGGCTTCGGAAGAATTGAACCGGTCCATGTCCCAGGTCGTGGCCGGGGCCGAGCAGGCGAGTCACGCCGCGGAAGAGTCGAGGGCAGCGGTCAACCAGATCGAGAAAAGCGCGGTCGCCAGCGCGGACGTCGCAACAGAAACGCTTTCTACGGTGAACGTGCTCAAGGTACTCATCGGCGATACCACATCCGACATAGAGGGCTTGGTGCTCGGCGTTGCCAACTCCGCAGAAGCGGCAATAGCGACAGCCAAGCTGATCGCCCAGTTGGAGAAACAGGCTGAAGAAGTGGGCAACATCGTGCAGGCGGTGGTAAGGATAGCCGATCAGACGAACCTTCTGGCCCTGAATGCGGCAATAGAGGCGGCCAGGGCAGGCGAACACGGAAGGGGCTTCGCGGTCGTGGCCGACGAGGTGAGGAACCTCGCCGAGATCTCGGAGCGGAGCGCGCGGGAGATCAAGGACGTGGTGGCGGACATCCAGGACGCGGTCAGAAACGTGGCTACCGAGATTAACGAGGTCGGAGCTCTTTCAAAGAACGAAGCCGAGCGCGGGAAGACCATTACATCAGAGCCTGCTCAATCTCGCCACGGGAATGGACGAGTTTCAGCGTGCGACGACCGATATCGAGAAGACTTCCCGGCTCATACTCGACCAGTCGAGGGAGATGCTGAAGGTCGCGGAGGCCGTCGCGTCGGCGGCACTGGAGCTTTCATCCGGCGGGGAAGAGGCACTGAAAGGCACCGAACAGCAGACAAAAGCCTTCTCCGAGATGTCGACGGCAGCCCAGGAGATCTCCCAGACGGCCGAGGAGCTGAAGAATGCCACGGACGGGCAGAAATCAGGCCAGGAGGTCGCATCGATGGCCGAAGAGCTGTCGGCCACGATAGAGGAGGCCAGCTCCGCATCACAGCAAGTGGCTCGTGCCATCGACCAGATTAAGGCAGCGTCGGAAATGCAGGCCAAGGAGACCGGCCACGGGACGGAGATCGTCGAGCGTCTCGGCGCGGCTGCGAAGCAGATAGAAGGCAGGGCAACGACACTGCTGGGACAGAGCAAGGAGATGACGGGTTCTCTCGGGACCAACAAAATAGCCGTGGACGAGCTCATCACGAACGTCAACAAGGCCGGCGCGGACAACATGAAGGGCGTCGAGAGCATCCGCCTCCTCGATGAGAAGGCAAGGAAGATAGAAAAGATCGTCGAGGCCATCATCAACGTGACAATCCAGACCAATATGCTCGCCGTAAGCGGCTCTATCGAAGCGGCACGGGCAGGCGAGCACGGACGGGGCTTCTCGGTGGTCGCGGGAGACATAAGGAACCTCGCCAACGAATCCGCCGAAAACGCGGATAAGATAAAGGATATGGTCCGGTCTCTCGGGTACCAGATCACCAAGTGCGCGCAGGACGTGGAGCTTGCGGCGCGTACCGCCCTCGCGGAAGCGGAACGGGCAAAGGCATCGACTGCCAACCTCGTCAAGGTGGAAGGGGATATGGTCACCGTGGAAAAAGCCATGGATACCGCCCTCAACGGCGCCACAGAATCTCTTGCCGCCATCGAGCAGGCAAAGAAGGGGATCGAGCAGATCGGTACTGCGGCCGAAGAAGCGTCGAAGGCAATCGGAGAGGCTGCGCAAGCCGGTGAGGAACAGGCGAAAGGGCTTCAGGAACTCTCCCAGGCGATGGAGGAGATCTCTTCCCTTGCTGACGAAATGCAGAGCATGTGAGGGGGTGGGACATGGCAGGAATGAATGAAAAATCATCTGCCTCATCCTTTCACGATGAGCAGATCGTCACCTTCAATGTCGCGAAAGAGATTTACGGGATAGGTATAAGCAGGGTCAAGGAGATCGTGCGCTACCCCGACATCACGACCGTACCGAGGGCCCCCGATTACTTGACCGGCCTCGCGAACCTCCGGGGCAACGTGCTTCCCGTGGTCGACGCGAGGATGCGGCTCGGGGTCCATCTCTCGGACGTGACCGATGCCACGCGGGTCCTTGTGATCGACACGGGTAGGACCCTCACCGGCGTCGTGGTCGACGGGGTGAAAGGCGTGGTCAGCATGGAGAACGCGAGCGTCGAGCCCCCGCCCAAGCTTCTCGCATCCGGAGTGGACGTGCGCTACATCAACAACGTCATAAAGACGGAGAACGGCGAAAAGATCATCATGGAGCTCGAGGTGGAGAATCTTTGCGCCATAAATGCCGGCGGCGAGGGCCAGAACGAAAGCAGACAGGCTGCGGCAAAAGCGGGGGAGACGACGACGAACCTTGACGCAGGCTCGAATGAGATGCAGCTCGTGACGTTCCTCGTTGCCGAGGAAGAATACGGTTTCCCGATTGAGTCGGTCAGGGAGGTCCTGCGGGTCGACCATATCACCGAGGTGCCCCAGGCGCCGTCTTACGTGCTTGGAATTTTCTCACTGCGGAATGCTCTTTTGCCCGTTGTCGACATCAGGAAGCTCTTCGGCTCGACGTCGCTCGTCGACGACATCGTGGCAACCCTCGACGATACGGAGAAATTCCACAAGCGATGGACCGAATCCCTGAAGCAGACCATCGAGGCCGGCAGTCATTTTGCCGGAATTACGGACCACTCCTTGTGCGTCTTCGGGAAGTGGCTCGAAGAGTTTCAGGACTTCGAGCGAGGAGATCGGCGGGGTAATCCAGGCTATCAGGCTGGTGCACCAGAGGCTCCATGCGGCAGCGGTATCGATTGCGGCCATTCAGAAGGAAAAGTCGCAGGAAGAGGCATCTAAGCTTTTTGAGAGTGAGGTTGTGCCGGTTTCTGAACAACTCCTCGCCACAATAGCGGACCTCAAGCAAGCCATCACGGCCTGCGTGCGAGAGGACCAACGTGTTCTCGTTGTCGAGGTCGGAAAGATGCCGGTCGGCATCCTCGTCGACCGGATGCAGCAGGTCATCAGGGTGGCCGAGAGCATCATCGACGTTCCGCCGACCATTCTCGGCACGGAAAAGTCCCAAAACCTGAGGGGCGTCGTGAAGCTGGATGAGGGGAAGCGCCTCATTCTGCTGCTCGACGACACAAAGATTCTCGATACCGAAACCGTGGAGGAGCTGAAAACTATGGGGACAGTGGGCGCAGCGGAGACCGAAGGGTCGAGGACGGCCGCCAAGGAGGACGAGATCCAGCTCGTGACGTTCAAACTGGGCAAGGAAGAGTTCGGCCTGGGCATAGAGGACGTGCAGGAGATCAACAGGCTCGACCATATCACATCGGTACCGAGGGCTCCATCTTTTGTCGAAGGAGTGATGAACCTGAGAGGCAATGTCATCCCGGCGATTGACCTTCGGAAACGGTTCGACATGGAAGAAGGCAAGCGCGACGAGTCGACCAGGGTCATGATCATCAATATGGGCGGGAAACTGACGGGCCTCATCGTCGACGCGGTGTCGGAAGTGATACGTCTCACCCAGAAATGCGTCGAACCGCCGCCGGATGTGATCCAGGGGGACTCCAAGATGGAGTTCATCAAGGGTCTCGGCAAGATCGACAAGAACAACCGTATGATCCTTCTTATCGATGTTTCGAAGATCTTAAGCGACAGCGAACAAAAGGAATTGGGCAAGGTCACCGAACAGGGCCATGGGGAAGAAACGGCAGCCGGACAGATATCTCAAGTCGGCGCCGCACCGCGTCCCAAACAGGCGGACAGGACGAAATCCGTAAAGAAAGGCAGATAGGAAATGCAGAAAGGCAAAAAGACAAGGGTCCTCGTCGTTGATGATTCCGCCTTCATGCGCAAAGCCATGAAGGACCTCCTGGAAGCCGACCCGGCGATTGAAGTCGTGGCGACAGCCAGGGACGGTGAAGACGGGTGCAACAAGGCGAGGGCCCTTCAGCCCGACGTGGTCACGATGGACGTGAACATGCCCGGCATGGACGGGCTCACCGCGCTCCAGTATATCGTGGCGGAGGGGATCTGCCCTGTGGTGATGGTCAGTTCCCTCACCCAGGAGGGTGCCCTGGCTACCTTCGAGTCGCTCGAGCTGGGTGCATTCGACTACGTGCCGAAGCCGGGCGGCACTGTTTCGATGAATATCAGGAAAGTCTCGGAGGAGATACGTCAGAAGGTGAAGGTAGCGGCCAAGAAGGGGACTCTGACGAGGATGGAGAACAGGATGCGGAGGGCCAAGGAGCGGGTCGTGACCCCGCCGCCGGTGAAGCCGGCTACCCTGACCGGCCCGGTCAAAAGGGCGGTTGCCATCGGCATCTCCACAGGCGGCCCAAAAACGCTCCTCGAGGTTCTCCCCGAGCTTCCGGCGGACCTCAATGCCGCGGTTTTCATCGTTCAGCACATGCCCCCGAATTTTACCGCCACCTTTGCGAGACGGCTCGACAATGCCTCAAGAATCCCGATCAAGGAAGCCGACGCCGGAGACACGGCAAAGAACAGTTCGGGCTACCTCGCAAAGGGCGGATACCACCTGCTCCTGAGGCAGAAGAGCAGCCAGGAACTGATGCTCCGCCTCGCCACGACGCCCGAGCACCTCTTCGTACCATCCGTCGGTGTCATGATGGAATCCATCCTCGACGTCTTCGGCAGAAGAACGGTGGGCGTTCTCATGACGGGAATGGGTGACGACGGGGCGGATGCCATGGTGAAAATACGAAAGGCCGGAGGTATCACGATCGCCGAAAGCGAAGAAACAGCCTGCGTCTTCGGCATGCCCAGAGAGGCTATAGAGCGGGGAGGCGCCGATATAGTCGCCCCGAGTTACTCGGTCGCCGCGGAGATCGTGAATGCCGTAAAAAAGATCTATTAGGGAAGGGGAAAAGATGCAAGCCCAGAATGAACTCGCCGTACTCATCGACAGGCTGTCAAGTGAAGATGAAGGTGAACGTCTGTATGCCGTGGAGGATATCACCGAGGCAGGCATGCCGGAATCGGTCCATTTTCTTGCCGCTCGCCTGAATGGGGAGACCTCCCAGGTGGTGCGGGACGCCCTTTCCTTTGCCCTGAAGAGGCTCGATTGTTCCAACGCCTACCCTTTGATTTTTGACCTTTTTCGCTCGGAAGACGCCTACTTGCGGAACGCGGCCGTCTCCATTTTCGGCGCCGGGGGAGAGGATGGGGCGGCTTACTTCGACTCCCGCCTGGATGAGGCGGACCGCGAGGTGCGCAAGCTGATCCTCGATGCGTTGATGGAGACCGGACTGGCCGGTGCGGTCTTCGCAATACGGGCCGAGCTGCACGACGAGGCGCCGAACGTGCGGATCACGGCGGTCGAGTACCTCGGCAGAATGCAGGACGCAGAAAGCGTAGATGAGCTGATCGCTCTCTTTCGGACCGATCCGGAGCCCATGCTCAGGGCGTCCGTCATGGAGGCCCTTTCGTCGATCGGAAACGTAAGCGCCATCAAGGAGGCCGTCTCATTCCTGATGGCTGAGGGCGGCATCGACGACGCGGCCAATATCTACCTTCCCCAATTAATGAAGCTGGTCGCCGTTGGGGGCAGCAAAGACGACGTGGTCCGGGTCGTATGCTCGATCGCCGACGTCGCCATCTATGGTGAGGACATCATCACCATGCTGAGCGACGCGAATAGACGGCTCGGTGCAACTATCCTGGCGCCGAAGGTGCGCAAGGTGCTCCAGAAGATAGCCGTCGCGCCACGGCTCAGGGACGATCTGCGGTACGGGGCGCTTACCCTTCTTGCCCACAGCGGCGCAGCGAGCGCACGGAAAACGATCGAAGGGATGATGAACAAAACAGACGATGAGGACCTCCGGTCATTCTGCCGCGAATGTCTCGACGCCGAGCCCGGCTCCAGGGGGAAACCCTAACGTGGAACTGACCATTGATGAATTCGGCACCTTGAGCGACCTCATTTACCGGCGGGTCGGAATACGCCTCGAGCCGAAGAAGATATATTTCCTCTCCAAGCGAGTCGAGAACCGCCTGGGGTCGTCGGCCATCTCCACTGCCGCGGAGTATATACGTTACTTGCGGTTCTCCGACGGGCATGGTGCGGAGTTTCAGAGCCTCATAAATCTTCTCACGATCAACGAGACCTACTTCTTCAGGGACTTTCCCCAGCTCCAGGCATTCGCCGAACACTGCCTCGCCGACGTGGTGGAAAGGAAACTCGCCGCCCGAGACCGCACCCTGCGCATCTGGTCGGCAGGCTGCTCGACCGGGGAGGAAGCCTACACCCTCTCGATCATCCTTCGAGAGATGCTCGAGGATATCTCGGCGTGGGACGTCGTGAACCTGGCGTCCGACATAGACGAAACGGTGCTCAAGAAGGCCAGGGCCGGGGTTTATGAAGCCCGGAGCGTAAAGGACGTGCCGGAGGAATACCTCTCGAAGTATTTCAAGCAAAACGGACGGGGAGAGTTTGCACTGATCGAAAAGATCAGGACCTCGGTGAGATTCGAACACCTGAACCTCGCCGATAAGGCGGCCCTCAGGGAAAGAAGGGGGTTCGATTTCATCTTTTGCAGAAACGTCCTCATCTATTTCGACGATGTATCACGAAAACAATTGGTCGATCATTTCTACATTGCCCTGAACAAGGGCGGGTTCGTATTCCTGGGCTCTAGTGAATCGGTCGGCCGCATAACGGCGGTGTTCAAAGTGACGAGGACTGGCGGCTACCTGAGCTACTGCAAGGAGTGAGATGCATGAAACGTGTGTTGGTAGTGGACGACTCCAACGTGGTCCGAAATTTCCATATGAACATTCTCAAAAGCTCGGGGTTTCAGGCGGAAGGGGCATCGGACGGGGTGGAGGCGCTGGAGAAGGCGCTGCTCCATCAGTACGATCTTATCCTCTGTGATATCAACATGCCGAACATGGACGGCCTGACCTTTATAGCCAAATACAGGCAGGAAGAAAAAGAAACGCCCATCATCATCATGACCACCCAGGAAGAGGCCATCCACCGGCAGAAGGGTTTCGCCGCCGGCGCAAACCTCTATCTCGTGAAGCCCGTGAAGCCCGAAACGCTTACCGTCCACATACAGATGCTCATAGGAGGGCCGACGTGATCAATGTGCGCAGGAAGGGGAGCCTTTTATCCGTGAGGCTTGCCGAAGAATCGACGATTGTCTGCGTGGAGGCGGATGCCCGGCTCCTCAAAGAGAAGCTCGCGAGTATCGGCGATGTCCGCAAGATCGAGGTGGAGGGCGCCCGGGTGGACGAGATGGACACTTCCTACCTTCAACTGCTCGTCTCGCTCAGCCGCACGGCGGAGATGAAAGGTATCGAGTTTCTGATTTCCCGCCCTTCGGAAAGGTTCAGCGAACTGGCTGAGCTTTACGGATTAAAGATAGAAGACCTGAGCGGGAGGGATTCATGGCCAGAACAATCATGATCGTCGACGATGCCGCGTCCATGCGAGGGCTCATTGCCATGACCCTGAAGCGGGAAGGATACGAAGTGGTTGAAGCGTGTGACGGCAAGGATGCGCTGACAAAACTCACCGGGAAGAAGGTCGACCTGATAGTGAGCGACCTCAACATGCCGGTAATGGACGGGATCGAGCTGATCAAGGCAGCAAAGGCCGAGCCCCGGTCGAGATTCATTCCCATTGTCATGCTTACCACGGAGAGCCAGGAGAAGAAGAAGCAGGAGGGTCAGCAGGCAGGGGCGAAGGCGTGGATCGTGAAACCTTTCAAGCCGGACGTATTGATCAGCGTCGTCAAAAAAATCATCGGATAGAAACGGGGGAAGCCGTGTCCACAGAACGGGATACAGAGACCTACAAACGGCAGTTTTTCCAGGAAGTACGCGATATCATCGACCAGGTGAGCGAAGATATCCTCAAGGCAGAGGCCGCACCCGAGGACCGGGATCTCCTGAACGCCATTTTCAGGGGAATTCATACGATAAAGGGCACCTCGGGTATGTTCGGGATGGATGCCCTGGGTCAATTCACGCACCACCTCGAGGAGCTCCTCGGCAGCTTGCGCGAAGGCACTATCAATCTTACTTCCGATATCGTCGATATAGTATTGTCGGGAATCGATGGCATAGGAGCGATGGCAAGGGCGTACGAGAAAGGGGAGGAGCCCGTGACCGACGAGGGCCTTGTCGGCCGTCTGCGCGGTCTGCTCGCACACGACGACGTTGACCGGGTAGTGGCTCCAAACGGCCATTCAGAAAAGGGACCGAAGGGCGGTATGCAAAAGGCCAAGGCCACCTTGCCGGAAGGGAAGACATCCTTTCCGGAGATCCCCCCGGAACTCGCCACGTCGTTCGATGGGGTGCCCAAGGACGGGCACCACCTGTACAGGGTTGAGGTCAACTTCACGTCCGAGCTCTTTGAAAACGGTTACGACCCTGCTGTGCTGCTGAAGAACCTCGAGTCAGTCTCGGCGCGATATATCACAACGGCCTCTCCCCGGTCGGTACCGGCCTTGGGTGACCTCGACCCGCTCTGCCTCTATCTTCATCCTGTAGTCTACATTGCAACCGAGAAGAATGCATCCGAGGTACAAGAGATGGCTCTTGACCCGGGACTCGTCTCTGTGACGGAGATGGCCTACCCTCAGCGGGAGACCTCTGACGGCACATCCCTTGAGGGAGATCTCGAAGATGGCGGCATTAACGAAGAGAACCTGAGGGAGTTTCTCGTGAGCGCCGTCGAGATGACCGAGTCGCTCGAAAGGGTGGTCATCGATTATGAGCGCGACAATTCGACCCAGGCGCTCAACGATATTTTCAGGACCGTCCATAACCTGAAAGGGGATGCGGGCTATATCGGCCTCGAAAACATGGTCCGTTTTGCCCACGTTTTCGAGTCTCTCCTCGATCGTCTCCGTTCGGGAGCAATGAAACGAACGCCCGAAATCATCGATATTCTTCTTAAAGGGTCAGACTTTTTACGCGATGCCATAAAGAAGCTGGTTGCGGGTGAAAGGAAAATGAAACTTCCACCGCTCTATGAGCAACTCCGTCAATCACTTACGAGCGCACCCGAACAGGCACCGGAGGAACACCATAAGGCTGCAATACCTGACGAAACCATCAGGGCCTTCTTCGAGCAGGCGGCTCAGCACAGGGAGATACTCTCAGGTAGCCTCAAGGCAGGACTTCTCAATGAGGAGAGGCTGAAAACAGTCGCCCGCTCTCTCGATGGTCTGCAAAGAGCCTCCGCATTCATAGGATTGAATAAGGTCTCATCCCTTTGCAGCCATGCTATGGATGTGTTGCGCGATGAGGCTGCTTTGCGCCACGGGCTTGATGAGATAATAGAAACCATTGCGGGATTGGAAGCCGGCTCGAAGCGGCTGGGTGAGATACTGGTCGGGGCCGGCAAGGTCAGCGAGCAGGACGTCAAGGAGACTCTGGCCCGCCAGAAGCCGATCGGCAAGATGCTGATCGACGAAGGAAAGGTTACCGAGGCGGACGTAGAAGAGGCACTGCGCACGCAAGGCGTGATGGAAGCGGCTAACCAGCCGCGCCCCGAGGCTGCCGAGAGTGAAACGAAGACCATCCGGGTAGACGAGCGCAGGATCGACCAGCTCACCAACATGGCCGGAGAGCTTCTCGTGGCCAGGAACACGTACGACTATCTTCTGGGTGAGCTTGGCGCCATTGCTTCCGTGCCCCAGGCAACCATCCGGTCACTCAAGGACAATCTTTATCTCTTTTCCAGGGTGACGAACGAGATGCAGCAGGGCGTCATGTCCCTCAGGATGGTCCCTATCAGGGGCGTATTTCAGAAGTTTCAGCGGGTCGTCAGGGATATCTCCCGGAAACAGCAGAAAACGATAGAACTGGTAACCGAGGGAGAAGACACCGAGATCGACAAAAAAGTGGCAGACATGCTTTCCGATCCCCTCATCCACATCATCAGGAACTCATGCGACCATGGGGTGGAAACCCCGGAGGAGCGAAAGGCTGCCGGGAAAGCGGAGGGGGGCACGATCCTTCTCAAAGCATGGCAGGAGGGAAGCGATCTCTTCATTCAAATCGTCGACGACGGCAGGGGCATAAACAGGCAAAAAGTCTACGAGAAGGCGATAAGCCTCGGTATGAACGTGGCATCACCCGACGACGACTCCATTCTCGGGGCCATTTTCATGCCGGGTTTGTCGACGAAAGCCGAGGCGACGGACTTATCCGGCCGCGGTGTCGGTATGGACGTCGTGAATACTGCGGTGACGTCCCTCGGGGGCGAGGTGGAGGTTCACTCCGAGGAGGGCTCGGGGACTGAAATAACGCTCACGATTCCCATGAAGATGGGTGTGAGTGACGCTCTTCTTGTCGAGTCACTCGGTAAAACATACGCCTTCCCCCTCGATCATGTCGTCGAAACGGTAAAAGTGACGCCCGAACGGTTGCGAAGACTCCATGACCGGTGGGGGTTCTGCCATCGGGGCGAGGTGCTCCCCGCAGGCACCCTTCAGACCCTGCTGGATGGAGGGAGCAACGGCGGCGGTAGACTCGTGAAGCGGGATATCACCTTAGACAGAGAGGAGATTCCCATGGTAGTGATACGGGTCGGATCGGGTAAGTTAGGCGTCGTTGTCGACCGTCTCCTCAAGAACATGGAAGTTGCCATCAGGCCGGTTCCCGAAGCACTTTCACAAATAGATGTGATAAGCGGGGTGAGCATTCTCGGGGACGGTCGCGCCGTTCTGGTGCTCAACCCGGAAAAACTCGTTTAGTCCCTACCTCAACTCTCTCCGCACGCGGGGAGGAACAAGGACGGGACGGGAGGTTTAAGTGTTCTTATCTTTCTGGATCTTGGCCGTCCTCTTGCTCATAGCAGCAACGGCCGGGTATGCGCTATCAGTCGTTTATTCTCGATGGGATGGTTGCCTCATGCCAACCACGGAGATAGAGGTGACGCGGCCGGAGCAACAGGTGGCCGGGGCCGGGCCGCTCGACGGCGAGTCGCCCCGCGGAGCATGCTGCACGTGATGCACGCATTTACACCTGACGGGACACCCTTGGGAACTATTTCGGCGACCGCATGGATACCCTAGGAAGAGCCGGTCTGTCAACCGTTGTCGCGTGCTCAACGAGCGGCAATCCCAATCGAGGAAAAGGAGAGCAATCGTTGGGTCACTATGTTCCGGCAGGCGGGAGCAGAAACGCAGCGTTGTCCCACCACGCGAGTCATCTGCGTGGCCGACAGCGAAGCCGACATCTACGAGGCGTTGGTCGAAACAACGCGGGAACCGCGGCGTGTCAACTGGATCGTCCGGGCCGCTCAAGAATCGGGCGTTGGTCACGGAAAACAGGCAAGACAGCGGGGAAAAGTATATTCGCGAGCAGGTCTTGGCACAGCCCGTGTTGTTTGAGAAAACGATCCACGTTCGCGGGCGAAAGGCAAAGGTCGCTTGTGAAACCCGCGGGCGGCGGCAACCGCGTCAGTCTCGCGAAGCGGCGG
>CAVVPU010000071.1:0-12481 GCA_963750015.1 uncultured delta proteobacterium | reverse complement strand
TGTTCAGACCGGCAAGCCGGCAGACCCGACCGTCCAGGCCACGACCTCGACGGGCAACGGACTCATGAGGCCCCTCGAGGCTGCGGCGAAAAAAGCGGGAGTCAAAATCCTCCTCGAGCACAGGATGACGGGTATCTACCGGGAAAATCCCAACTCGGGCAGGGTGATGGGTATTGCGGTCGATAACAAGGGTACCAAGCTTAACATCAGGGCAAAAAAGGCCGTCATCATCGCCACCGGCGGCTCGACGGGCAACGTGAACTTTCGCCGCATGTTCGATCCTCGCCTCACCGAGGAATATTGCGGCCTGTCGGGCATGCCCTGGTCGGACCAGGACGGAAGCGGAGAGATGGCGGCCATGGCTATAGGGGCGTCTCTCTGGGGCGCCTACAACGAAACCGGCGAATTCGGCTGGCCGGTCACCAAGCCGGGCACCATCGGCTGCCAGTACAACTATGCCAACCTCCAGTGGTTTCCGGGCAGCCCCGTTTTCAATAAGGCCCGCGCTTCAGGCCTCCGTGTTTCCAATTGGCAGGATGTCATCCTCGTGAACATGCTCGGCAAGCGTTTTTACGATGAGACGGCCGGCCAGTACCCCGCAAACAGCGCGGGGCAGATCGAACCTTACGTTCACAACAGTTGGGTGAACACCAAAAACATCAAATACCAGCCTTCCGGCTGGGTCGACGCGGCCCTCGCCGGCATCGGCGACGAAAAGAACGGGGGAGGCCCCATTTGGGCCATCTTCGACGCCGACGCCGTGACCCGTGAGAGATGGGTCCCCCAACCCCCGAACGTGGATATCGATGCAGGTATGTTCTTCGTCGCTGACACGCTCAGGGACCTGGCCTCCAAGATCCGGATGAAATACCAGAGGGTCCCCATGCCGCCCTCGAACCTGGAAGAGACGGTGTCGAGGTACAATTCCTTCGTCGACGCCGGGGTAGATAAGGATTTCGCCAAGCCGACCCCGAAGTTCAAGATAGCCAAGGCCCCCTTCTATGCAGCCTGGTCGACCCCTGTCGTCCATGACTGCCGGGCGGGCTTGAGGATAAACGGCAAGTGCCAGGTCCACGATATGTCGGGTCAGGTCATTCCGGGCCTGTACTGCGGCGGTGAATCGGCCGGTGGCTTCAGCGAGCACGGCCTTGCCAGGGCCACCTGTCAGGGCTATATCGCGGCCAAGAACGCCGTGGCCGAAAAGGCGATGTAGGCGGACCGGTCCTCAAGGACAAAAGGGGGGAGCGTCCTTTCGCCGAAGCGAAGGAAGAGGGCGCTCCCCCTCGTCGGAAAAACTCTTATCCATGTGAGGAGAATAATGAAGAAGGTTTTTGGTATTCTTTGCATCGGTCTGCCATTTTTCATTGCAGCCTTTACCGTCGTCCCTAAGGTCGGCCTTATGCCGGCCCAGGCCCAGACGTCGTCAGCCTCCGGCGCCGCAGTCTCAAAAGATGTCTGTCTCGGGTGCCACGGACCCTATGATAAGCTTGCAGGGGCACCCGCGAGTTTCGTGGCTTCCAGTGGCGAGAAGATCAACCCTCACACCTATGTTCCCCATACTTCCAAGGAAGCGAAGGCTGTCTCCGAATGCACCAACTGCCATACACCCCACGGGACGCCGCCCAAACCGGAAGAAATTGCCAAGTTGCCCAAGCCGGATGTCCAGTGGTGTTACACCACATGTCACCACCAGAACAACTTCGAGCCTTGCAAGGATTGTCACAAGTAGGGCAGGCACACGCATTCGGGCATAGCCTCAGAGCCCGTCATGTATGCTTACCATGGTAAGACGGAACACTCTGTGGGTGATCTCAAGAAAAGGCACCTTCACGGATCATATTGTTGACCCGGACGATAGGGCCGTCTTATGTTTTCCCAAGGGAGAGGAGGTTCACATCTTCTCTGCCTGATGACAATCGGGTTCCGAAAGAAATTGCGCTATACATGAGGAGGAAGGGATGAGCGAAAATCAGGACCGGATGAAGATCGGCGCCCCTCTTAGAGCGAAAAGAGGGGCGAAGGGACAAAAGCAGAGAACCGCTTTTTCCAAACTAGGAGCAGCACTCTGCCTGGCCGTCCTGATGCTTCTTTCGTCGGCTCCCCTGATGGGCCAAGAGAACATTGCCGAACAAGGCGTGCTAAGGGCCACCCTGAGAAACGGCCTCAAGGTCGTTATCGTACGCAATACCCTCGCTCCGGTCGTGACGACCATGATGAACTATCTCGTCGGCTCGACAGAAGCTCCTTCCGGATTCCCCGGAATGGCCCACGCTCAGGAACATATGATGTTCAGGGGGAGCGCGGGCCTCTCGGCAGACCAGCTCACCGCCATCATCGCGGCCATGGGTGGGAACTTCAACGCCGATACCCAGCAGACGGTGACACAGTACTTCCTCACCGTCCCCTCCGCAGACCTCGACATCGCCCTGCGCATTGAGGCGATCCGGATGAAGGGCGTCCTTGACAGCGAACGGCTCTGGTCGCAGGAGAGAGGCGCCATCGAGCAGGAAGTGGCCCAGGACAATTCAAGCCCCGAGTATATCTTCTATACGAAACTGCTCGCCCACATGTTCGAAGGCACACCTTACGCCGAAAGCTCCCTCGGGAGCGTCCCTTCTTTCAATAGGACGACCGGTGCGATGCTGAAGAAGTTTCATCAAGCCTGGTATGCGCCGAATAACGCGGTCCTCGTGGTGGTCGGCGATGTAGAGCCGAAAGAGGCGCTCGCCGAAATAAAGGAACGCTTCGATCCCATCCCTTCGAAGAAGATACCCGCCAAGCCCGTAGTTGTTCTCAAGCCTGTGAAAGCCCAAACTGTGCGGCTCACCACCGACGAGCCCCATGGGCTGGCCATAATCGCCTTTCGGCTTCCGGGTTACGACAGCCCCGACTACCCCGCCTGCCGGGTCCTTAGTGATGCCCTCAGCAGCCAGCGGGGTACCCTTTTTGAGCTTGTCCCCCAAGGCAAAGCCTTATATGCCGGCTTCAGTCTCGACATCATGCCCCAGGTCGGCCTCGGCTATGCCATTGCCGCTTTCCCGAAAGGGAATGATGCCGACAGCCTGGTGAAGGAGATGGAAAAGATACTGACCGAAAGCGTGGAAAAAGGCCTGCCTGCGGATCTTGTCGAGGCTGCCAAGAAGGCACGAAAGACGGAAGGCGAGTTGAAGAAGAACTCCGTCTTCGGACTGGCCCAGACCTGGTCCGACACCCTCACCCTCGTGGGAAAAGAATCGCCCGAAGATGAGACGCGGGCGATCGAGAAGACTTCCGTGGAGGATGTAAACCTGGCGGCAAAGAAGTACCTTGACCTGGAGCACTCTTTCATCGCTATCCTCACTCCCGAGGCCTCGGGCAAGGCCGTACCCGGCACGACGAGCGGACCGAAGATCGAATCCTTCACTCCCAGCAACGTAAAGGCTGTAAAGCTCCCCCTGTGGGCTGAAAAGAAGTTGAAGCGGCTGGAAGTGCCTAAGTCCACGGTAAACCCTGTAGTCACCGTCCTTCCGAACGGTCTCAAGCTCGTCGTGCAGCCCGAAACGGTGAGCGACACGGTAAGCGTGTACGGGAATGTGAGAAACAACCCGGATGTGGAGACCCCGAAAGGGAAGAAAGGCGTCGACGAGGTTCTGGAACGGCTCTTCTCCTACGGCACCACCAGCCTGGACCGCATCAATTTTCAGAAAGCCCTCGATGAGATCGGGGCCCGGGAATCGGCAGGGTCCGATTTCAGCCTTCAGGTACTCGCCGACTACTTCGAGAAGGGAGTGCAGCTCCTCGCCGATAACCAGCTCAATCCGGTCATGCCGGAGAACGACTTCAGGATCGTAAGGCAGCAGGCAGCGGCCGCCGCGGGAGGGAGACTCGAAAGCCCCGATTATCTCGCGGGAAAGGCTCTGGCCGGCGCCCTCTTTCCCAAGAATGACCCATCCTTAAGGGAGGCAACCCCGGAAAGTATATCGGGGCTCACCCTCAGTGACGTGAAGGAGTACTATACTAAGGTCTTCAGGCCCGATCTGACGACAATCGTGGTCATGGGAAAGATAACGCCCGACGGAGCGAAATCTGTCATCGAAAAGTATTTCGGCCAGTGGAAAGCCTCCGGTACCCCTCCGGAGACGTTTCTCCCCCCGGTCCCGCCGAACGGACCCTCGTCTGCGAGCGTTCCTAACCGGAGCGCCGTGCAGGCCACGGTGACCCTCGCCCAGACCCTCGGCCTCACGAGATCGAATCCGGAATACTACGCCCTCGAGCTGGGAAATCATGTCCTAGGCGGCGGCTTCTACGCCACCCGGCTCTTCCGGGACTTAAGAGAGGAGGCGGGTCTTGTCTATACCGTGGGATCGGATTTCAATGTCGGGGTGACCCGCTCTGTCTACACCGTCACCTTCGGCTGCGACCCTCGAAACGTCGCAAAGGCCCGGGTCATAGTCGAGCGCGACCTCAGACAGATGCAGAAGACGCCCGTTCCGCCCGGAGAACTCGATCGTGCAAGGGCCCTGCTCCTTCGGGAGATACCCCTTGCACAATCGAGCGTCCACAGGATCGCCGTGAAGCTGATCGATCTCTCTAACCATTTCCTGCCCCTCGACGAGCCCATCCTCGCCGCGCAGAGATATGTCGGTCTCGACGCGGGTCAGGTCAAGGCAGCGTACGAGAAGTGGCTCCGTCCCGATGATCTGGTCGAGATAGTCGAGGGGCCGCCTCCAAAATAGGGCAGCATTATCCTAACTCAGGTGTGGAGCGCTGGTGAGTCGGGGGGGTTCTGAGAGCCTGACACCCGCATGTCTTAAGATTCGGCGAAAACTGCCGGGGAGCTGTTTTCTCCTTGCACGAAAGAAGTCACGTGCCTAAGCTATGAAAGAAGGTGCCGCTTCCGGCAACAGGCCTGATTTATCGGCTGTGAAAGAGCAGAATGGGGAGGACATGAGAGGATGGAAAAAAGACCGAGACATATGACGCTCAATCGTTTTCTCGTGGAGCGGCAACGGGCCTATCCAGGGGCTGCGGGTGAGCTCACCCGGGTCATGGACCAGGTGGGTACGGTGGGCAAGATCATCTCGAGCTACATGCGCCGGGTTGCGTCGGAAGAATTCGCCGGCCTCACAGGTGAGGTAAACGTACAGGGCGAGAAGGTGGCGAAGCTCGACGAGGTGGGCAATACGATCTTTGTCCAGGCTTTCGAGTATGTCGATATCGTGGGGGCAGTCGTCTCGGAGGAGATGGAAGAGCCCCTCGTTCTCTCGTCGGATGGGTCCCCCGGCAAGTATGTGGTGCTCGTGGACCCCATCGACGGCTCTTCCAACCTGGATGTGGACTGTGTGGTCGGCTCCATTTTTTCCATCCGCGACCTGAAAGGGTCGGCGGAGGAGTCTATTCTCGGTAAAGGGGTAGACCAGGTGGCAGCCGGGTACATCATGTACGGGACCTCGACGATTCTTGTCTACACTGCCGGAGACGGGGTGCACAGCTTCGTTCTCGACGAAGAAATCGGGGAGTTCGTCCTCGACCACCCCGATGTCCGCATGCCGGGCCAGGGCAAGACCATCGCGGCGAATTTCGGCAATTACAAGGCGTGGAGCGAGTCTGCAAGGAGATTCGTCGACAACCTTGGTGCCCGCGAAAAGCCTTATTCCTTGCGCTACTCGGGAGCGCTCGTCGCCGATCTTCATCAAATCCTTCACCGGGGAGGCATCTACTTCTACCCCGAAGACGCCAATCACCCCAAGGGAAAGCTGCGGCTTCTTTACGAGTGCGCTCCCCTGGGCATGATTGCCGAGCAGGCAGGAGGCGGGGCAACCACGGGAAAGGCGAGGGTTATGACTATCAAGCCGGAAAGTGTGCACGAGCGCATACCCTTTGCCATCGGCAGCCGCCGCGAGATCGAGATGTACGAGACTGCCTACCGGGAGGTTGCGGGGGAGTAAAGCGTTTCCGACCCTTCCGGGCCATGTTGCGCCCCACCTTCTTCATTGGATCAGAACCTAACCCAGGTCGACAGACCTTTCGGCGTAGGAGCCACAATCCGGCAGCGCGGGCATATACCTCTCTTCCATTAAGGGAGACGACATGACAAAATCGGCCGTTGCCCGGTTGCAGGCCATGGGCACGTTATAGAGAACCGCGATCCGCAATAAAGCTTTTACGTCCACGTCATGAGGATGGGGCTGCATCGGGTCCCACAGAAATATGACCGCATCGATCTTGCCTTCAGCGATCATCGCGCCCAGCTGCTGGTCTCCTCCCAGCGGCCCCGACTTCAACCGCTCTATTTGGTATTCGAATTGCTCTTCTTCGAGCCTTTTCTGTATAACTTCTTCGATCAGTCTTCCCGTTGTGCCCGTGCATACGAGTTTATGTCTCACCAGAGATTTGTAATTGTATTCGAACCATTCGATTAAGTCCTTCTTGCGGTTATCGTGCGCCACGAGGGCGATTGTTTTCACTGCTTCCATGTTATCTCCTTGATTCAGTATAGTCCCTGAGTGTTAAGTGCGTATGAAGCGGATGCGAGCATTAAAAGAAATTCGGTCGGTCCGGGAAGCACATCCTGCCCCCTCGCACAGCCTTTCGTCTCGGGCCTTTCGGGACTCACCGACGCGCGCCGGATGACGACCGAGAAAGCCCGATGAGGAGGTTGCCCGCGTCTATTGTCACATGGCAATCGAGAGCGGGCCAAGAGGGAGCGCCTCACTTGAGGGGTTGAAAATACGACTCGAGATCGGGGCAAAGAAAGGCGGGCAAAGAGCCCGTCCATGCCTGATAATTAAGTGGTGGAGCTGAAGGGGCTCGAACCCTCTACCTCTTGACTGCCAGTAAGACGACTACTTTTTCTTTTTGCCATGATTACCTTCACTTACAAGGCGAGGTTTCTTATGTGCCTGCATTTTGCCTGCAAAATCGAGTTGGTCGACCGCTTCTCTCAGATGCTCGGGGAAGAGGTGCATGTAGATCTCGGTCGTCGAGAGCTTCGCGTGTCCGAGCAACAATTGTATCTTCTTCGGGCTCTCGCCCTTCTGTGCGAGGTATGAAGCGAACGTGTGACGGAAATCGTGCAGGCGCACATCCTGGAGTCCTGCAGGCTCTCGGTAATGCTCCCACTTGTGGGTGATGGTGTCGGGGTCCTTCCAACGCGGAAACACCCTCCCCTTCTCTTTCCCCGCCTTCTCCGCTTCAGCGTGCATTTTCTCGACGAGGGGCTTCAATTCCTTGGGGACCGGCAGAACCTTGAAGCGGCGGCGCTTCGAGTGCTTAGATTCTATCATGACGAGGCCGAGGTCGAGGAGGACGTTAGGCCATTCCAGGTGCACGAGCTCCGAACGCCGGCAACCAAGATAGAGGTACCATGTCAACATCCTCTCAAATTCGGGATCGTCCTTGACAACCTCGAAGACTTTTGAAAACTCGTTGTCTCGAAGCCACCGAGGGAGCCGCTCATCAACCGGGAGCTGATGCCGGCCGTCATAGGGATTTTCTTTAACGTAGCCCCATGTCTTGGCCTGGTTGAAAGCGTGTCGGAGGTGCCGAAAATAAACATTGACAGAGCTGGCCATGAGCCCACGGTTCAGGAGGGTCGTTTCGAAATCGTCGAGGACCTTCTTGGTGTACGACTGTATGGGCTTGTCGCCAGCGATCTCTTGGAAGGATTTGAGCGCGTGTCTGTCCGTCTCGACGGTATCTTTTCGCCTCTCTTTCTCCCGGAGCTTCTCGTATTCCTTTCGAAACTGCGAGAACTTCGGGTTTTCCTGCTTCTCGAGGGAGATCACCTTGCCGAGAAGGATCTCCTTCTTCAACCGGCGGAAGATCGTCTCGGCAATACTCTTGTCCTTCGTCTTAAGGGACTTTTCCTTCCCCCGGGCGAGGCTCACGTACCACACGCCGTTTGACTGGCGCTTGAATAATCGCATGGAGTCAATTCTAACTATGTCCGAGTATTCTTGCAAGGGTTTCCTCTATTTGTACGCTGCTGCCCATATGAAAGGCGTCGATACTTTCTTTGTCGACATACCACTTGCCGCCCTTCCGACTGGCGTAAATCTCCCCTGCCCCGATATGCTTCATCAGCGTCTTCTTCGACATCGAGGTGTATCTCGCTGCTCCTGCGAGATCCAACCATCTTGGGGTTACGTCACTGGCCAAAGACTGCTCCTTGTTGCGTTCTGGTGCGTTGGAAGCATCCTCCCCTTTCTGTCACACACCGCTCGGCGCGTGACGTGAGATTCCAGCCCCGGCTCTGCCTATCAGCCTTGTCAAGGTGGCGCCTTCGGAATGGCGAGTCCACTATGCACGAAAGCCTCTTCGGGTCTTTTTGGCTGACTGTAAAGCTCTTGTGAAGGTCAAGCAAACACCCTCCCTGCGGCGGGCAGGCTACCGCCATTAGGGTTGCAGACGCATGGAGGTTGCCCTCCACCAATTGCCCGTTGCTGCCATACGTTCGCGACCATTCGATAGGCTCTTAATATAACGTTGCCTGTGCGCGCAAGAGCCCATCAGGAAAACTGCGCACGGCCATAATGTGGGGCTGTAACCCCCAGCTTGATATGTTTTCCGCTCCTTCCGCTTATGCGCCTGCCGCATTCAGGCGCATAAGCGGAAGGAGCGGACCGGTCAAAGGCTCGATTGCCGGGGGCCGCCGCGCGCAAAGGCAGAGATATGCGCATGGGCCGGTTACCGACAGACAGATGTAGCCTAGACCGTGGTTGTCCCGATCACAACGGAGGGCGTCCGAGCCGGGCCGCGGGAGCCTGGGCGGCCGACGAAGGACAACGCGTTGAACGGGGCGCTGGCGGCAGAGAAGAAAGGAGTGGAGGCCATCCCTCTCAGTCGCCGGCATAGTCTGCCTGGGCCAGCCTGCGGCCCGGGGTTGTATCGGATAGGGTATTATCTATGTAGTGGACTGTGGCGTTTTGGGATTGCGATCTGAGCGGAAGCAGCGGAGCGCGGAAGGCTGCTACGCCTATTCCATCTTTAGTTTCTTGCCTGCGAATGCTGCGGGCTGGCTGATATTGCTATGGGGCTCGTCGTGTGTGCTGCGGAAATGGACGTTCTTCAACGTCTTTATACTATTCTCCCCTAATAGGGGTGTTGTGATGCTGCCGGAAAAGACCATGTTCGGCCCCGGCTGGTTCGGAAGCCTACAAAAATAACTAAAAACTACACCTGTACTTGTATCAAAAGCAGCAAAAGTTGTCAAGAACTTTTTTGTGAACTAAATTCGTGCGTGGGGGCAGGGGGGCCGTTCGAGGAAACAGCCCGGCGCCAAGGGATTAGGATCGAAGAGGCGGCGGCTATCGATGGCGCGCATTCTTCACTCTGTCCGGACGGCGCTTGATTCCGAAGACAGGCTCCATGAAGGGTGTGAGCGCCAGGGGAATGTTCGAAAAATCGCCCAGGGTTAGAAAAGGGCTTGAAGACGGACAGTTTTTGAGCCCAAGCCTTCGGAGACAGGACAGCCGGGAAGGTGAAGAAACGCATCCGGCACCTCAAAGACGACGAGCCAATTGGAGCTTTCTTGAGTGACCTCAGATGCTATTACTTCCCCCTCATCTCCATCGACGTGAAGGAGAAATGAATATGCCTCGTTGAGTAAGTGTTGAACCTGGGCACGTCGTTCGCCATGAGGTTCACAGACTGGCACGGCGAATCCACTGTCTGGCTGCTCTTGAGAAGAGGGTTCTTCGCAGCCTCTTCCTTCGGAGTCGGCGCAACACACGTGGCGACGAAGGAGTCGAACTCCGTGGGCAAGATCGAGGAGCTTCTCCGGCACGAGCCATTGTGCGGGAAGTCTCACGGAGAAGGTCCGCTCCCGGTTGTTATGGACATCATGGGCGGTGATCGTCACGCAGTGATAGGAACACTGGGTGGCACTGTACACAGTTTTCTTTTTTATACTTTGACCTCCATCTGCCCGTCTGCCACTGCACAGGAATGAACCATCCATGATTGATTTGCCCAGAATGAAGTTGCACGTATGTGATTGCCGATAGCATAACGATATCAGAAGACGATCGATTCTGTGTCAGTAAGGAACTGCTCCAGAGGGATGCCCTGAGCACCGACAAGCAGTTTCCTGCAACGAGGATACATCTCGGCGAACGCCTCCATACCCGGAAGGCATGTCTTCCGTGCTCCGCTCTTGACTTCTATGGCGCTGAGCTTGTTATTATGCTGTATGACGAAATCGACCTCACGATTATTCCCCGCCCAATAAAAAACCTCACCACCGCGAGATTTCATGAGGTTTATGAGAGTTGCTCCGACGGAAGATTCGACAAGACGTCCCCACAATTCAGGGTCTTTTTGTATTGATTCCATATTGCTACTCGACTGTGCCGTCATAAGCGCTGTGTTAAGCACAATCAATTTGGGGCTCGATGCCCTTTGTCGCACCGTTTTTCCGCTGAACTTCTGCAGGCCCTTTACTAGTCCGGCCATGTCGAGCAGATGAAGATAATGGGCAATTGTGGTGGTGTTTCCTGCGTCGTGAAGCTGCCCCACCATCTTCTGATACGACAGGATTTGTCCTGAGTATGCGGAGGCCAAATCAAAAAGACGCCGCAAGAGTGCCGGTTTGTCGACTCTTTTCATCATGAGTATGTCTTTCGACAGGGTCATTTCCACGAGCGAATCCACGATATACCTTGACCAGCGTTCCTCGTCGTGAATCAATTCGGCGGAACCGGGATAGCCTCCGTAATAGATGTATTCTTCAAATTTCCATCCGAATGCGTCGCGCATTTCAGTACAGGACCAGTGGGTAACGGGTATTATTTCAAAACGTCCGGCAAGGCTTTCGGTCAAACCGTCCTGAATCATCAAGGGAGCCGATCCGAGAAGAATAACCTGAAGATGACGATCCTCGGCCGAATCCTCATCCCAGAGCCTCTTCACCGTTTCGGACCAGCCTGCGATCTTATGAATCTCATCGAGAATCAATAGGCCGGCCTTCTTACCGGCATAAACCCTGGCCGTTTCCCATTGCTGTTCGATCCACGCCGGGCCTTTCAGCGCCGGTTCATCCGCTGTCGAGTAGTGGCTTGGCATATCGAGTTCCGTCATTAACTGACGGGCCAGGGTGGTTTTCCCCGTCTGACGGGGGCCGGCAAGAACCTGGATGAATTTGCGCTTTTCAAGTATGCGCGTCCTTAGGGTGCTGAATATTGGTCTCTTATATATCGCCATATGGCTTACTCACTGTTATGAGATAATTATCTCATAACAGTGAGTAATGTCAACAGACATTCTGCTTCAGAAGAATAGCAAGGGGCGCCGTCCATTCGCAGAACGTGTTGAACATTTGTCACAGAAAGCCCTGTGAGGGTAGGGATAACGATGTGTTCTCTTATAGTCATACCTCCTTCCCTGATATTACCTGGGAACTTGGGGGTTTCTATCACTTTAGCACTGATTCTGGTACTTTCACACAGATTCACACGGTTTCTATCACTTTCAACTTCCGCTCGGGGTATGAAACTATGCAAATGAGTGTGGAAGTGGGTGAATCTGATAGAATCTGCGCGAATCCCGCAATTTTGTTGGGGTTTGCGAGCGGTCTGCAGCCTTCTCCCGGTTGGAAGAAGAGGAAAATCAGGAAGCGAAGGCGTCAAAGGGACCCGGGTAGGAGTTTTAAGATGCCCTGGATTTAAATCCCGTGGAGTAGGTTACGAGGCCGGGCCCTTTCAGGCGGAGCACGGCTCAGCGGTGAAAGAAAGGTTGGTTTCCCTTTCTTACAACATTTCAACAGTCATCGTCTGTCGACAATCTTGTTTCTGCCGGAGACATTCTTCTTGGAGAGACAAGTACATTATGAGTATTCAGAGGCGGAAATGCACGGGAGCCGCCTGATGTGCGCCTCCCGTGCATTAAGTCCGCGAGCGCTCCGTGCGCCGGGCCGGATCGACCTTTGGGGTGATCTTCTGTGTCGCCACCACCGCTTCAGGCGGGGCAAACGGCCCGACCAAAGGTTTGCCTCAATGGGCGTATGGCGGGATAAACAGGTGACCGGGCCACCTCAAGTCCGACGCAACGATTCTGGAGAAATAGGTGAAAAGGTCTACATCATGTGAGGCATCCTTCTGCTCGTCTTCGTCACCCTCGTCATTATGGGTATCGGGGAAAACAAGGCCGCAAGGCTGGTTGAGACCGCAATCGATCCACTGCTTCGGAATCGCCCGGTCAAAGAAGGCCGGCCGTCTTCGAAGCGGTAGTGCGGCCAGAGTCCGCACCTGCCGTAAACGCACTCCCTTATGTCGTCCGTGACAGGTAACGGCTTAAGATGATCCTGCCCGTCGATCATCCCCTCCACTGGCAGTGCGCATTTCTCTAGCTCGACCTCCGATGCTGCCTTGGTAGGTGGCACCCCGCGTCTCAATAGGAGCGCCCTTCCAAGGAATGCCAAGACAAGTGGGCAACGCGGGGCCGCCGCCGCCCTCGGGTCGTAATCCGCGGGTTTGGGCGACTATGGTCGGCAGAGGACAACTTC
>CAVVPU010000070.1:0-6696 GCA_963750015.1 uncultured delta proteobacterium | reverse complement strand
ATGGACTTCTTCACGGAAGTGAAGGATCGATATAGGCTCGATCTCGGGTTCGACGAATTCAAGGAGATATGGAACGACATTTTTGTGGAGAACCGGGAGGTGAGCGCGATCATCACCTGCCTGAAAGCAAAAGGTTTTCCCCTATTCCTTCTCAGCAATACGAACGAGTCTCCATTTCACCTATATTCTCGAACGCTATCCCATTGTCCATCTCATGGATGAATGGATACTCTCCTATGAAGTGGGTGCGAAGAAGCCGAAGAAACCCATGTACGACGCGATTTTTGAAAGAACGGAAGTAAAAAGGGATGAGGTTTTCTACATCGACGATATGGTACCCTACGTGGAGCGGGCCCGGAATATGGGCATAAGAGGATTGATTTTCCGGGAAGCTCAAGAGTCTGCGCAACGTGCTCGAAGGAGAGGGGATTTGTGAAAGGCCGATCCAATAAAACGAGGCAGGCAAGGACAAATCGACAAACAAGGATAAGCATATGAAAAGACCGATTGCAGACGCATCAGGACATCTCTCGTGATTCCCTACCCCCGTATAGACCCGGAGATGTTCCGCATAGGCCCCTTCGCCGTCCGGTGGTACGGCATGATGTACGTCTTCGGCTTTGCGTCCTCCTATTTCCTGGTTCTTTACCAATTGAGGAAAAAGGCAATAGGCATTACGAGGGCGCAGATCGACGACATCTACTTTTATCTCGTCCTGGGCCTGCTCGTCGGCGCGAGACTCGGCTACGTGCTGTTCTATAACTTTTCCTTCTACCTGGACCATCCTCTGGAGGTCTTTGTTCTCTGGCACGGCGGGATGTCTTTCCACGGAGGGGCCATCGGCACCTTCGTGCTGGGCTACTGGGCCATGCACCGCAGACACGTCTCCTTTCTGAAAGCGGCAGACCTCATCACACCCACCATCCCTCTGGGGCTCTTCTTCGGGAGAATCGGAAACTTCATCAATGGCGAGCTCTGGGGAAGGCCCACACGCGTGCCCTGGGCCATGGTCTTCCCTTCAGGGGGCACCCTGGCCAGGCATCCCTCCCAGCTCTACGAGGCGCTCCTCGAAGGGATAGTCCTTTTTACGATCCTGTGGATCTATAAGGACATGAAGCGGCGCGAAGGGGATGTCTTCGCCGTCTTCCTCATGCTTTACGGCATCTTCCGCATATTCTGCGAGTTTTTCCGTCAGCCCGACGCTCAGGTGGGTTACTTTTTCGGCTTTGTCACCATGGGGCAGATCCTGAGCATCATCATGTTCGCAATCGGGGCCTTGCTCAAGTACATTATTTTACCGCTTATCAGGAACAGGGGGACCACGGTCCTGCCCAAGGGATCGTGAGGATCGACACAGAACTCTTTCGAAAGTTCATATGGGACCACTACCGGTCCCGCGGCCGGGCGCTCCCCTGGCGTCAAACCCGGGACCCCTACCGCATATTCGTCTCTGAAGTGATGCTGCAGCAGACCCAGGTCGAACGGGTGCTCGTCAAGTACGAGCCATTCATCCGTCTTTTTCCGGGCTTTCCTGGGCTCGCTGCCGGCTCCCTCGACTCTGTCCTGCGCGCCTGGCAGGGACTGGGCTATAACAGACGGGCCCTCTCCCTGAAGAAGGCCGCCTCCATTGTCATGGATGAATTCGAAGGCTCTCTTCCTTCATCCATCGTCGCTCTCGCACGCCTTCCCGGCATAGGACCAGCCACCGCAGCATCGATTGCCGCCTTCGCTTTCGACGCACCTGCGCCTTTCATCGAGACCAATATCCGCACGGTTTTCATCCATTTCTTCTTTCAGGGGCAGGAAAAGGTGGGAGATAAGGAAATAATCTCTCTCGTCGAGGATACCCTCGACCGGAACGATCCGCGGACCTGGTATTATGCACTCATGGATTATGGGAACATGCTGAAGAAAGAGGGGCAGAAGGCGCACCGGAAGAGCGCAGGCTATCGCAGGCAGACGCCTTTTCAGGGCTCCCTTCGCCAGGTGCGGGGGGCCATACTCCGTCTCCTCATTGAACGGGAAGGCCTGTCCGAGCATGCCTTGATTGACCTTATCGATGCTCCGTCCGAGAAGGTCCGCACGAGCCTGCTTGCGCTGACCAGGGAAGGCATGGTGAGGGAATCGGATGAAGGCTATACCATAGCTTGAAAGTCCCCGTTTAACCGCCCTATTATTGGCAAAAATCCGAAGCGATGGATACCTTATGAATGGCGCGCGAAAAACAAAAAGGGTGGAATCCATGTGGCAGGGCTTTAAGGAAGGCAATGCAGCCTGTTTCGTTTCCCGAAGTTGGCAGGTGGCATGGCCCATGACCCTCATCATGTCCTTCGACTTCCTCATCGGCCTCACCGACGTATTCGTCGCGGGCAGGGTAGGGAAGGACGTGCAGGCTGCCTATGGCTTTGTCATTCAGCTCTACATGATCTCCATCATCATAGCCAATGCCCTAACCGTCGGAACGGTTTCCCTAGTCTCCCGCCTTTTTGCCGCGGGAGAGCAGGAAGAGCTGAAGAAGACAGTTTTCACATCCTTGGCCGCTTCGGCTTCTGCGGGCGCTGTTCTTGCTCTCGCCGGCATACTCTTGAGCCCGGTCCTGATCCGTCACCTCAATATCCCCGCGCAGATCAAGCCCCTGTGCGTGCCTCTCATCAGGATATACTCGGCGGGTCTCCTCTTCGAATACTTCGTCGTCGGCAGCAACGGCATCATGCGGTCGTGCAACATGATAAGAGACTCCCTGAGGACCATGACCGTGGTCTGTTGCCTCAACGTCGGGCTCAACCTCTTCTTTGTCTTTGGCACCCCTTTGAGCTACCGGGGCATCGCCTTGGCCACGGTGAGTGCGGTTTTCGTGGGGTGCCTGATCAACTTCAGGCTCATCACGAGGATCACCCACGGTATCCGCGCCTTCTCCTGGGCAGTGGTAGGGCGGATAGCCCGGATCGGCTGGCCCATGGGGGCCGTCCAGGTACTGTGGCAATTGGGCGCTATGACCCTTTTTCTCGTTTTGAGCGCCCTGCCCGAGAACAGGATCGAGATCATTGCAGCCTTCACGGCCGGACTCCGGGTGGAATCGCTCATCTATCTGCCCGCATTTGCCTTTAACATGGCCAATGCGGTAATCGTCGGCAATCTGATCGGCGCAGGAAAACAGGATGAAGCATACAAGAGCGGCCTTATCACCGCGCTTATAGGCGTCTGTGTAGTAGTCATACTCGTGGCCATCGTCATCGCCAATGCGCAATGGATCACCCCCCTTCTCTCCACCAACCCTATAGTGGTACGGGAATGCAAAAGATATATCTACATAGCTCTTATCAGCGAGCCCTTCATGGCGTGGGGCATAATCCTGGGAGGGGGCTTGAGCGGCGCCGGCGACACGCGCAGCGTGATGATACGTGTGGCCCTGAGCGTTTGGCTTGTCCGTATTCCTCTCGCCTATCTCTTTGTCGTGCTCCTGGGCCTGGGTGCAGGCTCGGTCTGGTGGTCCATGAACATCTCCCAGTTCGTGCAGGCCTTCTTCCTGTACAGAAAGTACGCAAGGAAAGACTGGCTTGCCGCAACCGTGCCTTAAGGCTCAGATAGGCCCCGGATAGAACGCCTTTCGATACTCCACCAGATCCGCGACCGTAAGGATGGGCATGTCGCGTCCCTGAGCGAAGGCAATTATTTCAGGGAGACGGGCCATGGTCCCGTCAGGGTTCGTAAGCTCGCACAGCACCCCGCAGGGCTTCAAGCCGGCAAGACGCATCAGGTCTACGGTGGCTTCCGTGTGTCCCTGCCTTTCCAGGACGCCGCCGGCACGGGCCTTGAGCGGAAAGACATGGCCGGGACGGTTCAGGTCAACAGGGCGAGCACTATCTGCCGTCGCCGCCCTTATCGTGGCGACGCGGTCATGGGCGGAGACGCCCGTGGTCACACCTGTTGCCGCTTCGATGGATACTGTGAAGGCCGTGCCGAAGCGGCTCGAATTCTTTTCGACCATCATGGGGAGCCCGAGGCTCTCCACCTTCTCAGGGGTAAGGCACAGACAGACGATTCCGCTGCATTCCCTGATCAGCATGGCCATCTGGGCTTCCGTCAGGTTTTGGGCGGAAAAGATGAGGTCCCCTTCGTTTTCCCGTCCCTCGTCATCGGTGACGATCACGCCCCGGCCTGCCCGCAGCGCGCCAATTGCATTCTTCACTCTTTGGCCGGCTTCGCCGAAGCCTTCGAGGAGCCTTTCGTCCATAATAATCCTCCGCCGTCAATGGATTTACCCGGAACAGGAAAGAAGGAAGGGCCCGAAGAGTGCCGATGGGGGCGATGCGGTGTCGAATAGAGGCACCCGATGCTCTTCCTTCCGGACTATAACCGTCGGCCCTGGCATCTCACCAGATCTGCTGACCCCCGACGCACGCGTCGGGGCGCTCGCGGGCTCCCCAATCTTTCGACCGGGATACCGCCGGTGGGGACTTTCACCCCGCCCTGAACACAGGTATAGCCCTTATCCTACACAAGGCCGCAAAGGGTGTCAAGAAAAGAACAGGGCAGAAAAGAACAGGGCACAAGCAAAGACAAAGGCAAGGCACAAGCAAAGGCAAAGGCGTTGAAATGGGAGTGGTATGCCTGTGGGGAAGCGTATGGCACCCGTTCCTCTCGCACATCAGGCTCCGCTCCCGACCATCGTAAGCTCCGCGTGAGCTTGATGTGCATGGTGGCGTACGAGCAGGATGATCGAGCATGACACATCATCCTTCGGACCGCTCAAGCTCCGCTAACGCTGGTTAACGGTCGCTGCGCGATATGTGCGAGAGGAACGGGTGCCATACGCTTATGGGTTTGCCAGGGGGAAAATGCCTGTGCGCTGAAAAAAGGAAAAGGTAAAGGATGAAATCCGAGATGTCTCTTGTCTTACGGTTCGGACTTTCGTCAACCCTATCGCCACGGAGACGAAACGTCGAAGTAAGTCTGGTTCATCCGGTTCTTGCGTGCTTCCCGGAATTGATAGAATTCGCTTGTCCCGATCATTAACCAATGTTACGATTGGTAATGATTGAGGGACCGTCGCAGTAGCGGATTCTCCATCGGAAACCTATCATGATGAAATTTTTCAATACACGGCTCTTCTTGCCGACGCTCATAATCGTGATTCTCTGCCTGCTTCCCGCATGTGCCCATCGCCAAATCGCCGCTCCTGCCCCGACCTCGAAAGTGCTTTTCGAGTTCAAGCCCGCGACCGACGGACCTAAGGCAGGCTATTCGCTAAAAGCTATCCAGGGCCGTAAGGACAACGTCTACGTGTCGGATAACCAAGCGGACGCCACTGTTTTCTTTACAAAAGATGTAGAAAGCGTAGGTGCCGGCTTGTCACCTGGCGACGACGACACCTTCGCTGTCTATATCACCTTTACTAAAACTGGCAGCGAGAAGATCAGCCAGGTAACCAGGTCGAAGATAGGGCAGAAGCTCGCGCTGGTAATGAAAGGCTCCGTCATTTACGCGGCCACAGTGAGAGAAGAGCTTTCCCATGGCCTGATGATCACCGGCCTAGGGGAGAAAGAGGCTGGGGAACTGGCCCCGGACATGTTTCGGAGTCGGGCAGCCGAAACAAAGGAGAAGGGGCATTACGACCCCGATAGAGACCCCGAAAATTGGCCCGCGAACGTCTTGCAGGCCGTATGGCTACCTCCGCAAGCTCAAAATACTGAGTATAAATTTAGCGGAGCGTATGAAGTAACGTATACGGCGGACATTTGCAACAGAGCAGATGAGTTGATCGGCAGCATGGCACGATCCATGACCGGGAAGAAGTGGGAGCGATTGCTGTACGACCCCCGAGAGCCCCACAATGCAAGCTCGGCTGTCAATGATCCCAATGACGACAAAGCCTGGACTCATACATGGATCGAATGCTGGAGGAATGAAGCAGGCGACGTCATCTATTACCGGTTTACCCCAATCACAGACAAAGAAAAGCCTTCTTGTTCGATCGCCGCAGTGATCGATTACGTACCCGCACGTATCTTTGTTGCGGGCAGCAAGCTGATGGCCGAGGTACAGAGGGTGCCCGGTTCAAAAACGGAGGTGGCGACGTGGCCTCCGTACGTGCTCGATAGCGTTTGGCTGCCGCAAATGGCGGAGAGGACTAAGTATGACCTCTTTAACGGCTCATACCAGGTCTTCTACCAGGCCGGAGTTTGCTACCCAGCTAAAGGCATCATTGATGGAATGGTGGAGTCGATGACGGCAAAAGGGTGGCGCCGCCTGACCTACGATCCCATGAATCCCGGTCTGAAATCGGCGTTCGTTCTCGATGCCGATAAGCCCGAGCAGTTAAGGGGCATGAGTTGGCATGGTTCAGCCTGGCAAGATCATTGGCTGGATAAGGCCGGTAATGTCGTCTTCTATGACTATAGATACGACGTGACCTATTCGTCGTTCCTCCAATTTGAGCGCGATTTGCGGAAAGCCTGTTCACTTCGGGGCTCTGTTATCTATTTCCCTGTCGCTGTCTGGGATGCAGGATTGAATTTCTTCGAGGAGATCAAAAAAGAACGTCACTACAAGTCGGCCCCGCAGGGCGCACTCACTTTCAGTCCGTAATCCTTCACAGTATCGCTCAGGCTCAGATTCTCACTTTGGTGAAAGAAACAAGTCATCACCTTGATACTGAGAGTATGCAGAGCCCGGATGAACCGTAATTTTTTCTTC
>CAVVPU010000069.1:0-8859 GCA_963750015.1 uncultured delta proteobacterium | reverse complement strand
TTGGTCTTGCTGGAAACAAATTTGCTCGCGCATTTTCCATGCAGCATTGCCGCACACGTTGAAAAACGGCCGGTGGGCGAGTTGCACGTTATAGCCATCGCCCCAAACCCAAATTATCCATTTGACCCGGAGCTGTCGCTATGTAACGGCTTCGACTTCGTTTACGTATTGCTCACGGCTGCTGTCCGGCTGTCTCGATTGTGACAAAATCCCCGAACTTCTGGGCCAGCGCATCGATCAAACCATTCTTGGCAATCTTCTCAGGTGATGTCATGACTCTTTCCCCGGCAGGGTCAAGATCCTTCTACCCTTGTCCAGTATGCTCTCTTTCTCGATCTTCTTCTGAAGCTTCATGAGGGCGGCTATGAAGGCCTCGGGCCTCGGCGGACATCCCGGCACGTAGACGTCGACCGGCAGGACCTGGTCCACACCCTGCACCACGTTGTAGGTTTTGAATATGCCGCCCGTCGACGCACAGGCGCCGAAAGCTATGACCCATTTCGGATCGGGCATCTGTTCGTAGATCCTTTTTATCATGGGCGCCATCTTCTTCGTGAGGGTCCCGGCGATGATCAACAGGTCAGCCTGGCGTGGAGAGGGCCTCATGACCTCAGCCCCGAAGCGGGAGACGTCGAACGTGGAAGACTGGGGAATCATAAGCCCTTCGATGGCGCAGCAGGCAAGTCCGCACGAAAGGGGCCAGAGGGCGTTCTTTCGCGCCCAGTTAACCAGGAAATCTATGCTTGTGACAAGAACGTTCTTCTCTACTCCCATTCCAAAGCCCCTTTCTTCCATACGTAAACATAACCGACAAAGAGGATCGCGACGAAAACGATCATCTCCGTGAAGCCGAAAAGTCCCAGCTTACGGGTAATGACCGCCCAGGGATAGAGAAAGAGGATCTCCAGATCGAAAACGAGGAAGAGCATCGCCACGATATAATAGCGAATGGTCAGCCTTCTCCTCGATGGCCCTACGGTGATCATGCCACATTCGTAGGTCGACTCCTTTACTTTGGACCGGCTCCGGTTGCCGAGGAGGTAGGACAAGACCAGGACCGTGAGGGCAAGGCCCGCGGAAAAAGTGATCATGATCAGGATACCGACGTATTCAAGCAAGGGGCTTTCTCCCTCCTTAAGATAGAGGCCTTTTCACAAGCATCTCGAAGTTTGCCTCATCCGTTAGTCTTCCGTCAAGTACAAAATGCATTTCCTCAAAGGGGCGCGTGTTTACTATAGAGAAAACGCTTCTCCATCGGGCTCTGACTCATCTCAGGCGGCCGTATGTGAAATCGTATACAAACTCTCCCTGCGATATACACGCTAATCGTCTCCATTGCTCGGCTGCTATTATACTATGGAAGAAAAATAAGCTCAATAACTTAATGAAGGAAAGAGGCAAATTTTCTCGGGATAGATTCATCATGGAGAACGATTCCCATAAAAAACAGTGTAAAAGAGAGGGAAAATGATACCTGGGATGACCAAGGCTTGTGAAAACTGAGCCCCCTCCCTTAGCTTTTCTTACCTCTCACTGCTCTTGCTGGTCCTGAGGAGCGTTGGGCTGCGCTCCTGCGCCGCTCGCACTTTCTGGCGGTTCGGCCGCCGCAGGAGCGAGGGGCGGTTCGAAATCATCGGCCGGGAATCGCCTCAGGGCACCTGCCATAAAGTTCATCCATATGGGTAAAGCCACTCTTCCGCCGCTTTCCGCCTTTCCGAGGGACGTCCGCTGATCGAAGCCGACCCAAACCCCTGCACAAATGTAGGGGGAATAGCCTACGAAGAGTGCGTCGTCGAAAGAATTGGTCGTCCCGGTCTTTCCCGCAACGGGGTAGCCGAGACGGCTCGCCCCTTTCGCGGTTCCGTAAGTCGTCACCCCTTTGAGCAGCACATTCATCTTGTAGGCGATCTCACTGTCGATCACCTTTGCCGTGACGGGCCCATTCTCTTCAAGTATAGTTCCCTGGCTGTCAGTAATCCGGGTCACGAGCACCGGAGATACCCGGTCCCCCCCGTTGGCGAAGGCAGAATAGCCTTTCACCAGGTCGATGAGGGTCACATCCGCAGTGCCGAGGGCTATGGAGAGATCGTTCGGGATTTCTTCATCGATGCCGAGGTCTTTCACCACCTCCCGTACGGAGGCCACACCCACGTCCTCGAGGAGCCTGACCGTGGCCGCGTTCTTCGAATAGGCAATCGCGTCCCTCAGACTGATGGCCCCGCTGTAAGTCCCCTCATAGTTCCTGGGCGTCCACGAGCGTCCGAGGCCCGCGCTGTACTGCTTGGGCGAGTCCTGGAGGGTGGAATCGAGGTCATACCCTTTTTTCAGGGCCGCCAGATAGATGAAGGGCTTGAAGGCGCTGCCGGGCTGGACCTTGGATGCGAGGGCCCTGTCGTAGGGGCTCTTCTCGAAATCCCTGCCCCCCACCAGGGCATAGACGTAGCCGGTCTTGACGTCCATACAAACGAGGGCGCCTTCGATGGTCGAGGACCTTACTGGGAGAAAGAGCAGCTCTTTCTTCTTGCCCGCGCCTTTGTAAACCCCCTTCACCACGTCACCCGGCCGATAGGGAAAGTCGGTCATCTTGAGCAGGCCCTTGCTCTTGCCCGCAAAGACCATGTAACCGTCCGACATCCGCTCGGAGATGAGCAGATCGTAGACGCCGCCCGCACTCAAGGGCACAAGGTTGAGGTCCCGCTCCTGGGACCCCATGAAGCTGTCCCATCGTGCCTTATCGAGATGGTAGGAAGCCGCATATTCTCCTCTCCGCTCGTCGTAGGACTGAAGCCCTCTCGTCACGGCCTCTTCGGCTCCCCTCTGCAGGGCCGGATCGACGGTGGCATATATCTTCATCACCCTCCGCGAGAAAATCCCCTTGCCGTACTTGTCTTCCACATACCGGACCACGGCGCTCTTGAAATAGGTGTCGGCGAAGACGCCGTCATCTTTCATTATCCGCACATGCTCCCTGAGCATGGCGTCCCGCTTCCTGGTATCGACGAACCCCTTCTTCCACAACTGATCGATTACATAGAGCTGACGCATGCGCGCAAGACCCGGGTGGCGCTTGGGCGTATAGCGCGCCGGCGCCTGGACGATGCCCGCGAGCAGGGCAGCCTCGGCCTCCGTGATCTCCGGCACGTGTTTGCCGAAGTAGACCTGAGAGGCGGCCTCGATCCCAAACACGCCCTGACCCATATAAATGTTGTTGAGGTAAACGTTGAGGATCTCCTGCTTGGTCAGGTAGGTTTCCAGCCGGTAGGCAAGGATCGCCTCGCGTACCTTTCTCATCATGCTCTTTTCCGGGCCGAGTATGAGCGACTTGATCACCTGCTGGGTGATGGTGCTGCCGCCCTGGACCATACGGCCGTGGATCACGTTCTCGATCACCGCCCTCAGAATGCCCTTCAGGTCCACGCCGCTATGCTTGAAGAATTCGGCATCCTCGGCTGCCAGAAAGGCGTCGCGCACGTACTTGGGAATCTTGCTGTTGGGCACGAAGATCTTATTGTCGGGCACTATGATGTAGGCGACCTCCCCGTGGATGCCGTAGATGGTGCTTGCCGGTTTGTTGGTGATGTCTTTCAGCGCCTTGACCGACGGTATCTCCGTGGTGAGGAAGATATAGAAACCGACGGCGAGAAGGACCACCGAGACCAGTATGAGGCCGGTCAAATAGAAGGTGATCTTACGCCGCTTTTTCTTCGGAGGACTATTTTTTGCTTTCATATTCTTTATTTTAACATCCTATGCCAGACAGCAATCATCTACCCCCGGCAAAGCCGGGGGTTTGTTAAAACCGTGAACCGCTCAAAGCGGTTAGTGGTGCGTGAGTCGCCTAAAGGCGACTATCTGTCTTTCTCGAACAGTTTCATCTGGTCGAGTTTTCTATCTGTCTCTTCCTGCGTCTGGATGTAGGCTCGTATCGCCGCCTCGTCCAGCCCGACGGTTGATACGTAGTATCCCCTCGCCCAGAAGCTCTGTCCGACGAAGCTGCGCCTCCTGCCGCTCATTCGTGCGACGTAGATGGCACTCTTCCCCTAGATGAAGCCTATGACCTGGGCCACTGAGTACTTGGGAGGAACCGAAAGTAAGGCATGGACGTGATCCACCACGAGCTTCCCTTCCACCACTTCGCACTCCTTTTGCCGTGCCAGCTCTTTGATGACGGGGCCAAGTTCGCTCCTGAGTTTTCCGTAGAGCACCTTCTTCCGATATTTGGGAATCCACACTACGTGATACTTGCAATCCCACACCGTGTGACATAAGCTCTGCATGTCTTCCATCGAAAGCCTCCTTATTCCTGCCAACCTTCAAGCGGTTCACGGATATAGGAGGCTTTCCTATATATTCCCGGAATTGTCAAACTCCGGGAGTCCCCCGGCAGAGCCGGGGGTTTACCAGGGAACGAATTAATGGGGTTCAGCACCCCCTCGACCGGCGAAGCCGGATCGAGCCTCCCCGCTCACGCTCGCTGCGCTCGGCAATCAATGGGGTTCAGCACCCCCTCCATCCAGGCTTGCCCTCGCGGACCATCGCCAACGGCGAGAGCTTGGTGCGCGATAGGTTCTTGCCTTTTCTTCCAAAGCCCGCGGAGCCTCCCCGCTCACACTCGCGCTACTAATGGGGTTCAGCACCCCCTCGACCGGCGAAGCCGGATCGAGCCTCCCCGCTCACGCTCGCTGCGCTCGACAAAAGATGATTCACGTCCCATATTCTATTTTAACATCCAGCGCCACGCAGCCCGAGCCTTCGGCGAAAACACGCAGGGGGTTGATGTCGAGGGTCGAAATCTCGGGATGATCGACGAGCATCCTGGACACGCCCGCTAGGGCAGCGCATAGAGCATCGAGGTCAACAGGCTCAGTGCCCCGGGCACCCATGAGCAGGGCAGAACCTTTGATCTCCCCTATCATTTCCCGGGCGCATTGCTCATCGATGGGCGCCACTCGCACGCTCACGTCCTTGAGCACCTCGACGAAGATTCCCCCCAGGCCGAAAAGCACGACCGGTCCGAACTCCGGGTCCCTTTTCCCGCCGACAATCGTCTCCAATCCTTCGGAAGCCTGTTTCTGGAGAAGGTAGAGATCGCCTTTCATGGCTTCCATGACCTTCCCCAACTCCCGCTCGTCGGCGATATTCAGACGAACTGCGCCAGCCTCGGTCTTGTGAAGGATGACGGGCTCCACTGCTTTCAACACAACCGGATAGCCTATCTTAGCCGCAGCAATTTCGGCCTCGGCCCTGTCCTTGACCAGTGCGTAAGCGGCCACCGGCACGCCGTAGCCTGTGACGAGGCTTAAAGCCTCCCCGGCAGGAGCGAGCCGTGCGGAAGACGTCTGCCCTTTCGTGGCCTCTCTTTCCCGGAAAACTTCCGGAGGGCCGACTTGAAGCGACTTTCCTGCCTTTCTCCTGAAATGGGCCAGGGACCGGGAAAGGCCGTCGAAGGCCCACCGTGGATGAGTAAAGAAGGGAAAAGGAGAGACGTCGCGTGCCCGGAACCAATCGGCCCGATCGGGCACCATACAAAGCACGACCGGCTTCTGATGGAGGCGCGACAATCTCTCGACTCCCGTCACGATATCGAGCACCGCCGACCGGTTCAATTCGTAGTCGAAAAAGAAAGCCGCCCCGTCGACATTACTTTCCTTGAGGGCCCCGTCGAGCACCTCCAGGTAGAAGAACTCGTCGAAGACGTTTCCGAGATCGATGGGGTTCGTATGCTTTATGACGCCCCCTTTGGAGCGCTCCTCCACAAGGTCGAAGAGGGCGGGCGATAGCCGGGGGAGGGAGAAGCCATGGCGATAGGCCTCATCGGCGAGAAGCACCGACTGGCCTCCCGAACGGGAGAGGACCGCGATGTTCGGCCCTTTCATGGGCGGAAGATGGAAGGTCTTGAAGGATTCGACCATCTCCTGAAGCGTCTCGACATGGTGGATGCCCGCCTGCCGCATGGCAGCCCCGGTGACCATTTCATCCCCGAGAAGGGCTGCCGTGTGGAACGAGGCGATCTCGCGTCCCGCAGGACTCGCGTTACCCTTGAGCAGTATAACCGGCTTCGTAGTCACTTCAGCCAACTCCATGAGACGTCTGCCCCGCTTGATATCTTCGAGGTAGAGGCCTATGACCTCGGTACCCGGATCATCTATGAAGAATTCGAGGATGTCTGCCTCGTCCACCATGAGCTTGTTCCCGATGCTCGTGAGCTTGTTCAGGCCGACGTTTTCCACTGCGCAGCGCCTGACCATCTCGTGAATGAGGCCGCCGCTCTGGGCTATGAAGGAATTGCGGCCCTTCCTTATCTCTTCGGGATCGAAGGGCACGAAGGGCATGCTCAAATGGTTGTCCGCATTTATAGTGCCGACGCAGTTGGGACCCATGCAGGTAATGCCCCATTTACGGGCCACATTGAGAATCTCCTCTTCGAGGCCCTTCCTGTCAAGACCGAATTCGGCAAAGCCTCCGCTCTCGATCACCGCATGGCTTATGCCTTTCCTGCCGCAAGCCTCCAGGGCGTCGGCGATAGTAGCTGCGGGGGTGAGGAGCACGGCAACGTCCGGGGTTTCCGGCAGTTCGTCCAAATCAGCGTAGACTTTGTGACCTTCCACCTCCATGGGCCTGCGGCCAAACCCGTAAACCGCTCCCGCAAAGCCGAACCGGTCAAGGTTCTTCACGATTTCCCTGCCGAGGTTTCCCGCGGAGTCGGAGACGCCGAAAACGATGATGCTGCGAGGATAGAAGAAGTTTTTCACATTCATGCGCTAAGCTCCCGGGTCCTGCGCGGCCCTTTTCCGTTGGGTAGTAGTGTAACGAGATGCAAAAATTTATGCAAGTTTCAAAGGGGAGTCGCGGGACGGCCGCTACTGCGGAAAATGAGCCTCAACGCGCGAAGGGCTGGGCGCCGGGTGCAGGGCTCACCTCGATGGGGCCTGCCTTGAAACTGAGCGAGTAATGGTCGAAATCGAGGCCGCCCGGATAGCCGTTGATAAACAGGGGCACCGCCGATTCCCAGCCAGGGGTGAGAAGGAGGGGCTGGGGCTTTCCGATGGTCCAGCTCCCGCTCTCTCCGGTTATCGGCACGGGGATCCATTCGTCGGTCTCTTTCAGCCGATAAAAGAAAGTGACCTGTGTTCCATCATAGCGTATCTGGAGATCGCAGTTAGGGACCTCGGACCAGAGCCAGTTCACGTGAATAGGGTTGCCTGTTTCGTTCGGATCTACCCAGTTGACCTCGATGTAGCCCCCGGACGCCCCGGTCCGGCGGGACGACGCGGTCTGGCCCCGCTCGATCCTCACCCAACTGTTCTTCTCCCTCGAGCCGAGGCCGAAGCCCGCGATCGACCCTATCTTCCGGCCGATGGGCGCCTGGTTATCGCAGGAGTAGTCCCTGAGAGGCATGGTGAAAACGCCCGAAGAGAAGAGGCTCTTCGATACCAGGTTACGGGAAACGGCACCCTTGGCGGAGAAGTGCAAATAGCCGTCGCCGGGCTGGGAGAACCCATCACCCCTTACCTCCCACTTGCTCTCATCGATCACGTTCCCCTTAAAATCGTCATACGTGGCTGCCCCGGCCCCTCCATACGCCAACAAAAGAAGCAGCAGAACCACGATCAGTAGATGTGTATATCTACAGGGTAACCTTCTAAAATTCTCCATCATGCCTGCCCTCCTTCATCATGAGTCAGTTTACTCGATTCGACCTATTCAGGTCCATGAGAAAGGAAGGCGTGTGAAGGTCACCTCTTACCTTGGTATCCGTCGCCCGTACCTTGTCTAGTTGCGGTATGCCTCCCGTCGATGTCTGACGGCAAGTATATTGACGGTGTGAGTTTCAAAATCCATCACATACAAGATCCGGTAATCTCCATATCGGTATCGGTAAATGCCCATGAGAGCGCCCGTGAGGGGCTTGCCGAGATTGACGGGGTCCCGGGCAAGATAGGTCTCGACCCTCGCGATGATTTTCCCCGCAGTTGGTTTGTTCAGCACCGCCAGGTCGTCAGATACCTTATCGTTCCAAACAACTTGCCAGGGAGCATCAGAGTCCAAGACGTGCCTTCAGTTCCTCGGTAGTGATGTTTTCTGCATTTTTGTCATTGAGCCTCTGCAGGGCAAGGTATCCATCTTCGAGGTCGTCCAGATGGGCTTGGAGGGCTTCTTTGATATAGAATGCCTTCGAGCGGTTGGTGGCTCTGGCAAGATTCTCCAGTCGCTCAAGCATCTCAGGCGGCAACACCAGGCTGTAGTTGGCAGGTTTCCCCGGTTTAGACTTCTTCACAGCGGTTGTTTTCATGACACCTCCTTCTACGCTAATAGATATATTAGCACATTTTGTGTGAAAGCGCATAAGGCTGTTGCCCCCTTCTGCGCGGCCTAACATCCTATCCGTGGGGTCGGAGCTCGAAGGGTAGAGTAGAGAGCTGGCGCCTGACGGCTCCTTAGCCCGTGTCGTTTTCTGGAACAGGGGATCGAAAGGGGATCGATCTTGTTTTCCGGTGCCTTACTGGTGTCGTCGGAGACGAAGAACCCTGAAGAACGTTCGTAGCCCCAAGTCTCGGGGTACGTTCCTCGTGCATGAATCCTTTCCGCGAGCCACGCATCGGCGCCGACCCGTCTATCGCTCCAGACGAGCTCGGGCTCCAAGTGCGCACCTTTGCCTTTGCATCTTCATCTTCTGACAGTCCGCAAACAGATGTGCGGAGGGCACCCTTTGCTTCGGTATCCGTCGCCCGTACCTTCGGTAACGCTCGTCTTCCGCGACGGAGACCCCGGCGCCTCCCGCGATGCTCGCTCCAAGGAATCATGCACGAGGAGCATAGGGAAATTCCTACTGGAACCATAGGCTGGGAAACAGAGCTG
>CAVVPU010000068.1:0-15233 GCA_963750015.1 uncultured delta proteobacterium | reverse complement strand
GGCGGTTTGACTCCCCGAGGGGGTCGTGTTACTATTACGAAAAGGTGTACCTTCAGTGAAACATACGCCCTTCAGGGAACACGGCAGGAGCAGACCTGTTGCACGTCCCGGAAGCTTCTTTTTTCTCCTGCTGCTATGTTCTCTTCTTCTGGTTTCCGCTCGGGCTTACCCGGCTCCGAGGACGCTCAAAGTGGGCGTCGATTGCGGAATGCCGCCTTTCGCCTTTATCGATGAGAACACGAGCACTGTCAGGGGCTTCAATGTAGACCTTGCCCGGCTCCTGGCGGGCATGATGAACGAGAGGATCAAGTTCTATCCTGTCCCCACTGCGGACGTAAAGAAAAGCCTCTCAGAAGGGGCAATCGATTTTGCCATCACCGGGCGCCTCGAAGACAAGGACCTCCAGTCTCTCGATCTTCCCGTTCAAATCGACCGGAAATTCTTCGTGCAAAAGAATTGCCTCACCATCACCTGTCCCAAGGACCTGCGCACGGGGCAGCGGATCGTCGTGCTGGCCGGAAGTAATGTAAATGGCCTCATCCCTGCCGGCAGCGGCATTCAGGTGCTCACGGCCTCGTCTGACGAGGAGGCCCTGAGGATGGTCGACTCAGCGGCGGCCGACGCCTTTCTCTCTCCCTGCGCGATATCGACGGACTATCATCTTCAGAAGCTGCATCTCACGAACGTCAAAGAAGTCGGCATGCCCCTCGAAAGCTTACCCCTTTCAATAACGCTGCTTCGGTCGAATACATCCGTGCTGACGCAAATAAGCGTGGCCTACGGCCAGATCACGGAAAAGAAGACTTACGATACGATCAAAGCCAAGTGGTTCGGCCAGTCGGCCGCCCTTGCTCCGCTCCAACGTTACCTGAAATTTATCGTGGCTGCCCTCATCCTGTTTGCCCTCGCTCTTTTGGCTTCATTCGTGTGGAACAGGACCCTGAAGAAAACGGTTCAATCGGTCACCGGCGAGCTTCGGCGCTCTGAGGAGAAGTACCGGGACCTTATCGAGTTTTCCCCTGAAATGATCCATCTCGTCCTGCCCGACGGCAGGATCAGTCTTTCGAACAGGATTGCCCGGCTGAGGCTGGGCTACGGTGAAGAGGAGGCCCCCTTTCTGGTCGACCTGGCCTTTCCCGAATCGCGCGCCGCTTTGAGCGAGTTCATCTCTTCCGTCTTTGCGAACGGCCACGGCACCAAGGGGTTTACCTTCCGGTCGAGAAACGAAGAGCGAATCGAAGTGGAAATGACTGCCACGACCCTCGTGGCTGCCGATGCGACGGACAGCATCGCGTGCTGTTTCTCCCGGGACGTGAGCGAGCGAAAAAGGCTGGAGGACGAGCTGATGCAATCGGAGAGGCTCGCCATCCTGGGGCAAATGACCGTGGGGCTTGCCCACGAGATCAATAACCCCCTCGGAATAATCCTGGCCAACACGGAAGAGCTTCTCCAGGACTGCGAAGACGGAGCGAAAGAAAACCTCCAGGCCATCGAAAGAAACGCCCTGAGAGCAGGCAAGTTCATCGACGATCTTCTCACCTTTACGAGGCCCAGTCCCACAACCAGGGTCCGCTTCGATCTCATCGAGGCTGTCGAGGAATCGCTTCTGCTCTGCAAACAGAAGCTCAGACAGAAAGGCATCGTCGTGGGGCGGGAATTTTCTCCGGAACCCCTTTGGTTCATGGGAGACGGCAACCAGATTCAACAGCTCATGGTCAACCTCCTCCTCAATTCGATACAGGCGATCGACGGCAAAGGCTCTATCGGCATCAAAGTGATGGAGGGACAGGATAAGGAGGCAGGCAAGATTATTCTCGAGGTCACCGACACGGGCGGCGGTATCCGTGAAAAAGACCTGCCCAGGATATTCGACCTCTTCTACACGGCCAGAAAAAACAAGGGTTTCGGCCTGGGGCTCTTCATTTGCAAAAGAATCGTGGAGGAACACGACGGCACCATCCAGGCCGAGTCGAGAGTCGGCCATGGCACGGTGATGCGGGTAGAATTCCGGCGCGACGGAAGCGGCGGAATTGCAGGAGCGTATCAAAGGGAGACAGGAATTGCCTGAGAGAATTCTTGTGGTAGAGGATGAAGCTGAAATGAGGACCATCCTCGCCAGGTCTCTCACCCGCCTGGGCTACGACGTCCGGACCGAGGAGAGCGGGGAAGAGGCATGGAAGGACATCGAGCAGACCGCTTTCGATCTTGTCATCTCAGACATGGTCCTTGGTAACATGAGCGGCATCGAGCTTCTGGAGCGGGTGAAGACCACAGACTCGACTCTGCCTTTTATCATCGTCACCGGCGTCGGTACCATCGAGACGGCTGTGGAGGCGATCAAGCTCGGCGCGTTCCATTACATCACCAAGCCTTTCAAGTCACGGGACATGGAAATCCTTGTCAAACGGGCCCTCGAATATGGGAAGCTCCACAGGCAGATAGACGATCCCAGGCTTCAGGAGATCGGTCCCGAGGCTCACAAGATGGTGATAGGATCGAGCAAGTCCATGCGCGATCTGTTAAGGACCGTCGAGAAGGTGGCCGATTCGCAGGCGAGCGTGCTGATCCAGGGAGAAAGCGGCACCGGGAAGGAGCTTCTCGCCCGTTTTATCCATAGGGAAAGCTCCCGGCAAGCTGCTCATTTTCTCCCCATCGACTGCAGCGCCCTCTCGGAGACCCTCCTCGAGAGCGAGTTGTTCGGCCACGTGAGGGGCGCCTTTACAGGAGCCACCAGCGCCAAGAGGGGACTCCTCGAAGAAGCGCAGGGCGGCACGATATTCCTCGACGAGGTAGGGGATATTAAGCCCCCCACACAGATGAAGCTTTTGAGGGCGATCCAGGAACGGGAGATTAAGCCCGTGGGCGGCAACCAGACGATCGCCATCGACGTCCGCTTCATCTCGGCGACCAACCGTGATATCAAGGCTGCCATAGAACAGGGATTTTTCAGAGAAGATCTCTACTACCGCCTTGCCGTCGTGCCTCTTCACATTCCGCCCCTCAGGGAGCGAAAAGAAGACATTCCCCTGCTGATTCAACATTTCCTCGACAGGTTTTGCGGCATGTACAAGAAGAAGATCAGCGAGATCAAGCCTGCGGTGCTCGACATGATATACACCCTCCCCTGGAAAGGCAACATACGGGAGCTTGCGAATATCCTCGAGAGGGGGGTGCTCCTCGCCGAGAACGAGACGCTCACCCTCGATTGCCTCAATATAGATTTTCCGAGAACGGAAAGGCCGGGCAGCGGCGAGGGACCCTCCCTCTCCCTGAGGCGGATCGTCGAGGAGGCGGAGAAGAATGCCCTTCTCCAAGCCCTCAAGGCCGCGAGCAACAACAGGACCATGGCCGCCCGCCTCCTCGGGATCAGCCGTCGCGCCTTCTACGACAAAATGGCCCAGTACGGCGTCGTCGTGTGAGACTCCGTACAAGTGTGAAGAAGAACGCACAGTCGCGCCGCATCGGCAACGAACAGCCCGCCCCGGACCCGTCAAAACAGCCTCTATACCGTTGTGTTGGAATCAAAGGCAAGGATCGTTTATGGTATGCGCCTTGCACAAAATCCCTATGGTACTACCTAATCAAGGAGGATGGTATGGGTAAATCTTCAGCTATCATCGCAGGGATCTGTACGATATTCTTGACGATTCTGCTTTGCGCCGGGTTGGCTTCGGCCCAAACCGGAGACGCAGGCCAACTGAGCCTCAACAAGGCATCCGCAGCACAGCTCTCGAAGGTTCGCGGCTTTACGCCCGCTCTCGCAAAGGCGGTCGTGGACTACCGCCAGAAGAACGGTCCCTTCAAGAAAACAGACGACCTCGCCAAGGTTCCGGGGATGACAAAGGATATCATGAAGAAGGCAGGCGTTCAGGAGAACAAGGGAGACCTCACGGTTTCGGCGCCCAAGCCCGGTGACGACGAGGAAGAGCCGAGCCTGAAACCGTCCAAGTGCTGATCGAGCGGACCTAATATTCCGGATTGGATCCTCTGCGGCACGCAGCTGGGAATCCACAAGTTTATATGTCCCGGCCCTGCCTGTTCAGGGTCTCGGGTGTCTCCAGGGAGGATAGAGCATGGCCGACGAAAACGATAAGAAGCTCACAAGGCGGAATGCACTGAAGAGGTTGGCGGGAGGCCTGGTCGGGGCCTCGGTGATAGGTCTCGGCATGGGCAAGGGGGAGGCCGCGACCGGCCAGGCCAAGACGCCGAAGAAAACTTCCGGCAAGGCGGCAAAGAAACCGAAAATCCTGATGATGGGTCTCGATTCCTGCAACATGCAGAAGATCATGCAGTGGGCCGGCGAGGGCAAGCTCCCCACCTTCAAGAAGCTTCTCGCCCAGGGGAGCTATGGGGAGTTCGAGAATATTTTCAGGGGCATGTCCGTCGATGCGTGGGCTGCCTACAACACAGGGGTAGGACCGGGGCAGAACAACTTCTTCGGCTCCCACCCATGGACCGTCTTCGACAGGACCGCCATGCAGACCTCGGGCATCAACCGGTTTTACAGACTTCACGCGGCAACCGTGCCCTTCATGATGTCTGAGGCGGGAGTGAAGGTGGGTCTTTGCGGCACGGCCATGTCTTACCCCCCCGAGAGGCTCAAAGGCGGTTTCATGATGTCGGGCAAGGGCTCGCCCGGTTTCGGTGATACACCAGATGCCATGGCCCACGTCTATTACACCCAGGACAAGCATAGAGCCGCGGGCCCTCTCAAGACAAAGATAAAGTTTCAAAACGGCACCTGCTCCACGGAGATCAAGTTCAAGGATATGAAAGTGCCGCTGAAACTGACCCTCAACCCGAACAACACGGTAAATGTGGCCTATCAGGATCTTTCGATTACCCTCAAGGAAGGGGAGTGGTCCAAGTACGTACCAATCCGGTTCCCGAGCGGTCGGCGCGCAATCGTCCGTTGGAAACCGGAGCGTCTGAGCGCATCGGACAACGACCTCCAGCTTTACCGGTACCGGCTGCTCCAGGACCCGACGGCGCCACTGCGCCACGAGCCCCTGGACAGCTTCTTCGACGGCGCCGTGGTTCCTTCAGACCGCTGGACATACCCCGAGTCCCTCCAGAAAGAGGTCTATGACGCAGTGGGCTACTACAGAACGCCCAACCTCCCCTTCGAGTACGACTACTCGTCCTTTATCGCCTACGTCCAGGAAGAGGAAACCATCATCGAAGATTGCTACGACGCGACCCGGGAACAGGACGACATCGTCCTGTGGCTGATGAAGAACAAACCCTGGGATTTCTTCTGGTTCTCCAACATGCCTCACGATCGTCTCAACCACAATATGACCCGCGTCAAGGGCAACCCCGACTGGTCGGAGGACTACGAGGAGCGCTACGGTAACGGCAAGGTGATGCTCGAGTTCACCAAATACGTGGACAAGGAGCTGGCGAGGATTCTCAAGGAGCTTCCCAAGGACGCCCATTTCGTGATGATCTCCGACCATTCCTGGGGGCCGGACCTGAAGGATTTCCAGCCGAATTCATGGCTCATGGGACTGGGTCTTCTCAAGGTAAAGCCCGAGGTGGAAGGCAAGAAGAGATACTATGACTCCGACGACATCGACTGGTCACGGACCAAGGCGTACACTTCCTGGAATCCCGGTATATTCATCAACCTGAAAGGCAGGGAGCCCAACGGGATCGTCGATTACTCCGAGTACGAGGGCTTGCGGGACTTCATCATCGCCGAGCTGAAGAAGCTGAAAGACCCGGAGGGACAGCAGTACACCCACATCGCCGACCGGGTGGAGAACATCTACAAGGGCGATTACGGCTGGTACGCAGGAGACGTCCAGTTCTGCGGCTTTCGCGATTCTTCCGGCATCAAGGTGCCGGGAAGGAAGAATGACGGCCTCTACCAGATCAATTTCGGGGGCTTCGGAAAGGACGGCGCCATATGGGATCAGCCCATGCGCCACTTCACCGGTTACCACGGGAATGCCCTCACCTCGTTCATCATGGTGGGACCGGGGATCAAGAAGAACAACGACGTCTCCGAAGGCGGCCACATGATGAACGTGATGCCCACGATCATGCACATGTATGGCATTACGGCACCGCCCAATTTCGAGGGAAGGGTCATGCACGAAATCTTCGAGCCCGCCTCTCCCTTCGCCCGGACATAGGGGAAGTCAGAGGCAAGCAGGGGCGGATAGAATCAATGAAGGAAGGTCGGGAAAAAGACAAGGGTAAGGTCCGCCTGAGCAGACGGAGCTTTCTCAAGATGGGCGCTTTGGGTGCAGGCGCTATGGCCCTGCCGGGCACAGGCGCCACGACCGGCAGGGCAGCGACGAGCGACCTTGCCCGGAATATCGATTGCGAGGTGAGAAGCGCCTGCGAGTTCTGCCAGGTACGCTGTACCACCCTGGTCCAGGTAAAGGACGACCGGGTAGTCAATGTTTACGGCAACCCGGGCAATTTCTGGACAGAGGGAGGCATGTGCCCCAAGGGCCAGTCGATGGTGGAGCTTACCTACAGTCCTCACCGGCTCCTCTATCCTCTGAAACGGGACGGCTCAGGGTGGAAGCGAATCTCCTACCGGGAGGCCCTCGACCTCACCGCAGAGAAGATCCTGAAGGTCAAGAAGGACTTCCCCGATGACTTTCAGCACCGGGTGGTTCTCTTCTGCTCCATGTGGAGCACCAGGGAAACCGAAGTGGCTGCAACGTGTGCCCTTAACATGGCCGGCTTCCCCGACCTTTGCGGTCCCGGAGAGACCTGCATCGCCAGCGCTTCTACCGCCCTTCGCATGTGCCTCGGGTCGGGCAACTCTACCACGACCCTTGACGAGATGCTGAATTCCAGGCTCGTGCTCCTCATGGGGGCCAACCTGGCGGAGACCTACCCCCTCTACATCAGGTGGATCAACAAGGCGCGGGAAAAGGGAGTGAAGGTCATCTATTTCGATCCCCGAAGGACGTCAACAAGCAACCACTGCGACGAGCAGATCATGAACAGGCCCGGCAGCGACGGGGCCCTCGTTCTCGGCCTCATACGCATCCTTGCCAAGGAGAACCTTTACCACAAGGCTTTCGTCAAGGCCCGCGTAAACGGCATGGATGAGGTGATAAAGGCGGCCGAACCCTATACGGTCGAGGAAGTCTCAAGGATCACATGGCTACCCCGGGACAAAATAGTGGAGCTTGCGCGGAAGGTCGCGGAGAGTGAGAGAACGATCCTCTATCTCGGGGGCTCCATCTCCCGCTATGCTAATTCGGTCCAGACCGTCCGGGCGGCGATTGCCCTCATGGCCATGACAGGCAATTTGAGCGGTCCGGGCAGGGGCATAATGAATGCCCAGGGTGGCGGAAAGGCCGGCGGGCCGGAGACCATGGGCAAGGCGACCGAGGCGCCTTCAGATATGCCGCCACCTCTCAACTTCAGAAAAGTCGCCACCGCCATGGCCAACAAGCGGGTCAAGGTGCTCCTTCTCAGCTCGAGCTACAGGCGCTACCCGGACCTCAACAGAGTCAGAAAAGCGGTGAGCAACGTGGACTTCGTGGTCTACAGGGGCTTTTTTATGGATGAGGAAGCCTCCCTTTCACACCTCATCATTCCGCCCACCACCACTTACGAGACCTCCGGCTCTCAATGGGGGGCCCAGCGGCAGGTAGTATGGAGGGAGCGTGCAATTGCGCCCCAGGGGGAGACGGTAGAGGATTGGCGCTTCTATTCGGACCTGGGCAAGAAGATCAACGGCGCTTCCTATCCTGACGTCAAGACCCCCGAAGAGATCTACAATCTGATGCGAGGGGACTCCGAGGACTGGAAGGGGATCCCGATCGAGAGGCTCAAGAACGATCCCACGGGGATCGGTTGGCCCTGCCCGAGTCTGGACCATCCCGGGATGAGAGGGAGCATCTACCAGGGTGATCGCTTCCGGACGCCCGATGGGAAAGTGGAGCTGCGCTCCCCCGCTCTCGGACCGGTCGACTGGAAGGAACCCGAGGGCAGCCCCTTCGGTGAGTGGGAGGGCAAGACCAAATTTCCCCTCGTCTTCATTCAGGGAAAAGTGGTCCACCACTATCAGCAAACCTTCACGAACTGGTCGGCATACATGGGCCAGTTCTCCGAGGGCAATTACGTTCAGGTTCACCCGAAGACGTCAGCCGGCCTCGGGCTGAAGGACGGCGATTCTGCCTTTCTTGAGACCGAGCTGGGACAGATTCCGGTGAAGGTCCACGTGACCGAGCTGATCCTTCCCGGTGTGGTCTGGACCGCGGGGCACCCGGCCAAGGAAAGCCCCCACGCCGGTAACAAAGGGGAATCGATAAACGTGATAGTGCCTTTCTACTGGAGCCAGGTTTCTGCCCAGTTCAATGGCTTCGGCTGCCGGCTTAAGAAAGAGAAGGGCTAAGGCATTCTATGGAACCTCTTCTTTTCTTCGACGTGACCAGGTGCATCGGCTGTCACTCCTGCGAAGTGGCGTGCCAGCTCGAAAATGAGGTGGAGCCGGGCCTTCCGATGCGAAAGGTCTCCTTCTTCACCCGGGGGCAGCTCCCCCTCTCTTTCAGGGAATCCTTATCCACTGCCTGTTTCCATTGCAACGACCCTTCCTGCGTCTCCGCGTGCCCCGCAGGGGCCCTGAAAAGGAGAAAAGACGGAGTGGTGGAGCATCTGCGCAGAAGATGCATCGGCTGCGGCTACTGCGTGCAAGCGTGTCCCTTCGACGTGCCGAAAGTGAGCACAAAACAGCATACCATGCGCAAATGCAGCTTCTGCATCCAGCGCATCGATGAGGGAAAGGTGCCGGCCTGCGCGGCGAAGTGCACCACGGGAGCCATCACTTACAACCCGAAGGGCGAACCGCCGGACCAGTGGAAAAGTGCCTATGGCACGAAGGAAAAACTCCATATGGTTTACGCGCTCAAGGGGAGGCCCAAGGAGTACCGCCTTCCCGATCCTGTGCCCCTCAACACCGTCGTTCCCTGGCAATTCTGGAAATGGTTCGCCGGTTTCGTGCCGGGCGCCGTGCTCATAGGACTGCTCTGGCAATGTCTCGGAAAGGGAGAGGACCATGAGTGAGACGTGGGGAATATGGGTCATCCTCTACCTTTTCTTCGCAGGCATTGGGGCCGGCAGTTTCCGCTTCTCCATCCTTACGGGACGAAAGAATGGACCTGTTTTTAGCTCTTATGCCGACGTGGCCTCCCTGTTGGCCCCGGCAGCCCTTGCCTTCGGTCTTTGTATGCTCGTCATCGACCTGAAATACAAAACCCGCTTCTGGCTCACCTTGACAATCTTCAACTATCATTCTCCCATGTCGATCGGGGTCTGGCTTCTCACATTCTTTTTTGTCGTTTCCATCCTCTACGCCTTCCTCAGATTCTACTCGCGCCTCAGGCTCTTGTTTCCCTTTCTCGGGAACTTGAGGCCGCGGTCGATCGACATGCTCAAAGGATTCCTCGGTCTCGTGGGCATGGTTCTCGCGCTTCTCGTCTCGGTCTACACAGGCGTGCTTCTCGCGGTAACCCATGTCGCCATGTGGAGAAACTTTGCCCTACCTGCGCTCTTCGCCTTTTCCGCCTTTGCCACCGGCTTCGCAGGGGCGGCAGCTCTCGCCGGGATCTGCCTGGGAGGAGGAGAAAACGCCAAAAAGCCCCTTCGGCTCCTCAAGAGGGCCTACCGATACATAATGCCCTTTTATCTGGCTGCGGCAATCGCCTACAGCCTGCTCCCCCCGTTCGAAGGTCTCAGATCGACTACTGAAGCGGGCCATCCAGGGGGCTGGTACGGACTTGTCTGGTGGCTGGGCGTCGTGGGTCTCGGCGTCGTTGTCCCCTATGCCCTGGTATTGAGGCCGGGAGATCTTGGCCCCAAAAAAGCGGCGATTCTCTTCACGAGCATGCTCGTGGGAGGCTTTTTGCTGAGGCTCGTGCTGATCTACGCCGGCCAGAGCCAGACATTTACTGTTGCCGGAGGATGAAGAAGAAAAAACGTTTACTGAAATTGAGAGGAGAATAAAATGACTCGAAAGACTATTGTTTGGCTCGCGGCTTTTGTGGCGATTATCGTCTTTATATCGCTTTCCGGCCAGGCCATGGCACAGGCAAACAAACAGGACAACAAAAAATTGGTAGGCAAGACGGTGAACATCAACAAGGCCACGGCTGAAGAGATGGTGAAGAACGTCCCTCTCATGACACCCGATCTGGCCAAGAAGATCGTCAAGTACCGTCAGGACAACGGAGACTTCCAGGTACTCGACGAGCTCCTTCAGGTTCAGGGAATGACGAGGGACCTTCTTAAGAGAATCAAGCCTTTCCTTCTTCTTGAGGGACTCGGAGGAAGCCAATGCACGTGCTGAAAAAAGGCCGGGCCGCAAAGGGCGGCTTCGCTGTCCTCGCAGTCCTCCTTCTCTGTCTCTTGTTTCCTCCCTGCGGCCGGGGAGCCGATGACCCCCGCGGCCTCCCACCGTCCGAGGATGCGACGTACATACCGAAGCTGGGCGGGCTCCTCAACAAGAAGCTGAAAAACCGTTACGGTCAGGAGAAGGAACTTTCCGAGTGCGTCGTCCTCCGGGGGAGCACGGTAAAAGACGGAAAAGTGACGGTGCCCGCAGGGGGGCTCTTCTATGCTTCTTCGACCTCTCAGGACGCCAAGCCCCTGCGAAGGGACCCCTTCCTCGTCCTCGGAGAAACGGCCTATCTTCTCTCTTTGAAGACGTCTCAGGCGACGAAGAACGATGTGCTCGTCAAGAAGAGGGAAAAGGCATTCCTCGACCCTGCCACCGGCTACCGCCTGTGGTTCGACTATGCGACGGATCATTACAACAAGCCTTACGGACAGTTTGCGGTCGTGGCGCCTTCCGGCGGATGGCAGGAGGAGATGTCCATCTCTTCCTCCTTTCCCGAGCCCGAAAATGTGAAGGACTTGAAGCTCAATGTGGGAATAAACGAGCAGCAGAAACCTTTCTTTCTCACGAGCAAGTTCGAATTCGGAGCCACGACACTGACGGCCAGGAAGGTGACTTACGACGATGCTCTCTTTTCGGAGATAAAGTACCCGGTGATCAAAGAGGCAGTCTTCTCGCTCGCCCGTCCCTACGTCGTGCAGGTCCGCCAGGAGAGCTACAGGTGGTGGCGGGACAAGAGGATCTATGCATTCCGTAAGGAAAACGGCATCCTCGTCGAGGTGAGAAACTGGACGGGGGGGAAAGTCCTTGCCTCTAAGCTGATCGTTCCCGTTACCCAGCAGGAGTACAAGATCGGCGACCAGGACCGCTACAGCCTCACCGACTTCAACCTGGACCTTCATATCGAGCTGGTCGTCGACCCATCCTGGTACAAGGGCTCCGACTTCAGTCCGTGGTCGAACGACGTGCCCTACGGATGGACGGACGGTACCGTCTCCTTCATGATCTATCACGACCTCGTCAAGGTGAAGGACGGCCAGAGTTGGCCCAGGGACAACCGGTACACGGTGCGCCTCGAGCCTGAGCCGATGAGCGGCATGCTGAAGCGGGTCGTTCTGGAGAACAGCAAGCCTTTCGTCCTGAGCAAGGAAGAGCCGAGCTACGCGGGTCCCATCAAGATTTCGGCAATATGGGACAGGAGTTATTTCAAGGTGGTCGTCGGCCGCATCGAGAGCGATGTGGTCAAGAACTGCTATGTGCGGGACTCCTTCTTCCGGCGCACCGACAACCTGATCCTGTGGAAGGAGGGCCGGGAGAACATAGACTTCTTCATCGGCATGAGCGAGCTCGTGGTGTCGGTCATGGAGGACACCTTTCTCCAGCGTCTCGCAGACCCCACCTACGGCGTACCCGTGGTGCAGTCGAAGTTTACCTCCTATCCTCCCGTTATCCAGTCGGCCAAATGGTTCGCCCCCGACCCCAACTGTGCCTTCGTTCCCAAAATGAGGGGGCTTGTGCGTAAATTCGTGACCACGAGAAAAGGGGAGAAGCTGACCTCGGCCGAGGCCCTGGTGATCCGGGGAAGCTACATAGATTACAGAAAAGGCAAGATCATCATCCCGCCGGCGGGTCTTTACTATTCGACCCGGAACGACCGCAATGTGAGACCTCTCGCGGGTGAGGCCTTCTACATCCTGGGCAAGAAAGCCTATCTTCTGAGCACTGCGAGCTATCTCGTGGTCAAGAGGAACACCCCCGTCGACTTCTGGAAGGATATGCCCATGGGTGACGGGAATCGCCTTTTCTGGCAGGACGTGCCTCTGGGCGACGGCAGCAAGGCGGTGCGCTATCTCGGCTCCCGGTTTGTTTGGGGCCGGCCCGTCGCGACGGTGAGGATCATCAAGTACTCCGGAAACGCTTTCGGCGCCGATATTCTCCTCGGGCCCGGCCTAAAGGACTACCACGTCCCCCACGATTCGGGAGACCTTGCGGGCCAGTCTTTCTCGCTGCCCGACGTATACGCCGAAGGGGCCACCTATCTGAAGCCGGCCTGGGTGGGCCGCGACTTCGTGGAGATCGCCGAGATGGGAAGCCCCGGCATGGATTCGTTCACCATCTCTTATGAAGAGCCGGAGCGCCTCATGTTAAAGGCAGGCCAGGAAGCTCAAGTCGGGAAATACCGCCTCCGGGTCGGCAATGTAAATCAGGCCGTGAAAACAGCGATGCTGACCCTTGTCAACGGGGAAGGTAGAATGGTTGCCCAGAAGGTGCTGGGACCCGTGAACCAGGAGGTCTATGACACCCTTCCCCAGTACAGCCCGTCTCAGCAAAAGGTTATGATGGAGTACGACGACGTCCACGTGGAGCTGGAGCTTCCCTGCGATTTCAAAGGCGGCGCAGTGGCTCTTTACGCGTGGTCGGGCGCGCAGAAGCTCTACCGCGACAAGCCCTGGCCGGGGGATGCACGCTATACCATGCGTCCCGACGTGTGCGGCCATTGCTACATGCTCAACGAGTTCATTCTCGACAATCCCAACCCCATCGTGCTCGACATGAAGAACAACACCTATACCGGCCCGAACGGCTATTTCAAGATCGTCATCGACGACTTCGACGGAGAGAGGATCAACGCGTGGCACATGGAGGACAAGGACGGAAAGAAGACCCCTAACCTTGCCGAGCTGCAAAGGAACAACGTGGATGTCATGGTCGGAGTCAACGGGACCGTAGAGGACTTCTTACGAAAGACCCTGCTCCAAAGGCTCTCTTACCGGGAAATCTGGAGACTCAAATGAGGGGAGGACGGGATATGGCAACTAATACACAGGTAGGCACTGCCCCCGTATCAGCCGGGCAAGCCAAGAGGCTGAGCGTCTGGAGTGCGCTGCCCGGTTGGAGCGCAAGCTGGCCGGGGCTCCTCGCTATGGTGATCATCGCACTGCTTTGCGGCCTGCCGGGAGTCGATTTTCCCTTCACCGTCCAGAACCTGCTCGGCTACATCGACTCCGTGCTGCCTCCCATATACGGAAAAGGACTGTTCGTGGACCTTCTCCATTTCAACTATGTGGTGATCGGCCTCGTGGCGGGCATGTTCATCAGAAACGTAATAGGCGTACCGAAAAGCTGGGAATCGGGCCTCACCTACAGCTCGGTCTTCATGAACGTGGGCATCATCATGCTCGGGTCCCAGTACATGCTCAGGGACCTCGTGAAATTAGGGGCGGTGAGCATTCTGCTCATGATCGTCATGGTCTTCGGCGGCGCCCTCATCTTCATCTTCATGGGCCGGTATTTCAAGCTTAGCAACACCCTCAACGCCCTTCTCGCGGGCGCTTTCTCCATGTGCGGCGTGTCTGCGTGCGTGGCAATCGCACCAATGGTAAAGGCAAAGAGCGACGAGGTGGCCTATGCAATCGCCGTTTCCGTGACCTTCGGCCTCTTCTGTCTTTTCACGCTCCCCTTCCTCGGCAGGCTCGTGGGCCTTACCAACTACACTTTCGGCATCCTGAGCGCCGCCGGCGTACCCAACTCCAACCAGGTCATCGCCACGGGATTCAACTTCAGCTTCGAGGCAGGCAAGGTTGCGGGTTTTTCCAATATCGGCAGGGTGGTTCTTATCCCGGCAGGGGTCCTCTTCATCTACTTCATGACCCTTACCCAGGAATTTCGCTCCTCCAACGTCAATGTGTGGCAGACCCTGAAGGAGAAGTTCCCTCTTTTCGTTTTCGGATTCATTTTCGTCTGGGGGCTCAACTGCCTCCACATGTGGCCCCAGCCGGCAAGCGAGGCCATGGAAAAGGTGATGAACTGGTCTTTCACCCTCTGCTTCGTGGGGCTGGGTTTGCAGACCAAGCTGAGCGACCTGAGAAATGCAGGACCGAAAGGGATCATGATCGGCTACATAGCGGGGGCCCTGAGGGTGGGTGTCTGTCTCGGCCTCATCCTGGCCCTCACGAAAATCGGGATATTCAAATAAAACGAGGGCACGGAGTCTCGGACGGGAAAGCCCTTTCCGGAGGTGTATATCATGAGTGACGAAACAGAAAAAAGCGAGATCAAAACAGATGATCTCAGGAAAGTAGAGCAGTCGGCCGCGGCCAAGCAAATGCGTCACCGCGCCGACGAGTACCTCGCCATCGTCCTGGGGGTGGGCGCCGTGTTGCTCCTCTGGCTTCTCCAGGCAGTGGGGCTTTACTAACATGGATAAAATCCTCCTGGTCCTCGGGACCGGCGATTCGAGAATCGCCGAGAACGAGGCCTTTGCCTTTGCAAAGCAGACTTCTTCGATTGTGGTAGCGCTCCAGGTCCTTACTTCGGGGCTCTACCATTATGGCCATAACGACCTCATCGCCACCCGTCCCTCCAAGCGTGACTTCCTCTGCTACATCAGGGACGAGGTCATGGAGAAGGGCGAGAAAGAGGCGATGAGGTTGACCGAGGAAGGGGCGCGGCAGGCCGTGGCGGTCGAGGTTCTGCCCGTGGAGACGGAAGACACGAACTCCACGGTGCTGAGCGAGGCAGCAAAGGGATACAGGGCCGTCTTTGTGCCGGCGCAGAAAAGAAAGCTCTTCCCCCTCCTCCAGAGGAACCTCCCGAGGGAGCTAAAGAAAAGACTCCAAGGCAAGGTAGTCGTCTGCTGAGCAGGCGGGCAAGAAGCACGCCCTTCCAGGCTTGGCCAGGCACATCCGTTTTTCTTGTGGTACTTAAAGGAAGCGATAGTGAGCGTGCAGGTCCGAGGTGTGGCCGGTCGGCTGGGAGGAATCGCGATCTGCGGCGCACTTTTCGCCATGCGCCCTCCGACGTACATTCAGTACGCCATCCGGGCAGCAAGGCTCAAATTGCATCCACACCTCACGATCCCTCC
>CAVVPU010000067.1:0-7968 GCA_963750015.1 uncultured delta proteobacterium | reverse complement strand
GGGCAAGGACTATCTGCCAACGTGTGGGGATATGGCGAAACTGAGAGCCGGCAAATGAAAGGCATGGCGAGGAGCAGATTGTTCTTTGTTTACCTCTTTCGCCTTTACACCCCGGCTTAGCAGGATTATACTTTAGTAATCCTGCAAGGGAAAAACATTCTGGAGGCAGCAATGAAAGAAAAGGTGCTAGAAGTCATTGGGAAGCTCCGCCCCATGCTTCAGCGCGACGGCGGGGACGTTGAGCTGGTCGACGTGGTTGACGGCGTGGTGAAAGTGAGGCTCACCGGTGCATGTGGAAGCTGCCCGATGAGTGCCATGACATTGAAGATGGGTGTGGAGAACGCCCTGAAGAAAGAGGTGCCCGGCGTAAAAGAAGTTATTTCCGCATAGTGCTCACAATAATTGTTGACAACAAAAACCGTTTTGCTTAAGATGGTTTTTGAAAGGGGGTGAGTGAGCATGGCATGCGGAACAAAGGGCGCGGAAAAAAAGGCTACACCGAAGAAGAAAGAGGCACCAAAGAAAGAAAAGAAGGGTAAGAAGTGACCCACAGAGGGGGGACCTAGTCCCCCCATTTTTTTATGGATGGAAGAAAAATCCTGCTCGTCATCACAAACGACAGCGGGTTGATTGGATGGCTTGAAGAGTTTCTTCGGCGCCACCAGGACCTGAGGCTGTCGGTCTGTCGGGAAAACCAGGATGTAGCCTCTTCTATAGCCCGGACTAAGCCGCATGTTCTTATCTTACACCTCTCTCCGACAAGCCCGCTTGACTCAAAAGTCTTTGAAGATATAAAGGGAATCGACCCCTTTCTGCCTGTTATTACCATAACCGAAAAGAAAGACAGTATTAATCGGCTCCAATCCTTGAAGCTTGGTGCGTACGCGAGCGTGCAAAAGCCGCTGGGAGACGGCGAGGAGGTTTACGCCGTGATCTGCACCGCGGCCAACAGCTGTAAGGAAAGACGTGCGGCTGCCAGGGATATGATGGAGATGAAAACCAGGTGCGAGGCCGAGAGGCTGAACGTGCTGGAGCTGGAACTGGTAAAAGGTCTCCAGCATATGATAGGAGAGACTGAAGAGCCGGTTTCGATTCTCAAGCATTCTTTTTCTCTTATAAAGAACTATCTCCCTTTTGCGGTTTTCGCGGCCTTGATCCCCCGACATGGGGACGTGGAGATCCATGTCTATCCCAGCCTGCCTGTGAAGGAGAATGTGGCGGAGACCATACCGGGCACGCTCATAAGAAAGATGACGGATCTCGCGGAAGAGCAGGAAAGAAATATCCGGGTCGTGATCCAGGGCAGCACAACGCCCGGCCAATCACCTTCCGAAGACCTCAGGTCTGTCATCGTGCCCCTTATCGTTAATATGAAGACGTACGGCTATGTGGGAATCTATCGGGATACCCCTTTCGATTATCAGGAGGAGTCCGTATTCAAAAGGTTCTGCGCCCATATAGCAACCGCCCTTGAAAAAATCAGCCTCTTCGAAGAGATCAAGACTTTATCAACAAATGATGGCCTCACGGGTCTTTACAACCATCTTTTTATCATGACCCGTTTGGAGCAGGAAGTGGTCAGGTCCCAGAGGTACGGATCGCCCCTTGCTGTTCTCATGTTCGATATCGATGACTTCAAGGAGATTAACGATCGTTTCGGCCATCTCGCCGGTGACGCGGTTCTCGCGCAGATGTCGCGTTTGCTGCAGGAAGGCTTGAGGAGCATCGATAGCGTGGGACGGCTCGGAGGGGAGGAGTTTCTGGTCGTTCTTCCCGAGACGGATGGCAAGGCTGCCATGCTCATCGGGGACCGTTTGAGGGAAAGTCTGGCCACCCACACTTTTTGCTACGAAAACAAAACCATACAGCTATCGGTAAGCGGCGGCGTGGCAGTCTATCGGGATGACACAGACGCCAGTAAGCTCGTGGGAATGGCTGACGAGAACCTTTACAGGGCGAAAAAAGTAGGGAAGAACGTGGTCTGCTATGATGAAAATTGACATGACCCAAGACGCAGCAGTACGACTTTTGTCCGACTTGATAAGACTCGATACCTCCAATCCGCCAGGCAATGAAGAGATCGCCGTTCAATTCATCGAAGCCCTTCTGAAAAAGGAAGGCATCGAATCGGACATCTATTTACCGGCGCCTCGACGGGCCAACATACTTGCCCGCATCAAGGGGAAAAAGCGCGGCCGGCCTATGGTCCTCCTGGGCCACCTCGACGTGGTCCCTGCCCGTGACGAAGGATGGGCGGCGCCTCCCTTCGCCGGCCTTGTGAAGGACGGATTTGTCTACGGCCGGGGCGCCATCGATATGAAGTCGCAGATAGCCTGCCACCTCCTGTCGTTCATAGACGTTAAGCGTTCGGGTGTCGTGCCCGAAAGGGACCTCATTTTTCTTGCAACCGCCGACGAGGAGACGAGCGGTCCTTTTGGTGTGGAGCATGTGCTCGATAAGGTCGCCGATTTGCGGGAGTCGTCCTTCGTCTTCAGCGAAGGCGGATTCGTCATGGAGGAAGAGACCGGCCTGCACGCCCGGGTCTCGGTAGGTGAGAAACAGGTGTGCTGGTTCCGTATGCGGGCCCGCGGTGCAGGCGGCCATGGGTCCATGCCTCATAAAGATAACGCGAACGACAAAATCGTGAGGGCAGCCGAGAGGATAATCTCACAGAAGCGTCCTCTGAGAGCCACGCCTATCGTCACGAGATATCTGAACGGTCTCTTAAAAGGAAAGCGCTTCGGGAAGACGACTTTTTTTTCTTTGAGGGAGGCATTAAAGGAGAAGGCCTTCCGCACCTTCGTAGAGAAGGACCCAGCCCTCAGTTCGCTTTTGGCGAACAGTGTGGCCCTCACCATGCTTCAGTCGGGGGACAAGGTGAACGTCATTCCTACGGAAGCGGTTGCCTATTTCGACGCCCGTATCCTCCCGGATGTGAAGCATGAAGCTTTCCTCGACCTCATGAGGAAGACGGCAGGACCGGAGGTTGAAATCGACCTCGTGAGCCGTTCCGATTCGGTGCCATCCCCCTACAATACTCCCTATTTCAGCGCCGTTTCCAAAGCAGTCCGCTCTGCGAACGGCCCTATCCCCGTTCTTCCCTATATGACGACAGGGGCCACAGACCTGCGCCATTTCAGGAGCCTCGGCATACCCGCCTACGGCCTTTTTCCCGTGGTCCTGCCTGAGGAGGAGAACATGCGCATGCACGGGGTGAACGAGAGACTGTCGGTTGTGAGGCTGGGTGAAGCGTTGAAGGCCACCGGGGAGATCGTCCGTTTTCTTACGTCTTATGACCCGCCGGACAAGTAGGGGCTAAGGGCAGCCGCCGGACAAGTCAGAAGAAGAGAGGAAGTCCTTGGGGGAGGCCGAGAGGCCGCCCGTGACCGAAAAGAGCAGTAAGATATTCGCCCCCGCTCTCGATCGATTCGTTCTCGGTTCCTTGAATCATTACATTATTCTTTGAGGGAGTGTGAAAGCAATGGATGTCATTCGCTTGGATAACGGATTGAGGTGTATCCTCGAGCAGAGAAGGAAGACCGGTGTCGTGGCCGTGCAGGTGTGGGTCAAAGTAGGGAGCCGCTACGAGGATGACCGCCTCGCCGGCATCACCCACTTCATCGAGCACCTCATTTTCAAGGGCACGGAAAAAGGAGAGGGCTACGAGATAGCCCCCCGCATCGAGGCTCTCGGAGGCAGCATCAATGCTTTCACCTCCTACGACAATACGGTTTACCATATCGTCATACCTGAGAACGGCTTCGAGACGGGATTTCGACTTCTCACCGACTCGGTGGCCGGTCCGGCCTTCCCTGAGAATGAGCTGGAAAAGGAAAAGAAGGTCATTATCGAAGAGATAAAGATGGGGGAAGACGATCCCCAGCGAAAGCTCTTCAAGGAGCTTTTTTCTGCGAGCTACCCCCGGCACCCTTACGGCAGACCCATTATAGGTTTCACAGAATCCGTCTCCGGAATGAAACGCTCCGACATCCTTTCGTACTACAAGGCCCATTATACTCCCGACAACATGTCGATCGTCGTGGTTGGCGATTTCGACGAACACAAGGTGAAGGAATTGCTTGGACAGGTATTTCCCGGGACTGCCGATAGGGGCGCTTTCCCCGAAAAGGGCAAGGGTAGTATGGCCGGGAGCAAAAAGAGCAGGACAAGGGTGGTCGACCGGAACGTTGCCGAGAGCTACCTCACCATCTCCTACCCGATCGGATCCTTCATGGACAGTGATACTCCCGCCCTCGACGTATTGTCCAAGATCCTTACCGACGGCGACAGCTCGCGACTCCAGTCGAGTCTGAAGCACAGAGAAGGACTGGTCACCGACGCGGACACATACGTGTTCACACCCCAGGAGGACGGTCTTTTCGTCGTTCTTGCGACTTTCAAGGGACGGGACTACAAGACTGTGAAAGCGGCCATCGAGAGGGAGATTCGACGGGTTTCGCAAAGTGGCGTCGAGCCCTGGGAAATGGAGAAGGCCAAGAACCTCGTGAGGGCTTCGTACGTGTACGGGAATGAGACGGTCCAGGGCAGGGCCCGTCTCGTGGGCAATTTCGACACCCTCGCCGATGACCCGTCGTACGCGGAGAAATACCTGGAGGCTATCGACCGTGTCGAGGAAGCGGACCTATGCCGGGTCCTCGACGAATATCTCCTGAAACGCAAGAGTTCTCTCGCCGCCCTCCTCTCCAGGGAGGTGTCCAATCCCTACACCATTCACCTGGAAAATGGTTTACGTTGTGTATACAACAGGAATGCGGCGAGCCCAAGCTTCTCCTTCATGATCGGTTTCGTGGGTGGTCTCAAAGAGGAACGGCCGGGCCGGAACGGCAGCTTTAATGTCCTCTCCCGGATGCTTCTGAAAGGGACTGAGGAACTCGATGCCCAGGCCATAGCGAGGCAGGTCGATATGCTGGCGGGTAGTCTGAACCCCGTGAGCGGGAGAAATGTCTTCGGCCTTTCGGGCAAGTTCCTCGCGAAGGACCTCGATCGATCCTTCGATCTTCTGAAGAGGCTTCTTAGAGAGACGAAGATAAGGGAGGATGAGCTCACCAAAGTAAAGGAAGAAGTCTTGTCCGAAATACGCCGACGCGACGACGAGCCGGTGCAATACATCTTTGCCCAGCTCAATCGCCAAATGTACGAGGGACACCCTTACGCGATGGACCAGATCGGCGACCCCCACGACGTGACCAGCCTTACCGTTGCCGAAATAGAGGACCTCTACAGGGATTTCGTAGGCCCCCAAGGGGCAGTGCTCGCCCTGTCCGGGGACGTCGATCAAAAGCATGTGGAAGAACTGGTTCGTCATCTTTTTTCTGACTGGCAAGGTGCCGGTCATCCCCTGCGGAAGCAGACTCACACGTCTCTTTCGGGACGGGAGAAAGCCCTGGAACGAGAGATACTTCAGACTCACCTGATCTTCGGTTTTGCAGGACCCGGTCTCATCGACCGGGACAGGTACGCCGTCGAGATCATGAATGGCATACTATCCGGCATGGGAGGCAGAATACACCGCAAGCTTCGCGAGGAACACCCTTACGCCTACGCCGTCACCTTTTTCAATCAGGAGACCTATGAGACAGGGGCTATCGGTATCTACATCGGCACGGACCGAGGCCACGCGGCTGATGTGGAGCGGATAGTTCAGGAGGAAATCGAGAAGATTCGAAAAGAAGGCTTCTCCCCGGAAGAGGTGATGTCTGCGAAGCGCTATACGATAGGCAATCACTATATCAGGATGCAGACCAACGGTGCCATCGCGTCGAATATGTGCCTGGACACGATCTATGGCCTCTCCCCGAACTTCTTCAAGGTCTGGCCTCAAAAAGCGGACAAGGTCACGAGAAGCCAGGTGAACGCGGTTGCCCGCAAATACCTGCTCCCCGACCGGATGATTAAGATAGGGCTGGGGCCGGAAGAGGGCAAAGGCGGAGAATAGCTCCGGGGGAGAGGACTGCTGAGAGCCTTGAGCCGCGCCGACTTGGTTCGAGGCACTTTCCGGGTTTAACTAACCGCTTATCTTCCCCTTAAAAAAGGCTCGTATAGAGTCGAGGATATAATCCTTCTCGACCTTCTTCAGCTCCGGGAAGATGGGGAGGGCCAGGCTCGTGCGGGCCGCATCCTCCGCCACTTCGAAGTCCCTTTCCTTGTACCCAAGATAGGAAAAACAGGGCTGTAAATGGAGTGGAATGGGATAGTAGATGCCTGAGCCTATCCCCTTCTCCTTGAGAAATGACTGAAGGGCGTCCCTTTCCTTCACCCGTATGACGTACTGATGAAAGATGTGATCGCCTGAGCCGTCCGTCGGCGGAAGCACTACAGGCAAGTCGGCGAGCCGCCGGTTATAATACATGCCGTTTGCTATCCGTTTGCGGTTCCATTCTTCAAGGAAGGGAAGCTTTTCGACAAGGCCGCATGCCCTTATCTCGTCGAGTCTGGCATTGATGCCGATCATTTCGTGATGGTACTGCGCATCCATTCCATGGGATCTCAGCTTCCGGGCTCTCTCGGCGAGTTCTTTCTTCTGCGAGAGGACCATGCCTCCCTCGCCGATACCTCCGAGGTTTTTGGTCGGATAGAAGCTCACCGCAGCTATGTCCCCGAAGCTCCCCGAGCCTTTGCTTCCCCTGCGGGCTCCGAGGGACTGGGCCATGTCCTCGATGACGGCTATGCCGTGCTTTTTCGCGATACTACAGATGGCCTCCATATCGCAGAGTCTGCCGTAAAGGTGGACTACTGTTATGGCTTTCGTTCTGGGCGTAATGGCGCGCTCCAGGAGCTCGGGATCGATATTCAGATCAGCCTTCTTCACGTCCACAAACACCGGTGTGGCGCCGACGAGGGCCACGGAGCTTGCAGTCGAGAAAAACGTGTACGGGGTGGTGATCACCTCATCACCCCTCTTTATTCCGAGCGCCATCAGGGCAAGGACGAGGGCGTCCGTGCCGTTTGCACAAGAGACGGCGTTCTCGACGCCCGAAAGGCGTGCAACTCCTTCTTCCAGAGCCGCGCAGTAGGCCCCGGTAGTCAGTCTTTGCTCCGAAAGAATTCTTCGCAGTTTCGGCAGGAGCTTCCGTTCCACTTTCTTGTAGGGGAGCTTGAGGTCTATCAGGGGGATATTCATTTGCTGTAGGGCCTCCCGAACCGATCGAGATAAAGGATTTCGTCGAGGCTCTTTCTCGGCCTCGGCTCGGGTACTTCCTCGAAATAGCCGAGGGGCGTCATGGAGACGACACTGAAGCCTTCCGGCACTGCAAGTATCTCTTCGGCCTTCCTGGAATCGAAGGCGCCGATGTGCACCGTGCCCAGGCCCAGGCTCCAGGCAGTAAGAACAAGGTGCTCCATGGCGATGCCTCCATCGAACATGAACCAGTCGCCCTTATCGGTCATGGGCTCTCCCTTTTTCATACCTGCCACGTTGCGCTGGGAGACGAGGCAGACGGCGCAGGGTGCGTCGAGCAGGGCCTGCCGTGCCGGGTTGGAAGATCCGAGGGTTCCCGCAAGGGCCTCTTTGATTGCCTTGTCCTTGATGACCACATAGCGCGACACCTGGGTGTTTGCCCACGACGGGGCAAGACGCGCCGCCTCTATGCATTGCAGCACAAGAGCCTCTTCTATCGGCTCTTTCTTGTATCGTCTTACACTTCTTCTATCCTTAATCACCTTCGCGAGGTCCATGTTGGGCTTGCCTCCTTAATTTGTTCTCTTACAGGAGTGAAGTGTAGCATACCCCTGTCGCCCCTCGCAACAGTGCACATAGGCTGCTGTAAGATATGGCCCGCCGGGACTCCTCCAGTCACCCTGATGGTTCGCAAGGCCCTCCGGCTTCAAATAGGTTGACTTTAGGAGCCGATAAGGTTATGTTCTTGTCAGCGGGGTGGAGCAGACCGGTAGCTCGTCGGGCTCATAACCCGAAGGTCCCAGGTTCAAATCCTGGCCCCGCAATTTTAA
>CAVVPU010000066.1:0-23972 GCA_963750015.1 uncultured delta proteobacterium | reverse complement strand
TGGCCGACGAGACCCCCGAAGGCCGCTCCATTGTGATCCTCGCCAAGCAGCGGTACAACATCCGCGGCCGCGAGGTGGCCGAGCACGAGGCGCACTTCATTCCCTTCACCGCGCAAACCCGCATGAGCGGCGTGGATATCGACGGCCGGCAGGTCCCCAGGGGCGCCACCGACTCGTGGCGGAGTTCGTGCACGAAAAGCGCCTTCTCGATTTTTCCGGCAGGTCTCGGAAGGGGCAATACAAGCTCGCAGGGGAGTACGCCCATCGAGAGTTCAGTTGCCCGGCCGGGGGATGCCTTCTCACCGATCGCGTCTTTGCCGAGAAGTTCTGTGCCTTTTTGTTCAATCTGATTGCACTATGAGCGATGCGGCCCTGCTCAGATAGGGCGCCACTTCCGTCTGTCGGATACGACGAAGGTTGTTTTGGGACGCAATAAGGAATGAGAACGAACGTCTCCGGGCGCTGGAAGGGCCGGACACTTTTTTGTCGAGCCTGTCTCATTCACCGGGCCTTCCGGGTTGATCGTCGGGGAGACTGGTGAGGAAGATCTGCCCGTGGCCGCAAATCGCACCGCCGCCTACGCGAAGAACTGCGAGTTTCCCGTAACCGTGAAGACGGCCGGGAGAGAATTCGGCCGATCATACTATAGAACGGCTCACCCTCGACATCGATCGTCTGAAAGTTTGAAGGCCTCAAAGATAGCTTAGGAGCTCTTCTCCGCTGCCTTTGCCAGGGCCTGCTCGAAATCCTCGATCAGGTCCTCCGGGTCTTCCAGACCGACCGACAACCTGACGAGGCTGTCGGTGATTTCCCTGGCAAGACGTTCTTCTGCGGACATAGAAGCGTGGGACATGGTAGTGGGATAGGAAAGAATGCTCTCTACCGCCCCGAGGCTCACCGCGAGCAGGGGAAGCTCCACGGACCTCATGAAAGCATGGGCAGTCTGGCGGTCCAGCTCGAAGGAGCGACCGCTCCTGGTCCCGATGCCTGCCGGTCGTGCACGGTCTTTACCCGGGTGATTCTCAAGGCCGGGATAGTAGACCTTCCGTATCTGCGGGTGGCGGGACAACCACGAAGCTATCTTCATCGCGCCTCGTTGCTGCACTTCCATCCTCGGCGCCAGGGTCTTGATACCCCTCATGAGGAGCCACGAATCATGGGGACCGAGAACGGCCCCGAAGGAGTTTTGGATGGGCCTGAGACGTTCACCCCACGTATCGTCTCTGGTTGCAGCCACCCCTGCAAATGAGGTCACTGTGGCCGCCCAGGAACTTGGTGGCGCTGTGGACCACTATGTCGAAGCCGAGATCCAGGGGCCCTCCGGAGGAGGGGACTCATGAAGGTGTTGTCGACAACGGTGAGAATGCCCCTTTCCCCGGGCAACTTCGGCGATCCCTGATAGGTCGGTGATCTTCAAAGTTGGATTGGAGGGCGTTTCGGCAAAGATGGCAACGGTGTCCGGCTCGATGGCCGCCCGCACCTTGTCGGCAGTGGATATGTCGGTGAAGGTGTGGCGCAGCCCCCAGCGATGGAAAACCTTGGTGATGACCCGGTAGGTTCCGCCGTAGACGTCCTCGCCACGACGATGTGATCGCCCGATTTCAGGAGCAGGAGAATGGACGATATGGCGGCCATGCCGGATGCGAAGGCAAATCCCTGGCTGCCGCCCTCCAGGACCGCGATCATGTGTTCGAGCGCGTCCCTCGTCGGGTTGGCACCTCTCGCGTAATCGTAGGGGCCGAAGACGAGGGGATCGTCCTGCGCGAAAGTCGAGCCCTGGTGGATGGGTATGCTCGATGCACCTGTATGGGGGTCTTTGTCCTTACCGGTGTGGAGTATTCTTGTCTTGTAATCCATTCTCTATTATTCTCCTTGCGTCTCCGCTTCAAGCGTTCAGGGCCGACGACAGGTCGGCCATGAGGTCTTGCGCGGCCTCTATGCCGATCGACAGCCGAAGCAGCCGGTCGCTTGATCCCCAGCTTACATCGGATCTCCTCGTCCACGTCTGCATGGGTCTGGACGGCAGGGAGGGTGATGAGCGATTCGACTCCGCCGAGGCTTTCGGCAAAGAGGAACACCTTGACTCCTGGAAAGCATCCTTTTGACCAGGTCGGCGTCGTCGACCTCGAAAGAGACGATCGAGCCGAAACCCGACGCCTGGCTTTTCAAAAGCGCATGACCGGGATGGGTCGGAAGACCCGGATAGAGCACGTTGGTGACGTGGGGCTGGCTCCCGAGCCATTCGGCGATGACCTGTGCGTTCTGCTGCTGCCTGTCCATCCTGAGAGGCAGCGTCTTGAGACCGCGCATCAGGAGCCAGCAGTCCCAAGGTCCCGGGACTGCCCCGACCGAGTTCTGATAGAAGTAGAGCTCATCCCCCAGTTCCTTCGTCCGGGTCACCACGACCCCGGCCAGCAGGTCGTTGTGGCCGGAGAGGTACTTTGTCGCGCTATAGACGACCGCATCGGCACCGAGGGTAAGAGGTCGCTGGAACCACGGGGTGAGAAAAGTATTATCCACGATGCTCATGACGCCTTTCTCCCTTGCCGCCTCGCATATGGTCCTGATATCGGCGATCCGCAGGAGAGGATTGGTCGGGCTTTCCAGAAGGATGGCTTTGGGCCTCTCCTCGAGGGATTTTCGCACGGCATCGGGGTCGGAGGTGTCGACGAAGGTGACCCCCACGCCTCTTTCCCCGTAAAGGTGCTTCAGGAGCCGAAAAGTCCCGCCATAGGGGTCTTCCGTCGCGACAATCGAATCCCCCGGCTTGAACTGCCTCAGCAGAGTATCGATGGCGGCCATTCCGGACGAGAAGGCGAGCCCCCGCGCTCCCCCGTCGAGGAGGGCCATGGTCTCTTCCAGCGCGGTCCTGTTGGGGTTGCCGCTTCGTGAGTAGTCGTAGCCGGTACTCTCGCCCAGCCCCGGGTGACGGAACGTGGCTGTCTGGTACACCGGCATGGATACGGCGCCGGTCTTGTCGTCATACCTCGAGCCTGCCTGGGCCAGAATAGTTTCGATGGATGGGTCCATTCTTGTCCTCCTATATCCGGTCGCCGATTGGATACGACATCTGGCGTGAGGACAATTCATTTACCACGTCTTCCTGAAGAAGCTCAATCAGATGGCTCCGAAGGAGCGCAAACCGATCGTTCCGGTATAACTCCTTGCGGACCCTCGGCCTCGGAATGTCGACGGTGCGGAACTCCTTAATTCTTCCAGGGTTCATGCCTATAATGACCACCTTGCTTGCGAGGATCATCGCCTCGTCCACGTCGTGGGTCACGAAGACGATAGTCTTTGGCTTTTCGTTACCTTCCCGCTGCCAGAGCAGAAGCAAGAGGTCCTGGAGCTTGGCCCTCGTGACCGCGTCCACCGCTCCGAAGGGCTCATCCATGAGAAGAATGGGAGGGTTCATGGCGAAGGCCCGGGCGATGGCCGCCCTCTGACGCATACCTCCGGACATGCGGGAGGGAAGCTTGTGAAACGCTTGGTTCAACCCCACGAGGTCGAGGAACTCCTCCGCGACCTCCTTGAGCTGCCGAACCTTGATGTGCGGAAAAGCCTGCCTCAAGGCGAGCACTATATTGTCACCCGCCGACATCCACGGGAAGAGGGTGTAATCCTGGAATACCACACCCCTATCGAGGCCGGGACCCATCACCTTCTCGCCGTTGATGTAGACCGCACCCGTTGTCGGGAGCGTGAGGCCCGCCAGAAGCCTCACGAGCGAGCTCTTTCCCGCACCCGACGGACCGACGAGGCAGACAAATTCACCCTCTTCGATAGTCAGAGTAATATCTTCGAGGATCGATTGGTCGCCGTATCTCAGGCTGACCTTATCTAAGACTATGCCTTTTGCGTCCAATCCGGGCCTCCTTCAAGACTGGAAGAGGGGCGTGCTCAGGTACCTCTCACCCGTGTCGGGCAAAATGGCGACTATAAGCTTGCCCCTGTTCTCGCTCCGCTTTGCCACCTGAAAAGCAGCGAAGGCGGCCGCTCCCGACGAGATGCCGACGAGGAGGCCTTCGTCGCGGGCGAGGCTCCGGGCGGTCTGGAGCGCCTCTTCACTCTTCACCTTGAATATTTCGTCCACGATTTTCAGATTGAGCACGTCGGGGATGAAGCCGGCCCCTATACCCTGGATCTGATGGGGGCCGGGCAGACCGCCCGAAAGGACGGGGGATTCCTGGGGCTCGACGGCGATCACCTGAAACCCCGGTCTCCGGGGCTTTATCACCTCGGCGATGCCCGTCACCGTCCCGCCGGTCCCCACGCCCGAGATAACCACATCGACCGCGCCGTCCGTGTCTTCCCATATCTCTTCCGCGGTCGTTGCCCGGTGTATCGCGGGATTGGCGGGGTTCTTGAACTGCTGCGGGACGAAGGAGTTGGGGATCTGACTCGCCAGCTCCTCGGCCTTCCTGATTGCCCCCGGCATGCGCTCCGCCCCCGGCGTGAGGACAAGCTCCGCCCCGTAGGCTTTGAGCAGGTTGCGCCGCTCGATGCTCATCGTGTCCGGCATGGTGAGGATGAGCCGGTAGCCTTTTGCGGCCGCGACGAAGGCGAGGGCTATGCCCGTGTTGCCGCTTGTCGGCTCGATGAGCACCGTATCCTTCGTGATGAGCCCCTTTTCTTCCGCGTCCTTGATCATGGCGTAGCCGATGCGGTCCTTGACGCTTCCCGCAGGGTTGAAGGACTCTAGCTTGACGACCACGTCCGCCGGAAGACCCGCCGTCACTTTGTGGAGCCGCAAAAGAGGTGTCCCTCCGATCAGTTCCGTCAGGTTCTCTTTGATCTTTGCCATTCTTATTCTCCTTCTGTTTTTTTGTCTTTATCTTGTGAGCTATCCCCGCCACCGGAGCAGGTACTTTTCCGCCTTATCGAATGCCAGCATGATCGCAGTCACGACCACGCCGGTATAGAGGATGCCGACGATGACCCGGGGATAATCTGCAAAATCGGAAAAGTACTTGACCCACCAGCCGAGTCCCGATGTAGCTCCTATCATTTCCGCGGCAGTGAGCAGAACGAAGGACATGCACAGGCCTATGGTAGCACCCGTGAGTATCGAGGGGAGCGTGCCGGGAAAGATGACCTTGGTGATCATTGTACCATGGCCGAGCTTCAGGATCCGGGCCGAATCGATGAGGCGCGCTTCTATCGTATGCACGCCGTTCAGCGTGTTGATGAAAATAGGCCAAAAAGCGCCGATAAATATGACGAACATAGACGAAAGCTTAAACGTCGGCAGCATGACGATAGCGTAAGGAATGTAAACGGTCGGAGGCACCGGTCCGAGCACCCGTGTTATAGGCGTGACCGCTCTTCTCAGCCTGCCTACCCAGCCTGCGATCAGCCCGAGGGGAACGGCCAGTACGAGGGCGCTGCCGTATCCGACGAGAAGGATCAGGAGAGACCCCAGAGCACCTTTGAGCGCTGCCGGGGACTCCTTTACGAAGATGCCGAGCACGAGCGCCGGCGACGGGAAGAGCATGCCATCGAGAACGGCGAGCTTGGCGGTGAGGAGCTGCCACAAGGCGAGCAGCGCGAAGACGACGGCGAGAAGATCGCCCGCTGTCTCGACTCTCTCCCTCTTCTTGCCGGCCAAAATATAAGACATGTAAAGCGCCTCCACGAGCGCCAGCACGCCTTGATAGAAAGGCACGAACTGATCGGCCCTCCGGTCGGGAACGAGCTGGATGCAGACGAGGCCGGCAAACAGGGCGTTCGGAACATTGAGGAACCAACGGATACGTTTTGCCGTCATGGGTCTAACCTTTTCTCCGGCCTCTTCCGATTTTTCCTGCCGCACGATTGATTCCTGAAGCGCCGCCGCCCTTGTCGTTTCGTTCATTTATCCGCCACCATTTACGACTTGAAGCTTGCCCTGAGGGCCTTGAAATCTTTTTCATTGGGGTACTCGACGATGAGGCTGTCGAGGGCCTTCTTGTATATCTCCGTATTTATGTGAGGCTCTATCTTCACCGAAGATGTCACGTACTCGGCCCTGTTCATATAGTCCCAGAAAGCGAGGACCGACGACTTCTCCGGATCGGGGCTCAGATAGAGATTGCCGTTGTAAAGGTCCCTTTTGAGGACCGCCTTGTCGATCTTCACGTACTTGGCCGTGACATCGACCGTCTCATCAGGGTTCGATTTGTAAAAGGCGTGTGCCCTGATCAATGCCCGGACGAACTTGATGTAATCTGCCTCTCTGGCTTTCATCTTCTCGGCCAGGGCGACCTGGCGGCAGCAGGTGTGGCTGGGCAGGATGTCCCCCGACCGCAACGCTACCTTTAGACCCTGCTGCTCGGCGAGGGCGAGGAAAGGAGGCCAGAGAATGCCTGCGTCGACGCTTCCCTTCTTGACTGCCTCGAGTACGGCACCCGGCGAATCGAGCTCCTTTATAGTGACGTCCTTCTTCCAGTCGATGCCTGCCTTGTGAAGGCCGCCCCTGAACACAACGTCGCCCGTCGAGAGCCGGACGGTCGCGATGGTCTTGCCAACGTAATTCTTGAGGTCCTTGAACTGCTCGGCTTTTTCCGGCTTCGCTACGATACCGTGACCCTCGGACATCTGCCCGCCAAAAATTGTGAGGTCCACGCCTTTAGAGATGAAGACCAGAGGCGGGGCTGTGCCGAAGGAACCGGCATCGAGCTTGCCTGCACTGATGGCGTTCATGCCTTCTCCCGAATTGGTGAAAAGAAAGAATTCTACATTCAACCCCTCCTTTTCGAAGTACCCCTTCTCCTTGGCGATGAAATACATGGCATGGCCATCCGAGGCAAGATAACCCACGTTGAGTTTCTTGAGCCCGGCGGCAGCCGCATGTGGTGCGGCGCAGAGAAAGGCAATCGCGCTTATTATGAGAACCGCCAAAATCTTCCTGTAAACGCTTTCCATCTGTTCCTCCTTCTATTCGTTCCTACTCGTCTTTGTTCAGCAGCCGTTTGTAATAGAACCCGCTCGTATAGAGCGCGGCCGCAGGATTGTGTCCAAGTACGCGGTCTTTCGTGATCAGTGTCGTGACCAGTGCTTTGGAATGCTTGATGAAAAGCGAGTCATGGCCCACACAAAGGCCCACGATGACGTTAAGATCGGTCTTTTGCTTGTTGAGAAGTCTCGCTTGCATGATCGGGTTGCACAGGACCTCGTGGGAGCCGGGCTCGATTTTAAGCTCTTGCGGAATACCGATCTCGCTCTTGTCGAGGGAGCCAACCTTGCAAATTACCCCGTACGCCTCCAGCCCCTTGATCCGGAGGATGCGGCTGAATATCTTTGCCTCAGCCACAAGACCTACGCAGGCTGCGATCCCGATCTTCTTGGCCCCGACCCCCTTGGCGAAGGCGACGATCTCTTCGACACGGGTAAGCTTGCCATAGTACTTGCCTTCGATTTCGGCGGCCACTCTGGCGACGCGTGACAAGGCCGAGCCGTCGCAATACATATTCGCCACTTCGGCCAGCTCCTTCTCGTCGATCCCGCGGGAGAGGCAGAACTGAGGGAACTTCTTCTCCCGCCTGTAGCAGTTGAAAACCGCGCAGTCCATGCAGGCTCTCCTGCTGTTTCTCTTCTTTCACTGTTTTCTCCTAAAAACGCAGGAAGTTGACGAAGGTCCTGTCGAAGTCGGGATAATCGGCCAACTCTATGGTCCGCACGGCCTCGACTACTTTCTTCATCTCTTCCCTGTAACCCTTATTCAGCAAAAAGGCGATCCCGCCCGTCTTCGACGTATTGCCCACGAACCGGATCTTGCCCTCGAAGGACTTGGGCAGAAGGCCGATGGCCAGCAGGCTCCTTTCACGCAGGTGAAAGCCGAAGGCGCCGGCGATGAGAACCTCGTCCACATCATCAGGGACGATGCCTGTTTCCCGGAGGAGGTATTCGACACCGGTCCTTATTGCACCCTTCGCAAGCTGCACCTGCCTCACGTCACCCTGAGAAAGATAGATCGAATCGGTTAAGGCGAAGATGGGTCTGCCGTCCTTTGTTCCGAGCCTTTCTCTTAAAGCGGCAGGGAGTGCCCCGTTGAGCGTGTTGACGAGCCTGCCGTTCTTATCGATCGCGCCGTGGGCAACAAGCTCGCCCACTATATCGAGGAGGCCGCTTCCGCAGATGCCCTTCGGCGGGGCATCCCCGATCGTGCCCACGGAAAGCTCCGATTCAGGGCCCAGTTCGAATGTCTCTATCGCACCCGTGCCTGCCCGCATGCCGAAGGTGATGTTCATGCCCTCGAAAGCCGGCCCCGCTGCGGTGGAAGAAGCGACCAACCTTCCCCGGTCGGCCAGCACCATCTCCCCGTTGGTGCCGATATCGATGAAAAGGGTGACGCCCTTTCTTTTGTGGAGCCTCGTCGCGAGTAACCCTGAAGTGATATCGGCACCAACGAAGCCGGAGATGATGGGGGGAAGGTAAAGGCGTGCACAATCGGCGACGCCGAGATTCCCGTGCACGGGGAGGGGCAGGTGATCCCCACCCCGGAGAGCCGGAGTGTAGGGATGCCTGCCCAAGGCGGATGGGTCCGTATTCGTCGCGAGGTGAAGCATTGCCGTGTTCCCACTGTAGACCAGCTCGTAGATACTCTTTCTGCTCACGCCGAACCGGTCGCACAGCTCGCCTGCCATACGGTCGGTTTCCGTGAGAAAAAGCCGGTAGAGAAGGAATAAGCCTTCATCCACGGAGGCCAACTTGATCCGGGAGAGCACGTCCTGTCCGTGGAGGCTCTGGGGATTGAGGGCGGAAGTCGAGCCCATCTCCCTTCCGTCTCTCAGGTCGACGAGCGTCGCCACCAGGGTGGTTGTCCCGATGTCCACGACGACGCCGTAGAGCTGTCCCGTTGTGTCGCCCTGTTCGTGGGCGACCGCGTTTCCGTCAACGAGGACTATCGTCTCCCTTCCGTCGGCTGCGAGTCTCTTGGTGATGGAGGGGTCGATTGTGGAGGCCACGCTTGCGCCCGCTTCCAGGACCCGCACCGATTCCTTTTCCCACTCGTTCGCTACTTCGACGATCGAATCCTCTTTCACCAGTGTCCGGCACGCGAGGACGCTCGCATCCTCACCCGGTATGATGAGCCTCACCCGGCACTTTCCGCACGTGCCCGTGCCGTTGCAAGGTGATTCCAGAACGATTCCTGCTTTCCGTGCCGCATCGAGGACCGTCCATCCCGGCTCCGTCTCAACGCTGGTCTGTGCCGGGGAAAAGGTTACCTTAGCCACGGCGTCCCTCCTTCGCCGTTTCCGTGAGGGCGCGAATCAGCCGCAGGGGCGTCGACGTGGAGAGGCCGCACGCCGGGGAGATAATATCGACGCCTTCCCGAACGAGCCGGGCAGTCGTGCGCTCCACCCTTTCCGGCTCGCCGGACTGTAGAAGGTAGGTGCTCACATTGCCCATAGTGACGATTTCAGGATACTCTTCCTTGAGACGGGGGAGGCTCACCAGGGCGTCGGCGCTTATGGCGTCGACCCGAAGCTCCGGCAGGAGGCGCTTCACCGAATTCATGTTGCCGCAGATGTGGAGGATAAGGGGCGCTCCTGCGATGTGGACCCTATCGGCAATGCGGTTGATGTACTTGACCGCATACTCCTTGAATGCGCGGGGGCCGAGTATCTCGCCGGTTGCGCTCGGGTCCCCGATGGCGATGCACGAGGCTCCATGCTCCACCATCCGTTCCGCGAAGGCAGCCAGAAGGTTGCTTACGTAGTCGAGCACCTCATGGCTTCGCTCTCGCTTCAAATGGAGGTCCTTGTAAAAGGTGACGGGGTCCACGAGGGAAGCGGCAAGGCTTATGGGGCCGGTGAGGGTCCCGGTGACGGGCACGCCGGGATGGGACCTGGACAGCTTTTCGATGGCCCCGAGCACGACCGGTATCCTTCCAGAGCGGAGCATATCCTCCACATCCCTGAATTCGACGTCGGAGACCGACGGATAGGCTTCCTTTTCTATCTTTGGCTCGCAAGACAGGCTGCCCAGACTTATGGCGCTGCCCGCGACTTCCGCTTCAACGGTCATGCAAAAGGGAAGGCCGAAGTTCTCGAAGCCTGTCTGTTCATAGACATCCAGGGCGATTTGCGCCATGAGGTCCACATCCCCGTGACCCTCGGGAAGTCTTCGGCCTGTCCGTTCCATGATCTCGACTACGGCCGCGTTCATCATACCGCCCACGCAGATAACCGGCGGGCGGTCGACCAACTCCTGCTCCTTGTTGAGGACGCCGAGCAGGCGCTCTCTGGGCGTCGGTGTTTCCATCAGCTTGCCTCCTGCAGCTTTCCCTCGGGTATGGGAAAGCCAATCTCTCTCACTGCGTCGAGCATCGCGTGAATGTTCTCGAAGGGCGTCTCCGTGGGCAAGCTGCAGCCGGATGCGACTATGAAGCCTTTCGGCGTCTGCCAGGCTTGTCTCACGCATTGCTGCACAGCCTCACGGACTTTTCCGGGGGTTCCGAGCAGCATAACATCGGAGGGATCCACGTTGCCCATCAGCCGCACGGACCTTCCAACTTCCCTGCACGCCTCGGCGAGATCGATCTTATTGTCGACACTGATGCAATCCGCCCCCGCAACAACCATGTCTTTCCATATCCTGTTCGTCTTTCCGCAGATATGGAGGGTAACTTTTTTACCCGCACCGTGTATGTAGTCGATGAGCCGAGTCAGGTAAGGCAGGGAGAATCGCCGAAAAAGGGTAGGGCTTATCACCGTCGATGAAGACATGGGGTCGGTCAGGCTCGGGGTGGCTCCGACCTCGATTATGGCCTCTGCGTACGCGAGACTCGTCTCAAGGGACGTTTCGCACAGACGGTCGACTGAATGGGGCTCCTTGAGGGCGAGGCGGACGAGGTTTTCCGTACCGATGAGAAAAGACGCGTTGGTAAAAGGACCGGTTACTGCAACTGTCACCGGGACTTCTTCACCCACTTCCCGCGCGGCGATCCGTGCTGCCTGGAGGTGCTCCGGAAGGCAGCCGTCGCGGGCCGGGTCTGCGGCTCTGAGGGAGCCTATGGCGGATGCGTCGTTTATCGCCGGGGCATCCAGATAGGCAGTCTCGTCCTCAGGAGCGATGACCCGCGCCCCCATGGCCTCGGCCTGAACGTAGAGGTCCGTAAAAATTCGGATGTTGTCGTACCCGAAGAGCCGGTAGGCGGCTACCTGCGCTTCGGCGAGGAGTCTCCCGTTGTTTCTCAGCTCGGAGACCTTCACACCTATCACTCTGGCAGCCGTGTTGCCCACGATCGGTACGCAGGGAAGCCTGTCTATCGCCTCGCCTTTTCCGTAGCGGTCGAGGCGATCGAGCGGCGTCAGCCGATCACGCATATGCTTTCTCCCGCGCTTGCGACCGGTCATCGCCTGCGAGCCTCCGGGCCAGCTTGACTGCGGAGCTTGCGCTGGCCGCGTACCCATCGGCCCCTATACGGTCGGCGAACGCTTGGGACACGGGACCTCCACCGACGATCACCTTGAAATGCTCCCGGATATCAGCCTCTTTCAGAAGCCTTATCACTTCCCCCATATCCTCCATGGTCGTGGTCATGAGGGTGGAAATGGCGATGATGTCGGCTCCCACCTCCCGGGCCTTTTCCACGAATTCTGCGGCGGCCACGTCCCGGCCCAGGTCGTAGAGGTCGAAGCCGGACGTTTCGAGCATGATCTTCACGAGGTTCTTTCCGATGTCGTGGGTGTCCCCTTCGATTACCCCTATGACGACTTTTTGCCTGGCTCCGTCGCCAGTGCGCGTGAGGTGCGGCTTTAAGAGTTCGAGGCCGGCATACATGGCGTCCGAGCATATGAGCAGCTCGGGCACGAAGTATTCCTCCTCCTCGAAAAGTCGCCCGGCCCTTTCCATGCCGTGAGACAGCCCCTTCTCTATAGCTTCGTACACGTCGATTTTTTCAGCAATGACCCGTTTGGCAAGCTCGGCGACGCGCTGTGCGTCCATAGCCACAACCCCATCGGACAGGTCTTGAAAGATTTGTGTCCTCTCGCTCATCTCGATTTCTCCTCTTTGGACATGGGTTGGCAGCGGCCACTCTCTTCAGCCGCTGCTTTCGTCATATATTCAATACTAATTTGATAGACATAGTATAATATAAGTCTAAATGTTCTTGAGTTACTGTGTCAAGATAAATCGACAGTGATATTTAGTTGATTTATAAAATATTGGACAGTACAATACTAAACAATGTGATATTAAAACACTACTAATATGGTATAGTATACTCTGATGGGGTTCAACTGGAAACATCCGCGTAACACCGCCCGCTCCATTGAGCCCTGGGGTAAACGAGGAGGATCTGAGGAGGATGAGTCGAAGCGACAGGAATGGAACAGGACTCGAGCGAAAGCGGGTAATCTGCGGCGTGTGCCCGGGAGGGTGCGGTATCATCGCCACTCTGAAAGAAGGCAGGCTCGTCAAGGTCGAGCCCGACAAGAACATCCCCTATGGCAACCTCTGCGTCAGAGGCAAGGCCGGCCCCGAAGTCGTCTCTTCCCCGGACAGACTGACCCATCCCCTCATCAGGACAGGCAAAAGGGGGGAAGGGCGGTTTCGCGAGGCGAGCTGGGAGGAGGCCCTCGACCTCGTCGGGAGGCGTATGATGGAGATAAGGGAGACCTGCGGCGCCCGGGCCTTCGTCTACCATTCCGGGCGGGGCGTCTTCGAGCAGTCCATGGCCGATTTCGGGGGCACCTTTCTCTACCCCTTCGGTTCCCCCAATATGGCAAGCGTCGGCTCCCTCTGCTTTAATTCTTACGGGGTGCTTGCGCCTGTTCCGACCTTCGGCGTGCTTGGCCCCCAGCTCGACCCGGACATCGAGAAGAGCGAGACCATCGTTTTCTGGGGCGCTAATCCCGTGACGGACTCGCCCCCCTTCCTTTTTGCCCGCGTGATCGAGGCAAAGAAACGGGGTGCGCGTATCATTGCCATCGATCACATGAAAAGCGACATAGCCCGCCGGGCCGACCAATGGGTAGCCGTCCGTTCGGGTACCGACGGCGCCCTCGCCCTCGGCATGCTCAGGACCATGATCAACGAAGGGCTTTACGACAGGGAGTTTGTTGAGAGGTGGACCCTGGGGTTCGAGGAATTGAAGGAATACGTCCAGTCCTTCGAGCCCGGAGTGGTGGAGCGGATCACGGGGGTGCCGAAGGAGACCGTCGTCTCCCTCGCCCGGGAAATTGCGACCACGAAACACGTTTCTCTCCGAATGTATACAGGGCTTGAATATACCAACAGCGGCGTCCAGAATATCAGGGCCGTCTACCTCATCTGGGCCATTGCGGGTCATCTCGACACGCCGGGCGGTCTCGTCATGGCACCACCGCCGCCCTGGTATGGAAACCCGAGGAACGTGAAGGCGCCGGACGGGGTAGCGCGGATCGGCGGGGACAAGTATCCCCTTTTCAGGGACCTCGTGAAGAGTGCCCAGTTCATGGAGTTCCCCGCGGCCGTCCTCGAAGGCAGGCCGTACCCGGCGCGAGGGCTGCTCATCCACGGCGCCTCCACACTGACCTCCTATCCCCAACCGCGGCTTTTGGAGGAGGCTTACGGCAAGCTCGATTTCGTCGGGGTCATAGACATCTTCATGACCGAAGAGTGCCGGTTCGCAGATGTGGTCCTACCCGCGGCCACCGAATTCGAGATCTCCTCGTACCAGCACTATCCCGGCTTCACGCGCCTCAGGGAGCGTGTGGTGGCGCCCCCAGGCGAGGCGCGGAACAATCTTCTGATCCTTGCCGCTATAGCCGATAGACTGGGATACGGCGATCTGTATCCCCAGACGGAAGAGAATATCCTGGAGGCTGCCTTTGCTCAAAGACCCGACCTGCTCGAAGAGTTGAAGAGAAGCCCCGAGGGAGTCCGCCTTCCTCCTTCGGAGCCGAGGTACAGAAAATGGGAGTCGGGCTTGCTGCGCAGCGACGGCTTACCCGGCTTCAACACGCCCTCCGGCAAGATGGAGATCGCATCGACCATGCTCGCCGAACGCGGCTACGATGCCCTTCCGGTCTACAACGAACCCGTTGAAGGCCCCCTCACAAATCCGGCCCTCCACGCCAACTATCCATTGATCCTCAATACGGGTGCGCGGATTCAGAGCACCTTCCGCTCCCAGCACCAGAACATCCCGTCCCTCGTGCGCCTCCAGGACAAACCCCTGGTACTCATTAATCCATTGGACGCCAAGGCCCGCGGCATCGAAAACGGCGATAAGGTTCTCGTCAGGAGCCCCCGTGGGCAGGTCTATTTCTGGGCGGACGTAACGGAGAACGTCGTGCAGGGCTCGGTGGAGATGAACGCGGGCGGAGGCAAGCCCATCCATGTCGAATGCTGGCGGGAGGGGAACGTTAACTTTATCACTGACTCCGAGAACCGTGACCCCATCTCCGGCTTTCCCGTCTTCAAGGCGCTGTTGTGCGAGATAGAAAGGGCCGATCCATGAGCACGCCGGGGAACCGGTGCCCATCCTTGCCCTGAAAGAAAGGAGGGACGACGAGGTCGGGTGATCCTCATCGCCCCCCTGCCCGTTTCTACTCGAACAGGGCTGTGTCGTAGGGGTAGTGCCCGAATTTCTTCGCCGCCCTCACGAGGGCGTGGATGTTCTCCGGGGGCGTTCGTATCGGCAGAGCGCACCCGAGGGCAAGGATATAGCCCTTCGGGCTGTCATGGGCCTTTCGCAAGCACTCCTTGACGTTCGCCTCGACCGTGGCAGGCGTCCCGAAAAGCATTGTCTCCGACGGTCTGACGTTCCCCGAGATCATTACCCGGTTTCCTACCGTTCGCTTCGCCGCTTCGAGGTCGATCACATTATCGAGGCTAAGGGAGCCCGCACCCGTCTCCACCATCTCGTTCCATATTTTGCTCGTGTTGCCGCATATGTGGAGTGACGGGGGTTTCGTCACTTTCCTGATCTCATCGATCAACCGCTTCGTATAGGGAAAGGCGAACTGCCTGAATTGGCCCGCGCTTATGAGGCTCCCAGAGGAGACGGGGTCGACGATGCCGATGCCTGCACCCAGCTTAGCCACCTCCCTCACAAAAGGGAGCGTGGCCTCGACGCTGAAATCAAGCAGCCGGTGGGCGAATTCCGGATCGTTGTAAAGGTCGCGCATAAGAGGTTCGGTCCCCCTGAGGCTCGAAGCGGTCGATAGAGGACCTCCGAGGGTCAAGGAGACCGGGCTTTCCCCTCCCACCTTCTCGATGAGCATTTCGATGGTCTCCAGGAAGAGGGGAAGCCTCCCGTCCCTGTGCGGGTCGGGTATGGAAAGGCGGGAAAGATCGGCGTGCTCCTTCACGGCGTAATCCAGGACGTAGGGAGTGCCGTAATCGGGAAAGCCGAGGCGGCTTCCCGCAGCCTCGGCAACCCCCTGATGGCCCGGGCCCACGCCGACACCGTCGTGGCCGTACGTCCGGTAAGCGGCAATTTGGGCCCGGGCCATCAGCTCCGACGAGAGATGATACTCGGAGACCTTGACACCTATCACGAGAGCTGCGTGCTCTCCCATGGAGGGAATGCAGGGTATCCTGTCGAAAGGCTTTCCCGCCGCCACTGCGGCCATCCTTTCCTTGGGGGTCATCGTATCCTCGGGAATCAGGTTCTTCGTCATCTGTTCACCTCTCTCTTCAGGCCCCTTATTTAATCCCGTTCAGCTTGACGTAGGTCCTCTCCACGAGCTTGTTCTCGTCCAGATCGTTACTCGTGAGGCCCACTTGCTTGAACTCCTTCAGGGCTTTGCGAAAGTCCTTCTCGCCGCCCGCAACGCTCGGCATATAGCTGTAGTGCTGGAATATCTCCCGGTTCAGGGCCACCGTTCCGAGAATGTACTGCTTTTCGACGAGTATCCTCACTGCCTCATCCTTGTGGTCGTGTGTCCACTGGGCAGCGTTGTAGACGGCCCGTGTTACGGCAGCGGCGACTTCAGGATGTTCCTTGAAGAAGGCGGTGTTGAAGACGAGGAGGCAGCAGTATTCGTCCTTCGAGAAAGGGTCGGTTGCCATCATGGAGACGAGACGGGCTTTTCCGGCTTTGATGGCGATGAAATTGAGAGTGTCTCCGGTCACCGCGGCGTCGATCTCGCCCCTTTCCAGTGCGGCTTCGAGCAAGGGAGAGGGATAGGCCTTCCATTCGAAATCGCGCCTCGGGTCCATGCCTTCATGAAAGGCGGCGCGGTAGGCGTAGTTCATGGGACCTCCACCGATGATGCCGCCCACGCCGATCCGCTTACCTTTGAGGTCTTTGAAGCTCTTGAACGAGGAATTGGCCAGCACGATGGTGCTAATGCAACCGGAATGGATGCCCAGGGTAAACCTCACGTCGAGGCCCTGTTCGAGCGGTTTGATCCATGCCTGGAGTACCCCGTCGGTAACCTGTATTTTCCCCAGGGTAATGCCGTCCCTATTGATCTGATCGTCACCCTTGAGAAGCTCCACATTGAGCCCTTCCTTTTTGAAGAAACCCTTTTCGTACGCTACGAAGAAAGGCGCCTCGCAAAGGGCTCCGAAGTGGCCGATCTTGATGACGTCCTTGTAGGGGGCGGCGCAATGGCCGGGAGCCGCAACGGCGAATATGGTGATGGCGAGAATAATCAAAATGAAACCCGTGAAGCCAATCTTTCTTCTCATGCTTGAATCCTCCTTTTCGTCCTTTATGCTTCTATTTCCCGCATCCTTTGCGGGGTAGACCACACCTGATCCGTGAGTTCATCGTAGAGTCAATCCGGAAAAAACCATCTGCAACACTGAAATTGCGGCAAACAGGGCGTAAGACGTGAGGCAGACGAGGGAAAGCAGTCGCTGAGCGCGAGGCAGTACCCTCGACAAGCTGTTCCGTTTTTTCAAAGATGCAAGAAGCCCGACGCCGAGTCCCGATACGCCGCCCATCAATAGACTTCCGTAAAGCGGATAGCCCACATACCCGTATGCCCTCTGGAGAATGCAGAAGGGGCAATGGTGAGTGGGAAGCTCATAGAAGTACAGAGAGATGAAGGATATGAGCGCAACGATCGAGACAATGAAATTAACCGAGCTTGCGGCGGAAAAGAGATAGGCCCCCTTTCTTGTAATCCGGAAGAACAGGCCTGAAGCGAAAGTGACTCCGAGGCTTGCAAAAAAAGCGGGCATGGCGATCCTGACCGGCACGCTTGCCATCTGTGCCGCCACGCCTTTGCCGCCGCTTGCGAAGAGGCTTCCGCAGCACGAGGTGATCATGTTACCCTTTAGACCCAGGAAGAAGGCAATCTCAACCACGCCTTCAGCGATAGCCAGAGGCGCAAGGAGAAAGAGCAGAGCGTACTTCACCTTGATGAGCGGGTAATCGTGGGCCCGGTTATCGACGAAGTTGAGGATCAGCCAGAGCCCGGCCAGAATAAGACTTGCGATCTTCAAAACAAGGGCCGGGTATCCGTAGCCGTCCGCGTTGAAGGTGCCTGCGGCGCACATGGCGCCCGTAAAGAGGGGATGAAGGCTGTCGGCCGCATAGATAAAAAGAAAGAACGACCCGATCTCCAGGGCGAGGACGTAGGAGAGCATCATGGAGACGAGATAGGTCCTTCTTTCGAGCCCGAGCTGTTCCTCACTTCCGCTTCCCATGTCCCACCGTTTCACGATGGGGATGGCGCATCTCGCAGAGCCAAGTACCATGGCCCCGGTTATGAGGCATATGAGGAGAAGGGAGATGACCGTGGGCTGAAGGATCATGACGCACCCCTCTGTGCCGGGGTCTCATCTTCCCGGCATGTCCGGCCGATGAATGGCGTGTGCTCGATCAGCCCGTCTCTCACGGCTATCACCCGGTCAACCGCTTCGGATTCAAATACCAGGGGATCGTGGCTTGCGATCACGATGGTCTTCCCCTCCGACTTCATCCGCCCGAGAGTCTCCATGAGCTCCCCGGATAAGGCGCTGTCCAGATGGGCAGTGGGCTCGTCGGCAATGATAGCGGGCGGGTCGTTCATGAGCGCCCTGGCGATGGCTACCCGTTGAGTCTCCCCTCCGGAAAGCCATTCGACTCTCGCGGATGCCCTTTCCGCCAGCTTGAAATGCTCCAGTATGGAAAGGGCCCGGGCCTTCGTCGGACCGTGTCTTTCGCCCAGGGGATAGGCGGGCAGCATGACGTTCTCCAATACGGTGATTCCCCGCACGAGATTGAACTGCTGAAAAATGAACCCGAAGGTCTTCCGTCGTATCTCTGTCAAGAACCGCTCCGGCAGGCTCGTCACCTCGACCTCGGATGCGTTGTCGGGAAGGGTGTCGATGATCTCCCCGGCACCCCGAAGGAATATCCTGCCGGAGGTGGGCCTTGCCATGCACCCGATGAGGCTGAGGAGCGTCGTCTTGCCCGATCCGCTCGGCCCTTTCAACACGGTGATTTGCTTGTCTTCGATGGAAAGACTCGCCTCTCTCACGGCGATGAATTCATTGGGCCTGTCCATATTGAAGCCTTTCTTGACGTGAACGAGGCGGATCATGTTATGACCTCATGACCGCGTCGGGATCGACGACGGCGCTTTTCCACGACGGCAGCATGGTGGCCACCGTATAAGGAACGACGGTGAGGAAGAAGAGCAGAGCCACCTGAGCCGGACTCACAAAAGGGGCGAGCCGAAAAACCGGATACAGGGTCGACCATCCCTTGAGGGCTTGGGCAAAGAGGAATGATTTCCCCGAGAATATGTGGAGCCAGGCGAGGAGTATACCGGAAAGGAAGGAAAGGAGCGATACGACCAGTCCTTCCCAGACCTTCATAAGGATCACATCCGATGTTTCCCATCCGATGGCCTTCAGTATGCCTATTTCCCTGCGCTCTTCCGCGCTGATGCCGGATGCCTTATCCCAGGCGAGGATGGCGAAGGCCAGCAGGCTCGTCATAAAGAGGACGATTACGATACCCCCTCGCCAATCGAAGACCGCGTCGTAGGTGCGCGCCATTTCATCGCGGATGATCGGCCGGGTTTCGGGCAGGAGCTCGGAGATCTTCCGGGCGATAGTCGCAAGCTCTTGGGTATTCTTGACGGAGACGGCCAGGTCAGTGACGTATGGCCGGGACAGGCCGAAGAAATCCCTGAAGCTTTTCTCGGACATGAGGATGAGGTCGGCGGAGACAAGCTCCGATTCCGGCGACAGGAGGGCGCGGACGACGAAGCTCCGCGGCCGGCCGTCGTGAGCCCGGAAGGAGAGCATATCTCCCTCGTAGATCTGTCTCTGCCGCGAAAGGCCCTTTCCTATGACAATCGACCCTTCGGGAGGCGGCGACTGGCGGGGGACCATGAGTGTGTAGTTCGCTCCGATAACAGGGTCGTAATAGTACCCCCAGAGGCGTCCCTCGACCCCCGCCACACCTCTGATCCCCGAGATGACGCTGCCATATGAGGGGGGCATGAGATCCTGCCTCCCTGCCATGAGGTGCTGCACCACCATTTCCGGGGTGCCATGAAGTATGAGGGATGCCTCCTGCTTCATGGCGTGGGTAAAGAAAATGGCGGAAGCGAGGGTGAAGACGATAACCGTATAGACCGCCAGCAGGCTGATGTTCTTTCCCTTCCTGCGAAGGAGCGCGGAAAGGGTAAAGTCGATTATGCTTCTCTGCTTTTCAATCCATCGGGCCATGGTGTCCTTGTGCCTCCGCCGCGTTTCTTCCGAAGGAGCCGGCAGGAAAGTGCTCCAGCGAGAACGGATGGTCCTGAAAAGCCGAAGAGAGATCGGCCTGGGACGGGTTTCTCGTGTACCGGGCTTCGGTAAAGAGACAAAGGTCGGTGAGCCTTAATGTATCCACCTCGGCCCGGAGCCGCTCGATAGCCGGAAGGTCGGCCCGGGATTGAAAGCGGGAAAAAATCATTATCAGAAGAAACAGGCATCCGCCCAGGAGCAACACGCTCAGGAATACGCTCGATTTTCTCATCCGGTAATCACCTTTTGCCATAATATCGGGCCGCCTGCTAGTGGACGCCCTGGCCCTCCGGAACGCTTAGGGTCTCCAGCTTAACGGCCTCGAAGGTGAGGACCTTTTTACCTTTGTGGTCCTTCGAGAAGGCCTTCGCATCGGACTCCTTTTCGAAGGGAACCAGCTCTTCGCCCATGGGGCCGTTCACGTCGCTTCCCGCCACATACCAGGCTTTCCTGCCGTCGATCGGCGCGACTTTGTAGTAGTCGGTCACCCGGACCGCCTCAATGTCGCCCGGTCGTTTCGAGGGGTTGTAACGTTTCAGGTCAAGGAGGTACTTGAACATATCCTTGGGACCGTCAAAAAAAGCATGGGACCCGTCTTTGAAAACCACCGCGCTCCACCAATTGGGAAACGGCGCAACCAACATGCCGCACACTGGGCATTTGTCATTTCGGCCGGGCCTGAGGGCCTTGCTATCCGCTCCCTGCGCCGCAGTCACGAGAAGCGAAGTCAGGAAGATTACCGTTACGAAGGCCCGGACGCGGTTTTTGACTGCCACGGGCGTTATCCGTTTCATCTGCGCTATTCTTTCCACTTTGCCCAATTTTTTTCCTCCTTCCGTTGAGTTTCCTTATTCGCCCCGGTCTCTTTCGCCTCTCACGGCAGCGTACGAATTATCCGGTCGAGTCCTTCCAGAGTGATTTCACCGAGGATTCTGAACCTGACCACACCCGAGCGGTCGAGAATGTAAGTTGTGGGAATACCGGTAACGCCATACTGCTTAGCCGCAGAGGACGAGGGATCGAGAAGGAGCGGATAGAAAACCCGCTGTTCCTGCGCAAAAGAAGCGACCTTATCCCTGCTTTCGCCGACGTCCACGGATAGGGTGGCCACTCCTTTGTCCCGGTATTTCGCGTAGAGGGCGCCCAGGGATGCCACCTCCTTCGGGCAATAGACGCACCAGGTGGCAAAGAAGTGGACTACCGCCACCTTGCCCTTGAAAGCGTCGGGGATGGTCACATTGGCACCCTTGAGGTCAATGACACCAGCCTTCGGCAGTATGTCTCCCGACCTCGGAGCCGCCTGCAACACCCCTGCGGCGAACAGCATCAGAGCCGGCAGGAGCCATCCGAAGGCAAGGCGCGACAACAGCAGATGTGTCCAGGGGGACCGGTTGGCTGTTTTTAAGGATTTCATCTTAGCCGCTCCTCTTTCCGATCTATCGTCCGCCCGAGAGATACTTCCGGCAGTCCTCGGATACCTGAGCCAGGAGCCGGTCAAGGCGGGCAATTTTCTTAAGCAGAACGGGAACGGCCGTCTTCCCGTCGAGTATGCTTCCGTGAATTGCCAGATCCTGTTGAACCACCTCAAGGGTACTCCTCATGTTCTTCAGTAATTCGTCCTTGTCGGGGATACTCTCACTGTTCAGGGCCTTGATTTCGGCCCGCAGATCGGCAGCGGATGTGCGGAGACTGTTTCCCAGGCTCATAAGGTTTTCTCCTTTCCTTGGACCGGACTTCTTCTCGGAGAGGCGCTGCTTCTGTGCCTTGAGCGCATCACTCACAGCCTTCAGGGCATCCTGGGCCGATAGTACGTAAAGGGTTTGGGCCATGGTCCGTGACCCGTCGCCGTTCGCAGAGGAGAGAAAAGCCGTGACCGCGTTCCAATCGCAGCAGGACTGCAAAGAGTCGGGCGGGGTGACCTTTTGGCCGGTGGCGTTTTCCCCGGACCGGCGGGCAGGCCGCTACCGGTCCCAATAGGCGAGTCCTGCGGACTGGAAGTCGTGACGCCGGGGTTTGTCTCGCTTGCGGCCGCAGGCTGCTCGGCTGCCGTGGCAGGCTGGGTCGTAGCCCGGTTGGGCAAAGGGACAATAAGAAGTGCGGCGATCAGGATTACAGGCCGAAAAAAGCCCTTTGTTCCGGAATCATTCAAAGTCCTCATCGAGCGCTTCCGACCCGCATCAATTGGTCCCAAGCCTATCCCTCCTTTCTTTGCAGCACGTACTTCAGCTTTCCCGACGAGAGGAGCTTCGCGAACGCATTCTCTATGAAGTCGGCATCGACATGCGCCCTGATGCCCCTTTTCAGCAGTGCATTGGCCGCACCCTGGCCGATCCGGCTTGCGATCACGTATTTGCAGTCCCCTATGAGCTCGGCCGCCCTGTCCAGCGCGGCCGGCTCATGTCTCCCTAGGTTGCACGTAGGCACATTGTCCCGTAATTCGAGGAAGTCGAAGCTGTCTTGCGACAGCTCGAAGATCAAGAACTGTTTCGTATGGCCGAAGTGTTGGTTGACCATTTTTCCGTCGCTGCTCGCTATGGCTACCTTTATCCTCACTGGAGCACCTCTAACGCCCCTGGCAGGCGTCGACATGAATCCCGCGCTTCTTCGAGCTATTCCGAAGACGAGGCTCACCATGGATTTTGAATGCAGGCCGAACGCTTAGATCTGCGATGGACTTCTTCAAAGCCGATATACTGCTCGGTGTCACGGTGACAAGGGGGATTCCGCATGCGGCTGCGGTCTTCCTCGCCTTGATAGCCATACCGTGGGAGACAGTCCCTGCGAAGAGGATGATGAAGTCGACCCCTTCGACCTTGCCCCAAAAACTGTTGAAGTTTTGATTGCATATGTTTGGCAGGAAGTGATTTTCCTTCAGGATCCTCTTGTATTGTGGCTCCAGGCTCATGATGCCGCCGACGACAGCCACGCTTTTCCAAAAAGAGGAGTAGGAGTTTTCAACTCGTTTCATAAGGCGCTCCTTGCCAGCCGATTTATACACTACAAATATAATAGACTAAATAGACTTTATAATTATGCAGATTGTCGTTTGACTATGTCAAGAAAAAAATCAATAAACAATACCTATATTGTAGTGATTATAACATCATGACTGGTGGGGTACAGTCGTGACCTTAGCCAGAAAATTGTGCTAAGTACATTAATTTAATAATGTATGTAATCCATTTATTGACACCTTATATCAAGATTTGTTACTATTTCGATAGACATTGGAGACCTATATGAAAATCGACACATATCATTCAAATGGAATCACGGAAATCGTCGATTTGCTCTGCGACGAGGATTCATACCTTCCTGTCTATCACGGGATAAATTTTCATGATGTGCCCATGCCCTCGACAGCGGCGCTCACCAGAATCGTCGATCTCCTCAAGTCCGTCCTTTTCCCCGGGTTCTTCATGCACACGGAGATCAAGCCGGACACGATGAAGTACTACGTCGGTTCGACCCTGGACGAAGCGATACGCCTTTTGTACGAGCAGGTGAAGCTGGGGTTCTGCTTCTCGTGCACGGAAGAGGATCAGGTAGAATGCCTGGAGCACGAGTCCAAGTACCGGGGTATTACCGACCGCTTCATCTCCACCCTGCCCCGCCTCCGGCGAATGCTTTCCCTCGATGCGCAGGCCGCCTATGCGGGCGACCCTGCCGCGACGAGCACAGGGGAGGTGATCTTCTCCTACCCCAGCATGACTGCCATTACAAACCACAGGATCGCCCGCGTCCGGAGGACGAGGAGGGCCTTCCGGTTGTCGATCCATGGCGCGATGTCCCCAACCCTCGAAATGTTGGCCGCCCGCTGGAATGCGCCGGATCCGTCCAGGCGGGAAATGAGGGCCGCCGAAGCCGAGCTGTGGTCCTGATCGAGGACGGCGTAGGGAACCGAATTAAGGTCGAAGCTCGCCGCGTATCCGAAGATGATGCTCTGGAGGATCGGCGGGAGAAAGATGATCACGCGGCTGCGCGGGTCCTTGAGCACGGCAAGGAACGCCTTCTGGACCAGGCAAAATCCGGAGAACCGAGGAGCGCATGGTTTGCTTCAGGCCAGACGCTTGCGGGTGGCGAGACGGGTGAGGGTGAGGAGCACCGCGGCCATGCCCGCCAGCACCGCAAGGCTCGGCCAGACCACGCTCGGACGTTGCCGGCGAGGAAGAGGGTCTGCATGATCGCCACCGCGTACCGGGCCGGCATGACGTAGGTGATCGCCCGGATCGCCGCCGGCATGCTCCTTATGTCGTACAGGAATCCCGAGAGCATCATCGCCGGCAGGAAGGTCAGGAGCATCGCAAGCTGGCTCGCAA
>CAVVPU010000065.1:0-6753 GCA_963750015.1 uncultured delta proteobacterium | reverse complement strand
TGGATGGGGAAGACTTTTTCCTTGATGGACTTCACCACCCTTTCCGCATACTCCACGCATAGCCTCTTTTCCTCACCCTCCAGAACGAAAGGCAGGTCTTCCAGGGTCCCTGCCTCTGCCTCCGGCCCGTACATCATGCCGCCCACGAGCCCGGTGAACTTATCCTGAGGCTCCGCGCCGATCAGGGCCGACCACGCGAGGGTCCACAGGGCCGCGGTCTTGTACACATTGTACCCCCCACCGCCCATGGCCAGTATTTTGGGAGAGAGATCGTTGATCCTCGACACCACCTTCTTGTAGCCGTTGCTCGTGAGGTTCAGATGGGCGAGTCGATCGTCCCGGTGCGTGTCTCCCCCGACCGTTGCAAAGACGATATCCGGCTTGAACCGTTCGACAAGGGGCGGGACTAGTGCCTCGAAGGTTGAAAGATAGACTTCATCGTCCGTGCCTGCACGGAAAGGAATGTTCACATTGAAGCCGGTGCCCGGGCCCGCGCCGATTTCGGTCTCGAAGCCGGTGCCCGGAAAAAGCGTTTCACCCGATTCGTGAAGAGAGACGGTGAGCACGCGATCCGTGTCGTAGAATGCATCCTGCACGCCATCGCCGTGATGGACATCTATGTCGATGTATGCAATTTTTACCCCTTTTTTCACAAGAGCCGCTATGGCAATGGCAATATCGTTTATGTAACAAAAACCGGAGGCGTGGCTGCGGCCTGCATGGTGGAGGCCGGCCACGGGGTCGAAGACACACCTCACGTCATCTTCCAGAAGGAGCATGGCACCCTGGTAGGTGCCACCCGCGATCGTCACTGCAACCCGGAACATATCCCTGAAGACAGGGTTCTCTTCCGTTCCGAGCCCTGCCTGAAGCATATCGGGCTCGAACTCGCCTCGCTCCGCTTTCTTCAAAAGGTCAATGTACGATTTCTCATGGAAGAGGTAGAGGAGCTCCTCAGGCAACGGCTCGGGTTTCCTTATGCTCACCTGGCCGTCATAAAGATGGTGGTATCGGTGCAGAAGCTCGAGAAAGAGCTTCGCTCTGATAGGTCTGAATGGATGGGACGGCGTATACTCCGCCGAGGCCAGCTCATCGCCGTATATGAGCACGTTCTGCATAGCAACCTCCCCCCCAGCCGGCTGGTTTGGCGGGCCCCTCCGGCATAGATTCTCCCGAAGTGTACTGAGCCTCTTTTAACTTTACACGACTTCAACGGCCTTTTCCAGAGGTCTTTGCTATTTTATTCACAAATAGGCTCTTCAGCCCTCGGGCGCCTCACTTTGAAGAAAGGTAAGACTTTATGGTACAGTTATGAAGAGAATCGTTCCTTCGGAGGTTTAAATGGCCAAGAAGAAGTGGCTTAGAATCGCTTTACTATGCTTCGTTTTCCTGTTCTTCCTGTTCTGCTGCCTTGAATCGAGCTCGATAGCCCGGGTCGGCGGGGGCATGTCCTCCGGGTCCCGCGGATCGAGGTCTTTCAGTATTCCCGGAGGGGCCCCCTCTTCGAGCCCCTTCAGCCCATCCCGGTCCTACCAGCCCCAGTCACCTTATCAACAGGGAGGCGGAGGGTTTTTCAGGAGCATGGCCGGCGGCTTCGCAGGCGGCATGCTCGGCGGCATGCTCTTCAGGGGTCTCGGTTTTGGCGGCGGATGGGGAGGCGGAGGGGGTATCGGCTTTTTTGACATCATCATCCTCGCCCTCGTGCTCTATGTCGTTTACCGTTTCCTGAAAAGGAGACGGGAGGCGGCTCCCCAGGATGGCTACTACCAGTCCTCATCCGTGGATGCTTCTTCTTATCAACCCTACCAGCCTCACCAGAATGTCGGTTACGGTCCGGCCGAAAACACTGCGATGGATGTGCAGACAGGCCTCCGCTATATCAGACAGATGGACCCGGGCTTCAACGAACCGGCCTTCCAGGACGGGTGCATGGATACGTTCTTCAAGATCCAGGGAGCCTGGGCCACCAGGGAAATGTCGTCCGTTCGGCCTCTTCTGACTGACGAAATGTACCATACGATTCAGAACGACGCAGAAAGGCTCAAAACAGAAAAAAGGATAAACAAGCTCGACAACATCGCCGTCAGGTCGGTCAATATCGTGGAGGCCTGGCAGGAATCGGGCAAAGACTACATCACGGTTCGTTTCTATGCGAACCTGGTCGACTATACCGTGGACGAGACCTCGGGACAGGTCGTCTCGGGAAGCAGGACCGACCCGGTGAAATTCGAGGAATACTGGACCTTCGTGCGGCCCGTAGGGAGCAACCCCTGGCAGCTCTCGGCAATCACCCAGCCCCAATAGGGCAGGACCCTTAAGGCCCTTTTGACAGGTCCTATAGGTCAGATAAGACCTATAGGACCTGTCAGGCAAAACTCCTACAGCACTTCCCCCAGGAACCGCCTTTCACCCCATTTTCTCGAAGCCGCTGCCTCAAGCCTCGTCAGATCCTCTGCGTCTGCCCCGGCCAGCGCCTCCCCTGCCAGGTTTCTCGCCCGACTCATGATGTGGCCGTGGCGGATAATACTGCCTATCCTGAAGAGGGGGATACCGGCCTGGCGCACGCCGATCATGTCGCCGGGGCCTCTCAGTTTCATATCCTCTTCCGCTATGATGAAGCCGTCGGTCGTCTCCTCGAGCACCTTGAGCCTGGCAGCGACGGCCTCGCTCTTTTTCGATGAGCTCACCACTATGCAGAAGGCCTCGTCCTGCCCCCTGCCCACCCTTCCCCTCAACTGGTGAAGCTGGGACAGGCCGAAGCGCTCGCCATGCTCCACGACCATGAGCGTGGCATTGGGCACATCGATGCCCACCTCGACTACCGTGGTGCAGACGAGCAGATCCATCTCGCCGTTTCTGAAGGCGACCATGACGGCCTCCTTCTCCTCCACTCTCATGGCCCCATGAAGGAGACCAATCCGAAGCGACGGGAAGAGCAGGCGCCATTCGAGAAGACTCTCCTTGGCTCCGGGGCTGCCCCAGGCTTCCGACTCTTCTATGGTCGGATAGACGATAAATGTCTGATGTCCTTTTTTCGTCTCGGCGAGAATGGCATCATAGACCCTCTGTCTCCGGCTTTCGTCGACCACCTCGGTCCGCACCCGTTGCCTGCCGGGGGGTATGTCGTCGATAAGGGAAGAATCGAGGTCGCCGTAGACGACCATGGAGAGGGTTCTCGGGATCGGCGTCGCGCTCATGACAAGGACGTTCGAGGCCGGGCCCTTGTCTTTGAGCAGGCTCCGTTGGATCACGCCGAAGCGATGTTGCTCGTCTATCACCGCGAGACCGAGACGATGAAAGAGCACATCGGGCTGGAGAAGTGCGTGGGTGCCGACAACGACCTTGGCTTCGCCGGTCGCGATCCTGCGCAGGAGCCCGTCCCTTTCCCCGCCCATGTTGCCTCTCACCAGCACAGGCTCTATCCCTATCCCTTCCAGCATCTTGTGTACGCTCAGGTAATGTTGTTCGGCGAGTATCTCGGTGGGCGCCATGAAGACCGCCTGGCAGCCGTTGTCCAGGGCAATTGCGGCGGCCAAGGCCGCGCAGACCGTCTTCCCGCAACCCACGTCCCCCTGGAGAAGCCTGTTCATAGGCTCGGAAGACCTTAGGTCCCGCTCGATCTCGCCTCTTGCGCGCTCTTGTCCGGGGGTCAACTCAAAAGGAAGGCTCTTCAACAAATGGCGGTAGTATTTCCCCGGCCTCAAGCCGATCCCCCTACCCGCCTTGTCCTGTCCTTTCTTGAGAAGAAGGGCGATCTGGAAAAGAAAGAACTCCTCGAGAACGATCCTCGCCGCGCCCTCTTCCTTGAAGGGATCGCACGGCGCCGCGCCATCGGGAAAATGAGATGTCATGAAGGCGTGTTTAAGGTCCGGGAGATTGTAGGATGCAGACAGGCTCTCGGGGATCGCGCTCACTATGTCTTCCTTGACCGCTTCGATTGCCTCCTTCATTATCTTTTCCAACACGCCCGGCTTTACACCCTCCACCTCGGGGTAGACCGGGACGACGGAGCCGAGGGAGGAAGCATCCTCGTCCTGCCCCACGACAGTCACCTTCGGATGCACGATCTGAAGCTCGGCTCCATACCTGATAGCCTTGCCGGAGGCGAAAAGCACGTTTCCTTTCTTGCAGAGACCGGTAATCATCCCCTTGTTGAAACGGAACCACTTCAGAGTCATCCATCCTGTGCCGTCGTCGATCCGGGCATAGCAAAGCTTCCTCCTGCTCGCCCTGGAATAGGCTTTCCCCGAGTCGACAACCCTCCCGGAAACCACGGTCTGTTCTCCTTCGGCGACGGCCTCGATCGGTCGCACGAACCTTCTGTCCTCGTATCGGACGGGCATGAAATAAAGGAGGTCTTCTATTACCCGCACGCCCCTGCGAGCAAGGGCCTCGGCAGTCTTGGGGCCGACGCCTTTCACGGAGGCGACAGGCTTCAGGAGCCCCCTCGGAGAATCGCCGTCCGCCGGCCGGAGGCTGTCGGCAATTCCCTTGCGCCGCGCGCCTCGGCGAGGACTTTTTCTTCCGGTTTTCATCGATCAGTTATAGCATATTGCGCGCAGGAGGGATAATGGTATACAATATTCCTGCCATCCGGGATGCATGGAAATCATCGAAGAAGCGCTCATTAATACCACGAAGGTTCGCATCATCCGGGGAGACCTCACACAAGCCTCGGTCGATGCCATCGTCAACGCGGCGAATTCCCATTTGCGCCACGGCGGCGGTGTGGCAGGGGCCATCGTGCGAAAGGGGGGCAGCATCATTCAGATCGAGAGCGACCGCATAGGCTACGTGCCGGTGGGAGAATGCGCCGTCACTACGGCCGGCGCCTTATCTGCCAAATATGTCATACATACGGTGGGGCCCCGATGGGGCGAGGGCGACGAGGAAACGAAGCTCCGCTCTGCAGTTAGGAACACTTTGAAGACGGCCCTTGGTCGGGGATTCCGCACCATCGCCATGCCGGCGATCAGCGCGGGCATTTTCGGCTTTCCTAAAGATCAATGTGCGCATATCATGGTGGAGGAGATCGCGAAGTTTGCAGCGGCCCATAAAGGGATCGAGGCAATAGACATCTTTCTCATGGATGAAGAGATCGCGCGCTTCTTTTCCCGTGAAATAGAGCGGACAAAAAGGGGTTCCTCATAGATCATGTGCGGGATATTCGGCATATATAACCACAGGGAGGCCTCAAACCTCGCCTATCTCGGCCTTCATTCGCTCCAGCACAGGGGGCAGGAAAGCGCCGGCATCGCAAGCACCGACGGCACCACCATGTACAACAAACGGGAGATGGGGCTCGTCTCCGACATATTCGACGAACAAGTGCTGGAGGGTCTGAAGGGTCACACGGCTATAGGCCACGTGAGGTATTCGACTGCAGGTTCGAGCGATATAAAGAACGCCCAGCCTTTCGTCGTCGGCTATTCGAAAGGTTCTCTCGCCGTAGCGCACAACGGCAATCTCACGAATGCGAAGATCATCCGGGAAGAATTGGAGAACTATGGTTCCATCTTCCAATCGACCACGGACACGGAGGTGATCGTTCACCTCATCGCTCTTTCCCACGAAAACGCCACTCTCGACCGTTTGATCAGCGCCCTGCGGCGCATCGAAGGCTCTTACTCCCTTTTGGTCCTCACTGACAAGGAGATGATCGCCGTGCGCGATCCCTACGGGTTCAGACCGCTCGTCATGGGCAAGCTGAAAGACTCTTATGTCTTTTCGAGCGAAACCTGCGCCTTCGATCTTATCGAGGCTGAGTACATTCGTGAGGTAGAACCAGGCGAAGTGATACACGTCACGCGGGACGGTCTTCATTCCTATTCACCTCTCAAGAAAGTGGAGCCACGGCGGTGCATATTCGAATATATATATTTCGCGCGGCCTGACAGCCAGATTTTCGGGAGGACCGTATACCAGGTCAGAAAGGACTTCGGCAGAGAGCTTGCCCGGGAGTGCAGCGTCGAGGCAGACATAGTCGTTCCCGTGCCCGACTCCGGCATAAGCGCCGCCATCGGTTACTCCCAGGCCTCGGGCATCCCCTTCGAGATGGGGTTGATCAGGAACCACTACGTGGGCAGGACCTTTATCGAGCCCAAGGAATCGATTCGCCATTTCGGCGTGAAGCTCAAGCTCAACGCGGCCCACGACACGGTGAAGGGGAAAAGGATCGTGGTGATCGACGATTCGATCGTGCGGGCCACCACAGGCAGGAAGATCATCACCATGCTCCGTCAGCAGGGCGCGAAAGAGATCCATTTCAGGGTTACCTCGCCGCCGACCCGCTTTCCCTGTTTCTACGGCATCGATATAGCCTCCAGGTCCGAGCTGATCGCCTCGTCCAACGATGTGGAAGAGATTAACCGGTATATGACCTCCGATACTCTTCGAGTATCTTTCCATAGACGGCCTGAAGAGGGCGATCGGGAACGGGTCGGAATCGTTTCGCTACACCTTCTGCGACGCATGTTTCTCAGGCCATTATCCCTTGCGTTTTCCATGGGGAATGGAACTGGAGCAGATGGAACTTTTCGTGAAGAGGTGATCATGGAAGAAGACAGGCGGTTGCTCAGGATTCTTAAGCAGCTCTCATACGAGGAAGGCGATTTCCTGCTTGCGAGCGGCAAGAGGAGCACCTTTTACATAGACTGCAAGGAGACGACCCTCAACGCCGAAGGCATGTACCTGGTCGGCCATCTCATGTACCAGCGTGTGCTTCGGATGCCCGACATAGAGGCGGTTGGAGGG
>CAVVPU010000064.1:0-9927 GCA_963750015.1 uncultured delta proteobacterium | reverse complement strand
ATAATGTGACAAATTTTTGACCGGAACTGCTTAAGCTCCCGGTATCTACTGCCGATAAAAATATTATCTCCAGGGGGGAAGTCGATCCTGGCAGTTTATACCTACTTTTCAAGGGGGCAGTGTATGATGAAAGTTGGCATGGAAAGAAAAGGTTTCAGCCTCATTGGGTTGCTCTTCGTCATCGCGATCGTCGGTATCCTTACCGCCATCGTCGTTCCGGGCTATAGCGCTTACAGCACGAAGGCAGGGCACACAGAAGCGATGGGCACAACGGTTCCCGTGGAGCGCTTGGTTGCTGCGGAGCTCGCCCATCCTCTCACGAATCCGCCTCTCCCCGTTTTCCCGTAAGAAGGTTGGCCCCTGTCTTTATGGGGCGGTGAGGGTCTAGGGGGACGCCCGGCAGTCGCAATATGGACGTCCCTTATGAGACCTGATTCCACGTCCGGTCTGTCCGACAAGGCAAACCTACACTCCGGGCAGCCGCATTATTGGCCTGAAATCCCTTGGAATCTTTGCGTAACACCCACGTCGGCTTTGTGCCCCTGTAACAATCGCTACAGCAATCAACCCGTCGGTCGGCTATAATGTGTAATGGACATGAAACCCCACGCCGACGAGGCGGGCCGCGGGTCGTGTCGTATCTCCCGAGAGCGGGCAGCATCCTGTAATTCCGGTATGGAGGAGGCACGGATATGAAAACTCCGTCCGCAGGCAAACCGCGGTGCGTGTGCAGCGAAATTCCTCTGAAGAACGGGGCAGTCCTTTCCCCGGTCTGCATCGGCTCCCTCTGGCTCTTCGAGAACCTTGATGCCCGGGAAATTGCGGCGCTGGCGGAAGCTGCCGTCAGAAGGACTTATGAAGAAGGAGAGTCGATTTTCTCCCAGGGAGATAACGTAGACAGGTTGTTCCTTGTGAAGGCGGGCCTCGTGAAACTGAGCAAGGTCATGGAGGATGGTACCGAAATCACCCTGGATATGAGAAAGAGCGGAGATTTCCTCGGAGAGAATATGCTCGGCGAAGATGTGGAGTACCCTGTTTCCGCGATTTGTCTTGAACAGACGCTGATCTGCGGCTTCATGAAGGAGCGCTTCGAGCATCTGGTCCTCAGTTATCCGAGAATAGGTCTTCAAGTCATGAAAAACCTGAGCAAGCAAATATCGTGGCTCACCCACCGGGTGGAAAGCATGTCTCTTACGGGACTTGAGAAGCGCCTCTATCAGACGCTTCTCAACATTGCCCTCGAACACGGCACCAAGGCCGGTGACGGCTTCATTATCAGATTTCCTCTCACCCACGAGGATCTCGGATTTCTGGTGGGCGCTCATCGCGTCAGTGTGACCAGGGCCATGAAGGAGCTTCGGAAAGCGGGCACGGTCGTGCAACAGGAGAAGACTCTCTTTCTGAAGATACGCGAGACATGAAGTCATGAATTGAATCAACCATGACGTGATTGCTTCAGCGCCAGGCATACCTTGCGGACTTCCGATGTCAGGCGGAAACGTACAAGAAATTCGAGTAATGAAAAGGAGCCGACAAATGGAAAAGAATAGTCCCCAATGCGTAAAGTGTCACATCCATCGATGCAGTTCTGAAAAGAAGGACAAGAAAGTGGCGCCATCCTGCCCTACTGAAAAGTACCCGAACCTAGTCAAGGAATCGATAGAAAAGCTCCGTCTGCCCGAAAACCGGGCTATAAATGAGGGGTGGCTCGGTGTGATGAATAAGACTATGGATCCGGAAAAACCAAGGGAAAAACTGTCCTGGACAAGAGTCGATGAAATCATGGAGTACGCGAAGATACGGGGAATGACAAGGCTGGGCATAGGCACGTGCTACGGATTGTTGTCCGAATCGAGGTCTCTATCCGACATCCTTGAAAGCAACGGGTTCGACGTCGTCTCCGTATCATGCCTCTGTGGCGAAGTGAAACCACAGGATATAGACATGCCGGGGAACATAATGTGCAACCCGATAATGCAGGCGGAAGTACTCAACCGTGAGAAGACGGAGCTGAACATCATGGTAGGGCTTTGTCTCGGGCATGACATACTCTTCCTGCGCCATTGTGAAGCCGAGACAACGCCTCTCGTAGTCAAGGACCGTGCTCTCGGGCATAATCCTGTCGCTGCTTTGTATCTCAATCAGGGGTTTTACAAGGACAGATTCATCAGGAAATGATGGGCGCGTTCCGCAGAATTGACTCCCGTTTCAACCTCTTTTCGAGCCTTTAAGAATAGGTCATATAAGTCCTATAAGACCTATTCTTAGGAAAAAGAAGCGCCACACTCAAGGAATGGCCTTGCCGGCTCAATCGACAAATGTTTTATCTTAAACAGACTTTTTTCGCGACTTTGCGAAAGTGCTGTCCATAGATCATCAAAGTGATTGCTTCACCAAAAGATTTCCGGTAGAGCACCAGAGCTTTAACGAAAAGCTTCCAGTAATACCACTGGGTCTTGCCATTGCCCAGAATCCCGATATAGAGGATAGACTTCAGGAGAGCTTTAAGATCACCTTGAGCGATCCTCTGCTTCCCGTGAGGCTTATGATACCTCAAAAACTGCGAAATCCTCTGGTAATAGGGCCGAGGGCCGTAGATGGTCTTGATGATTCTTTGATAACCCTCAATCAGCTTTGTTCTATCCATTTTGGAGACAAAGTTAATGCTCCCGTCAGTATTGTCCCCGGAAGCCGTGAGCTCAAGACGGTTTTCCTCTTTGAGTCTGTGCCACAGTCTTGTATTCGGCAAGGCGCTCAAAAGCCCTACCATGGCTGTTGCCACACCGCTTTCCTGGATAAACTTTATTTGACGGCCAAAGATGCCCTCGTCATCACTGTCGAATCCGACGATGTAACCCCCCAGCACCTCAAGTCCTGACGCCTGAAGCAGTCTGATAGTCGCCGTCATGTCACGTTTGCAGTTTTGATTCTTTGAGCATTCTCGCAGGCTCTCTTCATCCGGCGTTTCCAAACCGATGAACACCCGTCGGAACCCTGCTTCGACCATGAGCTGGATGAGTGTTCCATCGTCGGCGATATTTATGGAAGCCTCGGTGAAGAATTGAAAGGGATAATCGTGAATCTTCATCCATTCAATGACACGGGGCAACATCTGCTTGACTGCAGCGCGGTTGCCGATGAAATTATCATCCACAACAAAGAGGGCGCCTCGCCATCCTCTATCATAAATCGCTTGCAACTCATTCAAGAATTGCTCGGGCTCTTTTAATCTCGGCGTGCGGCCGTATGTGGTGGTGATGTCGCAAAATTCGCAATTGAAGGGACACCCCCGTGAATACTGAACCATGAGAGAGGCGTAGTTCCCGATCTCTACCAAGTCCCAGCGAGGAATAGGCGTCATGGATAAGGGGGGGAAGGCGTACGACCGATATATTTCCTTGGCCTCACCCCGGGCGAAATCTCGCAAGAATTCGGGTAGCGTCAACTCTGCCTCGTTCAGGACGAGATGATCAACGAGTCCTAGGTAATCTTCCGCGGCCCCGTTGAAAAGGGGGCCTCCGGCCACGACCTTTTTCCCCAAACGACGGCATTCATCGAGGACTGCATCGACCGATTGTTTCTGTATCAGCATGGCGCTGATGAAGACATAGTCAGCCCACTGAAGATCGCTATCTCTCAGCTTGTGAATATTGAGATCTACCAGACGGATGTCCCAGTCCTTGGGAAGGATTGCCCCTATCGTCAACAATCCTAGCGGTGGGAAGGCAGCCTTCTTGGATACGTATTTTAATGCATATTTGAAACTCCAGAAGGTGACGGGATATTTGGGATAAACAAGGAGCGCTTTTATGGTGTCCTCACTTTTGGGGCGTTAACCCCGCACTGAGCTTCTCCAGGCTGTTCTTTGTTCTTATGGTTCTCTGACACGCACTTCAGCCGGGCAGCCCAATCTCTATGCAGTCTTTATAAGGCATTATAACATGTTGGGCGCTTGTCTGCCTTTACATTAATCATCCTATACATTTGTGCCGTCCAAAACAAGGCTCAGGCTCCCCAATAATCGGCCATTAAAAACCGACCAAGATCGGCAAAAACTGTCGGGTAAGGGCTGGTCGCTCCATGGTAGTATAGACACAGGGGAGACCATGGACTGGCAAACACGAATGAGCAGGGCCTTAAAATACCTTGAAGACAACCTGCAAGGCGAAGCTAATCTTGAACAAGCAGCCCGCGAGGCAAACTGCTCAGCCTTTCACTTTTTCAGGATGTTTGAGGTGATCACGGGGATCAGCCCCGGCGAATATTTGCGCAGACGCAGACTTTCCGAAGCGGCGCTGGTATTGAGTCATGGAGATGCCAAGGTGATCGAGGTGGCGCTACGCTTTGGTTACGAGTCACCCGATGCTTTCGCTCGGGCTTTTAGGCGAGAGTTCGGCGTTCTCCCCAGAGACGCCCGCAAGGCCGGCACACGATTGCACCGCTTCCCGCCCTTGTCGTTTTCTATCGTGCTCAAAGGGGATAAAGCGATGCAATATCGCATCGAGAACGGGAAGGCACTGAAGCTCGCGGGTCTGAGCCTACGGGTGAAAACAAAGGACGGCAGTAATTTTGCGGTTATATCTGATTACTGGGATAGGGTAATGACCGATGACCGATGGGAGCCTCTTTGTGCGAAGGCGAAAGCTGTGGGTGAAAACGGTTTAGGCGTGGTAGGCGTGTGCCGGGATTTCGACATGGCCTCCGGCGAGTTTACTTACGGTATCGCCATAGAAGAACCATCTGAAATGAAAGATATGCCAAAAGGAACGGAACTTTTTCCCGTACCCGCTTCAAACTGGGCCAAGTTTACGAACTACGGCCCAGTGAGACCGAATTTCCAGACATTGATAAAGCGTATTTTCAGTGAATGGCTTCCAACCTCGGACTGGGAACACGCAGGAACGGCAGAGATCGAGTTCTACCCACCGGGCGACATGATCTCTCCGGACTATTCCTGTGAATACTGGGTACCGGTGATGAAAGCACAAACATGATCCTTTCAGCGACTTGTACATGAAAGCATGGCTGAGATTTGGAAAGACATCCGGCGGCATCAAATCTATCGGGCTCATTGGTTTTCCACAAGGAAAACCTATAATAGGGAGAAATCATATGGTTAAGGTTATCAATAGCATACTTCTTCTTGTCCTTTTTTCCGTGCTGTCCGTTACGGCTGAGGCATCAGTCACTGTTTCAGCCAATTCCTATGGCGGTAAGGCTTTTCAGATCGGCTTTCAAGAGGGACGGGATGTCCTGAAGGATAATCCATACATTGGGATGGTTTTGAAGGCCAAGGTTTTTACCAAAACTACACCGGAGAACTATTCCGAGGCTACCCGGCTCCTGAAGGAATTGGACCCGGGACTTCTCGATGAAATGAAGGGCTTTTCCGAAGCCGTCAAACTGCCCATAGAGGATGTTGTCGTAAAACTCAGCGGTTACGGGATCACAAATACGCCTATCGATCACGGATGCACCCAAGTGGCCGTACTGGGGGAAAGAACCACCACGGGCAATACCTTGGTGGGCAGGAACTATGACTTCTCTGCCGACAGGAATCTTACCGACTTTCGCCTGACCGCCCTCTATCCGGAAACTTCATTCAAAGCCTCCATTGGAATGACACAATTCATATTCGGAAGGATCGAGGGAATGAATGAAGCAGGTTTGTATGCAGGAATCTCCTTTGCCCATGGGACCGGCAGAAACGAAAAGGGATTCTTCTTTCCTCTAATCGTCCGAATGGTCCTGGACACTTGCAATTCCGCAGAGGAAGCCCTGGCATTTCTCAAAAAAGTTCCCCATTCCTGTTCCTACAATTACTTGATTGCGGACAGTCATTCGGCCTTTGCCGTCGAAGTAAGCCCTCCAAGAATCGCCGTGAGAAAGCCTGAAAATGGACAGATTATTGTAGTAAATCACTATATATCCGGGGAAATGAAGTCCGAGCAGAGATGGCTCATGCCCAATTCGGTAAGGAGGTATGAATCGGCAACAGACTGCTCTGGGAAGGGCTACAGGGATTGAAGATTTGAAAAAAATCCTCTCGAGTCGTTTGCCTCAGGGCGTTAACCAGCCCTACTATAATGATTTTCTTGGAACGATTTGGTCCGCGGTTTTCGATTTGACCGCGCTCAAGGTATCTTACGCTATGGGTTCCCCCGATTTGAATCCATACAAAGCTTTCAATTTTGCAGGGAAAGAGAATTTTCGAACAACCATTGAAGGAAAACTGCCGGCCAGTGAACCATTAAGAAAAGAATAGATTCGGACGATAGCCGTCCAGCATTGATGCATAGTAGCAGTACATTTGGCATACCCGGCGCGAGGGCTTTGCGGCTGAGGTACTTATTCAATTGGGCGAAAGAATCAGGCTGTCAGTCCTATCTCCGCAATGATACGTTCCCAGGGCACGCTCATCTTCCCATCCTTTCGTTGAATCAACCCAACCCTCTCCAGTACGGCGACATCCTGGGTGTAGTTTGCCGGTCCCGAAGGACGAGGGTGGGTTTCGGAAAGCGGCGTGTCGCCTTTTCTTCTGTCAAAGGGTTGACGAGACGCGATCGCCCGCGCCCCAAAAAAGCCGGAAGGCATTGTTATTCCTCGGTACAGGCCCCGGTATAATCCTTGCAGCGAGGCCTTACAAAACGGGCTGGAGGCTCTGTCAGGGAAATAGCCGCCGCCAGACAACACGGGGAACGGAGGAAAGGAATGAAGCAGAGGACCGCAAGGGGACGGCCCGGGCTTCCGTCCTTCATGGCTTCACAGACAGGTGCGACCCTCATGGTACTCCCACACTGTCCGATGTCCGAGGGAAGACCTATGCGGGATAGGGGTGTCCACGATGAGCGAAGGTAAACCGGCATGCGAATTTGCCGATAAGAAGACTTTGGAGACGACCGTCTCTCTCGATCCTTGCGACTGGGCTCACTTTCGTCAGCAGGCCCACCGCATGCTCGACGACATGCTCGGCCACATCGAAACCATCCGGCAGCGACCCGTCTGGCGGGTGATTCCCGAAGAGGTACGCGAGGATTTTCGCCAGGCTCTTCCGGACAAGCCAACTGAACTGGCGCAGGTCCACGAGGAGTTCATGACCTCGATTTTGCCCTTTACGGCCAGTAACGTCCACCCGGGATTCATGGGCTGGGTGCAGGGCGGAGGAACACCTGTAGGCATGCTGGCAGAGATGCTGTCCGCCGGGTTGAACGCCAACCTAGGCGGCCGCGATCAGATTCCTCTCGAAGTGGAGCGCCAAGTGACGGCCTGGATGCGCACGCTCTTCGGTTTTCCCGAAAGCGCGAGCGGACTTTTTGTCACCGGCACGTCGATAGCAAACTTCATCGCAGTGGTGGTGGCGCGCGATGCGATGGTCGGCTCCGAGGTGCGTCGGCAAGGGATCAGCCGACGGGCACGGAGGCTGACCGCTTATGCCTCAGTGGCCGTGCATGGATGTATCGCGAGGGCCCTTGATTTTGCCGGGCTGGGAAGCGATTCCCTGCGACTCGTTCCGGTAAACAGCCGACAGTGTATGGACGTTGACGCTCTTGTAAAGGCCATCGAAGCGGATCGAGATGCAGGCTTTACGCCTTTTCTTGTCGTCGGGAACGCGGGTACGGTTGACACCGGCGCCATCGACGATCTCGCCGGCATCGCCGATCTTTGCGCTCGGCAGCGGCTCTGGTTTCACGTTGACGGCGCCTACGGTGCACTGGCCATTCTCGTTCCGGAACTGGCGCCGCGGCTTGCGGGAATCGAGCGGGCCGACTCTCTGGCTTTCGACTTTCATAAGTGGGGACAGGTTCCTTATGACGCAGGCTTTATCCTGATGCGCGATGGCGCGCGACAGCAGCAGGCGTTCGCCTCCCCTTGTGCGTATCTGATGAGGGACGAGCGCGGGATGTCCGCGGGATCGCCATGGCCTTGTGATTTGGGTCCCGATCTTTCCCGCAGCTTCCGCGCTCTCAAGACGTGGTTCACCCTCAAAACTTACGGCACAGAGGCAATCGGCCAAGTGATCAGCCGCACCTGTGAGCTTGCCCGTTACCTGGAGAACCGCATCGCCGCAACTTCCGAGCTGGAGCTTTTGGCCCCGGTCGAGCTGAACATTGTCTGCTTCCGGTACCGCTGCGGAACTCCGGGCGATCGGGCAATCTCCGAGCTCTCAAACCGGATCAATCGCCAGATTGTCGTTCAGTTGCAAGAGTCCGGATTCGTTGCTCCTTCAACGACCATCATCGGAGGCTGTCTGGCGATTCGCGCTGCCATCGTCAATCATCGGACGAGCCGCGCGGAAATAGACACGCTGGTGGAAGCCACCCTGGCCGCAGGCCGGGACTTGCAACCGAGAGTGCCTCGCGAGGAGCCTTCCGGGGACAAGGGGGAGCCATGGCTCAGGCGAGATGCCCTCGTACGGCAGCTCGATGGGTTAATTCAAGAATGTGAGAAGGCCCGTGCCGATCTTGCGACGCTTGCCATGGGCGGTCACTTACAACCGGAGAAAGTGGACGGACCCGGGGCAGAACACATCGACATGGGACCGGGCACGGCGTGTGAGAGCCAAAAGCAGAGTGAGATTGAGCTGCGCGTCAAGCGGGCAGCACTGCTGTATGAAATGGGCCGCGACCTCGAAGCCAGAGCCGATCATCTGAAGGTCGTCGAACTTGATCCCAAACACTTGCAGAACCTCATCGGCCTGGGGCGGTTGCTCACCTCAACCGGAAACGAGACGGCCGCCCGGCTGGTCTACGCTGAAGCGGTAAGGCACCACCCGGAAGATATCATCTGTCGCGTGAATCTGGGTGCTCGCCTGTTGCGTGCGAAAGATGCCGCAGGGGCGCGCCTCCAATACGAAGCAGCACTTCGCATCGACCCGGAGTTCCTTCAGGCGCACGGGGGGATGTATTACGCTCTCACCAATCTTGGCGAGTTCGAGGCTGCCGAAGTGCATCGTCGCAAGGCTGGAGAAAAACAGAGCATTTTCTCCTGTACCTACCGGGGAGACTCGCAACCCATTCCAGTGCTCCTTCTGGCTTCTTCCACCGGCGGCAACACACCCATCGATAAGCTCCTGGATAATCGAATTTTTCAGACTTATGTAGTCATAGCAGATTCCTATGATCGGAAGACTCCGTTGCCGGAGCATCGCCTGGTCGTCAACGGCATCGGCGATACCGACTGTGCGGAGGAGGCACTGATTGCAGCGGAGTCGCTGCTTCAGCTTACTTCGGCGCCCGTCCTGAACGCGCCTTCCGCAGTTCGGGCCACCGGCCGCTGCGAGAACGCCAAGCGACTGGCTCACATACCCGCAGTCTTGACTCCTGCTGCGGCGATTTTCCCCTACCCGTTGCTCGCCGGAGAGGAGGGCCCTGCCGCACTGGCGCGTCAGGGTTTTCGGTTTCCGCTCCTGCTGCGGGTGCCGGGCTTTCATATGGGGCAGCACTTCGTCCGGGTTGAGTCTTCGTCGGAGCTCGCTGGTGCGGTGGCGAAGCTACCCGGTGCGGGACGCCCCGGCGCTGAACTGCTCGCGATTGAGTATCTCGACGCCCGCGACGCCGATGGCGATTCACGGAAGTACCGCGTGATGATGGTCGGTGGCCGGCTTTATCCCCTCCATCTGGCCATCTCACCCAACTGGAAGATCCACTACTTCAGCGCCGACATGAAAGACCGTCCCGACCACCGTGCCGAGGAGAAAAGATTCTTGACCGATATGCCGGGAGTGCTTGGCGCCAAGGCTATGGCCGGGTTGGAACAGGTACAGGCGGCGCTCGGCCTCGATTACGGCGGCATCGACTTTGGACTTAACCGGCGGGGTGAAGTTCTGTTGTTTGAAGCCAACGCAACCATGGTGGCCGCGGAGCCCGATCAGGACGAACGCTGGGATTACCGTCGGGCCGCCGTTTCCCAAGTCAGGGATGCGGTGCG